>JANQOZ010000041.1 GCA_028285525.1 Lysobacterales bacterium
CCGATACCCCAACCCGCTTCAGCCGGACTGAAGTACTGGTCGGTCAGCACCGCGTCCACGTCGGCAGTGGCGGAGAGGTCGAAGAACCGCAGCAGCTCACCGCCCGGTTCACCGTCGATGGTCCAGGTCATCAGCGCATTGCTCTCGTCAACAAAGCTGATCGTCGCGCTGCCGACGGTCTCAGCTCGCGGTTGACTTTGACGAATGTCGCCGACCAGCCGGAACCGCAGGATGTCGGCCGTGACGTAGTCGTTGGTGAGCCGTTGCTCCCGCAGCGACTGGACGTAGTACCAGATTGGCAGACGGTTCACATCAGCCGTGTACCAGGCGGAATAGAGGCCGGCACCGGCAAAGTGCAGGTCGATTCCGTTCCCGGAGCGTAAGGCGTTAAACCAGAAACCTTCGCGCGGTTGGACCGCCGCCTGGTCGGGGCCCACGCAGCTGGTCACCACGGTGCAGTTTTCGGCGACCGGCGCGTCGATGGCGGCGGTCACAGTACCGGGGCCCGAAAACCCGCGATCATGGCCGGTCCCGACGTAGTTCACCTGGAACCGATCACCGCAGGCCATGGTCTCGCGGATCTCGGTGACCACCTCCACGTCGCGGGACTCCCCTGAGCCCAGCGTTCCCAGCGATATAGCTCCCTGGCTGAGCCGCAGTTCATCCGACAGCAGCGCCGAACGCTGCTCCGGATAGAACAGGCACACGGCGCTGTTGTCCGTCAGCCCCTGCGGCTGACCGTCACAGGCGTAGGTGCTGGCGATATTGCCGGTGCGATTCTGAATGCCAACCGTTTGACCGTCACCCGCCAGCGGGTTCATCCCGCTGTACTGGTACACCACCTGGCTGGTTTGATCGTAGAGGATTGCCTGGGCGCTGAGCCCCGGCGTGTCGCCCGTAGCGACAAAGCTCCTGATGTCCCACTGAAAGATATGGCAGCCCACCATGACACCTTCGTCGGACGGGCGCGGGCAGCTGGAAAAATACTCGTGAAAACCCGCGTTCAGCACGAGATCCAGGTGCAGCGCATTGAATCGTCCTCCGCCACCGGACCCCGGTGGCGTCGGCAGCGGACAGTCCGGGGACACGTCCTGGCCCGACTCGGCGGGCCCAAGCTCGGTGCTGAGATAGCCGTTGGTCGACATGCGGATGGTGTCGATGCGCTCACCGTAGAACTCGAACTGCGCTGGCGCGAGGTCGACATCCACCCAGCCGTCGTCCAGCGCCGGAAAGTTGTTAAAGGCCGGGTTGAAGGTCAGACGGGTGCCGGTCTCGCTGATGTCCTGGAAACGGTAGCTGCAGCTGCTCTCGGCCGAATCAGCAAACGTATAGCCAAAACCGTCCGGGCCGCCGGTGACCTTCGCTCCCTCCGCCAGTTTCGACAGCGCAGACGCCGGCGCCACGTTGAATCCTGCCAGCGCGCCGGTCGCGGCCACCGGTCCGTCGTTTCGGATCGAGAGTGGAAACGACCAGATTTCTCCTGGATCGATATTGGCATCACCATTGCCGCAGCTCTGGACGGCGTCGCCAGCCGCGCTCACGCTGACCTCCGGCGCCTCGATGGCAATCCCAAAGAACTGCCGGGCCGAACAGCCGGCGGCGTCGGTCACCTGCAGCTCGAGGCTGCCGGAGAACGCCTCTGGATAGATTGCTTGCGCTGTTGGGCCGGTGGCGTCGATAACGCCGTCGGCGTCCACGTCCCAGGCGTAGGTGAAAGGACCCTGCCCGCTGACGTCCGCCGTGAAGTCCACTCGATCCCCCACCTGGCTGACCGCGCCTTTGCTGCTTGCGATGGAGACGCTCGGTGCCGCGCAGGCGTCAGCACCGATCTGAGTCACCGCGCCGGACTGGATCGGGTCGAGATGATCGCTCAGCCGGCTGTCAGCGGTCCCACCGCCATCCCAGCTCACCCCGAGCCGGCCAAAATAATCGGGCCCTTCTTCGGCGCCCGGACACTGATACTCGGTTCCGCTGGTGCGTTGTCCGGTGATCAGGCCGTTTTCGTTGAACAGCGCACCGCCTTCCGATCCCCCTTCGGTGATCCCGATATCCCACCGTTCCACCTGATAATGGGTTGCCGGGGACCAGCCTTCGCGATTATCGGTATTGGTGGCGGCAAAAACCGGCTGGTTTTCGATCGAAAGGCGCTTTTCCTCCACCAGCGGGTGATGGATGCTGAACGCGGAGGCTAAGCTCGCGTCGCTGCGATCCCAGCCTGACAGGAAAGCGTTGAAAGATTCCGGCACGTCTTCCCGCAGCTCCAGCAGCGTGAAGTCGCTCGGCTCGTAGCTGGCGACGAGCGTCGAACCCGACAGCGTGTCACGGAAATCCTGGCGCGGCAGCGGGATGCCGCTGGACCCATCCTCCCGGCATTCGTCGCTTTGATAGTTGAAGTAAAACACCACTGTCGGCGCCTGGGCGGAGCTGATCCCGCAGCGGCGTGAGGTCAGCACCAGCGGCCGATTGTCGTTCGCCGTGTTGTTGATGAGCGTCCCGGTACACAGCCCGACACCCTGGCCCTGGGTCATGGCAACCACTGAGCGCGTTTGGTCAACGAACGGCTCACCCTCGGGGCAAACCACGTCAACATTGCACTCCGCGGATTTATCCAGAGCAAACGGCCGATCGGTAAAAAAACGGTAGCCGTAGTTGACCTGATCCAGCTTCAGCGACACCACCCGCCGCAGCTCAGCCTCGACGACCAGCTCGATAACTGCCTCAGGACCCGGCACGACCGGCGTCCACACGGACTGGCGATTGTTATGGCGTTCGTCGAACGGCCCGCGTTCCACCGTCCGATCAAGGTCATAAACCCGAATCTCGGCACCGTGGGGGAGAAACAGGTCGCTGAAGCCAAAGTCGAGGGACGTTGCGCCGGGCGCAGACACCAGCAGCCGCCAAACCCATTTGCCGTCAGCTCGCTGCTCCCATTTTCCTCGGCTGCTCAGGCCGTCCCGAAGCCACACGTCGCTGACCGGCATCGCTTCACCGTAGCGCAGAGGCTGTCCATCCGCTGCCCGGCGGCGATCGTCGGCGAGTAGCTTCTGATGGTCTTTAGGGGCAAAGGTCAGGTGAGGTGAAGCAAGCCTGGAAAGCGAGGAAGTCTCGATCTGAGCATGCAGCGAAGACACAAAAGCCAGACTGGCGAGCAGCAGGCACACGTAGGGTAGACGACTCGGGAACGAGGGCATCAGCTTCATGTTTCAGCAATCGAATCGTCATGAGACATCGCAAACATGACGGCCAGATGACACCTCGAGGGGAGTGCGAGCATGCGGCCCGATCAGAAAACGTTCACAAAGCGGCTGCGAGAATCCGCGCCTCTCGGCGCAGGAGGTCCGACATGGCGGAATCAGCAAACCAAGGTATCGAAGGACAGGAAGTGGGGACAGCCTGGTTCCTGGGCTACGCCGGCTTGATCCCGTTCCTTGGACTGGCCGGCGCGGCCGCCGCGGGTTTCGAAGGTTACCCCACCGCCGCCTGGTTCAACCTCTACTCGGCCGTGATCCTGTCGTTTCTCGGCGGCATCCGGTGGGGCGTATGCGCTGCCTCGTCGACACCACTTTCCGCTGATCTATGGCTCTCGATTGTCGTGAGCCTGGCGGCGTGGGGAGCGCTGCTGCTGCCGGGCGGCTGGACGGTGCCGGCCCTGCTGGCCGGACACGTCATCACCGGTATTCTGGACCAGGTGCAGCCGCCCGCGGGTCAGCGCCCGTGGCTCAAAGCGCTGCGGCTTCGCCTGTCGGCAGGCGCTATTGTCGCCCACCTGCTGATCCTTATCCTCTAGGCGAGCGGCACCAACGTCAGCTCAACCCGGCGGTTGGCGGCGCGACCGGACTCACTGCTGTTGCTGGCTACCGGGTACGCCTCACCATACCCCGCCGTGGCGACACGCCGCGGCATCACCCCTTCGCGCATCAGATAGGTGCCAACCGCGTCGGCGCGCCGCTCCGAGAGGAGCTGGTTGTAGCTGTCGCTGCCGGTCGAGTCGGTGTGGCCTGTCACCTCGATCAGCGTCTGGTCGTACTCATCGAGCACGAGCGCCACTGAGTTCAGCACCTGGGCGAAATCCGGCCTCAGATCGGCCCGGTCCACGTCGAACGTGATGTTGCTTGGCATGTTGAGCATGATCTCGTTGCCGTTGCGGGTGACCGACACGCCGGTGCCCTCCAGCTGCTGGCGCAGCTTCGCTTCCTGTACATCCATGTAGTAGCCGATCGAGCCGCCGGCCAGCGCGCCAACGCCAGCGCCGATCAGCGCGCGCTTGCGACGCTCGCGGCTGTTGTCACCGCTCAGCAGGCCAACAACCGCCCCGGCCGCGGCACCGATAGCCGCGCCGCTGGTGGCCTTTGCGGTCTGCTCCTCGCGGGTATAGGGGTTTACCGTGGTGCAGGCCGCCATCGAAAAAGACAGCACACCTGCCGCGAGCAGTTGAAAGCGTTTCATCGGGTTTCTCCAGCCTTTGTTTGTTTAAAAGGCTAGCAACGCAAACCTTAACGGCAGGTTAATGAGGGGTTAACGGCTACTCGACAGTCAGAAGCCATTTGGCCAAAAAAAGGCCGGCGCCGATGGCTCGGCGCCGGCCTCATAACGGACGGAACAGCGCTTTACGGCAGCGGCTGACCCGGCGTCCAGGGCGCACCCGCTTCACGCAGGCTGGCCTCGAAAGCGGGAATCCGTTCCTCGGTCAGCGTATTCATCTGATCGCGGATCTCCGCAAACTGGCTTTTCGCCAGCTCCAGGCTGCGCTGGTGCGACGGCGTCGGGCCGTAGGTGGACATGCCGGTGCCCAGCATCGCGTGGAACAGACGTGCGCCGACCGTCGGCTCGGTCAGCGACCCCAGCGACTGACGCTTCTCGCTGCCGCCAAGCGCCAGGGCAAGATCCTCCAGGGTCTTCTCGATGCCGTGCAGCTCCGCGTCGAGTCCGGCCGGCGGTGCCAGGGAGCGTTCGAGCGCCAGGCGCAGCGCCTTGACCCGCTCGCGGGTCTGACCGAGCGCCTGACCAGCAGCCGTTGAACCGCGCTGAACGCTGGCAAGCTCCTGCCAGAAGGCGGCCACCGCCTTGTCGTCCGCGCCGTCCAGGGCTCCGCGACCCAGCGACGTCACCTCAAAGGACACGGCGTCAGCAACCTTTCGGATCTCACCGTTCAGCGACTGGCTCAGATCCACGCTGTAGCTGCCCGGCGCCGCCATGGGACCGGTCACGCTGGAGAAATAGTCCCCGCCCGTGCCAATCGCGTGCGGCGCGGGGAAACGCAGGTCCCAGGCGATACGGTGGAAGCCCTTCTTGGCCGGCCCAGTCAGCCGCCGAACCACATTGCCGTCCGCGTCACGCACGGTGAGAATCATCTCGGGATCGCGTTCGCGGCGCTCCGCCTCGATTGCGTCCCAGCCGGGGAACGGGACATCCTCGTCGGCGTCCAGCGCCTTCTCGGCTTTGCGTCGCGTCTCTCTGGCGGTCTGGAGATCTTCCGGCAGGTAGTAGGTCAGGACCGCCCCATACGGCGGGTTGGGTGCATGGTAATGCGCATGCCCCTGCGACGAGTTGCCGCCGCCGCCGAGCGGCGAACGCTGGATGTACCAGTGCGCATCGCGAGGCGTGAACAACAGCGGCCCCGACTCGAGCTGTGCTTCGGTCAGGCCCCGCAGCGGCGTGTAGTCGTCAAACACAAAAAAGCCGCGGCCGAACGTGGCGCCGACCAGGTCGTTCTCACGCCGCTGGATCGCCAGGTCGCGGAACGAAATGTTGGGCACACCGCCGGTCAGCTCAACCCAGGTGTTGCCGCCTTCCAGGCTGAAGAACACGCCGAACTCGGTCCCGAGAAACAGCAGCTCGGGCGCCTCGTGGTCCTGCACCAGGCGCCACACGAGGTGCTTGTCGGGCAGATTGCCCGCGATGGACTGCCAGCGCCGGCCTCGGTCGGTGCTTTTGAGCACGTAAGGCTTGAAGTCGCCGTACTTGTGGTTGTCCAGCGTGACGTAGACCGTATCCGCGTCGAACAGGTCGGCCTTGATGTCGTTGACGAACGCCGTATCGGGTACCCCCGGCAGGCTGCCGACCTCGATCCGCCGCCAGCTATCGCCGCCGTTTTCCGACACCTGGATCAGGCCGTCGTCGGTGCCGGCATAGAGCAGGCCCGCCTCCAGCGGAGACTCAGCCAACGAGGTGATGGTGTTGTACTGGGACATGGCGTCCATGTCCCAGGGTGAGTCAAAGCTCTGCCGGCGCCCCATGATCGGGAGGGTTTCGCGCTGCTGATTGCGGGTCAGGTCATCCGAGATCGGCGTCCAGGTATCGCCGCGGTTCTGTGAGCGCCAGACGCGCTGAGACGCGTGGTAGAGCCGCGTGGGCGAGTGGGGGCTGACCAGGATCGGCGCATCCCAGTTCAGCCGCTCCGGCGCGTCACCCGGCTCAGCCTGCGGCTTGATGTAGACCATTTCACCGCTGCTGCGGTCCACCCGCACGAGGTTTCCCTGCTGCCACTGGGCGTAAACGATGTCGGGGTTGCCCGGCTCGGTGGCCGGCTGGTGCCCGTCACCAAACAGCACCACCTGCCAGTCGGAATTCCGGATGCCGTTGTTGTTGTCGGTGCGCGACGGGCCGCCCTGGGTGTTGTTGTCCTGGGTACCACCGTAGACGTTGTAGAACGGCTCCGCGTCGTCGAGCGCGACCTTGTAGAACTGGGTAATCGGCAGGTTGGCCACGAAGCGCCACGTTGCGGTGTGGTCAAAACTCTCATAGAGACCGCCGTCGCTGCCGAACAGCAGGTACTCCGGATTATCCGGACGAAACGCCACCGCATGGTCGTCGCCATGTTTGTTCTCGTTACTCATGGGAACAAAGGTCTTGCCCCCGTCATAGGAGATCACCGTGGTGTTGTTCATCAGGTAAAGCCGGCCCTCGTGGTGCGGGCTCGCGTACAGCTCCTGATAGTAGTGTGGGCCGGTACCGCCGGAGACAGTGTCCGAACGCTTTTCCCAGGTCGCCCCGCGATCGGTTGAGCGAAAGACGCCGCCCTCACGCAGGTCGAGCTCCACCGCGGCGTAAACCGTGTCCGGATTGAGCGGGGAAATCGCCAGACCGATTTTGCCTTTGTTGCCCTTCGGCAGCCCCTGAGTGAGCTCCTGCCAGGTACGGCCACCGTCCGTAGATTTGTGGATGCCCGACTTGGGCCCACCGCCCATGTAGGCCGCCACCGTCCGATGATGCTGCCACGTGGCTGCGTACAGCACGTTCGGATCGCGCGGATCAGCGATCAGCGAAGCCGCGCCCGTCCACTCATCGTCACCTAGCGTCTGTGTCCAGCTTTCGCCGCCGTCTTCGCTCAGGTAGATGCCTCGCTCACCGCCGGCGTTCCACAGCGGGCCCTGCGCGGCGACCAGCACCACGTCGGGGTTTTCCGGATGAACGATGATCTGCGTGATGTGCTCGGACTCGGCAAGACCCATGTTGCGCCAGTTAGCGCCGCCGTCTTCGCTCAGATAAACGCCGTCACCAAAGCCCACGTGCCGCCCGCCGACGTCTTCACCGGTGCCTACCCAGACCCGGCTGGGGTTGGACGGATCGATGGTCAGAGCGCCGATGGAATACACCGACTGTTTGTCGAACACCGGCTGCCAGGTGGTGCCGGAGTTCGCCGTCTTCCAGACGCCGCCGGACCCCACCGAGATGTACCAGGTGTTCGGGTCGGTTGGGTGGAGATCGATATCGGCAATCCGGCCAGACATCAGGGCGGGCCCGATCCCTCGCAGCTTCAGGCCGGCAAAGGTGCCGGCGGAGAGCGTTTCCGCCGCTTCTTCCTGGGCCAGCGTCACCGCTGACGGCGCCAGCAGACCGGCCGTCAGCAGCCAGGGAAGGTGCCTTGCGCTTTGCTTCGAGTTTCTGGCGCCCGTCATTGCTGGAGCTCCGCAGCGGCGGGCACGCGGCCCGGCGTCCAGGGAACGCTGCTGCCCAGCGTTTCATCGATCTCGTCCAGCGCCGTACGGGCCGCGCGCAGCGCGGTGGTAACGCCGGTCAGCTGCTCACGCGCCACCGCCAGCGACGCACGCTGATTGTCGGTGATCTCCGCCAGCGCGTCCCAGTGAGCAAAGCTGAACATGCCGAGCCGACCGTTGATCGACATGGGCGCGGGCTCGGCAATTCCCGCGATCACCCGGTCGCCGTTCAGCTCAATACCGGCCTCCCGCAGATCCGCTTCAACCTGAACCAGGCGCTGGTACAGCGCCTCACTGTCGCCCGGCGCGTCACGCAGCGCCACCTTGAGATGCGCGATGCGCTGATTGAGCTCGGCCATGGTGCTGCTCGCTGCCGCAACGCTACGCGCCAGCGCGTTTGCCGCGGCCATTTCACGCGCGTGATCCGCCGGCGAGGAGGGCCGGAACTGGCCTTCATCCAGCGTTTTGAGAACGAACTCCTGCGGCTCTCCCAGCGGGGTCACCTCACCGCGCACGCGCATCGCCATGCTCACCCGATAGGTACCCGGACCCACCAGCGGGCCTTTGGGTGCGCTGTCCCAGGGCGCAATGGAACTCGACCGCTTGAGGTTCACCGCATCCGGAGCCGGCAGGCGCAGATCCCAGGCGATGCGATGCATTCCCTTGCTGGTCGGACCGGTGATGCGCCGAACGAGGTTTCCATCCGCGTCGGAGACGCTCAGCTCGATGGTTGGATCATCTTCAGCGGCCTCGGCGCGAAGGTCGGCCAGCGGCGGGTATGGATTATCCTCACCTTCTTTCTGACGCTCACGCTCAGCTTTGCGTCGCTGTTTCTTGAGCGAGGCGATCTCCTCTTTGAGGTGATAGGTGAAGATCGCGCCGAAAGGCGGATTGGGCGCGGCGTAGTAAGACGCCCCCAGAAACCCTTTGGGTCCGTAGCTGTAGTAAGCCTTCTCGGCGTAAAGCCAGGTATCTTTGACCGGAAACAGGTAGCCGGTTTCGGCCGTAATGTCGGCCGCGCTCACGCGCAGTGGCGTGTAGTCGTCCAGAATGCGGATGCCGCGGCCGAAGGTGCCCAGCACCAGGTCGTTTTCGCGGCGCTGAATCTCCATGTCGCGGACGGCAATGGTTGGCATGCCGCCGGTCAGCTCACCCCAGTTTTCGCCGCCGTCCTGGCTGTAGAACACGCCAAACTCCGTGCCGGCAAAAAGCAGATCCGGATTGACGTGGTCCTCGGCCACCGTGTGCACCGTGCCGCGTTCCGGCAGGTTGCCGACAATTGACGTCCAGCTTTCTCCGCGGTCGTCGCTGCGCAGCAGGTAGGGTTTGAAGTCACCCTTCTTGTGGTTATCAAAGGCGGCATAGACGCGATTCACGTCGTGGCTGGAGGCGATCAGGTCACCCACATAGCTCATCTCCGGCACCCGGCCGAAGCGCTCCTCGCGACGCCAGTTTTCGCCGCCGTCGTCGCTCACATGGATCAGGCCGTCGTCGGTTCCGACGTAGAGCAGCCCCTCCAGCAGCGGGCTTTCATCCAGCGAGACGATGCTGCCGTACATGGAGGTGGAGTTATTCTTAGCAACAGAGTTCACGCCCCAGACCCGGTCCATCACCTCGAGGGCGTTTCGATCGAGCTTACGCGACAGGTCGTCGCTGACCGTCCGCCACGCGTTGCCGCCATCGTCGCTGACAAAAAGCTTCTCCGCGGCAAAATACAGGCGCTGCGGATTGTGCGGGCTGATGATGAACGCCGAGTTCCAGTTCCACTTGTGGTCGTTTTCATCCGCGCCCGGGGCCGGCGTGATGATCACCCGCTCGTAGCTCTGGCGGTCGAACCGCGCCAGCGAGCCGTACTGAAGCTGGGAGTAAACGGTGTCCGGGTTGGTGGGATCAACCTGGGTCTTGAAGCCGTCCCCGCCCAGGGTGAACGTCCAGTCTTCGTTGGTGATACCGCGGTCAAACAGCGTGCGCGACGGCGCGCCCAGGCTGCTGTTGTCCTGCGTGCCGCCGTAAACGTTGTAAAACGGTTCCGCGTTGTCGGGCGTGGCGCGATAGAACTGGGCAATCGGGAGGTTCTGGACAAACCGCCAGTTGGCACCGCCGTCCCAGGTGTCATAGATCCCGCCATCGTTGCCGGTGATCATGTGCTGGCTGTTGGCCGGGTCGATGAACAGCGCGTGTTCGTCGACGTGTTTGTATTTGCCGTTCACCGGCTTGAAGGTCTTCCCGCCGTCGTCGCTCACCTGCATGAACGTATCCATGGAGTAGACCCGGTCTGGGTTATTTGGGTCGACGATCAGCTCGTTGTAGTACTGCGGGCTGCTGGACATGTAGCCGGAGCGCTTTTCCCAGCGGGCGCCAAAGTCGGTGGAGCGGTAAACCCCCTCGTGTTCGTCGTCGGTCTCGACGATGGCGTAGACCGTGTCCGGAGCGGAGGGCGCGAACGCCAGGCCGATCCGGCCCTTGTCGTGGGGCGGCAGCCCCGCCGTGATTTCGTTGAAGGTCGCCCCGCCGTCGGTGGAGCGGTAGACGCCACCACCGGGACCGCCGTTGATCAGCGTCCAGACGTGCCGCCGGCGTTGGTAGGTGGACGCCAGCACCAGGTCAGGGCGCTCGGGGTGAATCAGGACGTTGTTGGCGCCGGTGTGCTCATCCACCTCCAGCACCTGCTCCCAGCTCGCGCCGCCGTCGCTCGTGCGGTAGACGCCCCGGTCGCCGCCGGCATTCCATAGCGGACCCTGCGCCGCGACAAACACCACGTTGGAGTCGTCGGGATGGATCGCGATGTCCCCGATATGCTCCGAGTCTTTCAGGCCGACGTTGGACCAGCTCGCCCCGCCGTCAACCGATTTGTAGACCCCGTCTCCGTAGGCGACCGATCGCTGGGCGTTGTTTTCGCCCGTGCCGACCCAGACCACGTTGGGGTTTACGGGATCGAGCTCCACCACACCGATGGAATACGACCCTTCATTATCGAAAATCGGTTTCCAGGTGATCCCGCCGTTGTCTGTTTTCCACAGACCGCCGGACGCGGTGGCGGCGTAGAACTGGTGCCAGGCGTCAGGGTGCATGGCAAAATCGCTGATGCGCCCGGACGTGACGGCAGGGCCAATATCTCGGACGGTCAGACCTGCGGCGAGGTCGGTGAGTGGGTTTTTGTCGGCGGCGGTTGCTGCGCTGAGCTGAAATGCGCCCAGCAGGACGGCCAAGCAGCACTTGGCGGCGGTCTGTATCAATGCGTTGTTCCTCGAGTGATAAGCGGGCGGCCCCCCTCGGGCCCGGTCGATCGGGCAGCAGCAGCGTGCGCCCGGGAGGCCGATCATAAAAGCGCGCCGCCCGAGTTGCAAAAATGCGCGCGAAGTCAGCCTCGGTGCGGAACGCGAAGCCTGTTGTTACAGTAGCCGCCGGCAAAGCAGCCCAGTCGGGAGCGATCGATGCAGGAAGTCATCCAGAGCGGCAATATTGTCTGGGTCATGCTGGCGGTGGTGGTGCTGGAGGCGGTGGTGCTGGTCGGCTACTGGCAGCGCACCGGTCGCGGGGTGAGGCCTCTGTCATTGCTGCTGAACCTGGGCGCAGGCACCAGCCTGATGCTGGCCCTGGGGGCCACCTTAAAAGGGTTTGACTGGCGGGTTACCGCAACCCTGCTGGTGGTGTCAGGGGTGTTTCACCTGTCCGACGTGCGGCAGCGTTGGGCTTGAAACACGTTCGGAGCGCCCAGCCTTCGCTGCGCGAGCCTGAAAGCGGGCGCGCATGATCCGAATCTGGTGATACAGCAGATACGTGATGCCCAGGATACAGGGCGTGGCCCAAAGCACCGGGCTGAACGCAAACTGCGGCATCAGGTTCACCGCACCAAAGGCTAGAAAGGCCGTGTAGACCGAGATGCCCGCCCCAACCAGTCCCCGTGAGTGCTGAATCAGCCACTCGTTCATCGGTGGGTTCCGGCGCAGGATAAAGCGTGTGTTCAGAATGCCGGCGGCCAGCCCAACGATCGACATGCCAACCAGCAGCGGCTGTTCAACCCGCCAGCCCTGAAAAGCGCAGTTCAGTGCGGTAAAAAACGTCGCTGCCTGCAGGAACAGATTGAGCGCCGTGCGGTTTTGCGCGTGATTCTGGCGATTTTGGATGCACAGCCGACCGTAGTTGGCGAGATTGATGGTCATGGTGGCCAGGTACAGCATCATCCAGCCAAAGACCGCGCTGACCAGCACAGGGTCATCCCAGAAGGGGTGGGTCTCCAGCGGCGCAATCAGGGTGCAGATGCTGATGCCAACCGCAAAACCGCCGGTCAGCAGCAGCGAGCGGGCAAAAACGACGCCCCATTTCTTGTGAACGGCTCCGCCCTTGCGGCCAACAATCGGCACCCACAGGCTGATCAGGCCTACGGTTCCGGTGACGATGTGCGCTGCAACCAGCGCTTCAAACAGCCAAACGACCATGAAATTTTCGACAATGCTGGCTTAAGTGTCCAGCTAACATTACATTAACATCTGTCATTGTTCCTAAGCACAGCGCGTGCGTCAACATCATCTGACACTGGAGGTCTCCTCGCTTGAGTAATTCTGAGGCAATTGTCATCGGCAGCGGTTTTGGCGGCCTCGCTGCTGCCATGCGGCTCGCGGCCCTGGGCCACCGAGTCACCGTATGCGAACAGCTCGACAAGGCGGGCGGGCGGGCGTACGTCTACGAGCAGGACGGCTTTACCTTTGATGCCGGCCCCACCATCGTCACCGCTCCGTTTCTGCTCGAAGAGCTCTGGGCCCTGTTCGATCGCAAGCTGGCGGACGATGTGGACCTGATCCCGGTGGATCCCTATTACCGGATCCGCTTTGCCGACGGCACCCATTTCGACTACAGCGGCGACATAGACGCCATGAAAGCGGAAATTGCCCGCTTCAACCCGAACGATGCCGCGAACTACGATCGTTTTCTGAAGGCGAGCCAAAAGCTCTACGAGGTGGGTTTCGACCAGCTGCTGTATGAGTCTTTCGATACGCCGTGGAAGATGATTCGGTGCCTGCCGGACCTGATCAAAACCCGCTTCTACAGCACCGTGTACCGCATGGTGAAGAGTTTTTTCTCCGATCCGAAGCTGCGCATGGTGTTCAGCTTTCATCCGCTGCTGATCGGCGGCAACCCGATGACCACCACCGCGATTTACCTGCTGATTGCGCACCTGGAACGCAGCCACGGCGTGCACTACGCCATGGGCGGCACCGGCTCGATCGTGAAAGGCATGGTCAAGCTGATCGAGGAAAACGGCGGCACCTTTCGCTACAACGCCAAGGTCGAAGAGGTGGTGATCCGCGACGGCCGCGCCGCTGGCGTCCGGCTGGCCGGCGGCGAGACGCTTGATGCGTCGCTGGTGGTTTCCAACGCAGACGCCGCGGCCACCTACAAGTACCTGATTCCCGAGCAGCACCGTCGGCGCTGGACCAACCGGAAGCTCGCAAAAACCAAGTATTCGATGAGTCTGTTCGTCTGGTATTTCGGCACCAAGCGCCAGTACCCCGACGTGCCGCACCATATGATCGTGCTCGGGCCCCGCTACGACGGACTGCTCAACGACATCTTTAACCGCAAGGTGCTGGCGGACGACTTCAGCCTCTACCTGCACCGCCCGACCGCCAGCGACCCGCGCATGGCCCCGGAGGGGTGCGACGCGTTTTACGTGCTCTCTCCGGTGCCAAACCTTCAGGCCGGAATCGACTGGCGGGAGCAGGCTGAACCCTATCGAAAAGCCATCGAGGAGCACCTGGAGGCGACGGTGCTGCCGGGCCTGAAGGACGAGCTCGCGACCTCGCTGATGCTCACCCCACAGGAGTTTCAGGACCGGCTTGGTTCGGTGGAAGGCGCGGGCTTCAGCATCGAACCGGTGCTGACTCAGACCGCCTGGTTCCGGCCGCACAACATCAGCGAGGACATTCCCGGGCTCTACCTGGTCGGCGCGGGGACCCACCCGGGCGCCGGCATGCCCGGCGTGATTTCGTCGGCCAAAGTACTGGAGAACCTGCTGGCTGAGGCGTCGTAGGGCGCTAGCCCGAGAGACCGAGGCTTTTGGCCGCCTCAGCCGCGGCGAGTCGGCCCGACTGGGCGGCCATCGGAATGCCGGCGCCGGGATGGACGCTGCCGCCGGCCAGGAACAGGCCCGCAACGGGGGTGGCTGAGCCGGGCCGGGTGAACGACCCCCAGGGGCCGTGCGTCGGCCGGCCGTAAAGCCCACCCCGACTGCCCGGAAAACGAAAGCCAAATTCCGCCGGACTGGTGACGACCCGGGCGTCTCCGTCCACCGCCAGCGTCAGACCGTGCCGGGTCAGGTGGTCGAGCAACGACTCCACGTGGCCGGCCACCACGTCCTCCGGCAGCGCTTTGGGCGGTGCGTTGATCAGGCAGAACAGCCGCTCGGTGCCTGATTCCGGCGCCTCGTGATCCGCCCGGTCCTGGGCGCAGATATAGACCGTGGGGCGCGCGCAGATTTCGCCCCGGCTGAAAACGGCCTCAAACTCATCGACATAGTCATCGCCGAAAAACACCGTGTGGTAGCCCAGCGGGAATCCCTCGGCCCGGCCCACGGCGCTCAGCGTGATCGCCGACAGCGTATAGCCGTCTTCGGCGCGGGGTTTCGCCCCGGGCGTCACACCCTGCCCCAGCAGCCCTTCCGCCAGCGCCTGGCTGTCGCCGTTAAACACCACCGCATCCGCGGCGATCTGCTCGCCGTCCTTCAGCGTGACGCTGGAGATGCGGCCGCTGCGGGTTTCGATCGCGGCCACCTCCGCCTCGCAGCGGACCTCACCGCCCGCCTCACCCACCGCCGCCGCCAGGGCGTCGGCCACCCGCTGCATGCCGCCGCCCACCAGCCACACCCCGCGGCGCTCCGCTTCGGCGATCAGCATCAGCGTTGACGGCGCCAGAAACGGGCTGGAGCCGCAGTAGGTTGAATACCGACCGAACAGCTGAACCAGGCGCGGATCGGAAAAGATCCTGCTCAGCTCTTTCCACAGCGAGACGAATGGATTTGCCGCCATCAGACCCGGCAACCCGCGAAGGCCAACCCGACGCCCGAGCTGCATCGCGTTGGGCCGGGGCGCCCGCATGAAGCTCAGATCCAGCGTGTCGAAGGTCTTGGCCGACTTGGCAACAAAACGATCGTAGGCGCGGGCCTCATAAGCACCAGCAAACTCGGTGATGGCTTCGCGGCTGCGCCCGGAGTCGGTAAAGAGATCCAGCCGGCTGCCGTCCAGCCAGCTATGGCGAGCCAGCAGATCTGAGCTGTTGAGCTCGACATGCTCGTCAAACTTGAGGCCCGCACGCGCAAACAGGTCGTCGAACACCCAGCGCATGGTCATCACGGTGGGCCCAGAGTCGATCGGCTGACCCGCGACGACCACCTCACGCATCTTACCCCCCGGCCGAGCCTGGCGTTCCAGCAGCGTCACCCGCGCGCCCGAGCTCAAGAGGTCCAGGGCTGCCGCCAGGCCGCCCATGCCGGCCCCAATAACCACCACGTGAGGGGCGGTCATGCTCGAAGCCTCACTCGGCAGGCGATCTCTTTGGCGGGACGCGTCGTCAGGCGGGCCACGGGGCGAACCTCCGCCGGGTTTTCCGGCTCAAAATCATAGCGGCGAACCAGGCTGGCCAGGATCAGGCCGCTTTCGATCGTGGCAAACGCCGCGCCGATGCAGACCCGAGGTCCGAGACCAAACGCCAGGAACGTGTTGTCCTTTTCGGCCTGCTCGCTGCCGCCCAGAAACCGATCCGGGACAAAACGGTCTGGGTTGTCCCAAAGCAGCGCGTTGCGGTGGGTTGTCCACGGCGAGATCATCACCATCGCACCGCGCTTGATGCGTCGCCCGGCGATCGTCGTGCTTTCCGTTGCGACCCGCGGGATAAAGGTGATCGGCGGATACAGCCGCAGTGCCTCACGGAACACGCTGCGCACCAGCGCCAGCTTTTTCACGTGCTCAAAGCGCACCGGCCCATCTCCCACCACCTCGTCCACCTCCTCGCGCAGCCGAGCGACTGTGTCGGGCTGCTGCGACAGCATAAAAAACGTCCAGGTGAGCACACTGGCGGTCGTCTCATGCCCGGCGAGAAAAAACACCCCGATCTGATCGATCAGCTCCTCGCGGGTGAAGCCTTTACCGCTTTCCTCGTCCCGGGCGGCCATCACCGCGCCGACGATGTCGTCGATCGGTTCGGCGTCGGGCGCCAGGCGAGGCGCCAGCATTTCACCGATGTGGCCGCGGATGCGTTCGCAGGCATCCAGTACCTGCCTGGGCTGGTCGACATGATCAAAGGCTTTGCCAAAAATCAGCCGGCGAATTTCGACGCTGGCCACGGCGCGCTCAAAGGCGGTAAATGCCTTGAACACGTCTTTCGCGCGCTCGGACTCCAGCGACTGGGAAAAGATGGTCCGGCAAATCACGTCGGCGGTGAGCTGGCTCATGGCGACGTCCAGCGACAGCGGTTCGCCGCTGGCGGCGTGTTGATCGAGCGTTTCCTGATATTCCGCGACCGCGCCCGCCATCGCCGGAAAGGCCAGGTTGATTCGCATGTGCGAGAACGCGGGGTCGATCATGCGGCGCTGGCGGCGCCAGGTTTCGCCGCTGCTGACAAAAATTGAGTCACCCACCAGCGGCTCGAGGGCGCCGACAAAGAGATCGTTCTTGGGAAAGATCTCCAGCGGATCGGTCATGACGTCCCGAATGCACTGCGGGTCGTTGATCAGCACGATCGAGCGGCGGGAGTAGCCGAGCGGCGTAATCCGTTCGCGGTAGGCTGCCTTGGGTACCAGGCTCAGCAGGTTGCCGTCCCCTTCGCGCATCACCCGGAGCAGCGACCGCAGCGGGCTCATCGGTACCGGCGCCGGCGGACGGTACAGGGAGTCAGTCACTCAACCGCCTCCGTCGGTCCGGTCCATTCGATATCCCAGGTAGCCGCCTCACCAAAACTCATGTTCCCAAAAATGGTCCGCGACAGAATGGACCACGCCGTAAACGGCAGCAAGAGAAAAGGCAGCGGATCGCGCAGCTGGAAGCTGACGTCCCTGGCCCGCAGCAGCTGACCGAGCTTGCGCCGGAAATCGTCCCGGCGGAACAGCGACGCCTGGGTCTCCGTCAGACACGGATAGAACTGCTGGAAAAGCCGCTGGCGCCGGAAGCGGAGCCCGTCGCAGCCGGCCGGGTCGAGCAGCGCCCGGGCCAGGTCCTGCGACTCAAAAAAGTGAACGCCGCTGGTTGCACGCGGATTGCATTCCAGGCCGAACACGCCGCCCGATGAGTCCAACATCAGGTCGACACCGATAAATCCGCTCAAAGCGCCGCCTTTCACGAAACGCTCGACCCAGTCGAGCACCTGCGGCGGCGGATCGATGCGCTCGAAGCAGACCGCCACCGTTCCCGACACCACCGTTCCCCGATAGACCACTGTTGCCAATGGACGACCCTCGTGGGCCACCGAAAAGCTGCAAAGCTCTTCGCCCTCGATGCGCTGCTGTACCAGCCACTGTTCCGGATCTTCACGGACCGGCAGCGGCGCCCCCGCGGGCACCGTCTCGAGCCCGACACCGGCGCAGGAAAACTCGCGCTTGACGATCACCGCCTGGTCGCAATTCAGGTCGGCGGCCTGGGGGTCACTCAGCCGCGCCGTCAGCGGAATGCCCAGGCCCAGACGGTCGCACAGCTCAACGAATGAGAGCTTGCCATGCACCTCGAGCAGCCGCGGCAACGGCATAGAAGCAACTCTGACGTTCGGGTCCAGCCGCCCGTGAAGGGCAGCCACGTGAAGGATCTCTTCCGAAACCGGCAGCACCAGGTCTACGTTTTCGCGCTGCACAATGCGGGTAATTTCATCCAGATAGGCTTCCCGCTCGTAGACCGGCGCGGGAACCTGAAAGCTGCGGGCTACGGCGCGGGAGCTACCGCACAGGTGACGTCGCCCCGGCTCGGCCACCAGGACCCGCCAGCCCGCTTCCGCCAGGCATCGAGCCAGGTCCAAACCCTTTGGCAGGCGACCCAGGGTGAGCAGAACGGTTCCGGAAGCAGCCACGGTGGCGGCGGTCACCACCCTCCCGTCGTGAGGCTTCGGGGCGAGCTGGCCACGCTGCCGCGGTGCCGAAACAACGTGATCTGGCCGACAGCTGAGACGTGCATCGGGTTATCCTATCCGACTTACATCCATTTGAGCAGAGTCCCTTGTTCGCCCAGTTTGATAACACCTACCGCCGACTGCCCGAAGCCTTTTTCGCCCTGCGATCACCGCGGACGCCAGAGGCGCCGCAGCTAATGATTTTTAACGCCGATCTGGCGACGGAGCTGGGCCTGGACCATTCTCAGTTTGACCCCGACACGCTGGCCGAGATGCTGTCCGGCAAGCGCCTGCCGGACAACGCGGAGCCGTTGGCCATGGCGTACGCCGGCCACCAGTTTGGCCATTTTGTGCCGCAGCTCGGCGACGGGCGCGCGCTCCTGCTGGGTGAGGTTGTCACCCCCGCCGGCGAACGGCGGGACATCCAGCTTAAGGGCGCAGGCCCGACACCGTTTTCGCGAGGCGGGGACGGCCTGGCGGCCATGGGGCCGGTGCTCCGGGAATACCTGGTAAGCGAGGCGATGGCCCGGCTGGGCGTTCCGACCACGCGCGCACTGGCCGCCGTGGCGACGGGAGAACCGGTGTATCGGGAGCGCGGCGCCGAGCCAGGCGCGGTCCTCACACGCGTCGCGGCAAGCCACGTGCGCGTAGGCACCTTTCAGTATTTTGCCGCCCGGGGGGACCACGCGGCGCTCAGCACGCTGCTCGACTACGTGGTTCGCCGCCACGACCCCGAGCTCGCTGACGCCGACGAGCCTGCTAAAGCGCGGGGGCTTATCCAGGCCGTGATTCGGCGGCAGGCGACGCTGGTCGCTCACTGGATGCGGCTGGGTTTTGTGCACGGCGTGATGAACACCGACAACTGCGCGATCAGCGGCGAAACCATCGACTACGGCCCCTGCGCTTTTATCGACCGCTTTGACCCTCGAACGGTGTTCAGCTCGATCGATCACCAGGGCCGCTACGCCTACGCCAACCAGCCGGGCATCGCACAGTGGAATATCGCCCGCCTGGCCGAGACGCTTCTGCCGCTGCTGGACGACAATGAAGAAAAGGCCCTGGCGACGGCAAACGAGCTGATCACCGGCTACACCGAGGTTTGGCATGCGGCCTACCGCAACGTGATGGGCCGGAAGCTGGGGATCGATGAAGCAACCCCGGATGACGACAAGCTCATCGAAGATTTCCTGAGCCTTCTGGCCGACGGAAAACACGACTTCACCGCCACCTTTCGTCAGCTCGCAAACCTGACCACGGGGAGTGATGAGGACCAGCTGCCGGAAATGATCGCGCCGAAAGACGTCGGACGCTGGAAACTGTGGCTGTCGCGCTGGCGCCAGCGCCTGCATGATGCCTCAGGCGCTGAGCTTGATCAGGTGAGCGCGCGCATGAACCAGGTTAATCCCGCCGTCATTCCCCGCAACCAGGAGGTTGAACTGGCGCTTACAACCGCCGCCAGCGACGGCAATCTCAAGCCGTTTTTGAAGCTGCACCAGGCCCTGCAAAAACCCTACGAGAGTACGCCGGATAACCTCTGGCTCCAGAAGTTGCCGGATTCCAACCTGCCGCCCTATCGAACGTTTTGCGGGACCTGACGGGCGCTTCGCCAGCGACCGAGCGCATCCCAGGCAAATAGCGCCACGCCGCACCAGATCAACGCAAAACACACGGCGGTTGCCGGCGTGATGGGCTCGCCGAAGTAAACCCCCAGGAGGAACTGGATGGTCGGCGCCATAAACTGCAGAAACGCAATGGCAGACAGAGTCAGCCGCCGGGCCGCAATGGCAAAAAGCAGCAGCGGCAGGACGGTCAGCGGCCCGCCGAGCATGAGGCCAATGTTCTGATTGGTGGCGGTGTTGAGGAACACCAGCTGGTCGCTGGCTACCAGCCAGTAGAGATAGCCAATGGCCAGCGGTGCAAGCAGGAGCGTCTCCACCAGCAGTCCGGGCATCGCGCCGACCGGCACCTGCTTTCTGACAACGCCGTAAACGGTAAAGGAGATCGCCAGGCCAAGGGCCAGCCACGGAACCTGGCCCCCGCTGGCGGTCAACACGGTCACGCCGGCAGCCGCCAGCAACACGGCCAGCCATTGCGGGCGGCCCAGCCGCTCGCCGAGAAACAGTACGCCCACCAGCACGTACATCAGCGGGTTGATGTAATAACCCAGCGACGCCTGGAAAACCTGCTCGCGCTGCACGGCCAGGATGTAGGTGATCCAGTTCAGCCCGATCACCGAAGCCGAAAGGCAAAGCCACGCCAGGATTGCCGGCTTGCGCAGGATGGCGAGCACCTCGCCCAGCTGGCGCCGAAGCACCACAATCGCCAGCCCGAAAGGCACCGCCCAGACCACGCGGTGCGCCAGCATCTCCAGGGCGGGTACGGTGACCACCCACTTGAAATACAGCGGCATAAAGCCCCAGAGCAGGTAGGCCGCCACCGCCGCGCTCAGCCCGTCGTTGGATTGAGACTGCTGCGCTGCGCGATGTGTTGCGTTCAAGGCGAGGAGGTCCGGAGAAAGGAAGCCGGCACCTTAACAGCTTTCGCGTGAACGGCCGGACAACAATTCAGCGGCGCGCCGCTGCCGGCAGCCAGATCGCGCTTAGCGTGAAAACTGTGCTCACAGTCACACGACGAGGCGCAGCTCCTCGGTACCCTCGGGGAACAACGCTCGAGGTAAGCCATGCACCTGACCCGGAATCGATCTCGGACCAACCCAACCCGCCGACCTGCCCCGACCACCCAGGCGGCGTTACTGCTGCTGGCTCTGCCCGTTGCCGTGTGTCTCGCCGGCTCCAGCTACGACCCCGGGCAGCCGGCCACGATGGATCTCCTTGAGGTGGCCCAAGGGCTCGGTGATAACGGCCAGATTTTTCCCACCGACCTGGTGGCGTTCCCCGACGGCTCCGGCCGCCTGTTGATCAGCACGCTGGGAGGTAGCATACGGTTAATCGACGTTGCGCTAACGGCCACGCCCTACATCGACACCGTCAGCGACGACACCATCAATGCGGAGAACGGCAACGCATCGTTTGGCCTCACCACCTTGGCCTTTCACCCCGATTTTGCCAACGTCGGAATGCCGGGCTTCGGGCTCCTTTACACGATAGAACCGGAGGTGACCCGGACCAACCCGCCGCCGGACTTTCCCGGCATTCGCAACGACTTCGTCGGCGGCAACAACCCGGCCCATGACCGGGTGCTGTACGAATACCGGGCCGACTCGCTCGCTGCGAACACGTTTACGGGCCTGAAGCGAGAGGTGCTGCGAATCCATGAACACCGGCGCGGCCACGACGTGAACGACCTCGCCTTCGACGCCGCCGGCTACCTGTACATCGCTGTCGGCGACACGGTGGTGAGCGGGAGCGCTCAGGAGCTCGACAACGTGTTCGGCACAATCTTGCGAATCGATCCACTGGCGCCTGAACAAACGCCCGGCAGCATCGATCTGGTAAGCGCCAACGGGGCCTATCGCGTGCCCGCGGACAATCCGTTCCTGGGAACGTCCGGCGCGGTGCCGGAGATTTTTGCGTACGGCTTGCGCAACCCGTTTCGGATTTTTGTCGACCCGCTAACCGACGAGCTGTGGGTCAGCAGCAACGGCGCCAGTTCTCGTGAGTCGGTTTATCAGGTGAGCAGCGGTGACAACCTCGGCTGGCCGTTTTTTGAAGGCACTCGACAGAACAATCCGCCGCCGAATGGCTTCACCTACGTCCCGCCGGTCTTTGAATACTCCCACAGCCTCGGGCAGTCGGTGACGGGCATCGTCGTTTATCGCGGCAGCCACCTCTCCGAGCAGGCAGGTCGCGTCGTGTTCAGCGACTTTCTGGGCAGCGGCTCGGACGGCGCCCGGGTTTTTGTCGGTGACCTGACAACCGGCGTCTTTTCCGACCTCAACGCCGCTGGCCCGGTTGAGCTGCCCTCAACGCTGGTCTCGATCGGCCTGGACGAGGCTGGCGAGATGTACTTCCTGGGCGGCGACGGCCGCGTGCTCGGCACCACGCCGGACGGCCTCCTGTTTCGAAACGGTTTCGAGGGCGATTAGCGTTCGGCGCTGGTCCGGCCGGGCTGCGTAGTGAAAGCGCCGGGTGATGGCCAGTGCGGCTGCCAGCTGTCTCGCTTGGCCATGAGCGCATCGGACAGGAGAAAGCGCGGGTCGCTGATGCGCATCGGCATCAGGATGCCGTCCAGGTGATCCATCTCGTGCTGAAACACGCGGGCCGCAAAGCCCTCAAGACGGGCGGTGACCGGCTCACCGTTCTGGTCTAGTCCGCTGACCTCAATCTCCGCCGGGCGCGAGACCCAGCCCCGCAATCCGGGCACCGAAAGGCAACCCTCCCACGCCCAGCAGGACCCGCTGCTGGACTCGATCACCGGGTTCACCCAGAACTGGAGCGGAAACGCTTCGGCGTCCGGGTAGCGGTCGTTCACGCCGCTGATCCCGAGGCAAAACACCCGCGCGGCCCAGCCGACCTGAGGCGCAGCGATGCCGATGCCGCCGTAAGCATCCATGCAACGGGCCAGCGTATCGAGGCGGTCCGGCCAATCATCAGCAGCGATGTCGTCGGCCGACACGGCCGGCTGCGGCTGCATCAGAGATGCCTCACCCCAGAACACCAGGCCCGGCAGTTCGGACGTGGCCTCGTCTACCACCGCGCCATGTAGCCCTGGCTGGGATTGTTGGTACCGGCCAGCAGGTCACGATAGGTCTGGCCGATCGCGTCCGGGCCTTGCCGGATCGTCACCTCCAGGGCACGCCCCGCCAACGGGAGGAAGTCTTGCCAGGCGTTGGCCAGACGCTGCTGAAACTCGGCCGCACCCCATTCGGCTACACGTCGCTCAACGTGCGTTGGCGCGAACAGGAACTGCGGCTTGGGTCCGTGTTCGGGCGGCGTATCGCTTCGCGCCTGCCAGTGAGAGCCTCCGATCGCGCAGCTGTATTTCAGCCGACTGTCCCAGCGCTGATGAATCTCGTCGCGCAGGGCGCCGTTGCCGGCGATGTCGACATAAACCACCGGCGTCGCGGCATCCAGCGTCGCGAGCTCGTCATAGCTCACCACCTTGTCATAGCAGCCAAGACCCTCGGTAAAAGTCACGTTGCCGGAGGAGGTCAGGCCGACACACTCAACGTCGGCGCGCGCCCTGAGCAGATGCGCGATTGCCATCGCGGTCTTGCTGGAAGCGCTGGACAGCAGCACCTTACCGGCGCCGAAGAACTGCTGCTCCGCCAGGAAGTCATCGGCCACGAAGGCCGTCGCAAAAAGCGGCTTGAACAGCGCCTGCTGCGCCTCAAACTCGGGCCGGTACAGCGGATCTGCCGACGTACGCATGTACTGGTTGTAGACCGCCGGGAGTTCGCGTCGATGTTCAGCGCCGTCTTCAATCATCGCGGGCGTCTGGCGATGCGGCGTCATCAGCAGGTGCGAGGACAGCGGAAAGAAGCCGAACAGCCGCTCACCGGCAGCGATGCCTTCAACCCGGCTCTCGGTCACCGTCCCAAAGCCCCAGACCGGCAGTACCCCCCAGTCGTCGACGGCCGGAAAGAACCGCCAGTAGCCGAGCGTTGTCCCGTGATCGGCGTAGCTGATGTTGTTGGCGGTCAGCGCAAACGTCTCGACCGCGCAGACGAGCTGACCGGCATCAGGTTCGCGGACTGGCTCGCTTTGCCAACGGGTTTCGTCCAGCTGGGCCTGCCGGATCAGCAGTGTAGTTTGCTCGCTCATAGAAGGTGCTTCAGGTCTTTTTGGTATCTTAGCGCGCGCCGCCAGGCAGGGTAAGATAACCATCTTCCAACAGGGGTTTTTGACATGTCACTGCCGCGCGAACTGAGCCCCGTCGAGGTGCGCATCCTGGGTTGTCTGATCGAGAAACAGGCCACGACGCCGGATCAATATCCCCTGACGCTGAACAGCCTGACCACCGCCTGCAACCAGAAATCGAGCCGTCATCCTGTCACGTCTTACGAGATCGGCGAAATCGGGCACGCGCTGCGCCAGCTCGGAGATCTTCGGCTGGTCAGCGAATCGCGCGCTTCTCGCGCCGCCAAGTACGAACACCACTTCGGTGAGGTGGTTCAGATCCTGAAAAAGGAGCTGGCGGTGCTGTATATTCTGATGCTCCGCGGTGCCCAAACCCCGGGAGAGGTGCGGACCCGATGTCAGAGAATTCACGATTTTGAAGATCTGGACGACGTTATCTACGTGCTGGATCGCCTCATCGAGCGGGAGCCGGCACTGGTCCAGCGCGTGCCCCGGGGCCCGGGACAGAAGGACGACCGCTACGTGCATCTGCTGAGCGGTGAGCCGTCGGCTGAGCTGCTGGCAGCGCCGGCAGCAAGCGGGTCGTCAGCCGGCAGCCGAAGTTCGCTGGCCCAGCAGGTCGCCGACCTTACGAGCCGTGTTGAAGCACTGGAAGAGCAGTTGGCCCGGCTGGCGCCGCGCCCGATGGACTGAAAGGCTGCTTAGCTTTCGTCGCAGGTCCAGCGTTCGAAGCGGCGGACCGTGATCTGACTGCCCAGATCGCGTTCGGTCTGCCCGATGTACTGGGCGACGGTGAGCGTATCGGATCGCACAAAGCGCTGGCTGAGCAGCAGCGCGTCCTGCCGCACAGGCCGGGCGTCAGGCCATGCACGCTGAAGCGGCTCCATTTCCACCTGGGAGATTCCGATGGGATCCATGGCCGCGATGTGTATCGCCAGGTCACGCGCGAGGGCGGCAAATTCTTCGGTCCGGGCGGTGAAATCGTCGCTGGTCTCTAGCTCTACCAGCACCCCGATGCGGCCGTTATGGACGTAGCTTTCGATGTATCGATACATAGCCCGATTGTGGCGTCTTTCCCCGCCGCAGCGCAATACCCTTAACCGGCTGCTGACGTGTTCGCGGGCACGATCCAAGGTTAAAATCGGCCGGCGCACAGACAGGAGTTCCCCTATGCAGCAGCGGACATCTTCGCCTCTTAACGCCAAGGTCGCCCGGCTAGCCGGCCTGACCCTCCTTGTAGCCCTGGTGTTCAGCCAGCTCGGCCACGCTGCTCCCGTCGCCGAAGACGAGCGGGTCGATCTTGATTTGCGACGTACCACCCTGGTGGTCAGAGACATCGACGCGTCGCTTAAGTTTTACCGTGACGCGCTGGGGATGGAGGTGATCTATGACCGGGACATCATCACACCCAGCAGCGCCAGGTCGGACGAAGAAGCGGAACGGGCGCGGCGCCTCGTGTTCCTGCGCGCAAACGACAACTTCATCGGCGTGCTCGGTCTGCTGCAGTACCGTAAGCCGCTCAAACAGCCTGTCCATCAGGGGCTCGAACCGTTTACGCCCGGTTCGATGGTGCTGCTGTTCAACACGGGAGATCTGAAGTCTCGCTTCGCCGCCGCAGCTGCCACCGAAGGCACGCGAGTGCTGAGCAAGCCCTCGCTGACCCGCTATCCGAACTATGACGGCAGCGGCACCATTGAGGTGATGGTGAGCGTGTTGACCGACCCAGACGGGTTCGTCGTTGAGCTCAATCAGGTGCTGAGCGGGCTTTGACCACAGCGCACCCCTCAAGGGGTCAGCTGTCTGCGAGGTCCTTCTCGATATCCAGGAGCATGCCGTTAAGCTCCTCCAGGCGCTGCTTGCCGAGGCGTTTCTCAAGCTCGCGATAGATCTCTGAGGAATGCGGCGCCACGGCCCGGAACAGGCGCTGGCCTTTGGCGGTCATCATCACCTGAGCGCGACGCTGGTCGATGCGCTGGGCGCGTTTTTTCACCAGCCCCTTGCTGATCAGGCCGCGCAAAATCCGCGACAGACTCGGCGGCAGAATCACCGCCTCCCGAGCCAGCTTGGTGACGGTGATCTCCTCGTTTTCCATCAGCACGCGAAGCACGCGCCACTGCTGCTCGGTCAGCTTGTGCTCGTGGAGCATGGGCCGGAACTCGGCCATACAGGCCTCTCGCGCCCGCAGCAGCGTCATGGGAAGTGACTGCGCCAGGGGCCGAAGATGAACGTCCTGCTCGGTGGACGGCGGTTTTGTGCGCGCCACGGGACTAAAGCGCCGGCTGGATCTGACAGCGCACTTCACCGAAGCCGACGCGCACGCCGGCTTTTTCGGCATGGCCGCGCAGAATCACGGTATCGCCGTCTTCGATGAACTTGCGTTCAGATCCGTCTTTGAGCGCCACCGGCTTGCTGCCGGCCCAGGACAGCTCGAGCATCGAACCGTACTCGTGAGGCTCCGAGCCGCTGATGGTGCCGGACGCCAGCATGTCAGCGACGTTGATGTTGCAGCCGTTCACCGTATGGTGAGCAAGCTGCTGACGCATCGACCAGTAAAGATGCTTGAGGTTCGATTCGGTGACGCGGGTTTCGACGCCGGCCGGCGTTTCGATCCAGGCCTCCAGCGCCACGTCATAGTGACCGTTGGAGTCCTGACGCAGGTAGTCCAGCACCTCCGGCTCCTGCTCCGGGCCCGGAACAATAAACGGCTCCAGCGCATCCAGCGTCACCACCCAGGGCGACACGCTGGAGCCAAAATTCTTGCCGAGAAACGGACCGAGCGGCACGTATTCCCAGGCCTGGATATCCCGGGCGGACCAGTCGTTGAACAGCATCAGCCCAAAGATATAGTCGTCAGCCTCGGCGACCGAGATCGACTCACCGAGCGGCTTGCCGGCAAACGTCACGAAACCCATCTCCAGCTCAAAATCCAGCCGCGTGCTGGGACCAAAAACCGGCGCGTCTGCGTCCGGCGGCTTACGCTGGCCCTTCGGGCGATGCAGCGGAACGCCGGACACCACGATGCTGGAGGCGCGACCGTGATAGCCGACGGGCAGGTGTTTCCAGTTGGGCATCAGCGCGTTGTCGGGGTCACGGAACATGCAGCCGACGTTGTAGGCATGCTGTTCGCTGGCGTAAAAATCCGTGTAGTCACGCACCCGGACAGGCATCAGCAGGTCGACGTGCTCGCTGGGGATCAGCGCCTCGTTGCGCACCAGCTCCGCGCCGCGCAGCTCGTCGTTGTCGGCGTTGAGCAGATCTGAGATTCGCTGGCGCAGGGCCCGCATGCCGGATTTTCCGGCTGCCTGCATCAAGGCGTTGAGGTGGCGAGATCCGTAGCACGCTTTCGGGAATCCCA
Organism: Lysobacterales bacterium; assembly: GCA_028285525.1. Lineage (GTDB taxonomy): Bacteria > Pseudomonadota > Gammaproteobacteria > Xanthomonadales > SZUA-38 > JANQOZ01. The sequence continues at coordinate 27,138 of JANQOZ010000041.1, forward strand.
GTTCCCGGAGTAACCCGTGGCTCGCAAGCACGTAGAGATCGAGGACGTAGTGTCCAATCGCGACGCCGACCCGCGCGGTCTTCCCGGTGGGGCGAATGATGCCAAACGGCAGGTTCTGTATCGGAAAGTCGCTGTTCGCCGGAACTTCAACCCAGCTTCTCAGTTCCGGGTTGTTGGCTGCAATCGTCACATCTGTTCCCCTTGAGTCCCCGTTTGAATGGTGTTGGCGCGCCTGATGCCCTCCAGGCGGCCGCCAGCTGGGTGCAGCGTCAGTGACGGCACCGCACATGATACCCGGTCACCGTTGGCGGCCCAAACGCATCGCCGGTCGTTCAATCAGTCGAAAGGAAGCATGGGCCAGGGCAAAAACCACCGGCGCCGTGGCGGCCAGCGCGGCGAAGCGTAGCGAAGCCGGCCAGCTTTCCGGAATGACCCGAATCACCAGCAGAATCACCGGCAGATGCCACAGATATACGCCGTAGCTCACGTCCCCCAGCCACCGCCACAGCCTGGCGAGCCTCAGCTCGAAGGTGTAATCGTGGGCGATGTAGATCAGCGCCGCGAGCCCAACCGCGTTTATCGACTCCCAGAGATAGAGCAGCCAGCCATGCTGCCAGTACTCGTCCAGGCGCCAAAGCAGCAGGCTCATCCAACCGGCCAGGAGCGTCAGGACTCCCACCAGCCAGGCCGCCCGTCCCCGATACGCCAGCCCGCGAGGGATCAGCTTCGCGGCGACCAGCCCCATCGCAAAAACGCTCAAGACTCCCGGCAGCTGTCCGATCAGGTTGGCGATCTCGGGGACGCTGCGGTCGGCCATACCCGCAAAGATCGCCATCCGGTAAGCCGCCGTGATCGCCACACACAGCGCGGCAAATGCCACTACGCCGAGGCGCAGCACCAGCCACCCAAGCACCGGCAGAAGCAGGTAAAAGGCGAATTCGATCGGCAGTGTCCACCAAACCCCGTTCATGGGCTGAACAAACAGCGGCGGCAGATGAAACGCCATCACCACGTGGGCAGCGAGGCCCCGGGCACCGGGCATGGCATAGAGCCCCCAGCCGAGCGCCAGGAGCAGCAGCAGGATCAGCTGGACCCAATACGCCGGGAAAAGGCGCAGAAAGCGCCGCTTCATAAAGCCGCCGTAACCGCCGGCCAGATCGGTGCTGAAATACTGATGACCCAGGAGGAAGGCCGACAGCGCATAAAACAGATGGACGCCATACCCGCCGAGTCGAAAGAAGCTGCCGCCCACCATCTCCGGCGTGCCGGCGAAAAACCACCAGTGAAAACCCATCACCCACATGGCGGCGAGCCCCCGCAGGGCGTGCAGCACGGGAAAGAACGTGGGGCTAGTGGGGGCAGCGGGCATGGGGCGCCATCTTAGCGGACCGCGCAACCCATCCGCGCCGCAAAAAAAGCCGCCGGCGAACGCCGGCGGCCAGGCCTATCGTAGGGGCAGGGACCGAGTGGGCCGCTTGAAAAGAAAGGTGGGTTCAGTCGCCAGCTGGGCCTGGCTGGCAATGCGCGAGCCGCAGCCAATGGCCGTAGCCCTTGGCAAGGTACGCAACGCCGCCAGGCTGGCCCAGGTGGCGACCCGTAGGGCGACCGTGTCAGGCGCCATGCCGGCGTTGATCCGCCGCGGCCATAGCTACGGCTATGACCCCGACGAATCGCCTTGGCCTGACGCCTGACACGCTCGCTGAACTTACCTTTCTTTTAAAGCGGCCCACTAACCTCGAGGACCGCGCCGCTGCAGATCGCCGCGCTGGCGTGCGATCGACCGGCTGGCGCCGTTCTGCATGCGGGTCAGGGTACGACGCTCGCGCGGCCCAAGCTGGCCATCACGCTCAAAGCGACGCTCGGTGCGGGCAATGGCCCTCTGCTGGCCTGCCAGCCGGGCCGTTTCAGCGCGAGTCAATCCGCCGTTCACGACCCCGTTGGCAATCCGCTGGCTCTGAATCTCCTGGCGGGCGTCAATGCGGGGGGCAACGGTGTCGGCAACAGTTGCGCCGGCAAACAAAAGGGCTGCGGCAGCTATCCATACTTTCATCGTCAATCTCCTTGTGTGATTGGGCGTTTCAATCACAACAACGCGCTGACGCGGAAACGGTTGACACGGATTGGCCTGCCGAGAAAGGCGAGCAGGTCAATCTTTGAACAGCGACGAGAGCTGGTCGAGCGCGTCCTGGGTCGGGTCGCTCCCGTCCCCGCTGTAGGCGCGTTCGCTGGGCGCAAAGTAGTCACAGAAGTTGGCGCGTTCGGTGCTGGACGGCGGCTCAGCCCGTTCTTCGGCGCACCACTGCTGGCGGTTGGCCCGATAGTGAACACACATCCGGCACACGTGGATCTCGGCGCCGCAGTTTCCGCATTCCTCGCGCCGGGAGACCGGCAGAATCATGCCGGCAAGCGGGTTGCCACATCGGTAACACTGAAAATTCATGGGCATTCTCTGGGTCTGGATTCACCGAACTGATCGGTTCAAACTGTCACTTTACCGTTACCGTCCATTTTTCTGGAATCTTTCATGGCCGCCATTTCCGAGTCCGACTTCATCCAGAGTGTTGCCGACGCGCTGCAGCACATTTCCTACTACCACCCCAAAGACTACATCCAGAATCTCGCCAAAGCCTACGAGCTGGAGGAGTCGACCCCCGCCAAGGACGCCATGGCCCAGATCCTGATCAATTCCCGCCTGTGTGCGGAAGGCAAACGCCCGATCTGTCAGGACACCGGTATCGTCACCGTCTTCGTCAAGATTGGCATGGACGTTCAGTGGGACGCCAAGCGCACCGTCACCGAGATGGTCAATGAAGGCGTGCGCCAGGCGTACCTGCATCCGGACAACAAGCTGCGGGCATCGATCCTCGCTGATCCGGCGGGCGCGCGAAAGAACACTGGCGACAACACGCCGGCTGTCGTTCATATCGATATGGTCCCCGGCGACAAGGTGGACGTGACGGTGGCGGCGAAAGGCGGCGGCTCGGAAAACAAGGCCAAGTTTGTGATGCTCAATCCGTCTGACGACATCGTCGAATGGGTGCTGAAGACCGTGCCGACGATGGGAGCCGGCTGGTGCCCGCCAGGCATGCTGGGAATCGGGATCGGCGGGACCGCCGAAAAAGCCATGGTGCTCGCCAAAGAGTCGCTGATGGATCCGATCGACATGGCCGAACTCAAGGCGCGCGGCCCGGAAAACCGCATCGAAGAGCTCCGAATCGAGATCTTCGACAAGGTCAACGCGCTGGGCATCGGGGCGCAGGGGCTCGGTGGACTGACGACGGTTCTCGACGTGAAGATCTTCGACTACCCGACGCACGCCGCGTCAAAACCGGTTGCCATGATCCCGAACTGTGCGGCCACCCGTCACGCCCATTTTGTGCTCGACGGCAGCGGGCCGGCGAGCCTGGCCGTTCCGAGTCTCGAGGATTGGCCGGAGGTCACGTGGGAAGCGGGTGCCAGCGCCCGTCGTGTCAATCTGGACGAGCTCACCAAAGAAGGCGTGGCCGACTTCAAGCCCGGAGAAACGCTGCTGCTCAGCGGCACGCTGCTGACCGGACGGGATGCGGCCCACAAGCGGCTGATCGAGCTGCTCGATAGCGGTGAGCCGCTGCCGGTGGATTTCACCAACAAGATGATCTACTACGTCGGGCCCGTAGACGCGGTGCGCGACGAGGCCGTTGGCCCAGCAGGGCCGACCACCGCCACCCGGATGGACAAGTTCACCGACCAGCTGCTCGCCAGCACGGGACTCATCGGCATGGTCGGCAAGGCTGAGCGGGGGCCTGCCACCATCGAATCGATTTCACGGCACGGCGTGGTGTACCTCATCGCCGTCGGCGGGGCGGCCTACCTGGTGTCGAAGGCCATCCGTAAGTCGACCGTGCTCGCTTTTCCCGAGCTGGGGATGGAGGCCATCCACGAGTTCGTCGTCGAGGACATGCCGGTTATGGTGGCTGTCGATACCCAGGGCGATTCGGTCCACACCAGTGGTCCGAAGAAGTGGCGCTCGAAGATCGGAGACATCCCCGTACTGGTGGAGAGCTGAGGGAACTTGAGCGCCAAGCCTTCGCCAAAAGCCGGCGCGGGCTGCCTCGGTCTGTTCGGGGGCGTGTTCGCCCTCGCGGGACTGATCCCCGGCGGCATGGGGATGCTGATGCTGTTCAACGCCTGGCAGGCCAGCAGCTGGCTGCCGACGCCGGCGACGCTGACCCAACTTCAGCTCGAAACCTCAAGATCGGACGATGGCGGCGACACCTACTCGCTGCGCGGCCGCTTCAGCTACGAATACGACGGGCAGCGGTTCGTTAGCGACCGGCTGGACTTCAGCGTCGGCAGCGACAATATCGGTAGCTACCACCTCGATAACTACAGCCAGCTGCAGCCTCGACTGAACGTCACCGACGGGGTGACCGCCTACGTGAATCCCGACCAGCCGGATGAGGCGGTGCTGCTGCGCGGTGTGCGCTGGGGCATGGTGGCCTTTCTCCTGATGTTTCTCGCCGTTTTTGGCGGGGTTGGCCTGACGATCATCGGCGTGGGTGTTATCGGCGCCCGCAAGTTAAAGGTTGAGCGGCAGCTGAAGCAGGCCCATCCGGAAGAGCCCTGGCGCTGGGAGCCCGAGTGGGAACACGGGGAAATCCATTGCTCCGGCAAAACCCAAATGTGGGTGGCACTCTCAATGGCCACCTTCTGGAACCTGGTCAGCTCCGTAGTATGGTTTTTTGTGCCCGAGGAACTTGCCAAGGGAAACTACCTCGCTCTGATCGCGCTACTGTTCCCGGCGGTGGGTCTGGGTCTGGCCGCCTGGGCCGCGGTTGCGGTGGCTCGCTGGCGTCGCTACGGGCGAAGTACGCTGGTGCTGCCCGAGCTCCCGCTAAGGCTAGGAGCGCGGCTCGGGGGTTACCTCAGGGTCAGTGAATCGCTGGAGGCCAGGCAGGCAGCGCTGACGCTGTCGTGCGTTGAGATACGCACGTCGGGCAGCGGGAAAAATCGCAGCACCCACCGCACCGTTCTCTACCAGGACGAAGCCCAAGCAGTGGTTCAGGCCGCGGCGGGCCATCGCCGGGTGCCGGTAAGCTTCGCGCTGCCGGCCGACCAGCCACAGCGCGATGTCTCCGACAGCAGGCGCAAGATCGAGTGGCAACTCAAGGCCATCGCTGCGGTTCGCGGTCCGGATCTCGACGTCACTTTCGAACTTCCGGTCTTTGAGGCAGATCTGCTGAGCCCGATCAGTAACCTCGGGCAGGTTGCCGAGAGCGGCGCTGGCGACGACCGCCCGGTCCTGACCGCAGCAGAGGATGGCGGTGACGCCGCCGCCACCGGAGTTGATATGCACTATCGTGGCGGCGGCCTGCGCTACTACTTTGCGCCGGCTCGCCACCTGGCGGTGGGTACTGGCTTTACCGGGGCTGGCGTGTTGCTCAGCGGCATTGCGGTCGGGGGCACAATGGCAGGCAAGCTGCCGTTGCTGGGCACGCTGATCTGCGGCCTTCTTGGAACGGTGTTTCTACTGGTCGGTCTCAATGAGCTGCTGATGCGCAGCGAGCTCAGGACACGAATCGGGGAACTCGGAGTCCGGCGCGGCTGGTGGCTGGGTGCAGATCACTTCTACCGCCTGAGTGATATCGATGATCTGCTGGTCACCGACGGCATGCAGGTTGGTGACACCCGCTACTATCGGCTCACCCTCAAGACGCGCGACGGCAAGCAGCGTGTGCTGGCCGGTGGCCTTAAGGGCCGGCGCAACACCACCGCTCTTCGCAACCTGATTGCCGGCGCCGTGGGTCTCAAGTAGCGAGCTTTTCTGGAAACCCAAAAAAAAGGGCCAGCCACTTGGCTGACCCTTCGTCAGACTAGGAACGTGATCAGGAGGCTCTGTTGGCCGCCATCGCCTTCTCGAGCTGGTCGAGGCGCTCCTGTTCCTTCACGATATAGTTCACCCACTGCGACGCCATCTTGCTGTTGGCGCCCTTGCCGCCGACCTGCAGGAACACTTTCCGCGCAGCTTCCAGCTTGTCCTGCTCATACAGGGCCATGCCGAGCGTAATCTGCGCGTCGGACTTTTTCTTCAACCCGCGCTTGATCGCTTCCCGTGCAGCGTCCTCCGACTCTTTAAAGCGGTCGAGGTTAAACAGCGAGTTGGACAGGTGCATGTACAACTCCCCATCGTCGTCCAGCTTGGCCGCAGCGCGCAGCGGCTCGATGGCCTTTTTGTCTTCCTGGGCGACCACGTAGGCCTGAGACAGCAGCCGGAGGTTGTTCACGTTTTTCTCGACGTGACCTTTCTCCATGCCGTCCTCCAGAATCTGTGCCGCTCGAATCGGGATCTCGTCCTGGATCAGGAGCTGGGCCAGGTTGGTGTACTCAGAGCCTCGGCTGAAAAAGCCCTGCTTGTAGGCGAGGTCCAGCACGATCAGCTGCTTTTCCTGATCGTCCAGTTCGCCAAACATGCCGGCCAGCTGCATCCAGTAGTCCTTGCGGGGATAGAGGCGGATCAGCTTTTCCAGCACCTTGGCGGTGTTTTCGTAGTCTTCGAGCTGGTAATAGAGCACCCGCTGGAGCGAGTACCAGTTTTCATCAGCCTTGCCTTCCTCGGAGGCTTCCGCCAGCTCGATAGCGGTGGTCATCGGCTCCAGGGCGCTGCGATACTCTTCCATCGAGTAGCGTGCCTGGCTGAGCATCACGTAGGCGCGCGGGTTCGGGTTTTCGACCAGCTTGAACCATTCGACCAGCATGCTTTCCGCCTTGCGATAGTTCTCTTGAACGAAGTAAAGCTGGGCGAGGCTGTAGCGCGTTGCCAGGACCATACCCTCGGGCAGTTCAGGCTGGGCCAGCACCGTTTCGTAGGCCCGGGTTGCCGCCTGGTAGTCTTCTTTGGAGTAGTAGATGAACGCGTAAAAGTTGTAGAGCTGCGCCGTTTCGTACGGCGTGAGGTTTTTCACCTTCTCGACCGCTGCGAGTTCTTTTTCAGCCGTGGCGTAATCCTCGGCTTCGGCAGCCTCCTGCGCAGCGGACAGCCGCTTGTAGACGGCTTCGCGCATTGTCTGTGCGCGCTTGGTCTGGCGACCCTCAAGCTTGCTTTTCTCTTCCTCCTCCTGGGCAAAAACCACGCTGCCGAGGTTGGACCACTGACTCAGTGGATTGGCCGACAGGGTAAGAGGCGCGGCCAGCAGGGCCGCTGAGGCGATAAGGGAAGCTCTAACTACTTGCATCACACGCTCCATGGGCCTTCAGCCCGGTCAATCCTCGAGTTCAAATCGAATCAGGTTTTGTACGCCTGGCACCGCGATGGCTTCCCCTTCCACCACGCGGGGCTTGTACTTGAATTTCAGCGCAGCAGCGATGGCCGCGCGGTTAAAGATGTTGGGCGGATCGGCTTCGATGACCACCGGATTTTCCACGGTGCCGAGACGGGTCACGGTGAACTCCAGCAGCACGTAGCCTTCAATTCCGCGCTCCAGCGCGCGCCGCGGATACACCGGGGCCACCTTCACAATCGGCAGGTACTCACCGTCAGCGCCAGAAAAGCCCAGGCCAATGTTCATGCTGGCGTTGGGATTGATGCTGACCGGGGAGATACCGACCGCGTCCATCGACATGTCCATATTGTCCATCTCGGGCTGCGGCATGTCGGGCGGCGGCTGATCAGGCTGCGCGGGCTTTTTCGGCTTGGGCTTTTTACGCTCGACGGTTTCATCCCGCTTCACGCGGACAAAGTCGACGATGCGCCCGGTCCGGTTATCGGTTTGCGCATCAGCGCCGATGGCGATCAGCAGCTGCATCAGAAAGAGCAGCCCGAAGGTGACTCCAACGGCCATCAAAAGGGCGGTTCCAGCTCTGGCTACCATGGCTCTTACCTCAACAGTTCTGCTAGCGGCGACTTAGTCTTCGTTGGCCGCAATCGACACGTTAAAAACGCCAGCCTGGCGGGCCGAATCCATCACGCCGACCAGGATCTTGGTTTGAGACAGCTCATCAGCCTGGATAATCACCGCACCCTGCGGGTTTTCGGCGTGCATCCGCTCGATGTTGGCTCGAACCGAGCGCGGGTCAACGCGGCGTCGGTCGATCCAGATCTCGTTCCGCTCGTTGATCGCGACCAAGATGTTGGCGTTTTCCTGCACCACCGCCGTCGGCGCATCCGGCCGGTTCACGTCGATGCCCGATTCCTTCACGAACGTCGCCGTCACGATGAAGAAAATCAGCATGATAAACACCACGTCCAGCATGGGGGTCAGATTGATCTCCGACTCTTCTTCCTGCTGGGCCACCATTTGCATCATTTGACGCATAGCTTTACCTCTAGGTTCATCAACGGGCGGGGCCCGCTGATGGGGTTAAATTTTTTTGAGCGTGCCCGCATGCGGGCTAAAAGCGCTCGTTACACGCTGCTGGCCGCGACCTCGTCTTCGAACTCGCCGGTCAGCTGGTCGGCCTGACGCTCCAGGTAAATGCTGGGAAATAGTCCGGAAATCGCCGCCACCATGCCGGCCATGGTCGGCACCGTCGCCTTCGAGACACCGGCCGCCATGGATCGGGCGTTACCGGTACCGGAAACCGCCATCACCTCAAACACCTCAATCATGCCGGTGACCGTGCCGAGCAGACCGAGCAGCGGACAGAGCGCTACGCAGGTCTTGATGACGTCGATTCCCTTGCGGGCATTCCAGTTCACCTCAGCCACCAGCGAGTTGCGCATCTGATGTGCGGTCCAGCTCGTGTGGTCAGTGCGCTGGTTCCAGTCTGAAGCCAGTGTCTTCGACTCTCCCTTAAGCCGGGTCTTCAGATACAGCAGGCGCTCTAGGATCAGCGCCCACATGAAGAACACCAGCAGCGTGATGAGGGTGAGAACACCCCCACCCAGCTCAAGAAAATCGCGGACCGCCTCGAGCGCTTCTTGAATTTCAAAAAGCATCAGCTGAGGCCCTACTTATGCGTGCGTTCGATGTGCGCAGCCACAAGGCCTGCGCTTTGCTCCTGCAGCACGTGCAATATCCGCTTGCTCCGGCCGGACACAATCGTGTGCAGCAGAACGATCGGGATCGCAACGACCAGGCCGAGCACGGTGGTTACCAGTGCCTGCGAAATACCGCCAGCCATCAGCTTCGGATCGCCGGTGCCGAACAGGGTAATCGCCTGGAACGTTTTGATCATACCGGTCACGGTACCGAGCAGACCCATGAGCGGGGCCACGACGAAGATGATCTTGAGGAAGGTCACCCCACGCTGCAGCGCCGGCATTTCCTTGAGAATTGCCTCGCCCAAGCGTACTTCGATCGCTTCGGTATCCAGGTTCGGGTTGTCCTGATAAACCTTGATAACGCGACCCAGCGGGTTGCCGGTGCTGATCGAGTCGCTCTTAAGCTGGCTGGCCACCTTGCCCGAGGTAATGGTCAGGGTGACGAGGCGCTCAAGCGCGATCAGGATGCCGATGGCGCCAAGGGCCAGGATCAGGTAACCCACGAGCTGACCCTGCTGGATGCGCTCCATCAGGCTCGGCGCCTGAATCAGGTTGCTGAGCAGCGACCCGCGGGTCGGGTCCATCGCAAACAGCGTCAGGCCCGACTGGGCGTTGGCGAGCGCGGAGGTCGTGCTGACGTAGCGCGCCTGCGGCTGCCGGCCGAGCTCTTCCACCGCGCCGTTTTCCGGCACGTACTTCAGGTAAGCGCCGTCGGACGCCAGGTTGAAGGGACCTACCCGGATGACTTCGCGGCTGGCGAGTTCACCGTTGGCGCCGATCACCTGGGTCTGGAACTTCGCAACCTCACCGGTCGCCGTCATCTCCTGCTGGATGAGGAACCAGAGACGCTCCATCTCTTCGATGGTCGCGAGCTGGGAGGACGTACCCATTTTCTTGGCCAGGTCGGTCAGGAACTGGGTGCGATCAGGATACTGGGCGCTGGTGATGGATGCCTCCAGGTTGCCGCGGGTGTCGCCGGCAACCTGCTGAAGAACGCCAAACAGTTCTTTGAGAGAACCGAGACGTCGATCGAGGGCTTCCTGCTTTTCGACGATCAGCTGTTCGTTGACCTCGAAGGTTTCCTCCAGGCGCTGACTCTGGGCCTCCAGGTTCGTACGCTCGGTGCGAGCGTCGTTCAGAAGCTGCTGCTGCTGGCCACGGGCCTGAGCGAAACGCTGTTCGCGCTCGCGGTTAGCGGCGGCTTCAGCGGTCCGGCCCTGCTCAACCGCGCGGAGCAGTTCGCTGAGGGTCTGGGCTTCCTGGGCGGCGGCGGTGCCGGCCAGGCCGACCATCATTAGAGCAATCAGTAACTTTTTCATTTATCCGGCCTCCGGTGCAGCGACAGGCAGGGTCAGCAGATCCGGTGCCGTCTGCTGACGCGCGATACGCAATCCGTCGCGAATCTGGCCGCGCGCGTCGTTACCGACCGGCGTCCATGAGCGGGACGACTGGTCCCAGGCGCCCGACAGCGTCGTATCGCTCGTTTGATAGTAGAGGCCGATACGACCGACCCGCAGATAATCCACAGAGCGATCCGTTCCGTCGATGTTCTGCGTACCGACATACGCTTCGATGGTCCGACCGTAGTCGTTCTCGATCTGGTACGCCTCGAGCACGCGGCGGAATTTCTCGGCCGCCGTCACGTCAGCCCGGTCCATCATGGCCCGGAGGTTGCCGATACGCTCGGTGCGTTCCTCAACCAGAAACGGGACGTCGAGGTTGATGAAGTCTTCGAGGCCGTCGATCATCCGAATCATCAGCGGGATCACCTGGCGCTCAACCACGGTGACCTGATCCATCGACTCGTCAATCTGACGAATCTCACGGTTCTGAGCGTCAACCTGGGTTTGCAGTAGCTGGTTGTAAACCTTCAGACCGTCGATCTCTTTCAGCACGGCTTTGTAGTCGCCGGTGATGTCGCGGGTCTGATCGACGATGTTGTCGACGCGGTCTTGAGAAGCCTGGGAGGCGGAATTGCCCTGGTTTTGGGCGCCGATCAGATCCGACAGGTTCTGAGCCCAGGCAGAAGCTGCAACAAGGCAGGCCATCAGCGCGGCGATGGCCGCGTTGCGTAGTTTCATTGTACCCCTCCGTACTATTGTGATTTTTTGCGAGTCGTCGACGCAATTGAGAATTTTTCTACGCGACACACCCAGGGTATGTAGGGGGGTATCGCACCGGGCGACCAGTTATACCGTGATTTAACATGAGATAGAAGGGAGAGGAGCTATGGATTTTGCTGATGTCGTTATCATATTCATTGAATTCGGTCCGCTCCGCCCCATGTAGTGCCATGAATCTTAAGATATCGAGAATTAAGCATGACCCCCGATCAACCTGAACTCAAAATGGACGCCGAAAACCTCTATAAGGAAGAGGTGTTCAGCGATCAGCGTCTCGGCACCATCCGAAAAATGACGCCCGTCAATGCCGACGGGGAGATCGACAGCTCCCGCGACGTACAGTTCATCGGCGCCGCTCAGCTGATGACCCCCGCAGGCCCACTGCCGCTGAATTTTGTGATCGAAGCAGACAGCCTTGCCGCTGCCGTGGAAGCCTTCGGGGACAACGCCCAGCAGGCGCTGGACCAGACAATGGAAGAACTCAAGGAGCTGCGGCGCCAGCAGCAGTCGTCGATTGTGGTCCCGCAGGTCGACCCGACCGGGGGTATCGCCGGCGGACCGCCCGGCGGCAAAATCCAGATGCCCTAAGACGGCAGGAACCCACGCTGCGCGGAGGCCGCCGCGCAGCTTTGAAAGCGATCCCGAGGTTTCCCGCTCTTCTTTACCAGTGACGCAAGACAACTGGTAACGCGATGAGATTATGGGCACTCCTTATACTAATGGTCACCCAGCCTGCGCTGGCTGACGTTCAAATTCTTGACAGCGGTTCGCAGCGGGTCCATCTCGTCGAACTGTTCACGTCCGAGGGCTGCAGCAGCTGCCCGCCCGCCGACCGATGGCTGCGCGAACACCTCGAAGACCCCGCGCTCTGGCGCGACGTGGTGCCGGTGGCGTTCCACGTCGACTACTGGGACTACCTCGGGTGGCGAGACCCGTTTGCGCGCCCCGAGCACAGCGCGCGGCAGCGCAGCTATGCCGGCCAGGGTCTGGCCTCTGGCGTCTACACTCCCGGCTTTTTTGTCGACGGCGAGGAATGGCGCGGGTTTTTTCGCCGGCAGCAGCTCAATCCTGACCCAGCGCCGGCGCCGCGACTGGTCTCCACCATCGATCAGGATCAGGTTCACGTTTCGCTGTCAGCGCAAGGACTGGCGCAGCCGACGGCTCACGTGGCGATTTTGGGGTTTGGTCTACAGACCCAGGTCCCAAGAGGCGAGAACCGCGGCCGGCGCCTCGCCCATGACTTTGTGGTCCTGGGCCTTGAAACGACTCCGCTTAAGGTCAGCGACGGCGACTATCAGGGAACGCTGAAGCTGCCGATCAGCCGACGCCCCACTCAGCGACAGGCGGTGGCGGTTTGGGTCAGCGACGGCACCCAGGCCCCGCTGCAGGCTGTCGGAGGGTGGCTGAACCCATAGTGGGTAAATAAGCCGGCGCGCAAAACTCATGACCGCCTTTGCCTTGGCGGGCGGCTTATAGCCAAGGTCGGGCTACAATTGGGCCATGTGGACCGAGGAAAAGCTGGCCGAGCTGCCGCAGGTGAATGGATTCCGCCAGCGCGGCATGGATATGACCCGGCTGGAAACCTTCACCGACGCAGCGTTTGCCTTTGCGCTGACGCTGCTGGTCATCTCGTTCGACAACATCCCGACCAGCATGGCGGAGCTGAATGCGGCGCTGAAGAACATCCCGGCGTTCGCAGCCAGCTTCCTCCTCATTGCCATGTTCTGGTACGCCCACCATAAATGGAGCCGGCGGTTTGGTCTCGATGACGCGATCACCGCCGTCCTCAGCCTGATCTTCGTTTTTGTGACCCTGGTGTTTGTGTTTCCCCTGCGGCTGATGGCTTCCGCCTTCCTGTCATGGATCACGCAAGGCTGGGTTCCCTTTGAGCTCGATGAGACCAGCGGGAATGTGGTGGCCTACGTGTTTGTGGTCTACGGCGCCGGCTTTGTCTGCATGTCCATCATGATCTGTCTGCTGTACGTGCATGCGCTTCGAGTCAAAGAGCTGAATCTCAATTCGCTGGAGCGCTTCATCGCCAAAGCTGAGCTTCAGGCGTGGCTGATACTGCTGAGTTCAGGCGTCTTATCCACTCTGATCGCTACCCTCGCTCCGCCTCAGTATCGGGCCTGGGCCGGCCTGGCTTATGCCCCGCTCGGCATCATCATGCCCATCTGGGGCTACTGGAAATCGCGGCAGGAACCGGCCGCGGCATGACGGACGGCCCATTGACGGGGTCGGCCCGGTCGTCGATGGTGCGGCTTTCGCCGGAGCAGCGCCATGTCGTCAGTCAGCAAGCAACACCGCCGCCAGTTTCTTAAGCTCGCCGGGGCAGCGGGGCTGCTCGCCGCAAGCGCAAACCTGCTGGCCGCTGACCGTAAGACAACCCCCAAACATCTGCTGATCCTGGGCGGTACGGGCTTCCTCGGACCCCACATTGTGAAGAGCGCGCTCAGTCGCGGCCACAAAGTCACCCTCTTCAACCGGGGTAAAACCGCTCCGGACATGTTCCCGGACGTCGAAACGCTGATCGGTGATCGAGACGGGAAGCTGGACGCTCTCAAGGGCCGAGACTTCGACGGCGTCATCGACACCTCAGCCTACGTGCCGCGGATTTCGGGGATGTCGGCTGAACTACTCAAAGAACGCGTCCCCCACTACCTATTCGTTTCAACAATTTCTGTTTATCAGGGATTCGCCGAGCCGGGTATGACCGAAGACGCGCCGCTCGCTCAGCTCACCGAGGAGACCGAACAGGTGACCGGCGCCACGTATGGCGCACTGAAAGCGCTGAGCGAAGAGGCGGTTCGAAAGCACTATCCGGAGCGGACGACGGTCGTGCGACCGGGGCTCATCGTCGGCCCGCTGGATAAGACCGACCGCTTTACCTACTGGCCGGTTCGCGCCCGTCGGGGCGGCGAGATCCTGGCGCCCGGAGAGGCGGACACCGCCATGCAGTTTATCGACGTGCGCGATCAGGCCGACTTTATCGTTCTGTGCATGGAAAACGGCGTCACCGGCACCATGAATACCGACCGGCCGGCCGGGTCCCTGACCACCAGCCAGATGCTCGATGCCTGCCTGAAGTTTGCGCCGCCGGAGTCCAGACTCACCTGGGTGCCGGCCGACTTCCTTTCCGAACAGAACGTAGCGCCCTGGCAGGACCTGCCGGCCTGGATCCCACCCGCCGGCAACTACGCTGGCTTCGGACGCGTCAGCACGGCCCGCGCTGAGGCGGCCGGCCTCACCATCCGGCCGCTGGCTGACACCATCAGCGCAACGCTCGCCTGGTTTGATGAAGCGGGTCGAACCTCGCTGCGAGCGGGGTTGAGCGCCGAGCGGGAAGCTGAGGTGCTGAAGGCCTGGCACGCCAACGCCTGATTGACTGCATCGCTGAGCGATGCGCCGCTCAATTGCGCTTATTTCGGGCAGATGGCACGATGACCGCCCGCTGCACGAGACCATTTGATGCGCGCACTTTCCGGCCTGGACGCCGCCTTTGTTTACCTTGAGAACGCCCGCTCGCCAATGCATATCGGCGGCGTTTACCTGCTGGATGCTGCCGACGCGCCGAAGGACTTTGGCTACGAGGCCTTCTGCGAACACATCCGCCGCTGCCTCCCGATGGCGCCGATGCTCCGCGAACGGCTGCTTGAGGTGCCGCTCCATCTGACACACCCCCAGTGGATCCGCGACCCGGATTTCGAGCTGTCGCTGCATCTTCCGCGCTGGGCCCTGCCGGCGCCCGGTGGTCGCAAGGAACTGAGGGAAATGGCCGCACAGAGTTTCTCCCGGCCGCTCAACCGCAGCCGCCCCCTGTGGGAGCTGGCGTTTGTTGAAGGGGTCAACGGCATCGAGGGCGTATCGCCGGGCTCCTGGGCGATGATCAGCAAGGTGCACCACGCAGCGATCGACGGCGCGTCCGGCGCTGAGCTGATGGGCGTGC
>JANQOZ010000045.1 GCA_028285525.1 Lysobacterales bacterium
ACTCGGTCCTGTAACGCGGCGGCTCTGCGGCCCTCGGCGCTGCCGACGGCGTCTCGGCAGCCGCACCGTCGGGCAGATCGAGCTCAAGCTGGCGTCCACGCGAAATGATTACGGCTCGTTCGAGCACGTTCCGGAGCTCCCGGACGTTGCCCGGCCAGGGATAGGACATCAGGCGCTGCATGTCGGCGTTTCTCACCGTCAGCGGCTCGCGCCCGAAATCGGCCGCGATCTGCTGGAGGAAATGGCTGGTGAGCTGAGGTATGTCCTCCAGCCGGTCTCGTAGCGGCGGCACCTCAAGCGGAAACACGCTCAAGCGGTAGTAGAGGTCCTCCCGGAAGCGACCTTCCTGAACCGCCTGCTTCAGGTCGTTGTTCGTCGCGGCCAGAATGCGAACATCAACCTTCTGCGTCTGGTCTTCACCCACGCGCTGGAACTCACCGTCCTGCAGTACCCGCAGCAGCTTGGCCTGCAGCTCCAGCGGAATCTCGCCCAGCTCGTCGAGAAACAGCGTGCCCTGATCGGCCAGCTGGAAACGCCCAGTCCGATCCCGATGGGCTCCGGTGAAAGCGCCTTTCACGTGGCCGAAGAACTCGCTTTCGAAAAGCTCTTTCGGCACGGAGGCGCAGTTCACCTTGACCAGCGGATGTTCCGCCCGATCGCTGCGGCGATGAATCGCGTGCGCCACCAGCTCCTTGCCGGTGCCTGATTCACCGGTGATCAGCACCGCCGCCGGGGTTCGGGCCACCGCCTCGATGCCGTGCAGCAGCCGCGACAGCGCGGGGCTGGAGCCGACAATCTGCCCGAAGTTCATCGCAACATGGGCCTCCTCTCGCAGGTAGTCCCGCTCCTGCTCGAGCTGCGTGCGCAGGCGCGCGTTTTCTTCGAGCGCCTTCTCGAGTCGCCGGCGTGACTCGTTGCGCGCGGTCATATCCTTTGAGGCGACCAGGACCTGGACCGGCGCCCCGCTCTCGTCTCGATCGATGGCTGCGGAGGAAAGCACTTCGATCACCCGACCGTCCCGATGTTTCATCTGGCGCGGGACGTTCGTGTACTCGTCCAGCTCGACCAGCAGCTTGAGCCGCCCTTCGTTCAAGTCGCGAACGGTGTCATCGGAGTAAAAGTCGTGCAGAGGTCTGCCGATCACTTCGCGACGCTGGTAGCCCAGCCTGCTGAGCCACTGATTGCTGACTTCGACGATGCGCCAGTTGTCGTCGAAGGTATGCAGCATGGTTGGCGACGCCCGATACAGGCGTAGAAAACGCTCGTGCAGCGCAGCCCGGTCACCGATCTCGGAAAACACCGAGAAGACCTGACGAAAACGGCCGTCCGGCCAGCGCCGGGTCACGCTGGCCACCGCTACGGGAACACCGCGTCCACCGCGGCGCTCCAGCGTGACGTGGACATCCTTCAGCGTGCCGCTGCGATGGAGCTGCGGACGCAGTTCGGTCAGCACGCGGCGCCGACTCTCAGGCTTCAGCAGCGTCTCAACACGCCGGCCGATCAGCTCGTCGACGCCGTAATCCAGGCGCTGCGCCAACGCCGCGCTCACGTTGATGACCCGTCCTTCCCGATCGGTCGTGACGGCCATCAGCGGCGCGTGCTGGAACATCCAGCTGGCAAATCCCTGCTTCTTCATGCCCCGAGCATACGATAATTAACGATATTTGGCTATTTAAAATAATGATATTTCGTTTTTTACGAAATGTCGTCTGTCATTTTTCGTGAAAAATTTATAACCTATTGTTTTTGAATTTATTTATTTTTGGCACAGACTTTGCTTTTACGCGTCTGTAGTCAACAACGACATAAGGAAATGGATATGAACACAATGATCGCAATGCTGCTGCTGGCAGCCTCCGGAACCACCGAGATGGAACAGTCCATCCGCGAAACGGCCATGTCCGAGATGGCGGTGATCTCCGCCGAAGCTCAGCGTCAGCTGGCTGAAGAAATGGCTGTCGAGGTCCGCGTTCAGCTGAAGGCGCACTTTGAAGAGAACGTTGCCGAAGCCCTGCTCCCGATCGAGCCCCAGCTGCTGGCAGCGGAACCGGCTAAAAAGAAGTAGTCAGTCCCAGCAAGACCGTGCGGCCTGCGCCAGGGAAGTAGCGCAGGTTGCCGAAGGCAAAATCGGCCCGCTCAGCGTAGCGACGATTGGCCAGATTTTGCAGTCTCGCCTGAACCTGCCAGCGCCTGCTGAACCCCTCCAGCTCGCGCTGCAGGTTCAGGTGGAGCAGGTGATGCCCCCCGTACTGCTGGCTGTTGGCCGCATCGAGGAAGTAGCCGTCCAGCCCAACCCACTGTAGCCGGGCCAGAGTGCCCGCAACCTCGCCGCTTAGCGAGACCTGCGCCTGCCATGACGGTGCGGTGTCGATTTCGTTGCCCGCGCTGATCACTTCCCCGCCGCCGGCGCTCCGGCTGAAGCCATAGCGGTGTCGCGCCAGCGTCAGCGCACTGTCCAGCCGCCATCGCTCGCTGAGCTTCAGCGCCGTTTCAAGCTCCAGGCCGATGTGACGCGTCCGCCCGTCGCTCACGTTAAAACCCTGAGCATCCCGGAAAATAAAGTTCCGCTTGCTCATGTAGTAGCCGCCGAGCGCCAGATAACCCCACGAACCACTGTGTCGGTAGCCCAGCTCAGCGCTCGTCAGCTTTTCGCTGTCCAGGTCAGCGACCGACTGCTGCCGCTGCAGCCGATACAGCTCGGTCACCTGGGGTGCCCGAAAGCCCCGACCGGCGCGGAAATACAGCTGCTGGCCGTCGCCGATGGACCGCTGCACGCTGAGCCGCGGGGCCAGATCCGTAAAGCTGTCCCGCCGATCTGCCGGCCGGTTGTAGAGGCATCCGCCAAAGCCGCAGGCGCTGCCGTCATCCCGCGTATTGCCGTCGAGCGCCAGATTGTCGTAACGGTAGCGGCTCCGCTCTCCCCGCACGCCGAGCTCCACGGTCCAGTCCCGCCAGCGTTGTGTCCACTGGACAAAGGCCGCGGCGGTGAGGGCCTTGGCCTCGTAGCGGTAGTGCACACCGGGCGGACGCGTCTCCCGCAGAAACGCTGACCCCTGGGTCAGCCCATCCTGGGTCTGGCGCAGAAACGTGTCGGCCCAGTCCACGTCAGCGCCGATCGTCAACGTCCCACCATTCAGCTCCCGCCGAGCGAGGCCGCGCAGACCCAGGCTGTGCTGACCGTTCTCCTCCAGCGGTTGGCCGGGCAGGAAATGCTGCAGAAAAGTCATCGAGGAGTAGCGGGCGAAGGGCGTCAGCTGCACGTCCCAGGGGCCCGCGGTGAAGGCGATTCGACTGCTGAGACGCACTGAGGACGCGTCGCGGAAAGCTTCGGGGTTCACGTTGCTGCGACGCAGCTCCGGATCGGCAAACGCGTTGTTGCCAAAGATGAACCCGGCGGTTTCCTGATTGAGGTTGCTCGCCGAGAGCAGCGTGTCGACTTCCACGGCCCTGCCGCTGTAGCGCCAGTTCACGGACAGCTTCTGCTGATCGAACCCTTCCGCATCGCGAAAGCTCCCGGCGCTTACGCCGCTGAGGTCCGCGCGGACGGCGTGATCAGATCCACCGCCTGACCAGCTTGCGTCCACGCGCTCGTAGTCGTCAGAGCCGAGCCACAGGGTGACGCTGGCGGGACGGGCTGCGTCCGGCGCCGGATGCTGCAGGTTGATGGCGCCGTGCAGCGCGTTCGAGCCGTACAGCACGGATGCGGGGCCCCGCACGACCTCGACCGTCGCATCAGCCTCGGTGTGCAGCTCGAAGAGGTTATTGACGTTGCAAACGCCCGGCGGCCGAATCGGCACGCCGTTTTCCAGCAAGAGAAACGCCCCGCAGGCCCCGGCGCCGGTCAGGACGGGCGACCGGATGGCGGTCAGGTGCTCCTGGCCGCTGCCGCGGCTGACCCAGGTTCCCGGAACCGCGTCAAACAGCTCGTTCGGATGCGTGGCGCCGGGCTCGGCCTGGCTGGTGCGCAGCACCGTCACCGCCTGCGGCGTATCCAGCAGCCGGTCTGGCCGCTGGGCCAGGACCCGAATCGTCGGCAGCTCGGGATCTTGGGCCAGCGCTCCAAGAAGCAGCAGAGGAAGACTGAACATGCGGAGTCCTGTGGAGATCAATCAAACAGAGAAGGGCAAGCTGGACTTCCGACTGCCCGATCAGCGACGCAGCAGTTTAGCCCAACCGCTCGCGGAGACAACCGCCCCACGGCCAACTCGCTACCGCTTCAGGGAATCACCTTGAGCGTGGGGTCACCCAGCAGGGCCCAGTTGATGATCACCGGGCGATAGCGGCTGAAGTTTTCCCTTGATAGGTCCCGTTTGGCGGCGTTGATCGCCTGCCCAAGGGTGAAGCCGTTCAGCAGCATGTCGTCCACAATCCGGGCTCCCAGCGCCTCGTTGTCGCCGTAGATGCTCAGGGTCGCGGCACCGTGTACCGCCGCAGCCCCACGATCACCGCCGTTGAGCAGGACGTAGGCCAGCGTGTCGCTGGACGGGTCCACAAAATAGGTGGTGTAACAGGTCAGCGGCATGATCAGCGTCGGCTCACCCGCATTCGTCAGGGTTGCTGCACGCGCGGGCGTCAGCAGGCCCTCGAAAGCCCACATGTCGGCGGCGCCGTGGCCGGAGTAGATGGTCATGGTCTGGCCGTCGTTGATGGCGTCGAGCAGGGCCTGCTGGGCGGGCGCGACGCCGAGGGTGTCGACAAACACCTCGGTCCGGGCGGTCCAGGGGGTTCCCCCGGCATCCAGCAGCCGCGTGCCGAGCCTTTGGGCCTGCTGGAAAAACGGCGGAATCGTCGGATCGGACAGGCCGGCCACCAGCGCCGCTTTTTGCGCCGCGGCGAGCCCGCTGCTGTCGTAGGCGAGCGTCTTGTCGACCAGCACGCCGAGTTCGGTCCCGCTACGCACCGGCCAGCGTCCGATCGGCAGGTCGGGCACCTCGTCCCCGTCGAGGTCAACGAGCAGCCCGTCGCTGGGCGTGTAGTTCACAAATTTGTTGGTCGGCGCATAGGCCGTGGGGATAAAGCTGATCGAGCCGACGCCGCTGAAGTCGCGATAGTCGAACGAGTCCGCGCCCACCAGCAGCACGTGGCCAAGCGGCGCGGCTTGGGCGGCCTCGCGAACGAAGTCGGTGATCGCTGAGGGCACCGCCATACCAAATGAGTACTGTTCGTAAATGTCGGCAACGCTGACCACCTGCACGGCAAACCCTTCCGCGCTGCGGATGGCGACGTACGTATCGAGCTCAGGCCCGACGAACGCGGGGTGCGCAATAATCAGATAGGTTGTGCCGGCGCTGACGTTGACCGCCACGCTGCTGCCTGCGACCGACACCGTCGGCCGCGCGAGCTGATCGACGGTGGAGACGTAGTAGGTGGCTGGCACCGGCTGGGGCGTGTTGTTGAGGCTGTCCGCGTCCTCGAAACCCGATCGAAACAGGCTCTCTGGATCGGCGCCCGCACCCGCCAGGACGGCGGAGAAATCGGGGCCCGACCCCGAAACGCTGGGCTCGAGCTTCAGCAGCGTGCCGGACTCATCCATCGCGTAGGCCACCAGCTCATCGGAGCTGTAGCCGCTCACGGCGAGCGTCGTCGCCGCAGCATCGAAGGTCAGCTGATCGTCGATCGCGACAAACTCCCGGGGATACGTCAGGGTGTAGGCCTCGAGGTTTACGATATCGAACGGAAATCCCGTATCGCCTGGCAGCGCCAGACGCAGCGTGTTGTCACCGTCGAACAGGTCACCGGCCGGCACCGACGCCTCGAGCACCCACTCGGTCAGACCGTCAGTCCGCGCGTCGATAAATACGCTGCCGCCGTTGAAGGAAGCCTGGAGACGATGGTCGGGATCCGGGGCCGTAGTGAAGTCGGTCAGACCAACGAGGTCCAGACGCAGCCTCGCCTGACCGGCCGCCAGTCGGCTGACGGGGACCACAACATCGGAGAAGCCCGCGCCAAAAGTCGACAGCTCCTGAGCAAACCAGGGGTCATCCGTCGGATGCGCCGGCTGGTATTCGTTGTTCTCCTCGATCCGCTCGACGTGCTGGTAGGTGGTTGGAGCCAACCCCTGCCCCCGACCGGCCAGCGCCTGACCCGGAACCACCAATGCGCTGTTGAGATCCAGCCGGTAGCGATAGCTGTTCAGATAGAGACCATCCAAACCGGTTGGCCGCTGACCCAGAAAGTCGATGCTGTCACCCGGAGAGAAGCCGCTGCCCGGGTCTGCCAGATTCACCCACCGAGCCACACCCTCGCCGCGAAAACTCAAGGCCAGCTGACTGGCGCTCGCGCCGCTGAAGTCCGCGCCGGCGGCGGCCAGATCCTCGAAGCTGACCCGGTGGATGCCGGCTGCCGAGACGTCCAGCCAAACGGCCTGTGCAGCACCCTTGGCCCTTGCGTCCATTGCCCTGGCCGGGCTCGAGCCGGATTTATGCCTGAGCCCTCGCAGCGCCAGCTCCTGGGTCAGCTCATCGCCAAGCACATGCCAGTCGATCGGATTGGGCTCGAGCCGGGTACCGTGACTGCTGCCGATCGGGAAAGGGCCAAACTCCTGCACCGCGCCGTCGATGTCGTGGCTCAGGAGCAGCAGCGAGTCACCCGCGCCGGCGAGCTTGGTGCCGTAATCTTCGACGTCGGTCGACCACTGGTGATTGGTCGCCACGGTTTTCGCCGCAACGCTCTTCTGCGCTCCGTTGAGCAACCGAAGCTCGAAGCCCGCGTGCATCGACTGTGATGCGGTTTGCCAGCTCGCAACGATGCCGCCATCGCCGCGTTTGCTGGTGAAGAAACTCAGCGTGACCGGGACCGAAGACGGCGGACAGTAGAGAATGTCCGACAGCAGCACCGCGCGGGAACTGTCCCAGGTGTTCGGACCCAGGTCGTCGTAGTCGATCCGGATTCCGACGATGTCCTGATCGAAGTAAATGTTTACGGCCGACCGCGGATCGTCGTCCGTACCGTCGTCAAAGCCCACGTGGGCGTTCACCGAGGTGCCTGAAAACCCGTAGGTTGCGCCGCTGGAGACGGCTTCAAAGATCGGTGCCACCGTGCCGCCGCCCGGCAGCAGCCCAACGATTGTGACCTGGTCAGCGAAGTCTTCGGCCACGACGTTGGAGTCGATGTCCGCGATGGAAAACCGCACGTCCTGCAGCGTGTCGCTGAACTGGATCTCCGATTGGATCCGCTGCGAATCAGAGTTGGGGTCCGGATCGTGGAAGTAGTTGATCATGGCGCCGCCGCCGCCAATCGAGGTGGTGTTCGTGAACGTCAGGACTTCTCCGGGTGAGTCGACGCCGAGGTCAGCAGTGTTGCCGCTGTGCGAAAAGTCGAAGACCACATCGGGGAACGGGGCTACGTCCGCCACGTTGAACGACGGGCTGAGGTCTCCGGCGGGATAGGTCTGGTTGTCCCAGTCCAGCCGGCTGAGGGCGGTTGAGCAGATCGCCGCCGGCGGGTCGGGCGTGGTGACCGTTAAGTCCGATACGGAAAACAGGAACGAGGTGGCGGTTGCGCTGGAACCCACCACCTGCAGTCGCGTCAGGGGCCCGGCGACCGTCACGTTCAGGGTGCCGTTGGTGGAGTTGCCGGGTGAGTTAGCCCCCGCGCCGGTGGCCGTCGTGCCGGCCAGCGTGAAGGTGGGCGTACCCGATTCGGCGGCCAGCCCCACCGAACCACTGATGTTGGCAGCGCCGTTAAAAGCGCTCACGGTCACCACGTCAGCGTTGTCCACGTCATACAGCGACAGCTGCAGATTGGTCACCGGCTCGCCGAAGGTCAGATTGACCGTGACCGGCGTGCCGGCCGTGGCGCCATAAAGAATGCTGTTGCCGGCCCCAAAGCCGCCGCTGGTCGAGTAGGTTCCCGCCTCGATGGGTCGGCTGGCCGGCTGCGCGCCGGTGTGGGCCAGGTTGACGTTGACGGTTCCGACCGCGTAGTTGATGTTGGAGCCCCCGGTCGGGAAGACGGCGGTGTCCCAGTCCAGATTGACCACAGCGGCCTGCGCCCCGGCTGTGACCAGCGTCGCGGCGGCGAGAAAAGCGCGAATTGACTGAAATTTCCTGCTACGCATTGCGGTTTACCAATGATTCAACTAACGTCCTTGCTTCAGCCTGATCCATAGATAAATCAATTATTTATCAAAATTACTGATGAAGCTACTCGACAACTTCAACATTTTGCTGATCGCGCTGGCCGGTATCGGCTTTCTCGTGTTCGGCGCCTGGATTCTCGCGACGCCGCTCGAGGCGCTGGCGCGCTTCGGCATCGTCCTGGCGCCCGAACCCGTTCACCGTATCGAAATTCGGGCGTTTTATGGTGGATTAGAGATCGGCCTGGGCCTGCTCTTACTGAAGTTTGCGTTTGACCGCACCTATCGGCGGGCCGGCTTATGGCTGGTATTTGCCAGCTACGGCGCGCTGGCGTCGGCCAGGATTGTCGGCATCGTCGCGGAATCTTCGCCGACGCCGCAGATGGCCTGGATTGCGCTGGCTGTGGAACTGTTCTTCGGCGTGCTGGGCGCCCTGGCGCTGCTTTCGAGCCGCGACGGGGCCGGGTCGTGAGCGCGCAGCCTCACATCGCTGTCAGCGAGCAGCTCGACGACGTCCGCTACGAGATCCGGGGCGCGCTGGCCCGGCGCGCGCAGGAGCTGGATCGGCAGGGCTACGAAGTGCTGCACCTCAACATCGGCAATCCGGGGCGCTTCGGCTTTCGCACCCCGGAAACGATGCGCCTGGCGATCATTGAAAACCTGTCGAGCAGCGAAGCCTACTGCCACCAGAAAGGCATTTTCCCGGCCCGCGAGGCGGTGGTCATGCAGCAGCAGAACCGGGGCATCATGGATGTCACGGTCGACGACGTCATCATGGGCAACGGCGTCAGCGAGCTGATCGATCTGCACCTGCGCGCGCTGCTCAACATTGGCGATGAGGTGCTGATCCCCTCGCCGGACTATCCCCTGTGGACGGCGGCGGTATCGCTCAACGGCGGCAAGGCGGTGCACTACCCGTGTCCGGCTGATAACGGGTTCCAGCCTGACCTGGAGGCATTGGAAAGCCTGATCACCGACAAGACCCGGGCGCTGGTGGTGATCAACCCCAACAACCCGACCGGCGCGGTTTATCCGAGAAGCACGCTCGAAGCGCTGGCTGAGCTGGCGCAGCGTCATCAGCTTGTCATGATGAGTGACGAAATCTACGACCAGGTGCTGTTCGACGATGCCGAATTTGTGCCCATGGCAACGCTGGCCACCGACACGCTGTGCATCAGCTTCGGTGGCCTGTCCAAGGTCTACCGCGCCTGCGGCTACCGGGTGGGTTGGAGCATCACCAGCGGCAACC
Organism: Lysobacterales bacterium; assembly: GCA_028285525.1. Taxonomy (GTDB): domain Bacteria; phylum Pseudomonadota; class Gammaproteobacteria; order Xanthomonadales; family SZUA-38; genus JANQOZ01. Next base: position 9,327 of record JANQOZ010000045.1, read on the forward strand.
GGTCCGGTGCCGAGGACTTCCTGATTGCAACGGAAATGCTGGCTTCCTTAAGGCTTTGCAGCAACGTCCCCGGCCAGTGGGCGGTTCAGACCGCCCTGGGTGGCTACCAGAGCGTCCAGGAGCTGATCAGGCCGGGCGGCAGGCTCTACGAGAGTCGTCGAACGGCCATCGAAGCGGCGGCGAAGAGCCCCTGGCTTAATTTGATTGCACCCGCCGGCGCTCTGTACGTGTTCCCGACCGTCAGCGGCCTCGACCACTTCGATGACCACCAGTTCGCCATGCGGCTGCTGGAACAGCACCACGTACTGGTGGTTCCCGGGAGCAGCTTTCATTATCCAAAGAGCGACGCGCTGCGCCTGACGATCCTGCCCGACCCGGAAACCCTGGGCTCCGCCTTCGAACGGATCGGGGCGCTCCTTAGCGAGATCGCCAGTGAGTGAACGCGATGCCGGCAGGCCGATGCGTCGCGGTGGCTGACGACATCGCGCCGGCGGCGACGGTGCTCGCGCTCGGTGATTCCTACACGATTGGCGAAGGCGTCGACGCCGCCGACAGCTGGCCCGTACAGCTGGTCAGCCTCCTGAGCGAGAAAAAGGGCCGCGCGCTGCCGCCACCGAGAATCCTTGCGACGACCGGCTGGACCACCGACGAGCTTGCCGCTGCGCTGACCTCGGCACCGGGGCTGGGGTCTGCCGACACCGCACGAGAACGTGCTTCGCCTTTTCGGCTGGTGTTTCTCTCGGTCGGCGTCAACGATCAGTATCGCGGCCGCAGTCTGGAACGCTTTCGGACCGGCTTTGCCGATCTGCTGAAATCAGCCGTGGCGCTGGCGGGCAACGATCCAGCGCGGGTGATCGTTGTATCGATCCCCGACTGGAGCCGGACGCCTTTTGCCCTTTCCCGCGGCGCTGATCGAGCCAGGAATGGCGCGGCCATCGACAGCTACAACGAAGCAAAACAGGCAGCCTGCGAGTCCGCGGGCGTCACTTTCGTCGATATCACTGCCCTCACCCGGGAAGCCGCCCCCGAGGAATACGCGCCGGACGGCTTGCACCCGGGCCCTACGATCTACCGACGCTGGGCGCAGCGGCTGACCGAGCCAGCCATGACCGTTCTTGAGCGAGCGACCCATGCCTGACCAGGGCCTGATCGTTCTGTTCAGCACCGCTTGGCTGGCCGTGCTGGTTTGGCTGACGCACCGGTTTGCGGCCCGCCCTCACGGCTGGCTCACGAGCTGCTTTGCCTGCGCGTTCGGGTATCTGGTGCTGTCTCTCAAGCTGGATGGCGGCGGCCCGACCCTGCCCTGGCTGGAGGGGCTGAGATGGGCGCTGTTCGGCGCTGCGCTCTACAGCTTTGTGCGCTACCGGCTTGGCCGACGCCGGGAAAAGGAGCGGGACGCGCATGTCCAGCAGCGGGATTGAGGTTGCGCTCTACCAGCCGGAGATTCCGCAAAACACGGGCAACATTGTTCGCCTGTGCGCCAACGCCGGCGCTGCGCTGCATCTGGTCGGCCCGCTGGGCTTCGTCTGGGACGACCGACGGCTGCAGCGGGCCGGCCTCGATTACCACCGGCTGACCCACGTCACCCGCCATGCGGACTGGACCGCGTTCCTGGAGGCAATCAGCCACAGGCGACTGATCGCCTACTCTTCGCGGGTCCGCGAGCGCTTCACCGACTTTCGGCATGAGCCCGATGACGTCCTGCTGTTCGGCCCGGAAACCCGCGGTCTACCGGACGCCGTTATGGACCTTTGCCACGCCAGGGTGACGATTCCGATGGCGCCTGAATCGCGCAGCATCAATCTGTCCAACGCGGTGGCGATCGGCGTCTACGAGGCCTGGCGCCAGCTGGGGTTTCAGGCTGGGGCGAACTGAGCAATCGGGACCACAGATCCGGTAAACTTAGCACGTGGTTAACTTTCTCATTTCGCCGGGCATGCTGCTGCTGTATCTGATCGCCGGATGCGGCGCGGTGGTGCATTTTCGAGGACAGGTGCGCTTCAGCCCGCTGCGCCAGCTCACCTCGTTCACGACCTTTCTATCGCCCGTCAACGCGTTCATGTATCTGTTCTCGGCGGTCCCGAACCGGCCGTATCTGGACACGGAGCTCATTCCCCAGCTCAAAATCCTCCAGGACAACTGGGAAGTATTCCGGGACGAAGCTCGCGCCCTGCACGAGGACGGTGAGGTGCGGGCCTCAGACAAGCTCGACGACGTCGGTTTCAACTCGTTTTTCCGCCGCGGCTGGAAGCGCTTCTATCTCACCTGGTACGGCAAGTCGCTACCCTCGGCGGAGGCGCTGTGTCCGAACTCGGTGGCGGTGCTAAAGCAGCTGCCGGGGCTCAAGGGCGCAATGTTTGCGATGCTGCCCGGCGGTGGCCAGCTCATGCGGCATCGCGATCCGTTTGCCGGGTCGCTGCGCTATCACCTCGGGCTGGTGACGCCCAATACCGACGACTGCCGCATTTTTGTCGACGGGCAGATGTACGCGTGGCGCGACGGCGAGCACGTGCTGTTCGACGAAACCTACATTCACTGGGCGGAGAACCGGACCGACAGCGACCGGATCATCTTGTTCTGCGACATCGAACGGCCGATGAGCAACCGTTTTGCCCAGTGGTTCAACCATCTCTTCGGGCGGCTGGTGATGGCGGCATCGAGCAGCCGGAATCATCCCGACGAGCCGGTCGGCTTCCTCAATCGCGTGTTCGGCGTGGTCTACCCGCTGCGCCAGATCGGCAAGAAGATCAAAACCCTCAACAAGCCGCTTTACTACCTGCTGAAGTACGCCATCTTTGCCGGTGCGCTCTATCTGTTGATCAGTCCTTGGATCTGAACTTTCGTCAGCTCGGAGACCCTGCGCAGCCCCACGTGATCATCATCCACGGGCTTTTCGGGTCAGCCAGCAACTGGCAGAGCATCGCCCGAAAGCTGCAGGATGCGTTCTGTCTGTGGCTGGTGGATCTGCGCAACCACGGCGACTCACCACACAGCGAAACGATGGACTATCCGGCGATGGCGGATGATCTGGCCCGTTTTGTCGACCGCCACTGCGCAGGAAGCGCCTGTCTGATCGGACACAGTATGGGTGGCAAGGCGGCGCTGGCGGCGGCCCTGCGACATCCCGGCGCTATCCGCGCGGTGATGGCGATGGACAGCGCGCCGCTCAGAAACCGGTCCGGCTTCGCGGCCTACACCCGGGCCATGCTGGACATCGATCTGACAAACCTCGAGTCGCGCGGCGACGCCGACAGCGCGCTCGCGCCGGTCATCCCGGAAAAAGGCATCAGGGACTTCCTGCTGCAAAACCTGCGGCGGGGGGACGAGGGCTGGTACTGGCGACTGAATCTCCCGGTGGTGGCGGAAGCGCTGGAGACGGTCAGCGGGTTTCCGGAACTCAGCGGGAGCTTCGAGGGCCCGGTGATGTTTCTGCGCGGGGGCGACTCGGACTACGTGCCGGACGATATCGTCAAGCGGTGCGTCCAGCAGTTTCCGAATTCAACGATGTCCACGATCGCCAACGCCGGCCACTGGCTGCACGCCCAGCAACCGCAGCGGGTCACCGAAGCCATCGTTTCGTTTCTCTCGGCCTAAGGGCGCCGGGCCGAAGAGTCCCTCGCCTCAGGCCCGCTCCCGGGCCACCGCCTCGATCTCTGACTTGAGCTCCGGATGACGCGCCAGCAGCGTGCGAAAGTCTTTGGTGAACAGCGTCAGCAGATCGGTGAATCCCTCGGAAACAACGCTGACCTTCCGCGGCGCGTCTTCGAGCAGCGCCATCTCGCCGAAAAAGTCGCCGCGCCCTAAGATCACGTCCGCCGGGTCCAGCACCACCCTGGCGGCACCGGAGGAGATGAAGTACATGCAGTCGCCTCGCTCACCCTGGGTGATCACCTGTTCGCCCGGCAGCACCAGCCGAGGTTTAAGCATGCGGCAAACCTCTTTTTGCTGGTCTTCGGGCAGGCCGGCAAAAAACGGCATGTTCTGGACCAGCTTGTGGGCCTCCAGCCCCAGATCGAGGGTCGGCCGCTGGATCTTGGCCGCGTGCGCGTCGACCTCTCGCTTGAGGTCGCTGTAAACCTCTTTACTGATCGCGGACTGGGCGAGCATGCTTTTGTATTCGGCGTACTCGAGCCGGACCGCAATCTGCTCTAGCAGCGCTTCCTCAAGACCGGCCGCATACTCCGGATAGGCCGCGCGAAGGCACTGTAGCGCCGCAGTGTGGTCGGCCAGCCGCGCCTGCAGGATCTCGCCGAGCTCGCTCGCGAGTTCGGGCTGCGCCGACTCGTTCACCATCTGCTCTTCGGCCAGTGCCCGCAGGCCCATGGTTGTCGCCCGTAGGTATTCAAATCGCTGCGCAAGCTGCCGGGTCAGCGGACCGGTCAGACCGATTCGGCGCTGAAGCTGGGCCGCCGCTGCCATCTGCCAGCCGAGTTTCAGGGTGTTGGCGTCCGCCGTCTCGTAGCCCTGCCGGCCACCGGCCTTGATGCCGTCCTGCAGGTCATTGACCCCGCGCAGCAGCCGACGCATGGTTTCTGAGGAGATCAGCCCCTGGTCAAACTGGTCCTGGTAGGTCTGCTGCTCCCTGGCGGTCATGACCTTCAGTCCGACCTGAAGCCAGGCTTCGTGACTGATCGTAGCGGCTTCACCCCCCGACTCAGCGGCCGCCTGGTCGGCACGCTTCTGATACGGCTGAGACACCTTGGAGGCCAGCGACTCCGGCAGGTCGGACAGGCGGGCAACGTCGCTGAGGCTTGTGCCGACCCCGGCAAGCCCGAGGCTCAGCGCCCGGTCTCGCACCGCCAGATCCACCGCGCTGAGCTTGTCCAGCCCAAAGGCTTTCATCACCAGCTGCACGGTGGTTGCGTTTACCGCCAACGTCACGAGCACAAAACCGGTCACCAGCGTGCCCACAAAGCTGCGAATCTCGGGCGAAAAGCCGTCGTTCTCCATCACGGCCAGCGCCAAAGCCAGCGACACGGCGCCGCGCAGTCCGCCCCAGAACATGACGGCGCGGTAACCCACCGCCACGGCCTGCGCCCAGCCGATCTTAGCGAGCACGGGCACCAGCCCAAAAATCAGCGCAAAGCGGGCGGTGAAGGCCGCCAGCACCAGCGCGCCGAGCCACACGAAATGAGTTGCGGTGAACTCCGCCATAATCCCGGGTACGGCGATGCCCACCAGCACAAAAATCACCGAGTTTGCCAGGAAACCCACCTGCTCCCAGACGCCTTCCATCTCGTGCCAGCCGTCTCGACTGAAGATGCTCCGTCCACGTGAGCCCAGCACCAGTGAGGCGGTGACCACCGCCATGACGCCGGAGACGTGAAGGTAGTGCTCCGCCAGCAGAAACGACAGGTAGGCCAGCGTGAGCGTCAGGGTGATCTTCGGCAGCACCGCATCACCCAGCCACTCCATCAGCCCGGTGAAAATCCGCGCCAGGATGTAGCCCACGGCGATGCCGCCAAAAAACACCTTGGCAAACGCCGCGATGCCCGCGAGCGCGCCCGCGTCAGATTCTCCAAGCACCATGGCCGACAGAATGGTGAAGACCACAATCGCGGTGGCGTCGTTAAACAGGCTTTCACCCTCAACCAGGATCGCGAGCCGCTTAGGCGCCCCCAGATCTTTGAAGATCGCCACGACCGCCACCGGGTCGGTGGCCGACACGATCGCACCGAGCAGCAGACAGACCAGCAGCGCCATGCCGGTCACCGCCTGTAGAGCCAGCCCCACCACGACGGTGGAAATCAGCAGGCCCACAACGGCCAGCATCAGGATCGGCGCGATGTCCTCCATTAGACGCCGGACATCGATCGCCAGCGCTGACTCGAAAACCAGCGCCGGCAGGAAGACAAACAGGATCGTTTCGGAGGTGATATCCAGCGCATGCAGGGCGTCCAGCATGTCGCTGAGGATGCCGATGTTCATGCCCTGGGTCAGAACGTGCTCGAGGTAGCCAATCGCGCATCCGATGGCTGCGAGCATAACGGTGTAGGGAAAGCTCAAGCGAGCGGCCAGAGGCCAAACCAGCACCGCCAGGGTCAGCAGACCGCTAAGCCCGAGCACGGTTAACCAGACGTGTTCCATCATCGACCCCTAATCCCCTTAGATGACGAAGTATAGCCGACGGGAAAAGCCCGCTGCGGTCGGGCCGGGACCTGGCGTTACAGGGGGATCGTGTTCTCAGCGGGCGCTTGGGCGTATCGCGCCAGCAAGCGAGACCTCAAGGGGATTGCCCAGCGCCTACTCGGTTTCGACCCGCGGCTCGCGGGACATCAGGTTCCGGACGCCGTCGCGTGGGGTGATTTCACCCGTGACGATGCGGTAGATCTGTTCTGAGATCGGCAGCTCAACGCCGGTGGCGGCGGCCAGCTTGAGCAGCGACTGCGCTGTTCCAACCCCCTCAACAACCTGCTGAATCTCCGCCAGCGCCTGTTCGTGGCTGCGGCCTTCGCCGCGCGCCAATCCGTAGCGACGATTGCGCGACAGATCGCCCGTACAGGTCAACACCAGGTCACCCATGCCGGAGAGGCCGGTCAGCGTCTCGCGCCGGCCGCCGAGCGCGTCGGACAAGCGCATCATTTCGGCCAGACCGCGGGTGATCATCGCCGCCCGAGCGTTCGTGCCGAGCGCGATGCCGTCTGCGATCCCGGTACCGATCGCCATGACGTTCTTCATGGCGCCACCGAGCTCGGCGCCAACGATGTCATCGGTGCGGTAGGCCCGAAAGCTGCCGTGGTGAAACACGCGCACGATGTCTTCGGCCAGATTTTCATCCGGTGAGGCCACCGTGACCGCGGTGGGCAGGTCGGCGGCGACCTCGCGGGCGAAGGAGGGCCCGGTCAGAATTGCGCCGCTGTCGTGGTCGGGCAGCAGCTCCTGCGCCACCAGGTGCAGGAGGCGGCCGGTTTCGGGCTCAAACCCCTTGCTCGACCAGCAGACCCGGGCGCCCTCCGCCAGCAGCGGGAGGGCGAGCTTCAGCGTTTCGGCAAAGGCGTGGCTGGGCACCGCGATCATCACGAGCGGCGCGCCGGCTACGGCCCGTGCCAGCTCGGGCTCAGGCGTCAGGGAATCCGGGAATCGAAAGCCTGGCAGGTACTGGCGATTGGCGTGGTCGGCCGCCATCGCCTGAAGCTGCTCAGCCGAGCGCCCCCAAAGTCGCACCGGACGACCGCTGCGGGCCGCCTGCATGGCCAGGGCCGTGCCCCAGGAGCCTGCTCCCAGGACACAAAAAGGTACGCTCGGGTCGTTCAACCAGCGGTCGCTCAGGCGCTGCCGCCCGCCTGAGCCTGCTCGAAGCGCTTGCGGACCTGGTCAGCGTAGAGCTGGTCGAAGTTCACCGGCTGCAGCAGCAGCGGCTGGAAGCCACCGTGGGATACCAGCTCAGCGATCTGCTGACGGGCATACGGGAAGAGAATGGTCGGGCAGTAAGCGCCGAGCGTCGCCTGGAGCTGCTCTTGCTCAAAGCCTTCCAGCCCGAAGATGCCGGCCTGCTGCACTTCCGCCAGGTAGGCCGTTTTGTCGCCCAGCTTGCAGGTGACGGTCACGATCAGCACCACTTCGTACTGGCCTTCTCCCACGGCCTGCACACGCTGCTGGAGATTCATCTTCAGCTCGGGCTCGCCGCGTTCCGTAAAGATAGCCGGAGCACCCGGCGACTCGAATGAAACGTCTTTGAGAAAGAGTTTTTGTACCGTAAAGCGCGATTGTTGCGCCGCTTCAGGCTGCGCGCCCGCTGCGTTTTCTTCTTCAGCCATGGTTATTCCTTAAGCTTGGGTTGGTCAGTCAATCAATGTTCGACGGTGGGTCATTTTTTTGCGCGGGTTATCGGCAGCTGATCGGCGACCCATGCCGTCAGCCCACCCCGCAGCCAATGCACCTTGCTGAAGCCGGCTTTCACCAGCTTGCGGCAGATTTGCTCAGATACCATGCCGTTTTTGCAGTAAACGGCCAGCTCGCTGTCCTTCCAGTCCTTCAGCGGTTTGCTTGCCGGCTCGATCGACGATGGCAGAATGTTCCGGGCGCCCACGATGTGGCCCCGGCCGAAGTCTGCGCTCGAGCTGACGTCGATCACCACCGGATCTGCGCGGTTGATGAGCTGGGTCAGGAGCGCCGGGCTCAGCGAAGCAAAGCCTCGCTTCAGATGCCGGATTTCGGTGACAATCAAAGCGACCACCAGGCCCGCGAACATGACGATCAGCAGCGGATGGTTGGAAGCAAATTCAGGCAGGCGTTCGAGCATCAGGGATCTAGGTTTGGCAAAATTCAGCCGGCAATTGTGCATGTATAGGCGAAAAACCGCCAATCAAGAGCATACCGTCCGGTCGCTGGAGGTCAGACCGGTCAAAACCGGCCCGCGAGCAAAGCCCGTTTGGATGGGAACGCGGTCCAACCTCGGGCGCTGCTCCGCTCTGGCTGTGGGCACGCAACGCGACTCGGTCAGCACGTCTCTGGCCCAATTCATTAGAAGGTTTCCTGCGGTCATTCTCGTGGTGTCCGCAGCGTGTGTGCTGTCCCCCGCGGCATTCGGGCAAACGCAGGATCAACGGCAGCTTGAGCAGCAGCTGGCCGAGGTGCGGCGTAAGCTGGCCCAGGTGCAGGTCGAGTTGGAATCCAGTCAGTCCGGCTACGCGCGGGAGACCGCGGCACTCAGGACGCTTGAAAAAGACATCGGCGCCACCCGACGCTCGTTGACCCGCCTGACCGACCAGATCGCGGAGCAGGGCAAAGAAATCGCTCGGCTGGAGCAAAGGGCCGGCACGCTGCAGTCAGAGCTGAGTAACGAAACCGGCCGCCTTGCGAGCCTCGTTCGCCGGACCTGGATCAGCGGGCGAGGGTCAGGCCTGCGGACGCTGCTGAGCGTCGACGAATTTTCCTCGGCCGCGCGCCAGCTTCATTTTCAGCGAGTCCTGGCGCGCGCCAGATCGGAGCAGTTAACGCGCCTCCGCGAGGCGCTGGCAGAGCTGGTGGCGGTCAGGCTGGAGGCTGCAAGCCGACGCGAGGCGCTGGACGCTCAGCGCGGCGAGCTGCGCTCGCGCGAGCAGGAGCTGGAGGCCAGCCGGCGCCAGCGCGCCGCCGCCGCCGCTGAGCTCCGCGCCGCCATCGATCGGCAGCAGCAGCGCTCGCAGGCGCTGCGAGCCGATACCGAACGACTCAATCGGCTGCTGGAAGAGCTGGCAACGCTGTTCGCCGACATACCCGAGCAGCTGGATGCGGCTGCGGGGCTGCCGAAGCCCGCGGGCGATCTGCGGTTGCCGGTTGCCGGACGCGTCGTCAAAGGTGCGGGGACAGCGAAGGCCGACGGCATGCACCGCCTCGGCATGCTGATCGAGGCGGAGCCGGGCGCACCGGTCAGCGCGGTTTCCTACGGCCGGGTCGCCTACGCCGACTGGCTACGAGGCTTTGGCCTGCTCACCATCGTCGACCACTGCGACGGCTACCTGACGCTCTACGCCTTCAACGAGAGCCTGTACCGCGAAGTCGGAGATTGGGTCGGACAGGGCGACGTCATCGCCGCAGCCGGCGCCAGCGGCGGCCGGACCG
>JANQOZ010000073.1 GCA_028285525.1 Lysobacterales bacterium
GAGCAGGCCCTTGGAAGTCAGCTCAGCCCCGCCGCCCGTCATAATCTCCTCGGACGGCGAGCGATCCCAGTTCACCTGGCTGATACCCAGCGGCTCAAAAATTCGCTCGGCCATGTATCGATCGACGGATTTGCCGGTGGCGCGCTCCAGAATCTGGCCAAGCAGGAACGATCCCGCGGTACAGTACGCAAACTCTCCCAGGCCGGCCTCGTCGCGCTGGTAGTCGGGGCGGGTTGGCAGGTCGAGCACAAAATAGGTCCAGCGTCGCGCGGGGTACATGTGCTCTTCGTTGCCCGGCGATTCCCAGACGTTGTCGTTGCAGTCGAGTGCTGACGACATAGTGAGCAGATCCTGGACGGTGATCTCGTTTTTGAGTCTCGACGGAAAACGCACAGGCATCTCCGCCTCAAACCAGCGAAGCGCCGTAGTTTGAACACCCTCCAGACTACCGTCCGCTATCGCCGCGCCAACCCCCATGGCGACCAGCGTCTTCATCGCCGACCGGGTGTCGTTGAGCTGCGTCGGGCTGCCCTCCCCCCAGTACGACTCGTAAACCTTCTCACCGTCAATCGACACCAGCACGCTCGTGATCTGCTTGAAGGTCTCGTCGGCCATCGCCTGATCGAGGTCTCCGCCGAGGGCAAACGTCGACTCATCAGACGCTGCGCACGCATGAACACCTGCCAGCAGCAGACATGGGAGAATCAGCACTTTCATGGGTCAAATACCTCCTGGAAACTCGTTAGCTGAGTAGTATCGTTAAGCTTCAAGGTGCCGTGGTCCACGAAATAATTCTGAAGATTTCTGATGACAGCTGAAGATCCCGTTCTTAGCACGCCTCGGGCTACGGTTGGCCGCTATGGGGTCGGTGATGCGCTGCTCGATACTCACCAGCGCTCCGTTACGGTCAACGGCACGACGACACCTTTGACCGATCTATCCTGGCGATTCCTGATGACATTGCTGGACCAGGCGCCCGACCCGGCCGCGCCCGAGACGCTCTGCCGAGAAGTGTGGGACTCGCCGCACGTGACGCCGGAGACGATCGCGCAGCGCGCTCGGCAGGTCCGACAGGCGCTGGGCGACGATCCGCGCGCCCCGCGCTATATTCGCACCATCCGCGGCGGCGGCTATCAGCTCATACCGCCGGTGGAAATCATCGAACAGCCGGCGCCGACAGCGCTGGCCCCCGGGCCGAACCGGCGCTGGCAGGGCCAGCTGGGGGTCGCCGCGGCGCTGATCCTGGCTCTTACCTATATCGCCTGGTCCCGGATCAACGCGCCGGCAGAGCCGAAGCGTACCGCGCCGCGGCTGACGCTGGCGTCGGCTGGCGCCAATCGGGACGGACCGGAAGCGAACCGGGCTGCCGAACTGATCCGTCGCGCCGATGATTATCGACTGCGCGGAGTTTTCGAGAGCAACGAAATTGCGATCGATCTCTACCAGCGTGCGCTGGCTGCCGCACCCGACCACCTGCCCGCACTCATCGGGCTGAGCCTGTCGCTGTCACACAAGACCTCGAAGTACGACTACTCGGATTCTTATGCCGCGCAGGCCGCTGACCTGGCCGACCGTGCCCTGGTCCTGAACCCGGACGCCGACCACGCCTGGGCGGCGCGGGGCCTGGCGGATGACGCGCGAGGCCGGATCAGCAACGCCATGGACTACTATCAGCGAGCGTCGAACATCGATCCAAACGAACCGCGCTATCTGAGCAACATCGCCTACCTCAAGCAGGTACAGGGTTATCTCCACGAAGCGCTGAGGCTCGAAACCGAGGCTCTCGGCAAGGGGCCGCCCACCTTTTTTGCGGATTTTCAGATCGCTGTGGCGCTGAGCCTCGCCGGCCTGCCCGACGCGGCGGACGCCTGGCTGAAACGTGCCGAGATGCTGCGACCGGACAACGTATTCCTGTTGGGTTATCAGGTGGAACGGCACGTGGAGGAACAGCGGTTCGAGCAAGCGCTCGAGTTGCTTGGCAACGCCACGGTCAATCTCAACGATCATGATTTTCTTCGCGGCCTGGCGCTGCTAGGCGCCGGGCGGTTTGAAGCCGCGCTCAGCGCGTTTCGCGAGGGGCAACGCCACGCGCAGGCGCGGGGCGGCGACTGTCTTGGCTGTGTGGCGCTTCTCGCCCGGGCGCAGGACCCGGAGGCGGTCACCGCTCTCCCAGCGCTGAAGCGGCGGGCACAGCAGGGAATCGCAGACGGCAATCAGTGGCCCTATCTTCACGTCGACCTGGCCCTGCTGGCGTCCGCCGAAGGAGACCCCAGCGGCGCTCTGCAGCATCTTGAGCAGGCGGTAGCACTCGGTTACCGGGACACCTCGCGACTGCGGATGCTCCGCCGGCTCGGAGCTCTCCCCGCGGAGCTCGATTTGTCGCCGCTTCTTGCTCAAATCGATGAACAGATTGAGGCGCAGCGTGCGCTGCTTGAGGCAGATCCAGCCCTGACAGGGCTTCTCAAGCCTCAACCATAGGGTCTTTCTTCCGGGTCTAGCAGGCCGTTGAAAAAGCCATCCATGGCTTTTTCAACGACGCCAATCGAAAATTGCGATTTCCGATTGGCTTACATTTTCAATGGCTTACAGCCATCGAAAATGCCGGTACATCCCTGTACCGGACGCAGCGCGGCGAAAAACTGCGTTTTTCAACACGCTGCTAGACCAAGCTGTGCACTTTTTTAGGGTGCCGTCGTTGGATCTCCTGAACGCGCCAAGACTGCGCAGGGAATTAGCAGGAGACAACGATGTTGAGATGGATCTGGGCGGCAAGCCTGGCTTTTGCCACAAACGCGGGCGCCGCGGAGTTTTGCGCCACCAACAGCGCGGAGCTGGCGCAGGCGATGACGGATGCCTCGGTGAACGGGCAGCCCGACGTGATACGCGTAGCCCAGGGCACTTACGTTACGCCGGGCGCTAACGGGTTTGTCTACGACAGCCTCGCGCCCGTGGGCGGCGACTCCCAGGACATCACCATCGTCGGTGGCTTCGTGCCGTTTTTCAACAATCCCTGCGGCACCAACGCGGGATCCAGACCCTGGGATACGCTGGTTGACGGCGACCGGACAAGCCGAGTCATGCGGATCACTAGCCGCGGCGACACAAAAATCACTATCCGTAATCTGTGGTTGGCGAACGGATTCCTCGACCCCAACGGCTTTGAACGAGGTGCGGGCCTGAGAGCCGACGTATCGTTCGGGACAGATCAGGGCCATCTGCGGGTGGAGAACTGTATTTTTACGGGTAACAGCGCAAGGTTTGAGAGCGCCGTTTCGGTCCGAGGAGGCGAAAGCTATCGCTTCAGCGGCAACCTCGTGGTTGCCAACGAGGCCCTGGCCCACGCCGTTGCGTTCGTGACTCAGGGCACCCAGGAAACCTACGCGATCAACAACACCATCTTTGGCAATTCTTCGCTCGGGGGCTCAAGCAATGCCGGGCTTTATCTGGCCACATCCGGCGGGGCTAAGGCTTTCGCAGCCAACAACCTCCTCTGGGGCAACGACGGCGACGATCTCGATCTTTTCAGCGAAGCCATCGGGGGCGAATACTACGGCTACAACAATTCGATTGAGTCGCAGTCCGGTGTTTTCGACGTTGAGAGCGGCAACCTGTCGACTGCACCGGAATTTGCTCCCGGCCTGCTCAACTTTGATCTGGCGCCGACGTCAGCGCTGATCGACGCAGGAAGAATGCCGCCCGCTTTTGTGATTATTCCCACGCCGTTTGCCTCCAACTGGAGCCTGACGGATTTTGATGTGCTGGGCCGCAACCGGGTCCAGGGTCAGCGTGTCGACATCGGCGCGTTTGAAGCGGCGGCCGATCGCCTGTTCAGCGACGGCTTTGAGTAAGGAGACCAAAATGATGAAACGGATACTTGCTGGAATCACCTTCAGTCTGGGGCTGACTTTGGGGGCGACAAGTGCTCACGCCGAGGTTTTTTGTGTGGGCACCCCAAGCACACTGCAAAACGCCCTGCTGGCCGCGGCAGGCAACAGCGAAACTGACGAAATCCGCATCATGGTAGGCCAGTACGTGGTCCCGACGACCAACAACGGCTTTCGCTATGTCTCCAGCCAACCCGGTGGTCTGACGGTTTCAGGCGGCTGGGGCCCGCCAGGGCCGCCGGACGCGCCGGTGTGCGACAGCCGTAAAAACGACCCCCGACTGACCGTCATCGACGGCGAATTTCAGATTCAGGGCCTGGTGCTGCAGCCGGGGCCGGACAGCGGCGACATCGCCGTTGAAAATCTGACAATCACCCGCGGCGGCGCCAATGATCCCGGCATCTCGCTGAACGGCGGCGGCATCGACGCCCGCTCCTTTTCACCCGACTGGGAGGGCTCGTTCCGCTTTTCGACGCTGATCTTCAACCTCAACGAGGCTACCGAACAGGGCGCCGGACTCTATGTCATTGTCGACCGCGGCAGCTTGCGTTTGGAGAACTCCGTGTTTTTCCAGAACGCGTCGGGCGATGACGGCGGCGGCGCCGAGCTGCTGCTGAACGGGGCTGAGAACCTCATAGCCAACGTGACGATCGCCGAAAACTCTGCCGCAGGTAGCGGGGCGGGCATGCGGATCGGCGGCAACGCCACGGTTCGCCTGCTCAACAACGTGTTTGCCGACAACAATGGTGACGACCTGCTGCTGGCGGGACCCAGCATGCGGCTCAACAGGAATTTCCTGAACTCGCTGGCCGGCTCACCCCCCCTGGAGGAAACCGGTACGCTCAGCGGAAACCCGCAGCTCGGTCTTGGCTCGCTGGGGATAAGTCCGAATATCAGCTCACCGCTGATCGATGCCGGGCTGCCGGTGCCAGAAGGACTTCCGGCGAGAGACGCGGACGGTATGGGGCGCATCGTCGGCCCGGCGGTGGACCTGGGAGCCTACGAGGCGCAGATCTTCTCCGACGGGCTGGAAGGGGATGACGACTGGATCATCCCAGGGGTGATCTTTTAGCGCTTATTGTCAGATGGCCTCACGCCACGCCTGCAGCAGGGCAAGCTCGGGCAGCTGCGGGTAGTCGGTCCGCAGCTGCTCGGTCAGCTCATCGATTTCGGTCAGCAGCTCATCGCGGGTAAGCGTCGAGTGACCGGCGAGGTCTGCCGCAACCTGGGTGCCCAGGACAAATACCGGTCTGAGCAAACCATATTCCTCGGTCAGCAGCTCCTGCCCTCTAGCGAGCGCCTGTTCGAACGCCGCTGAGTCGCCCGCCAGCCGCTCGGTCTCAGCGTACTGCAGCCAGATTCGGCCTGACGCCGTCGCGTAACCCGGGCCAGCATCAGCGAAATGGGCTCGATAGGTCGCCAAAGCGATATCGCGATTTCCCTGAAGAAACGCCAGTCGCGCGCTTGCCTCGTCCAGCGAGGCAAACAGACGGTGGCCCTCAGGCAGCAGCCGTTGGAACAGCTCGCGGGTCCGGGTAATCGCCCTCTGGGCATCCTCGAGCCGTCCGTACTCACCATAAGCGCGGGTTAAGCCAAGCTGGACCAGGAGCTCCTTGAAGGTACCCAGATGTTCCGGACCCAGGAGCGCGAGTGCCCCTTCCTCCGAGGCCACCGCCTCGGCGGTGAAACCGAGGGCCAGCAGCGACTGAGCCACGTTGTGATAGTCCACCGCGGACCCGGACTGGCCCGCTCCCAGCAGTGCTTCGCGATCTTTCAGGATCAACCGATGCGCTTCGAGACGACCGCGTAGATCACCCTGGCGTGCCAGTAGATTGGCCAGCAGCGTTCGGCCCTGAATGACCCCCAGGGGGCCTTCGTTGGGCTTTTCAAACTCCGCAGCCGGCAGCGTCTCGAACAACGCAACGGACCGGCGAATCGCCTCCTCAGCCTCGCCATAATTCTTCGCTGCGCTGCGCATACGGGCAACGATGTTATGGGTGTGCGCCAGGTCACGGACGCTGCGTCCCTCGGCCAGCATCGTAGCCAGGGCCTGTTCTGCTAAAGCCAAACCGCTGCCGCGGTCACCAAAAGCCTGAAGACCTTCACCCGCAATCAGCTGCATATCGGCCCGAGCGTCGGGATAGTCGGTCAGCCGCTCAGCGGTCAGCTCACCAATGTTCTGAAACAGCGCCTGTATCACCTCCGGCCCGCTCGAACCCTCGGGTGAAAGCTGCTGCACCGATTCGACCACCAGGTCTTTGACCAGCTCCAGACGCTGACGCTCACGCTCAACGCGGTTCAGCGCAAACAGGCTGAGCAGCAGACCGATGCTCAGACTCGCGACGATCACCGCGAAGATCAGGCGACGACGGCGCCGGGCGGGGGCTTCCCGGATCGAAGCCAACGCCTGGTCGAGCCCGTTGTGATCGAGGCGATCCGCGACGTCTTTCTCAAGCAGACCCGTCAGGATCTGATGGAGGTCTGCGCCGACCTGAGCCCTCAGGTCAGGGTCCTTAAGCTGTTTGCGATCCGGAATCTGCTCACCGGTGGCAGCGCCCAGGGCGAGAATGCCGAGGGAGTAAAGGTCGGCCTTCGGCGTGAGTTTGCCGTCGTCTTCGAACAGCTCTGGGGCCATGTAGGCCGGTGAACCGAAGCGGGGACGCGTGCCGTCGTGCTCTGCAGCGCCGAAGTCCATGAGCACAAATCGGCCGTCGCGGCGCATCACGTTGTCGAGCTTCACGTCGCCGTGAACCAGGCCAACTTCGTGCACGTGGCGCAGCGCGTCGTTGAGCTGCGCGAGCAGCGTCAGCAGCGTTGATCGGTCGAAGTTGCCCTCGGTTTGCAGGAGATCCTGCAGCGTCTCGCCGTTGATCAGGTCAGCCCAGAGACCGACCCGGCCGTCGTTGATGCCGGCGCCGTGGATGGCGAGCACGCTCGGATGATGCACCTGCGCCATGCGTCGCGCTTCGTTGATGTAAAGCTCGTTGTCGGAGTCGACAGCCTCGCGACGGCGAAGCTTCAGCGCGACATCCCGCTGGAGCAACGGATCGTAGGCCCGATACACGTCACCGAAGCTGCCTGCCCCCAGCTTGTCCTTGAGCGTCAGGTGCCCCCACTGGCCGTTGCTGACTTCGGATTCTTCGCCCGTTGCATCGGGCCCCAGGCTGCCCATGAGGTCACGCAGCACTTCAAGCTTCTTGAGGTTTCGCGCAACCCGCCGCGACTCATCCTCATCGAGAATGCGGGTGGTGTCTTGCCTGGCGGTCTCGTCCTGAGACCCGCGATGCTCGGTCATCAGGGCATCAGCCTGGCCACTTCCTCCAGCCCCCGCTTGATTCTCATGCGGGCAGCGTTGGCTGACGGCAGCCCAAGCTCCAGGGCCACCTCTGCGTAAGTCATCCCAAACTCGACGTGCATCATCACCGCCTCGCGCCGGCCTTCGTTGAGCTCAGCCATGGCGCCTTCATAAGCATCGATTGTCTCCAGGCCGATCACGTTCGCCACGACGCTCTCCGGATCGACCACAGCTTCTTCCACCGAAGAGGTGCTGTGCGGTCGACGGCCCTTTTTGCGGATTTCGTCGCGTACCGCGTTCATCATGATGGTGCGTAGATACGACAGGAACGCACCTGGGCGCTCAGCCTTAAAGTCGCCCAGACGTTTAAACGCGCGAAGCAGCGTGATCTGCACAAGATCCTCGGTTTCGGCGGAGTCTCTGCCCCAGGCGGGCAAACGACCTCGCGCAAAGCGGCGCAACATGGGGAGCACGCGCTGGAACAGCGCGTCGCGCGCCGCTTCGTCACCGCCGTTGGCTCGATCGAGAAGCGCCGTGGTCGTGATTCCCGGCTGCTCGGATTCTGAAGGCGTTGGTTTGTCCATTGACAGCGAACCGCGCCACCTTGGATTGCTGAAACTGCCTGTATGCAACCAAAACTGGTGGGGAAACACAACGCGCCATCATGTTCCAGCTGCCCGTCTTTTGGCTGCCGGACGGCGCGACGCGATCGAGACGTCAGGGATCCTCGAAGCCGTCTGACAGTAGCGGAAGCTGAAGTTCGAAGGCGCCGCGATCCTGAAATCCGGGACCGTTGGCGATGTCCGGGATATCAACAAAGCGCGGTTCGCCCATGGCGTCCACCGACAGGCCCATACCTTTCATCGCGACCCCTGCACAGGCATCGACATTGGGCGAGGTTTCGGCGAGCGCGTAAATCGCCGGTTGATCGTTCTGGACAATAATTTCGAAATCCGGGTCACGGGTATCTGCAAGGAACGCACTATCATCGCTCGCGTTCATGCAGGCGCTGACCGTCCCGCTGGTTTCGTCACCGACGACCAGTTCCATAGCCGGCTCCCACCAGATGCTGTTGCTCACCGCCAGCGAGGAGTTGTTGAACAATTCGATAACCCTGTCCGAAGTGTTGCCAGTTACCGTCACAAAGTTCATGTCGAACATCGCCGTGGAACCGAACATAAGCTGTGAGATACCCAGCCCGGTTTCCACATTCCGCGCGATTTGAACGCTCCGCATAACCACCATCGAATCATTCCCCGTCGCCAGGATCACCGGGTTACGGTCAGACTCGTTGTTGTCGATGAACGTCTGGCGGATGTCGACCGTACTCGACAGCACAAACAGGGCACCGGCGCTGCCTTCGGCGCTATTACCGGCGATCTGCGAACATCTTCGCAGGTTGGCACAGGCCCCTCCGTCACCTCGATCGAGATCTACAATTGACCTAGAGACCCGTAAACCCCCGCCAGAATTTCCCGATCGATTGTCGACGATCGCGATTCCGTCACCGCTGAAGCTCGATTCGGTCAGGGCCACACCGCCGCCGTCCCCGCCGGCGCTGTTGCCAGAGATGATGATGTGCCGCTGGGGCGAGCTGCTCAGGTGAATTGAAGATTCCCCCACGCCGATACTGCTTGCCCTGATTCCACCTCCGGTGGAGACGGCAGTGTTGTTTAGGGCCCCCACGATTCGTGCAGGCCCGTCATCGGTAATCGGTGGCGTCGTCACCTGACACTCAAACGCATAGAGCCCCCCGCCTTCTTCAGCCGCATTCCATTCGATGGTGGCGTCCACCCATTCGATTGCAGCACGGCGGCAAAAAATGCCCCCACCCTCCTCGGAGGCCGTATTGCCGAACATCTCCGAATCCAGGCCCACGCGGGTTCCGCCTTCCAGGCGCAGTGAGGCGGGAAACCCTAAGCCGCGAATGCTGATACCGCCGCCGGTGGTCGACTCGTTTTCCTGCACCCAGACGTTATCGAGACGTACCCGAACGTTTTCGCGGATATCGATACCGCCGCCCCCTGTCTGATCTGCGCGGCCGCCACGAATCACAAAATTCCGAACGACAACGGTTCTTTGCGTCGCCGTGGCGTTTTGAATCTCCAGCACGGAGTTGAGGGCTACTCCCGACATGGTACTCCGGGCGTCTGGATCGGGCTCATCAGCCGAACAGCTCGGATAGCCCCCGATCAACGTCAGGCTCTTCTCATTAATTTCAAAGCCGTTGGTCAGAAAATTGGTCCCGCTATTAACCAGGATCGAGTCGCGATCGGCGGCTGCGTCAAAAGCATCGATCAATGAGAAAAAGTCACATTCAGGGTCGGAACCTACCCGAATTGTCGCCGGCGGCAGGACAAAACCCTTGTCTGCGGCAAACGCCCGCTGCGGAAATCCTTCGGCTGCGATAATCACCAGCAGTACTGCTAAACCTGTCCTCAAGACCGTCACTCCGTCTGTCCTTGCTACCCAATACGAAATAGTTGAGTCATTCCGACAGCTGGATCGGTGGACTGCGGGCCCGCATGTGACGCTGAAGGCGTTCGTTTTTCCAATGGCTGGCCAATAGCGGACCAAGGGGCTAATGTCAGCAGACGAGATGAATCAGTAGCCACGTGGAATTCTGGACCCTTTCAGGTATCAATAGCCCGCTGAACCCGCAGACCGGTGAGGTGGCGCCATCACCCATGGCCGCATTGACATCGTGGCTCAACGACTCGCGCAATGACCTGGTCATCCTCACCCACAGCCAGGGCACCAACATTGCGATGCATCTGCTCCAGAGAGGCTTTGAATGACATGCACCGACTGATGATGATCATTTGCCTGACGCTGGCCGCCTGTGCGACCACTCGCGACAGCGGCACCGAAAACGGGTTTCGGGTCGGCAGTACTTACGAGTCCCGGACGACCCTGTTCGCCGTTACGTGGGGCAAGAGAACCGAGCTCGTCAACAGCTACCGGCCAGGTGGCGGCAAAGCGCGTCCGTCGCAGGTGATCGCTCTCGCCCCCGGGACCCGGATCAGCGTGGCGCTGGTACGCGGCGACAACACGTTGACCCGCGGGATCGATGAATGGCCCGAAGGGCGTGTGCTAGGCGGCCGGAACGACGGCATGAGCGTGTCGCTCGCGATGCCCGGCCTTTTGGAACACTTTTCCTTGGTCGATGACGAGCCATAGCCAACGCGGAGAGGTGTCGGCAGCGATAGACACCGTCAGGAGCAGAGCAGCCATCGGGCGTCTAGTTGCGCAAGATCCGCAGGAATTCGTGCACTACGAACCGCGCGGCTGGCTAAACCCGGAATGCAGCCTCGGGAAACTTCTCCGTGATCAGCATGATCGGTGAACCGTAAGCAAACACGCGGTAGGTGCGCGATATCAGGCTGGAACCCGGCGCGACGCCGAAGTGCTGCGCCAGCTCGCCGGCAGGGTGCTTTTCACAGACTAGAACCTCGCGGAACGTCTCGAGCCGGTCTTCCTGGATGAGCAGGCCGATGGGTTTTGCGCTGCTCAGCAGCCCGTCACGGATTCTGGCATCGAGCCGGTCCACGCAAAGCAGTGAATGGGCATAGATATAGTTTTTTTGGCTTTGGGTGCCGTGAAGCAAGATGGCCCGGCGCAGCAGCGTTTCTCCCGGTTCGAGGTCCAGATCCGCGATCGGCTGCTCGGCCGTGATCTGGTCCTGAAGGAGCTTGCTCACCGAAACGCGCTCCCACGTATAGGCCTCCAGGATCTCTGTCACCATGCCGTCGGTCGTGAGCAGGACCCGTTGAAACGGACTCAGGTCCCGGAGCTCAATGGTGCTGTTCTTCAGTGACTCCTGCAGATCGAGCCGCATTAGATTGGGTGTGGTGAAACTCACCTTGGGACGTTTCCGCAGATTGAATCGGGCTTATGTTAGGTGGTTCTACGCCCAAGAAAAATCGAAAATTCCGCGGCGGCGGAAAATTCTGGTTCAGTCAAATAGTGCTTTCAGCAGATCTGTGGTTCGGGCAATCGGATCTTCACGGATCTGCTTTTCTTCTGCCGCAATATAAACGAACAGTGCGTCCAAAGCCTTGTTGGTGACGTAGCGATCCAGGTCAAGACTGTCTTCATCGCCGCCCAGCGCTGCTAGAAACCCTCCGACTTTTTTGTTGAGCTGCTTGTAGGCCTGGGTGACACCGGCGTCGTCGGTTGCCTCAGCGACCATCGGCAGGAACTGCTCAACCAAAGAGGCTTCGGTCCTACCGCGAAAATACCGAGTAGCTGCGTCGGGTTCTCCACGGATGATCTCTATCGCGTCGTCGACAGTCATATCTCGCAATGCTGCTGCAAACAAGTCGGTGGCCACGGGCACAGCGTTCTCCGCGGCACGATTGAGCGTTTCGTGGAACTCGTCAACGTAACGATCGCCGCCCAAGCGGCGGGCGCCTTTCGCCACCCGATCGACAGTCTCAGGCAAAGGTATCTGAACCAACTCGTTGCCCCAGAATCCATCCTCTTTGCCGAGGGTGCCGACTGCGCGGGCAAACCCCTGTGCCAAAGCCTGTTTGAGTCCTTCGATCTGCTGTTCCGACGACAGCCCCAGTAAATCTGCTGACTCTGCCTGTGTGGTGTCGGTTTCTTCGTCCTCGCCAAGCAATCCTTTCAACTTACTCTTGAGATCAGCGTGGACTCCTCCCGATAACAGCAATACAAACGTGACAAACAAGGCCTTGAGCTTCATGCAAATCCTCCACAGCGAGCGGCTGTTCTGACTGGCCAACGAAGGCCGACCTCGATACGCAACACGAGGCAGAGTAGCAGACCACACGGCTCGGCTTTAAGAAAAAAGGTCGCCAACCGTTTTTTCCGCTTCGAGCTGGCTAGCGCGAGCGAAGAGTGGTCACTAAAAAGCTGGTTACCCGACCTGACGCCCTACCAGGGAATCGAATCGCCGTTGAAGTTAAGGAATGCGCCGCTGTCATCCATGGTCAGACTTTCGATCACCCTGCGCATGCTGGCGACGCTTTGCCCCACCTCCAGCACGGCCTGAGGCCCGCCCATACGGGTTTTGACCCAGCCCGGGTTCAGCGCCGCAGCGACGATGTTTTGATGTTCAAGATCGCCGGCCAGCAGCGCGGTGGCCATATTCACCGCGGCCTTGCTGGTGCGGTAGGCGTAAAGCCCGGCGCTGGCGGCAGCGATCGAGCCTTCGGTCGAGGAGATGTTGACCACCTTGCGCTGCGATCCGGCAAGCAGGTTCGGCAGCAGCGCCTCAGCAAGTTTCACCGGCGCCTGGGAATTGACCCGAAAGATCTCGCCCCAGAGGTCGTAGCACAAATGACCAAAGCTTTGCCTGAGATCCTGCTCCGCCTTCGGTTTTGGTCCGAACACACCGGCATTGTTGATCAGAACATCGACATGACGCCCCGCCAAGGATTCGGCCAGGGCATCCACGGCGGCAAAGTCCGCGACATTGAGCGGAAAGGTCTCCAGCCGGTCGTCGTCTTCGCTCAGGTTTCTGAGGTCACTGGCGTGATCGGGCGAACGACACGTTGCCAGCACCCGCCAGCCCTGCTCCAGATACTGTCGGCTGAATTCTAAACCCAAGCCCCGGTTGGCCCCGGTCACCAGGACCGTGCTTACGTGGTTTTGCATACCCGCTGTCCCCGCGCATCGGCATTTTGTTGTTGCGCCTGCCGATTGTTGCAGGTCAACCCGCCAGACAAAACCCCCGAGAGCAAGCCGCGCATCGCGACTACCTTGCGCTAATGCGCCTAACCGAAGGTACTAGAGCAGCGTTGCCTGTTCGGGCATCGGCCAGGATGGAAGTACCCCGACGCCCGCCAATCGTTCACTCAACCGCTGGTGAAAGTCTCGAGCATAAGGCGGACAGTGCTGGTTGTTGGGGCAATGAATCATGACCCACACGATATGCCCGGCACGCAGAGCCTGCGCGCAGTACTGAGCCCAGTAGCTCAGGCTCTCAGCGTTGGTCGACGGATCAGGGTGCAGGACCATTCGAACGTAGACCAGGCCGTGATCAGCATGCGGGGTCACCGGCAGCTCGGGCTTGTGGTGACGGGCAGACCGGACCTCGGGGTGGTCCATGTCGCCTGCGTAAAGCGCACGTGTATCCAGGGAGAGTCTGGAGACAGGAAATTGCTCAACCAGCGCATCCAGCCGCTCTGGCTCGGCGAAAAACTGTGGATGGCGAACCTCGAGAACCGAAGACCCAAATTCCGTCAGCTCGGCCAGGATGCGCGACATCCGCGTTAGGTTGGCAGGTCCCGTCCAGGCCGGGAACTGCACCAGCCAGGGGCCGAGATGCGCTTCGAGCGGCGCCAGCGTGCGCAGGAACTTTCGCAGCAGCGCCAGGTCACAGGTTGCCTCATGCGTAAAGATTCGCGGCAGCTTAAAGCTGAACTGGAAATCCCGCCCGTCCAGCGTCCGGCGCCAGCCGTCCACGGTCTTGGCATCGGGCGTTCGATAGAAGGTGGTGTTTCCCTCGACCGCATTGAACACCTGGCTGTAGCAGGCCAGGGGGCTGGGGCGGCCGTCCCAGTAGTACCCTGCCCAGCCAGGGAAAGCCCAGGCGGGTAGACCCAGACGGTACGCAAGCGGGGACGCCGAGAAACCCCTCGTCGGAGAATCAGCCACAGGATTGTTCATTGCCGGGCTTGCTCGATTGGCACATCGTTGCTTTTGGACCGCGGATGAGAACGTAAATTCAACCGCTCGCTTGGGCGTATCCCGACGTCAGTTCGCCTTTTCCTGCGGCAGGCCGTCTGTTCGCCCGCCCGACGTTTCGCTACAGTGAGCAACCCGCGCGCCCAATGGAGGTTGACGTGGCAACCTCTCACTAATCAGCGAGACCTCTCTATGAAATCGTTTTGGCGAATCTTCCTGGCTTCAATCGCAGCGCTCTGCATGATCATGATGTCTCCCACCATGGCGCAGCAGGAACTGCCGTTTCGGGTTGAACCCATCACTTCTTTCGACGAACCCTGGTCTTTCGCGTTTATGCCCGACGGGCGCATGCTGGTTACCGAAAAGAAAGGCCGGCTTTTGATCGTTGCTCAAGACGGGCAGAAGTCTGGACCCGTAGGCGGTGTCCCGGACGTCGACTACGGCGGCCAGGGTGGGCTCGGCGACGTGGTGCTGCACCCCGACTTCGCCCAGAACCGAACGATTTACCTGAGCTATGCGGAAGGCGGGAAAGGCGGAACGCGCGGTGCCGCGGTCGCCAGAGCGGTGCTTGGCGGCAGCGACCGGCGGCCTGCGCTGACCAACCTCGAGGTCATCTGGCGTCAGTATCCAAAGGTGTTGGGACGCGGCCACTACGGTCACCGCATGGCGTTCGACGAGGCGGGGTACCTGTATATCAGCTCCGGCGACCGGCAGAAGTTCACGCCATCCCAGGATATGCAGTCGAGCATCGGCAAAATCCTGCGTTTGAATGACGATGGATCCACACCCTCCGACAACCCGTTTGTGGATTACCTGAGCACCGATCCCCTGGTTGACGATGAAGCGGTCTACAGTCAGATCTGGTCGCTGGGCCACCGCAATCCCCTGGGCATGGCCTTTGATGGTGACGGCAGACTCTGGGAGATCGAGATGGGCCCGGCTGGTGGTGACGAGCTTAATCTCATTGAGCGCAGCGCCAACTACGGCTATCCGGTTGTGTCCAACGGCGATCACTATGACGGGCGGCCCATTCCCGATCACGATACCCGGCCCGAGTTTTCTGCCCCGGCGATCTGGTGGACCCCGGTGGTTTCACCCGGCGACCTGATGATTTATGGGGGCGAAGCGTTCAGCGAATGGCGAGGCAATGCGTTTGTCGCTGGCCTGTCGTCCAACGCCATTGTGCGCATTTCCCTGGAGGCCGATGGCGCCAGGGAGCTGGAGCGGTTTCCCATGGGAGCCAGGATCCGGAGCCTGGAGGAGGGTCCCGATGGCGCCATCTGGGTACTGGAGGACGAGCGCCGCGGCAGCCAGGGCCGACTAATGAAACTCACGCCTAAAGGCTGAGTCTCGCTGCCCAACGATGACCGTGCAGCGGATTGTAGTGCTTGGCTGTACGTGTATGGCGCCCGTGGCACAAGCGGTTGCCGCTCCCGGATCGGTGCCGCTGCTGGAACCGATGACGCTCGGCAATCGCTTTACTGACTTTTGTCTGAGCTCGGGTGAAATGCCGCAGCACATTCCACCGGAGCTGCTGAGACAACTCGCCTAGTGCTTCGGCTCAGGGCGTTTCAATCCATAGAACATAATCAGATGACCATCGAAGTCGATCACACCGGCTTCAAGACCCGGCGTACCGGTCTCCCGGCTGACAAATTCGATCGGCTCGACCAGCTCCAGCCCCATCGCCTGCACCTGCTCCATCACGCCCTCGACGTCCGCGACGGTTTGGACCCAAGCGGCGGTTCGGATCCCATCGGCCCGCGGCAGCTCCAGGCCGGGGACCTCCGCCAGTCCGAGAATGTTCTCACGGCCGTCTTCCCCGCTTAGGTACGCAAAGCGCTTCTGTGATCCCCGCGGCATGTTGAAAAAGACGGCCGAGTAAGAGTCTTCTCCGGACTGGTTGATCTTGCTGACCTTCATACCGAGCACATCCCGGTACAGCGTGAGCGAACGCTCCAGGTCGGTAACCAGGATTGTGTGTCGGTAGACCGGCGCCAGCCGCTCGGCAGGAGCACTGTCCTGCGCATGGGCCGCGATGGTGGCCAGTAGAACCAGGCACGAAACAAAAAAGCGTTTCCGCAGCGTCATCGAACCGATCCTTAAGGTTTCAGATAGGCGTCGAGGAAGGTGACGTAGGCTTCAGACGCAGCGATCTTGTTGCTGCGCTTGGAGAAGCCGTGACCTTCGTCCGGGAACACCACATACTCAACCGGTACCTCGTTCTTCTGCACGGCGGCGACAATTTCATCGCTCTCGACCTGCAGCACCCGCGGATCGTTCGCGCCCTGCACCACCAGCAGCGGCTTGACGATGTTCTCGGCGTGGAACAGCGGCGAAATGCGGCGGTGCCGCTCTGCGTCGGTTGCCGGGTCGCCCATCTCGTCGTAAAGCGCTTCTTTGAAGTCCTCCCACCAGGGCGGAATGCTCTCCAACGTCCGCACCCAGTTGGTCACGCCGAAAATATCGATTCCGACGTCGAACACCTCCGGCTCAAACGCCAGCGCCGCGGTCACCATGTAACCACCGTACGACCCGCCGATGATGCCAATGCGTTCGCTGTCCACCCAGTCGAGACTCTCCAGATACTTTCTGCCGTACACGATATCCTGCAGGTCTTCCTCGCCGTGTCGCTTGTCGTCGAGGTGGAAGAACGTTTTGCCGTAGCCCGAAGAACCGCGATTGTTGGCGCCCAGAACGGCGTAGCCGTGATTCACCAGGTGCTGAAACAGGGCGCGATAGCCGGTGCGGGTCTGCCCGCCGGGGCCGCCGTGCACAAACACCAGCGCCGGCACTGGGTTTTCTGCGCTGGCGTTATGGGGCCGATACTGAATCGCCGGAATTTCGAGGCCGTCGAAGCTTGGATACCGGATGACCTCACTGCGGACCAGATGTTCGGGCTTGATCGCAGGGTTGAGCGCTTTGGTGAGCTGAAGGCTGGTCTTGGCACCGAGATCGATCACGTGAATATCCGACGGTGAGTCGTCCGCGTTGATGATCAGCGCCATCAGCTTGTCGTCGGCAGAAAACCGGACGTTGCGCAGATCTCCCGGCGGCAGCTCAGGAAGCGCCAGTTCGCTGCTGGCGTTTACGTCGAGGACCGTCACCTCGGTGCGAGCATCCGCGTTGATGCCGGAGACCTGAAAGCGGCCGGAGGGCGAGAAGGTGACGTAGGAAACATCCCAGGGTGCCTCGATGAGCACCGAGTGTGCACCACTGGCCATCTCGTACTGCCAGGCCTGCGCAAACTCGCCGTGCTGGTCGGTGGCGTAAACCAGATGCTCACTGTCCGGGGAGAATTCGTAGGTGGAAAAAGCCACGTTGCCGGTATGCTCGCTGATCAGCACCGGCTCTGGGCTATCGGCCTCCAGATCGACGATATAGATATCGGAGTCAGCGCTCGTTCGGGGCTTGTTCAGCGCCACCCAGCGCCCATCGGGGCTGATGTCGCCGATCGAGAAGCCGGGGTTTTCGAAAATAAGCTCCCGCTCGTAGCCATCCGTCCTGTAGCGATAGATGTCGAAGCTGCGCTGGTTTCGTTCGGTGGTCGCGAGAAAAAAGTGCTCACCGCCATCTTCAAAGCGGATGAAAACCGCTTTCAGGTTTTCGCCGGGCGTCAGGTCCTGCACGGAGCCGTCGATCTCGCGCACCGCGACGTGATTGAGCTCATCACCGTTGCCGTCGAAGGTGAACAGGACCCGCTCGTCGGCAGGAAACCAGCTGATCGCATAGCGAGCTGAGTCGTCAGATTCGGTGAAGGCGGTCGGCTCAGACCCATCGATGGGCATTGCGTAGACATTAAAAATGCCGGTGTTGTCCGCGGTGACCAGCAGCTTGCTGCCGTCCGGCGAAAACGGATAGCCGGTCGACGAGGCCATCCCGTAGCTGATCGTGTTGAAAAACGCCTCGGCACTGTAGCGAGGTATGCCGTCGGCTGCCGGAGCCGGCTCAGCCTGCGCTTGAGGCGCCGCGGCATCGGGTTCAGAAGAACCGCCGCAGGCGCTTAAGGCCGCGGCAATGAGAATCAGGAAAGCAGATCGTAGGGTTGCTGACATGGTCGTTCCACGCTGGTGCGGGCCGCCCATGGTACCGGCTTTTGCCGGTCGCCGGGCAGGCCACCGGGTAAAGGCTGACCACCGTCGAGTGGATCCCTGTCAGCCGTTGAATGCGGTTGTTCGCATCCTGGGCTGCCGAGCGTACCCGACAGCCCAGGCTTTCGGGATGTTAGCCCTCGGCCGCCGCCTCAGCAGCAGGCTTCATTTTTTCGACGGCAGCAGCGAGGCCCTCAACGTACTGCTCGCCATGCAGGATTTCGACGCTGGAGCCAGCAAACGCATCACCGATCGGTTCAGCTCGCCCACCCAGACAGCGCGACAGAAAACCCTCCATCACCGAATAAAAGGCCAGGCGGTTCTCGGGCCGGACAAAGCCGTGGCCCTCGTCCGGAAAATTGACGTAGGTGACCGGCAGCTCTCTTTCATCCATCGCCGCCACCAGCTGATCGCTCTCATTCTTGGTAACCCGCGGGTCGTTCTGGCCCTGGCCGATCAGCAGCGGAACCGAAATATCGTCGACGCGGCTGATGGCAGATCGGTTGTACATGTCAGCACGCTCGTCGGCGTCCGACGGGTCTCCAACATACTTGAACCAGCTACCTTCCAGGAAAGGCTTCCAGTAGTCCGGAAAACTCTCGATCAGCGTCACCAGGCTGGACGGGCCCACGAGATCCACCCCACACGCGAAAGTGTCGGGCGTAAATGAAACGCCGATCAGCGTGGCGTAGCCACCGTAGGAGCCGCCGGCGATTGCCACCTGGTCTTCTTTTGCGATGCCCTCGCTGACGGCCCAGTTCACCCCGTCGATCAGGTCGTCATGCATTTTGCCGGCAAACTCGCCGACCGCCGCGTTCACGAAATCCTTGCCGAAGCCGGTTGAACCCCGATAGTTGACCGACAGCACGGCGTAGCCTCGGTTGGCCAGCCATTGATGCCACGCGTTATAGCCATAGTTGTCGCGCGCCCAGGGTCCGCCGTGAACGTCCAGCACCATAGGCTGCGGCGACTCGGGCCGGCCGTCGCCGTCCGCGTCAGAACCCGGAGGCAGCGTGAGATAGGAAACCAGGGTCAGCCCATCGCGCGACGAAATCTCCACGGATTGCATCGGCTGGAGCGGCGCTCCGGCCAGATCCGGCCGGGTCGAAAAAAGTTCGGTCAGGGTTTGCGCCTTGCGGTCGTACATCAGGTAGACGCCCGGCGCCTGGGCTGACTCTGCGTACACAACGACGCGACTGAGGTCGTCAGTAGCGGAAGTGATGTCGAAGTCGCCGACGAGCTGGTCGTCCAGAAAAGCGAGATCCTTGCCCGTTTCTTCGTTCAACGGCGTCCACTCGTTGCGCAGATAGTCGACCGCGTAAGCCAGCGGCTCAAAGGTATTAGGATCCAGCAGTACGTCGCTGATGTCCGCGGTGTCACTTTCAGCCAGCACCTCGGTGCTGCCGTCAGTGACCGCCATTCTCACTAGCGCAGCTTTGTCCCGGCCGCGGCTGTCGACGGCAAAAATAAAGTTATTGGTGGCATCAAACCCAAATGCGTTGGTCGTGAGTACGTCCTCCACCGGCACAGAAAACAATGTGTTGCCTTCCATATCCACATAATCGGCGCCGCCGGTTGCGGTTTGCTTCATGCCGAATCGCGGGGTCAGCGTGTTGTCGACCAGCCAGCCGCCGTAGCCTGGGTTTTCCGCCACAAGCTCCCGCTCGCCGGTGGCGACATCCACGAGATAAAGATCAAACAGCTGCGGGTTGCGAGCATTAGCGGCTATCAGCACTTCCCCCGGGCGCTCCTTTGAGACCGCCTGAATGCCCGCGCGCACGGATTCCTCGAATGGCGACAGGTCGCGAACCTCCCCGGTCTCGACGTTAGCCGCGTACACGTGGAAGTTTTCGTTCCCACCTTTGTCCTGCTGGTAGTAGACAAACTTGGCATCTGGGGACCAAAAGTGGTTGTTGATGCCGCGGGAGGCGTCCTGCGTAATCGCCCGCGCCGCTGACAGATCATCCGCGGGTGCAACCCACACGTTCAGCACATTGTTTACCGGCGCCAGCCAGCTCACATACTGACCGTCGGGGCTGATGCGACCCTGTGCCTGCTGGGGGTTTCCGAAGATCTTCTCCCGCTCGATCAGCTCGGGCATGGCCGCCGGCGCAGCCGTTTCAGCTGCCGGGACGGCCGCGGAATCAGTAGCGGCGCTCATGGAGCTGTCGGGCTGTGCGTCATCTGCACTGTTGCAGCCGAGGAGGGCGATTGAAAGGGCGCTCAAGGCCAGGACGGATCGTTTCATGGGCGGGCTCTCATTTAGCAGGCGGCCAAAATAGTGAGCGGGAAATCACCCTGCAAGTGACATTCGACATACCAGCGCATCTCTTCCACACCACACGTATGCCAATCTTGCTGGATTCAATTTTCAGGACACTAGCTGTCGGGCACGTCGGAATCCGGCCGCAATCGCCATACCGAATCCGCCCCGCCCTGCTCCAGCTCAAGCGCCCGGCGCGTACCCGCAGGCTGGAACTCCGCGTAACGTCGCCCGGCGGGGCGCAGTCCGATCTCAACATACATCGCGGACCCGGCCAGCCCTCTTGGATCGAGGGCCACAGAAAATTGGCCGCTGGTCAGCGGAACGGCGTCAAAAACCTTCTCTGCCAGCAGCGGTCCGCCGCTGGCGGACGAAAAAAAGCGCACTCGCAGGTCGACCTGACGGCTGCCTTCGTCCTTCATACCAGAGAACTGGCCAAGCAGCCGCGCGCTCAAGGACTGTGGGGTTGCCTCTGGCGTATCCGCCAGCTCAACCTGCATCAGCGTGATGCTCGCAACGACAATCAGCAGCGCTTTCATAGCGTCCTACGATGCAAGAACCCCGGTTCGAAGTACTGATGAGATCCTGACGATGTCGTGACGGCTCGGGTAACGAGGGTCTGTGGAGGCCTTTGGCTGCGCTACACTTGAGCCATCATGGACACAACAGATTCGGACATCTCGAATCGCACGGAGGCCCCGACCCTGCCTGTGCTCAGATGCGGGCCGGTTACCGTCGACACCGCCCGGCGTGAGCTGACAATAGGCAGTGAGGCGGTGCCCATCGAGAAACGTGCCTTTGACCTGCTGGCTTACCTGATGAGCAGCGAGGGTCGCGTGGTCGAGAAGGCAGAGTTGCTCGATGAGGTCTGGGCCGGGCGGCCGGTTTCTGAGTCGACGGTTGCCCAAGCCGTCAGCCGCGCGCGGCGCGCCCTGGGCGGCGACGGTCCGGAGGCTTTTATCGCGACCGCGTACGGCGTTGGCTATCGATTCGTTCAGCCGGTTGAGCGGCTGGGTGTCGAGTTGGCCTCAGCAGATCCGGCGCCCGCCAAACCTGCCGGCCGGAGCAATCTGCTTTGGGCAATCGCTCTGACGGCGCTGGTGGTTGCGTCACTGGCGATCTGGACGAACAGGGGGCCGGGCAGCAGCGCGGAGCCCATCCGAATCGCCGTGCTGCCGGTGCACAACGACACCGGCGACGTCGACCTTGAATGGGCCCGGCTGGGCATACCCTCACTGATGGATGAGTCGTTGGCGGACAGCGGTGTATCGCGGGTTCGGCCAGGCACGGTGCTGGCTACGTTGAGGCGCTATCCCGAAGCGACCGAGCCCGCAGAGCAGGCGCGGCTGCTGCGACTCAGCACTGGTGCTGACAGCGTCCTCGCGCCGCGGCTGTCAAAAGAAGGAGAAGGGCTTCGCCTGGACATTAAGCCGGTGGAAGCCCGGGACGATGTACCCACGCTATCTCTCTATGGAGAAGACGTGGCGCTAATGGCCGTTGCGGCAGCACAGAGCCTGAGTGAACGGCTGTCTAGGTGGCAGGGCGCCCAGCGAGCGCAAAGCAGCCTGGTGACGGACGATGTTTTTGTTAACGAAGCCTTCGCGCGTGGCCTGGACGCGCGCTTGCGGGGCCGTCACGAAGACGCCGCCCGATACTTTGACACGGTGCTGGCAGCGGCGCCGGATCTGCTCGAAGCCAAATATCACCTGAGCCTCGTGGTCCGATTTCTGGGCGACTATGACTATACGGACCAGCTCAACAAGGAGTTGCTGGCCGCCGCGGAGGCCAGCGGGAACGTGAGCATGCTGGCGGCCGTGCAGTCGGTCTCAGGCATTCTGGCGTGGCGCCGTGGCGACAAAGACGCTGCGCGCGACTGGTACAACCAGTCGCTGGAAAACTATCGAGCCGAAAACAATGCGGACTACATCGCCAGCGTCACGGCCAATCTGGGCATCCTGGCCGCCACCTCGGGCCAGTACCAGGACGCAGAAGTTCGCTTCCTCGAAGCGCTGGACCACTACCAGGAGTCCGGCGACCGCTTCAACGAAGCCACAACGCTCAAAAATCTCGGCAACCTCTACACCGATCAGTCCCGCTACGCTGAGGCAGAAACGGTGCTGGAAGAATCGCTTGAGCTGCGTCGGGAGCTGGAGCTTCCCCTACAGGTAGCCCTGACCATGAGCGTACTGGCGGACATCAAAATGGTTCGCGGTTACTGGGCAGAGGCGCTGACGTTTCAGGAACGCGTTCTTGCAGCGGCGCAGGAATACGACAATCCGGTGCTGGAGGCGCAGGCCAGTTCCGACCTGGCGGCGGCCTTGCGCCGACTCGGGCGCCTCACCGAAGCGCGCGAAATGGCCGCGCAGGCCCGCTCGATCGCCGCTGAGCTGGGCAACCCCAGCAGCGAGGCGGACGCGCTGCTGCAAGGCGGCCGGGTGGAAAGAGCTATGCATAACTATGGACGGGCCGCCGAATTGTTTGAGTCCGCGGCAGACCTGGCCGGCAGTATTCAGGAGCCCCTGAGCCAGGCCACGAGCCAGATCGCTCTCGCCCAGACCCTGCTGGACGACCGAAGAACTGACGAGGCAGCAACGGTGCTGGTGGAGGCTGAGTCGGTAATAGCCGGTTCCGAAATCTCGCAGCTTGCTGTCGATCTGCAGGCGGCGCAGGCGCGCCTGGCGCTGGAGCGTGGCGATACGTCCTCCGCTATTGCGAAGATTGCGGCAGCCTATCAGGAGGCCAGCGGCCAGGAATCTCCGATCACCGCCCACGATTTCGGCGGTCTGTTCGGGCTGTGGCTGTTGGGCTACGACCCGAGCGACCAGCGTCTAGCTGTACTTGCTGAAGAACTAACCGATGAGGCGCAGGCCAGTGCAGATGCCCTGGCTTTCCTGTCCCGCTTTCATACCTATCACCACAACCCTACCCTCGCGCTGGACCACGCCTTGCGGCGCAAGCAGCTCCTTGGCGAAGGCTGGCGATCCTCGGATGAGCTTGAGCTGCAGCAACTTCAGCAGGCCCTGTCCTCAGTCAACTGACCGGCCGCGGCCTGCGTCGGGAATTTCACCCATCGAGCCTCCATTCGATGGTTTCAGGAAGCACGACCACTCATAAAACCTCAGATATTGGCGCTTTTAGGGACTTCGTTAGAGTTTCGTCAAGCTTTGTTCAAGCATCGAGAATCTCCCACGCACAGAATTTAGCGTGACTGAACAGCTCTTTCGGAGAATTTCGAGATGAATCGTATGGTTTGCTTTGCACTGCTCCTTCTCCCGACGCTTGCCCTTGGAGGGGGCAACGAGGTGAACGTCACCACCCTGGCGCCGCCGTCTCCAACCAGCGAACTGGGGCGGGTGCCTGGTACCTTCGAGTTCACGCGCGCCAGCTCCGCCGGCAGCCTGACCATCAACGTCACGATCGGTGGAACCGCGTCAAACAACGATTTTTCCTTCGATGACGGTGGAACACTTATCGCCTTTGGAACCGTGACTTTTAACAACGGCCAAACGTCCAGAACGATCACGTTGACCCCTAACCTGGACAACCTGGTCGAGGGTCAGGAACAGTTTGACGTGACCATTGCGGCAGGGTCCGGCTATACGATCGGCAGCAACTCCTCTGCCAGCATCACCGTAGAGGACGATCCGCCGGTCGTGACGTTGGAAGCAACCGATGCAAGCGCTGACGAAGCCGGCCAGGACCCCATGGTCTTCCGCTTCAGCCGCACTGGCGGCAACATCGGTCAGAACCTGACCGTCAACGTAACGATCGACCCAAGCACCACGGCCAATCTCTCCGGCGGTGACTCCGACCTCTCCGGCGACGACGGTGGCTCGCTCGCGGTGTTTCAGACCGTGACCATTTTCGGCAACAATCCGTCTCGGGACGTGGCCTTTACCCCCGTCCTCGACAACCGGGTCGAACCCGTCGAGCAGCTCGACCTGTCGCTCGCCGCCGGCAACTACAACGTCGGTACGCAAAACAGCGGCAGCGCCACCCTGGCCGATGATCCGCCGGTGGTTAGCATCAGCGTTGTACAGCCAGAAGCCGCTGAGGGCGGCCCGGCCGGCGTGCTCAGTCTGGACCGTACGGGTGGCAACGTGAACCAGGGACTGACGGTCAACGCCATGATCAGCGCCACGTCCACCGTGGCGGACAGCGACTTCACTGTGGACGACGGCGGCACCCTGCAGGCATTTGGCACCGTAAACATCCCGTCAGGTCAAGCGTCCCGCGAGCTGAGTTTTACCGCCATACTGGACGATCTGACCGAAGGTGAGGAGACGCTGATCCTCGAGCTGCAAGACGGCAGTTACGTTCAAGGTTCTCCGGCCGAGGGGACCTTGCTGTTCGTGGATGACCGGCTGTTTGTCGACGGTTTCGAGATCGCGGTAGGCGGCCTGAAGTCCTGCTCGCTTACCGACAGCACCAAACTGTCACCGCTGGCGTTTGACGTCGTGGGCTCACAGGCATTGCAGCTTTCACGCAACCTGATCTGGCTGCGCTGCAGCCCGCTGCAGCACTATGACTGGCTCGGCGATCTGTGCGGCGGGGCGAGCGGCTCTCTGACGTTTGCCGCAGAAGACGTGCTGGCTGACTTCAATGCCGGCCTGCTGGGGGATCATGCCGGCGTCAGCAGCTGGCGGCTGGCTACTGAATCCGAGAAAGCGGAGGCCGGCTTCACTGGAACCTGCTTCGTTCGATAAAGCAAAGGGGTCGGCGCCGCTGCGGCGCCGACCCCTAAACCGAGGGTAGGGTCTTTGCATCCCCGCGCCTTTGGTCGATAGGTTTCTTCAGCTTTGCCTGCGCGAAACCGACATCTCTCAAACCTGCTCCGCGTGCTGCATCCCGTCATAGCGAGTCTGGCCTTCCGGCTATACCTGACCCGGTTCGCAGATTCAGACCGGCTCCGGTGATAGGCTTCGCAGTCGATTTTGGGGGAAGACGTCTATGACCCGCCGGCTTTTTTCTCAATGTATCTGTGCAGCCACGCTCCTGCTCTGGGGCGTGTCCGTCGTCGCCGGCGGAATACGTTACGTGGCAGTCAACGGCAGCGATCAAACCGGTGACGGCACCGCCGGCAGTCCCTGGGCCACGCTGACTCACGCGGTGGACAACGCGGTTGGGGGCGACACCATTCTGGTTCGGCCAGGCGTTTACAACGGGCGGCAAAACCTGCGGCGGCAGTTCGAGCAGCCCGTCACGGTGCGATCAGAGGTGCCCTACCAAGCACAGCTTCGGCACAACGGCGGCGCGGCTCTGGTGGTATTCACTGGCCGCAACCTCATGATCGAAGGATTCGATATTGCGCACGCGCCGGGCAACACCGGTGGGCTGGTGGTGCAGGTTCAGGATCTGCTCGGCGCGGTGAACGGTAGCGACGGCGGCAACGATCCGGTTGTGTCAGACATCACGTTTCGCAACAACATCATCCACGACAGCACCAACAACGACCTGCTGAAAATCAACAACGGCGCCGAGCGGGTGCGGGTAGTTGGCAACCTGTTCTACAACCAGTTTGGTTCCGACGAGCATATGGACGTCAACAGCGTGATCGACGTGGTGATCGAAGACAACGTGTTTTTCAACAGCGTGGACAACGGCACCAGTTCTTACATTGTCGTCAAAGACTCCAACGGCAGCAGCGATACGGTGGTGGGCACCCAGGACGTCACGGTTCGCCGCAACGTGTTTGCGAACTGGCTCGGAAATGCCGGCCAAAGTTTTCTCCGCTTCGGTGAAGACGGCACGGCAAACTTTGAAGCCCGCGACCTGCTCGTGGAAAACAACCTGATGATCGGCAACAGCATCGATCTGATGCGGTCCCCGCTCACCGTTCAGGGTTCGCGCGACCTGATCTTTCGCAATAACACGCTGGTGGGCGACATGGCGGCGCGCAGCTTTGCCGGCCGGCTGCTGGCCTCCGGCGCCAATCCGGCCAATGAGAATCTAATATTCACCAACAATATTTACGCCGACCCTACCGGAACGATGGGTACGGAAGGCTTTAGCGGTGTCGATCTGTTCGACGCGCCCGCCGGCAACACAGCATCAGCTACGCTGGACAACAACCTGTACTTCAATGGCGCCAATCCGATCCCTGAAGATAACGGTCAGGACCTGCGTTTCAGCGACGACGCTAACGCCATCGTCGCCGACCCGCAGTTCGCCGATCAGAGTGGCCTCGTGCCGCCCACCTGGAACGGGACGACCTTTGCCGACGGCTCCAGCACCATCAGAGAAGTGTTCGTGTCGCTTGTCAGTCGGTACGGCACACCCGCACTGGGCACCGCCGGTGTGGATGCGGCCGACCCAGCCACCGCCGCTTTTGACGACATCCTCGGACGGGAACGTGGCCCCATCCCCGACGTCGGCGCTTTGGAGCTGGACCCGGTGACCGACACGCTGTTCGGAGACGGCTTCGAGTTCTGAGCCGCTACCCGGCCGACGACCGAGCCGCTTTACTGCGACTCAAAACCCGAGGCAAACAGCCCGTCCACTCTGAGCTCCACCGCGCCGATATCACACGCCGCACTCCCGTCGCCGTTGCCATCCTCCGGGCGAGTCACACCGCGTGCATCCCCGGCGGGGCAGCTGGCGGCATCACCGCCGTCCACCAGCAGCGAGGTAATCCGAGGATTCAGCGTCGGCACCAGAACGCCGTTGGGCCCGATCGGATTGAGGTCCGCATCTTCGGTGAGAATGTCGCTGGGCAGCGGCGACAGCTCACAGCCGGCTAGATCACCAAGCAGATTATTGCCCAGCGACAGGATGCTGCCACCGTCGGCGGTGACGCAGTTTGGCGGCGAATCCGGCCCGGCAAAGAAGGCCGCCGAGGGTGAGTTTCCTGCCAGCATCGAGTTAACCAGGGTCACCACCGTGCCTGAACCGAACGCGTTCAGAGCCGCGGACGTTGTCACCCAGCAGCATCCACCGCTGTTGCCGGTGATCGTCAGGTTGACCAGCGTCGCGTCGTTGTTGAACACCAGGCCTCCACCCCGGTTGCCGACCACTGTGACGTTCTCCAGATAGCTGGTGCCCGAGATATTAAAGAGCGCTGCACCGTCGGCGGTCGTCTGGTTGCCATCGAAGGTGGTGTCTCGAAGATCGACATTCGAATCCGCGAAAACGGCGGCGCCAAAAGAACCGTTAACCCGGTTGGCGGTAAATCGGACCCCACGCGTAAACAGCTCGCCCCGCGCGCTGAGGCCGCCGCCTTCGCTGCTGATCGTCAAATCTTCCAGGCGCAGCGTTGCGCCAGCCTCGTTGACCAGCGCCGTGAAGCCAGCGCTACCAAAAATGATCGTACGCTCAGCGCCATTGCCAAGCAGCGTCAGGCTGTCGGTTACATTCAGTGGTGCAGTCTCCCCGACCTGATAGGTCCCGCTGCCCAGCGCAATCGACTGCTGGCCTGGCAGCGCGTTGGCCTCCTCAATAGCGGCCCGCAGCGTACAGACGCCGTCTTCGCTGGCGCACACGCCGTCACCCGCATTGACGTCACCTTTGTCGGCCAGCGCTTCTTCCGTACTGCCCACCTGAAGATCCGCTGGCCTTAAGACCGGCGTGATCTGGGCGAGCGTGTTATCCGGGGTCTGGTCCGACTGATCCTGGGTCACCCGCACGTCGGTCCGAAGGCGCAGGCCGAGGTCGACATCGAAGGGCACTCGGGCGCTGACGTTGACGGCGGCGGTTGCCCCGGGCGCCAGGTCAGCCAGGGTGCAGCGCAGCTGCCGGCCGCTGCGCTGACACCCGGCGGCGGCGAT
>JANQOZ010000080.1 GCA_028285525.1 Lysobacterales bacterium
GGCGATTCGTCGGGGTCATAGCCGTAGCTATGGCCGCGGCGGATCAACGCCGGCATGGCGCCTGACGGGCTCGCCCTGCGGGTCGCCACCTGGGCCCGCCTGGCGGCGTTGCAAGCCTTGCCAAGGGCTACGGCCATTGGCGGCGGCTCGCGCCTTGCCAGCCAGGCCCAGCTGGCGACTGAAGTAGCCTTGGTTGCCAGGCGGCCCACTAACCCCTTCACTCCAGGGCGGCAACCAGCAAACCGCTAGTCGTTACAAGTCATCGGTCTACTCTTCGAAGCCGCTGGTGAAGATCACCTCCGGCAGAACTGGCACAAACAGCTCCGACGGTTCTGACGTCGTGCCGGCCAGCGTTCCCGGGATCACGTTGTCAGCCTGGCTGGTACTGGTGGTGCGAACTCCCTGGCCGCCCCCGATGTTCGATGGCAGGGTGAAGGTGAAGTCGCCGCTGCCGTTTGCCGTGGCGCTGCCGAGATAGGCGAGCGCTTCGGCATTCATGTCGGTGTCGTCGAGGTAGAAGTCGATGATGCAGTTCGGGCAGGGGCTGCCGGCGCCCGCGCCGCCGGTGACGTTCAGACCGTCGATGGTGAGAATTTCCGCCGCTTCGAAAGTGCGGATCGCCGTACCGATCTGCGGCCCCATCTCAAACAGCTTTTCCGGGCCGTCGATGGAGAGATTTCGACGGACCGTGTTGCCGCCCTCGTCGGTGAAGGTGTCGTCGGACCACAGCAGCGCGCCGTCTGTGTTTTCGAAACCCGCGCGGACCCTTACCAGCATGTTGTCGACAATCTGATGAGAGTCGCCGGAAAACTTGATGCCCTGTCCGCAGGTTCCCACGGGGCTGTTTGCGCTGTCCTCTCCCACGATGTTCATCTGGACGGTGTGCAACGCTCCAAAGATCTCAATCGCAATCGGCGGCGTGTCGTTGGTTGAACGCAGGTTCTGCATACCGGCCAGCGTGTTGCCTTCGATCACCGCCCCGGTACCGGCCAGCGAGATGCCCCAGCCGCCGTACCAATCCTGCGGATCGGGCGGAACGTTGAAAGGGCCAATCGCCTGGCATTCGACCGTCGGTGGCCTCGCCGGCACGGTGCCGTCGCGGCGGGTGCCGATAAAATTGTTGAGGATCTGCGCCCCGCTGGCCATGGAGTTCACCTCGATGGCCCGGGTTGATGCGCCGGACAGGACGTTATTTCGAATAATGGCGTTGTTGCCGTCACGGGTCACGTTGACGCCCTGCGCACCAGCCAGGTTGTCCGCGTTGCCCACCGGATCCGCGAAGACGATGCTGTTACCGTCTTCGCTCAGGCCCCAGGTGTTGTCCTCGAAGGTGTTGCCGCTCTCCTTGAGCTGGATGCTGCCGCCGCCGTAGAACCCGAGGCGGCGGATGGTGTTGTTCTGTTTCTCGATTTCGATCGGAAACTCTGTGTCGATAAAGATCGCCGGGCCGCCGTTGACCAGCGCACCGCCGTCGATGGTCACGTTGCCGTCGACGTCAAAGACGCTTTGACCCTCGATGGCCAGCCGCGACTGTGAGGCCGAGTCGCTCATCTCAAGGGTCCAGACCCCGAGCGTGGCGTCAAAGCTGCCGTCGTCACCGTCGCCATTGACCTGAAGGCCGGTAAAGACGATGGATATCGGCTGATCGCCGGTCGGTCGGGCGCCGGCTTCCCGCAGCGCTCGGCGGAAGGTGCAGCGCCCCGCGCCAGGGCCGGTCGTATCCGGCTGGAACAGACCACCCTGTGCATAGGTGCACGTGTGAGTGTTGCTACCGGGCTCTTCGTCGATGGCCCAGTCAACAACAATGGTGGTGCCGCCGCTCAGGGCGACCGAAGGCAAGGCAATAGCCGCGATCGCGGCCAGTACGGATAAGTCCCTTTTCATCGTAAGCTCGCTTGGTTTCGGTGGGTCTGTGGATACATCGCGCGAGCGGCGAGCAAAATTGGACATCGAATTTTGGCCAGCCCCGCCGAAGTTGTCGGTCTGGGGTAAAATTGGGCTTCAACGGACGGACCAGCCGGTAAGGCGAGGCAGGGAGATCGGCCCATGCAGGGCGACGACAGGGATATCACAAGCTGGATTCAGTCGGTGGCGAGCAATCGTACCGGCGCCCTGGATAACCTGCTGCCGATGATCTACGGCGAGCTTCGGACGCTGGCGCGCAGCCGACTGCGGTCGGAGCGGGAAGCCCACACCCTGTCGACCACCGGGCTGGTTCATGAGGCCTACCTGCGCTTCAGTCAACAAAATCAGCTCAATATCAACAGCCGTGCCGAGTTTTTTGCGTTCGCCAGCGAGTGCATGCGGCGCGTGCTCGTGGACTACGCCAGAGCCCATCGTGCCGGCAAGCGCGGCAGCGGGAAGCAGCCGGTTCCGCTGGACCACGTCGACCATATGCTGACCGATCGGCAGGCGCAGGAGGTGACGGACATCGACCTTGCGCTGGACAAGCTGGGCGAGGCTAATCCCCGGGGTGTTCAGGTGCTGATGTGCCGCCTGTTTGGCGGCTTAAGCCTGGAGGAAACGGCCGCCGCTCTTGAGGTGTCGATGAAAACGGTTCAGCGGGACTGGACGGTCGCCATCGCCTGGCTGCGTAAAGAGGTGGACGTCAACAGCTTTGTCTTCGACTAAGACCAATCCTCAGCAGCGCTGGCAGCTGCTGCAGGACACTTTCGAGGCCGCGCTCGATCACTCGCCTAACGAGCGCGCCGCCTGGCTTGCCTCGCAGGCGCTACCCGCTGACTTGCTGCAGGAAGTGCAGGAGATGTTGGCGGCCCATGACGGACCGGCGCTGGCGATCGAGGCGGGCGTAGGTGCCGATCAACCCCTGAAGACCGTCGGCGATTACGAGGTGCTGCGCAGCATCGGTCAGGGCGGCATGGGTGAGGTGTATCTGGC
The DNA here is from genome assembly GCA_028285525.1 of Lysobacterales bacterium. GTDB lineage: Bacteria > Pseudomonadota > Gammaproteobacteria > Xanthomonadales > SZUA-38 > JANQOZ01. Next base: position 2,899 of record JANQOZ010000080.1, read on the forward strand.
CCGGCGCAGCGACGGCAGCTTCGACCGGGAAGTGGCGATCAAGACGCTCAGCGGCTGGGTCACAACACCTGCTGCCAGGTCGCGCTTTCTCCAGGAACGACGGATTCACGCGCGCCTCGAGCACCCCAACATCACCCGACTGCTAGACGCCGGTTTGACCGACCAGGGGATGCCCTATCTGGTCATGGACTATGTCGACGGTGTCGATATCGTCACGTACGTCACCCGGGCCGAGCTGCCGCCGCGCGAGCGCGTGCGGCTCCTGCTGGCGGCGTGCGACGCCGTGGCCTTCGCCCACAGCCGGCTCGTGCTGCACCGCGACATCAAGCCGACCAACATTCTGGTTACCGACGCCGGCGAGGTGAGGCTGCTGGACTTCGGTATCGCCAAGCTGCTGAGTGATGACGAGGCGGCCGGCGGTGACGCCGCGGCGCTGACCCGTCCCGGTGAGCACCTGATGACGCTGCGTTACGCAAGCCCCGAGCAGGTTCGAGGCGAAGCGCTGGACGTGACCTGCGACGTCTATTCGCTCGGCGTGGTGCTGTTTGAGCTGCTGACCGGCAGCGCGCCGTTTGACGCCAAGTCGCAGTGGGAGCTGAGCGAGCAGATTGTGCACCAGCCCCCGCGCTTCTCGAAGCTCGCCGGCGCGAACATGCGGATCGATGATGACCTTAAAGCGATCTGCTTCAAGGCCATGGAGAAACATACCGACCAGCGTTATGCCAGCGCGACCGAGCTGGCGGAGGACCTTCGCCGCTATCTCGGTTATCGGTCGGTTTCTGCGCGCAGGCCGGGCCCCTGGGCCAAGTTGCGCCATCTGTTTCAGCGTCATCCGGTAGCCACACCGCTCGGTGCGTTGGCGATTGCTGCAACGCTCAGCGGCGGTCTGGCGGCCGCGTGGCAGGCGCAGGAGGCGCAGCGTGAGCGGGACGAGGCGCGGGCCCAGCGCGATCGCGCGGAGCAGGTGACCGAGGTGCTGGTTGACCTGTTCGACAGCGATCCTTACGCGGAAGCCGATCGCCGCCGAGATGACATTACGCTCAGGGAATTTCTGGTCCGGCGATCTACCGACATCAGCGAAGAGCTATCCGATCAGCCGTTGCTCAGGGCGCAGCTCCAGGATCTGCTGGCAAACCTGCTCACCAACCTCAGCTTGATCGGTGATGCCGAACCGCTGGCGTTAGACGCGCTGGAGATCCGGCGTTCCCAGGCTGCCGGCGAGGCCACGCTGCCGCTTGCCCGCAGCCTGACGACTCTCGGTAACCTCCGGCAGGCCCAGGGACGCTTCGGCGAGGCAGAGCAGCTGCATCGCGAGGGGCTGGCGATGCGCCAAAGCCTTTTGCCGCCCGGCGACCCGCTGATCGTGACCAGTCTGAACGACCTGAGCGTCGCGCTTTATGAGCAGCGTTCCGAGGCCAAGCAGGCCGAATCACTGGCGCTCGACCGCCAGGTGCTGGAGCTCAATATCGATCGATTTGGGCCGCGGTCACTGCAGGCTGCGCAAAGCTACAACAATCTGGGGGCCCTGTATGTTCAGCGAGCGCTGGAGGGGGACCAGGAGCTGGCTGCGCCCCTGCTGCGGCAGGCGCTGGAGATTCGCCGGGAGAGGCTGGGGTCGGAACACCCCAACACGGCTAACACGGCCGCCAACCTGGCCAACCTGCTGCATGACATGGGGCATCTGGATGAGGCGGAAACGCTTTTTGACGAGGCGATCCAGAGTACGCGCGAGGCCATGGGGGAGAACAGTACGCGCGTGGCGGACCTGATTTACGGCTCCGGCTTCCTGCTGATGGATCTAGAGCGCTGGCAATACGCCGCGGACCGTTTCTCTGAGGCATTGAACATCTATGAGGCGTCCCTGCCGGCTGAACATCCGTACATCGCCGACGCGCGCTTCGCCCGAGGCCAGGCAAGCGCAAAGAGCGGGCAGGTTGAAGGCGCCAGAGACGACTTTGAGGCGGCGATGACCATCTATCGTCAGCACGCCGACAGCCTCGACAGCGAGCTGCGCGCCTCGCTGCACTATGCTCGCACGTTGTCCGAGCTGGGCGAGCAAGAGGTGGCGGCAACCGCCGCGCGCACCGCGCTGTCGCGGGCTGATGACAGCGTAGACTCTGACCTGAAAAGCGCTCTGAAGAAGGTGGCCGGCGCGGAAACATCATCACCGGTCGATCCGTGACGCCCCGAAGGTTTGTTCGGCTCCAGCTGAGCCGATTGCTGAGGCTCTGGCGTGCGGGCTGGGCCGGCAGGGTGCTGCTTCTCTCCGCGCTGCTCTTGCTGCCGGGGCTAATGCTTCCGGTGCTCACGGTCGACACGCTCGCGACCTCGGCGACCCGCTATTCGATTGTCCAGGGCGTATGGGAACTGCTGACCAACGGCAAGGTTGGCCTGGCCGTGCTGATTTTTGGCTTCTCCGTGTTGTTTCCGGTCCTGAAGTTGGGGCTGCTGGTGCGCTATTGCGTGCACCCGGACCGCTTCTCGGCCAACCGCTGGCTCCTGTGGCTAGGCAAGTGGTCCATGCTCGACGTATTCGTCGTGGCGGTGTTGACAGGCGCAGGGCGCCTTCGTCTGCTGTCCACCTTCGAGTCGGCGCCCGGCGTGTATTGGTTCGCGGCGGCGATTGTGCTGACCATGGTGGGTGCCGAGCTGCTGCTGAAGCTGCCGGGTAACACGCTTGATGACTCGCGGCCCACCCGCAGGGAAAAAGCCGCGACCGCGTTACCCCTGGCGGGTTTGGCGCTGCTGGCTGCCGGGCTGGCGACGCCGCTGATGGAGGTGAACAAATGGCTTTTCTGGCGCAATGCCTACAGCCTGCTGGCCGCGCTGCCAAAGATGCTGGAAGAGGGGGAGTGGCTGCTGCCGCTGATCCTGGTGCTGACCGTGGTGCTCGCCCCGATGATCCGACTTGCCGCGTCGATGGGCTATCGCTTAACCCGGCGATCGGGCTGCATCAACCTGCATACGCTGGCATCGCAGTGGTCGATGTTGAGCGTGTTTGTGCTGGCACTGCTGCTGGTGATGCTCAAGCTGGGTGCGGCGGCCAGCGTGGAACCGCGTCTGGGGCTATGGCTGTTGGCAGGAGCGGGACTGGTCAGCGGTCTGGACCGTTGGTTGCTGAACCGACGCACACAAAGTGGCATGGACGTCGGGTCTTCGCCGCACAGCCCCTCGTAATCCGCTAGGGCAGGGTGGCTTCCACCCGCACTTCCACTGTGACTTCCTGACCGACCCAGGACGTGTCCTGCCAATCACCCAGGCCAAGGCCCAGGGCCAGCCGGTCGAGCAGCGCGTTACCCTCGAGCAGCCTGCCTTGACCGGTAATGACCTGCTTGCCGTCTTCACCTGTCACGGTAAAGGCCAGCTTCACCGGGGACGCAGCTCCTTTAATGGTGAGCTCGCCGTCGGCAACAAAACTCCCGTCTGCCTCAGCGGAAAAGCGCGATGCGTTGTAGAACGCCTGCGGGTGGTTGGCGGTGTCGAACCAGTCCGGATCGATGATGGTGGCGTCCCGGTCGGCGTCGTTGGTGTCGACCCCCGACGTGTTGACGGTGACGGCAAAAGCGCTCCGGTCGAGCGCCTCCGCGTCGAACTGAATGCTCGCTTCCCAGGACGTCCACTCGCCGGAAAAGCTGGCGCCGGCCTGGTCGCCGGTAAAGCGGATGTAGCTGTTGGTGTAGTCGATTTGCCAGGTTGGTAGTGGCTCCGGTGCAGCCGCTAGCTGCTCGGCTGCTTCGGGCGATTCCTCCATCGTGTCGTCAGCCGGGGCCTCTTCTTTTTCGAAGGGAGTCGATATTTCTGGAGTCTCAACCGAGGCCGCCGGCGCCGTCTGAACCGGCGCTGCACGCGGGCTGTCGGGGAGCCCCAGCTGATAAACACCGCCGCCGATAAGCGCGAGAAACAAGATAACCACCGGTGTAGACGTCATACGAGACATAACTCCGTCGCGATCAACAATCGCGTGTTTGAACGCGGCCACAATATGGACCACTGCCACGACAAACAACAGCTTGGCGAGCGTGTCGTGTACCTGCTCGAGCCGATCGCTGAGCAGTGGATCCGGGGCGACCAGATCGGGGAGCTGGAACAGGCCAAACCAGCTGACCGAGTAAGCGGTGGCTGAGGACATCAACCAGCCGGTGATCGGCAGCGAGAACAGCAGGAAATACAGCAGGCCGTGGCTGATCCTAGAAGCGTTGATCTGCCAGCCCGCCATCTGAACGGGCAGGGCGGGCGGCGCGCGGAAGAAGCGCCAGGATAGCCGAATGACCGCCAGCATCAGGACCGTGATGCCGACCGATTTGTGGTTGGCAAGCAGCGCGAGTACCCGGACGGTGCGGTCCGCATGCTCAGCGTTTTCCGCTAACCGAGCCAGCACATACTGAAGCACGATGAGACCGGCGACTGACCAATGCAGCAGCCTGGCGATGCTCGTGTATTGCTGGCTCGGGGCGGACATAACGGCTTAGCTGTCGGGGTTACCCTGCAGCTCAACTTCGATAGAAATGGTGACTTCATCGCTCACGGCCGGCGTAGCGTAGCCCATATCCCACTCCGACCGCATGACCGTAGCGGACGCAGAGACTCCCACCGTCGGCTTTTTGCTGAACGGATTGTTGCCGGTCTTGTTAATCGAGGCATCCAGCACAACGGGCTTGGTGATGCCTTTGATGGTGAGATCACCCATCACCTTGAACTTGTCGTCCCCGAGCGCCTCCATGCCGGTGGAGGTAAAGGTGATCGACGGAAACTCATCGGTGTTGAACAGCTTGTCGTCGTTCAGGTGTTCGTCGAAAACGTCCACACGGCTGTTGACGCTCGTGGCGTCCACGGTCACGTTGAGGGCGCTACTGGCGGGGTCTGCCGCATCAAGATCCAGATCCACGTCGAACGAATCGAAGCCGACCTGCGGATTCGAAAAGCCGAGGTGGCTGTAGGTAAAGGTGATGTAGCCGTGCGTCTTTTCGAGCGTGTACTTGCCAGACGGTACGGTGATGTCAGCGTTGGCTGCGACGGTCAGGGCGAGCGCAGAGGCCGCCAGAGTGCTGCGGATAAGAGCTTTCATGGTGACGTTCCTTCCCGGAGGTTGCTTGGTTGAAACACGTTTGACAGCGACTGGTTGAGACCTGCTGCCTGTAAGGTCATTTCGAATCACGCGGTGACGCTGTGCCTGCGTCAGCCGAAACTTCGACAGGCTTCGACATGATTTTCAAGCAGCGGTGAATCGGATGTGAAGTTAAGCCGTATGAACGGGAAGGGGCATTGCAAAAAGGAGCCCGCACTTGCTGCGGGCTCCTAACGGCGCTGCTAATCGCCGTTCCCGCCGCCTTCGTTGTAGTCCTTGGTGGCGAAGCCACTGAAGAAGTTGAAGAAGTTCAGCAGGTCAAACCAGAATGTCTCTCTTTTCATAATGTGTTCCTCGATGTGTGTTGAGTGACCCCAGAAATTGGGTGATTCAGGACCGGATAATCAGTCCCCGTTTCCGCCGCCTTCGTTGTAGTCCTTGGTGGCGAAGCCACTGAAGAAATTGAAGAAGTTCAGCAGGTCGAACCAGAAGGTTTCTCTTTTCATGATGTTTTCCTTGATGTGTGTAGTGTGACCCCGGGATTGGGTGTTTCAGAACTGGAAAATCAGTCCCCGTTCCCGCCGCCTTCGTTGTAATCCTTGGTGGCGAAGCCACTGAAGAAGTTGAAGAAGTTCAGCAGGTCGAACCAGAAGGTTTCTCTTTTCATGATGTTTTCCTTGAAATATGAGTTGTGGGTGACCCCAGGATTGGATGCATCAGGACTGGAAAATCAGTCCCCGTTCCCGCCGCCTTCGTTGTAGTCCTTGGTGGCGAAGCCACTGAAGAAATTGAAGAAGTTCAGCAGGTCGAACCAGAAAGTTTCTCTTTTCATTTCTCTTTTCCTTTTGGGTTAATCGTCCCCTCGGACGAAGGTGTACCAGCCCATTCCGATGTCGGTGCCAAAGTCGGCGTTATGCTCGGATTGGGCCTCGAATTGAGGAAAAACGTCCTTGTTCACGACGAAGTTGGAACGTCTTCCCTCATTACTGAGCGCCTCCAGCGCCGCGGCGATGCGTCGTGGAGGTACGTTGAGCCGCCCGGCGACCTGCTCGTACATGCGGTCTTCCGGGTTGCAGCGAAGGTTGTGATTGACGGTGGAAAGGTGCTTGGTGACGTTGCGAAACATCGCCAGCGTGCGTTCGATCATGTCCTCGGGAACCGCGCCGAGCCGTTTCAGCCGGAGATCCCCGTTGGGAAGAACCTCGATGTTGTTGCTGGCTTCCATGTATTCGATGAGCGCTTTCACCGAATACCCGGTCACCTTGCAGTCTTTGGCCAGCGCTTCGAACGAACCCGGGCCTGAGACCTTCAGGTCTCTCGGACCAGACTCATCGCGCCAGCGCTCTCCGCGCTGCCACTCGTCCAGTACGCGGGCGACCGGCGACAGACGACCGGAAACCGTGGCGGGCTTTTGCCGCAGATAGGTGCTGACTTTGTCCCGAGTCAGCCCGGTTTGAAGTCCGATGCTGGTTGCGGTTGCCCGCTCGCCTTCTCGTGTGAGCTTGCGGGCTGCCGCATCCACCATGGCCTTGCGCATCAGCGGCTCGAGATCGCTGATCTTCACGCCATGTGCAATTAAAACTTCAGCCAGTTCAGTGAGAAGGTTGCATGTACCCTCCCGAATCTCGGATGAAACCTCGTAAAACAGGGGAATTGCGCTCATTTTGGGCTCCGAAATGAAGAAAAAAGTTCAAGTTGGAAGAAAAATAGCATTTGGATGGAAAAAAATCATTCTTTTCCACGCGGCGGGAAAGAAGTCATATAGTCGGTCGTGCCAGGCGGGAGTGGGGTCAAACAAACCTGCCAGGTACGTTTGGGTTGGGACTGACCTCGAACGTTAGAAGCGGGTGGCGCCCGGAGCCACCCGCTTTTTTTTTTGCTTGCCTCGCACCGGGATTCTTTGCTGTTATCTCCCGATGAATTGGTCACTGAGATTGGGCCGCTGGCTTTTGGTGCTTTGCGTTGCGGGCGCAGGATTGGGGTGCACGGAACAGTCGGTACCCGAGATGACCACACTCAGGGTGGCCTTCAACGGCAGCACCGACAGCGTTAGGCCCGGATTTCTCCAAACGCGCTATTCCTCCGCGCTGGTTCTGGCGACATACGACACACTTCTCGAGTATCGGTATCTGTCACGCCCCCTTGAACTGGCGCCGTCGCTGGCGGCGGCAATGCCAGAGGTTTCGGCGGATGGGCGCACGGTTACGGTCCGCCTGAAACCCGGCATCAGGTTTTCTGACGATCCGGTATTTCCGGACGGAAATGGCCGGGTGGTGACCGCGGATGACGTGGCGTACTCGGTGCTGCGCCACTTCGATCCGGCCATCGCGGCCCGCCGCAGCGACCTCTGGCGCGATCTCATCAGCGGGATCAAAGACTGGCAGGGGGATTACGATCACCCGCCTGCCGGAATTCAGGTTCTCGACGAGCTGACAATCCAGTTTCAGCTCACCGCTCGATCGCCAAAATTTCTGCATACGCTGGCCAACCCGGCCTCCGCAATCGTTCCGCGCGAAGCCGAAGCGGCCTACGGTGAGGAGCTGGCACGGCGCACCGTCGGCACCGGCCCGTATCAGCTCGCGTCGCTGGATGAAACCGGTGCGGTGTTGATCCGAAACCCCAACTACCGCGAGCGCCGTTTTTCTCTTGAGGAGGCGGGCTTCGATCCGACCCGCCATGATCCAAGAATCGCAGACCTGGAGGGGCGTCTACTCCCCTTGCTGGACCGAGTTGAGGTGAGCTTTATCAGTGACATGACCAGCCGCTGGCTGGCGTTCAGCAACGGTGAGCTCGATATCGTACCGCTGAATGAAAAAGCACTGACCGGGCTTCTCCAGTCGGGTTCAAACACGCAGCTCCAGCTCGAACACGCGAAGCGTTTCACGCTACACGTTTCCGCGGGCAACGAAGTGATCCTGATTCGGGTAAAAATGGATGACAAAACGTTGGGCCTGCACCCCGACCGCGAAACCAATCAGCGCAACGCTGAGCTCCGCTGCGCAATCCGCGACTCGCTCAACTGGTCGGACCGGAATGCGGCGTTTTTTGAGGGCAGGGCGTTGGAGTTTCAGGGAGTGGTCGCGCCGGCGTTGCCGGAATACCGAGACGTAACGCGACCAGTCAGATCTGCAGCTTCGCTGGGAGCTAGCTTTCAAGCCGAAGACTTGCCCATCATCACGTACGGGTTCACGAGCGGAGCAACGAACCAGAACAACTATGAACAGTTTCGCAGCCACCTGATCGCTGCCGGTTTTCCAGCAGACAAGATTCAGCCGGTCCGCTACAGCTCGTTCGGCGAGTTCCTCAACGGCACCCGAAGCGGCAAGCACTTGGTTTCCAATATCAGCTGGACGCTGAACTACCCTGATGCCGAAAACAACCTGCAGCTTTTCTACGGACCCAACAGCGATCCAGGTGTCAATCTGGGCAACTACCGCAGCGAACGATTCGATGAGCTGTTTAAACGGGTCAACCAGACCGCCCCGTCACCCGAGCGAACAGCATTGGTCGAAGACATGAACGCGCTGCTGTGGGAGGACTGCGCCTACTTCGGCAGCCTGAGCCCAAGGGGCCTGTTGATGAGCCAGAAACAGGTGATCGGCATGCCCGACCATACGTCGACGATAGTTGGACGACATTATGCGTTCCTCAGCAAAGTGTCGTTCGTACAATAGGGTGTGCTCTGGCTTGGAGACGCTGCGCTCAATCCCCAGATAGGCCGTCTCAGGAACGTCCACGTTGCCTGCATTGGCGTCCAATGCGCCAGCTACGAGACCAGGCGCACCATCGCCATTCAGAAACCCTGCACCTGATACGCTGAAACCCGATTGATCACGGGCGTCCGCTCCGTTGATCACGAATCCGTTGTCGTCCAGCGTGTCTAATTTGACCGCCGTGTCGTCTGATTTTCTGGATATGACGACCTGTTTTTGGTGATGGCCGTTCAGCCTAACCGGGACGATGCGGGACTAAGGTAGAAGAGAAGAAAATTAAACGTTTGATAACATCGGGAGGAATCACTTGACGCGGCATGGGCGTTCTAGTGCTAAATAAGTGACATTGTTAGGCCACTGATTCGAAGGTCATTGCGGTGAGGCAATTCACATGGCGAAAGAGAATTGGACGCGATTTACAGCTGGGCAAAACCGGCTGTATTCAACAGCAGAAAAAAAGAGTCTGACGCGTCGCCTGTTGGCAAAAAAGGATCAGATTGCGTGGTCCAAGGTGCATGATGTCCCTGAAGTGGCTGGGCAGATTCCCAGTCGCCGAACCCTTTATCGTCTGTTCAAAAACCCGAATGGGACGAAAATTCGCGATTCGACGGCTCGCCAGATTGAAAACCTTTTGTCGTTGCTTGAGACCCATGACGCCGATGTGGCCCCAAAACTCGCGTTGACTCGAAACGTGGCCGCCGGCATGCGCCAGATCACAGGAACGACCCGAGCTGCGAGTCTGGCCTTTCTTGACGCACACGAGGGGTGTTTCAAGTGCATACGATTAACAACCACCTCAAGGGAAATCCTCGTTACACATCTCCGCATCTACAAGCAAACCGGTGGGGCTATCGGATTTGTTCACATAGAAGCCATCCCCGACGAGGCAAACGCGTTACCTGATCGCCCCCACCGTATCATTGAGCACAGGGGTTTCGTGCTGCTGAAAGAGAGGGTCGCGTTTTTTCTTTCCGCCTATCCAGCGCCCAGGCAGCTGACATTTTTGACTTCCACAAACAAAACGACGCCAGCAATGAGTGGCATCCTGCTGACGCAGGACGCCATCTGGGGGCGGCCATTCGCAGCAAGAGTATTCGCGTCAAAGTGTCCAAACCTCAAGGAAGATCAATTGATCGGCAACGAGGAATACGGTCTGTTTTCATTGGATGACCCAGGATATGGGTCATATCTGCCGTACATCAAAAATGCGCCAAGCGCTAACTCAGTACTGTTTCCCGAGACAAACATCTGAGAACCAGAGCCCGAGCGCGGAACGGCAATCCTGACATGTCGTAGCGCTAAAACCTCGTTCCAGAGATGAGCGTCTCGACTGAAACCGCTCGAAAAAGTCTGTTTGAGCAGCACGAAGATATTCCCATAACAGTGCTATTTGCGCGCCATATTTGTGCCATTAAATCCGCGCATCGCACCAACGACGCAGACAGGTCTGTTCGAGATTCTTCACTCATGGCGCTGCCAATCGATGCTCAATTCACATACACCCGACCAGCACCTGCCTTCCTTACGTCAATCAATGCCTTATTACTCAACTAGATAGACGCCTCTGCGCCAGCCAGATGTGAACGGGCGCTGTGGATTGCGATCAGCCCGGAGACTCTTTTTGGAAGGTGGCACGGCAAAGTTGCTCTCAAATAGGAGTGCACGGGGAAGCGGGAAACTACCGTTGACAACGGGCAATTTCGTATGGCATTTCTCCCGCGGGTGGTGCGGGATCAGACGGCAGTACATGCCGCGATTGAGCGGCTTCGGATGGACCATGCGGAGACTATTGGGGATGAACGTCTCCGGAAGAACCCACCGAGGCCGGTTTGATCGACAAAGTGAAGAACTCAAGGTCGCATTGGCTCATAAGAGCGCGTCGGTCGAGTTCCAACAAATTGAACCATCTCCGGGAGACCTAACGTGCGAATCGACAACGCGCTGTTCCTAAGAATTGCGCGAAACATACAGTTTGTTTTGGCTGGTGCTGCTTTGCTGGCCGCTGGTGTTGCCATCGCCGCCACACTTTTTCACCAGGCAAACGCATTAAATACAACCTATGACACGGAGGCGGTCCCGCCACCTTACGAGACCAAGGGCATAAGCCTGAACGCTGATATTGTCCGCAGACGTTTGCGTCCCCCAAGCAGCGTCTCCTTCATCCCAACGCGCAACCCAGTTTCCGGAACAGTAGAAGAGGGGGACTTCTTGGGCGCTTTCGCGATGGAGACGGCAAACAAGCCAGCGTCTTTCCCTGACGATATTCGAATCATTGGTGGTAAAGACGGAAACTCGTTTGAACGACGTGAGTATCCATCGAGCGGCCAAACAGGCTTGACCTACACGGCAGAACTCGCGGAGGAAATCAACGCGGCGATCGCCGCAGGGACGGACCCCTATCGTCGGTCTTTTGAGATCACTGTGCTCGCTTACGACGAGTACAAAAACCGTTCAGCGCCGACTGAAGTCCGCTTCAGCACTTCCTTTACCGCCAGCGCAACGCCGCAGCGGGTGGTAACCAACAATCAGGGGTCTTTAGCAAGCCCCCTGTGGTCTCTTGCATACAAACTTGCTGTTGCTGTTGATGCTGAAGGCACGCGAAACAGGATTGATCTATTGGAGCAGATTGAGGAGCAACTCAAGGGCTGCAAGGTCAATGATCGACAAAAGTATCTGGACAAAACTGAAGAGACCTTTGAAGTAGAAAAAGCTTCTGTAACGGCAGATAACGTTGGTGCGTTCCTGGCTGGAGTCTGTGAGGCATGGAAAACAGCACTAAAGTCTGAGGAAGCAAAGCGCCGTGCGAGGCAGTCTGAGATTAACGGCGCCGAGGCCCGAAACGCGAGAAACGCGCGGGAGATGCAATCGCGAGTTGCGGCCGCGAAACTGAAAAGGAACGCATCCGCTGTCTTCATCGCGTCGTCGCTCTTCGCCTTTGTGGTAATTGTGCTTGTACTGGCGTTTCTCGCTCTTGAAAACCACTCCCGGTCAATCCGTATGGCGGTCGTCTCTATGGCCAAGTCTGAATCGAAAGACCGAGACCACACTTTCGACGATGCGAATGATGGAGGCGAAAATGCGTCCTAAGCAGGCCCTTGTCGGGCTGGCTTTCTTTGTCGTTGCCGCAGGTACAGGCGCAGCAACTATTCCGCCTGAGAGCCTTGCAGACGTAGCGTCCTCCGAGGCTCAAGCCTGTGACGATTTAAGTGCCGAGGACAAGAAGAATTTTGCGGACGCGTTGGGAGCGCTCAAGGACCTGGAACTCGTTGCTGCGCAGGATTCGCTAGCCAAACTAGCAGGCAGCGCGCCGAACTCCGTCTGCCGAAACACCAGTCTTGCATTGGCCAATGCCGCGTTGTTATCGGCAAGGAAGGAATATGTTCCCGCCCTCGACAACATAATGTCGATTAAAAAGAACAGCATCAGCAGCATTGAAAATGAGAGTGATTGGCTGGCCTATCAATCGGCAAAGCTTAAGGTCGCTGCGTCCGAGGCAGGAGTGAAGTTACGACGGAAATACAAGTTGAAGAAGGAAGAGCGCGTCGTTCTGGACTATCAGGCATTTCTCGATGGGGCTTTCACTTTTGAGAACCGCGTTAGCCACAACAAACTTGCCTCCGCGTTGGGCGTAGTAGTGAGAACTGGCTCCCAGCCTTTCATGCAACCCGAAATGTTGATTGATGAGAAAAGGTGGGCCGAGCTCGCGGTCACCATCATGAGAAAATCTGACAAGCCAGGATTAGATGTTGACTATCTCTATCTGTCTCTTGCAGCGCGCGCTTTGGGAAAACTGGACGCGGCCCTCGTTTATGCCAACAAGGCTGTTGAGGTACACAATAAACGCGATGTATACCGTTGTGGCGCCTGGGTTAGCAAAAGCCAGGGAAGAAGATTCAACTACTGCGGACGGTATAAATTACCGCAGGCGGCGCAGTCTTACGTTGACTCGGTAAGGAAAGCAGAAGCTGACAAAGCTCGGCGGCTGGTCGAAGAAAAGGCGCGCGCTGAGCGGATGGCGCGGCAGAAAGAAGCAGCCAGGAAAAAAGCGGCAGCACAAGCGGCAGCAAAAGCTGAGCGAATCGAGTCTCTGTCGCGGCAATATCCTGAAGAGTGGGTTCAAGCCATTCTGAACAACAAAGTCCTGGTTGGAATGAACGAAGCGGCGGTCGTTGATGCACTGGGCCAGCCCAATAGCAAGGAAAACCTGGGTGGCGACGTACTGTGGACCTACGGGGAGTTATCCATCATTTTTTCGGCCAGCAAGGTGTCTTTCATCGGCAACTAGACTCGGCAGATTCCATAGCAGTTACGGGAACGACATCCGCAACGGGGCGTGCGAAACGCGATACGACTCCTGCAACGTGACCCTCACAGAGAGACGTTTGTCGCGATTCTGGAGGCTTGGCTTGCTATCTCTCTCAAGCGTGACTTACGACGGCGCAACGCGAGAGGAGAACATGTATTGCCAAGCTTGTTTGAGCGGACTTGGCGTGTTCAGAAAACGACAAGTCTAAAGTGGACTGAATCTGATGAGACGATCTTCGAAATACCTGAATGGTTGAGGTTCTGGAGAGAACCAGCCTTATGACTCAAATATGGCATAGCTTTAGCACTAGAAAGTCTGGGTCGTGTCAAATAGTGTTTACGCGTTCTTCACATTTTTCTTCAGTTACGAAGCGAGGACGAAAAACTCTGATAGACCTAGGGCGGCCATCCGAAAAATCTAGAGGCCTTCGGAGTTCCACTCGCGATGGCGGTCCGGCTGGCCGTTGTGCAGTGAGATGAGAAGATGGAGATCGGGGCGATGTATTGAACTATTGGAATGGTTAGCGGTGTCGCCGTCATTGCCGCAAGAATTGCGGGAGTATTCCTGGTTCTGCAGTATTTTCGACGTCGCCCCGAGTGCAGGCGAAAGAGCACGCACCTGCAGCATGTTAATCCCCAAGCCGGGTACCAGCATTGAATAGATTGGTAACCGGTAATTCGCCTTTTGCATTCCCGAATCGTCGCCCCTGGAGTCCACGTCAGGCCTTTTCATCAACTGCCGCACACAAATTAGAAAAAGTCGCGCTAACGAAGTACGGAGTCACAATTCTGTGCCAATGCTCAAAGCTAATCGTATAAATCCTCTCGCAACCGAACGTCGCAGCAGGTTACTCCGTTGGAAATCCCGGACGCTGTCCGCTGTTCCATGCCACCTAGTACCACTAGTATCGTTTCTTGCGGTTAACCTTCTTGTCTGCGCATCAAAAATCGCGCTTGCCGGACCAGTAGCAGCGCCGTCTATCGATCTGGCCCTTTGCATTGATGGCTCGGGTAGCATTTCAAGCTCAGATTTTGAGCTCCAGCGTCTAGCCACGGCCAGTGCGATCGAAGACGCTCGAATCGTTCCGCAGGATGGGTCGGTGAGAATCACCGTCATTCAATTTGCGACTACTGTCCAAAATGTGGTTTTGCCGACGATCATCGACTCGCCAGCAACAGCTGTGGCAGTTGCAGACCAAGTTGACTCGATGACGCAGCTAGGGTCCGGCACCAATTTAGGGGGGTGCATCGAGCGCGCCACCGAACTGATCCTTAATGAGGTTTCTGAGGCAACCAACCGCGTAATAGACGTATCAACAGACGGGAATCCGACCGAGGGGCCCGATTCTGAAGAAGCGGCTGCGGCTGCCGAGGCGGCTGGTATTGACGTTATCAATGCCATCGGCGTAGGAAATGCGAACGTATCGCTGCTTGAGGCTATTGCCTTTCCCAAACCCGTCGGCGGGGCTCGAGGGTTTGTCGCATACGTTGATGATTTTGTTGAATACGTAGAACGTATTGGCCAGAAAATCGAGTTGGAGGTTGCTGTTGATGTTCCGACAATCCTCGTTCACGGTTTTTGTTCTGATACTACGACCTGGAGGCCCACCGTTGAGCTGCTAAGAAACTCGGATGTGGTTTCGGATGTTGATCTGTACTCTGTGCCCTATTGCTATACGTCTGCAAACGATAACGAACATGATGACTGTAATGCACTGACTTATGACGGCTCAGAGGTGACCACCGTAGGCGGGCGGTCTGGAAGATTCCTTTCTGACGCTGCAGCGGGCGATTTGTATTTGTTCCGGCTGCAGAATCCCACAGCGCCAAATCCGCTTCGAAAAACGAGTGTCAACGATGTACGAATTGAAGAGGCTGCGTATCAACTAGGTAGGGTAGTCGAGCGCGTTCTTTCGATAGAGGGCACCTCAAAAGTAAACCTAGTTGGTCACAGCATGGGAGGTCTCATTTCCCGCGCATATGTTCAGGGGTTGGCACAAAACGCGTCGGGTCTAACACTGCCTTACGATGGTACCGTACGCAAAATAGTTACCCTCGATTCGCCCCATCAGGGGTCTATCGGCTCCCTTTTTAGTCTCATCGATCCGTTAGACATATTTTCTGACGCCACAGATTGCGTGT
This sequence comes from Lysobacterales bacterium, assembly GCA_028285525.1. GTDB lineage: Bacteria > Pseudomonadota > Gammaproteobacteria > Xanthomonadales > SZUA-38 > JANQOZ01. Next base: position 18,124 of record JANQOZ010000080.1, read on the forward strand.
TCGAGTCAAGCACGCAAAAGGACCAGATGCGGGCATCAAGTAGTTTCCTCGAAGGCCTTAACGCTCGGGCAGTGCCTGAAGACGTCAAAATCGTGTCAATTGCTGCGACTAACCGAGATCCCCGGCCCTTCGAATCGGAGACCGACGACGTGGTCTCAGGGCGTAGCCAAGATCTAACGACAGTTTCAACCTACAAGCCCTGCCTTATTCCCGGGTCTGGCTCAGTTTCCGCGGTTCGGCGTACCTTTTGGGGTGGACCGGGCATTCTTCATAATGATGTGTTCGGCTTTGATTCGATAGTGCGTGACCTCGATTACTCCCTGTTCCCAACTGGAGAACTGAGCAATCGGGCTGATGGCGTTGTTTGCCGAGAAATCGAAGCCCTGACCAATTTCGAGATTGCTTCCATCATAACCGGGGTACTTGGCCGCGTGCTCATCGACATCAGTCCATCTCTATTCAGAGGTCTGGTTGGCTCCAAGGGACAACAATCATGCGAAGCAGAAATCGTCATCGCGCAGCCGAATAAGTCGCCGATCGAGCAAAGTGTTCGCTTGGACCAGGGGCCTGTCACGATTGAAATACCAAATCTCTCTCCCGAGACGGACACCACCGTTTCCTTGCGCCCGACCTGCGATGTGCTGATACAAGATGCCACGGTAACAGCCAATGGCCAAAACAGGCTTTTCAGCTCTAGTTTCGAGCTTTCCGAGCTTCCCTTTGGTACTCCGATTCCTGGTGTCGAGCCGAATGAGTTAACCGTGTCGATCGACGGCACCGGCGCTGGGATTGTTACAAGCCAGCCAGCCAGGGTGGAATGCCCGGGAAGGTGCAGTGCATTCTTTGAAGCTGACACAACCGTCGTGCTGACCGCGACGGCGGAACAAGGCAGCGTTTTCGATGGTTGGGGTGGCGCATGTTCTGGGACAGATACTTGTGAGCTGACGATGACGCAGGCACAGGCGGTAACTGCATCTTTCATAGTTGACGAAAACGATGGCGGGCCTCTGGTCAACGAAACTGTTTTCAATGGGGACATTTCTTTTATTGGAGACGAAGATACTTACACGTTCGATGTCACAGCGGGCGAGTCCGCGCACATTAGAGTGGTGGATACAAGCGGCGACGGAAACTTTGAGCCGCAGTATCAGCTTTATGCGCCGGACGATAGCCTAGTTCGGACGACCTGGAATGAGGTGGTCGCCGCACTCGACTGCTATTCAACCGCGCCGGGCTCTGGTTGTAGGCTAGAGCAGTCGGGGACATATCGACTGGTTGTAACTGACTACAACGATAACGGAACGGGTGCTTACGAAATCCACTATGCGCGCGTACTGCAAGCGAATGAAAACGGCCCGCTAGTCGCTGACGGGGTAGTGAGCGGAGATATTACGCTGGGCGATATTGACGCTTTTACGTTTGAGGCTACAGCGGGTGAGTCGATCCATATCCGGGCGGCGGATGCGACCGGCAGTAACTTTTCGCCGCAGATCTGGCTATATGCACCGGACGGGAGACTGGTTCGGTGGGTATGGAACCGGACCGTTGCGGCACTTGACTGTTTGCCGAACGCTACTTGCAGCCTGGAGCAGTCTGGGACGTATCGTCTGGTGGTGATGGACTACGACACAAACGACGTGGGCAGCTACCAGATTCACTACACCCGAGTTTCAGAGGCCGACGAAAACGGCCCGCTGATCGCCGACGGGGTGGTGAGCGGGGATATTACGCTGGGCGATATTGACACGTTCACGTTTGAAGCTACAGCTGGAGAGTCGGCGTATATCCGTGTCTCAGATACGAGCGGAAATGGCGCACTTTCCCCGTTGATCTGGCTCCATGCACCGGATGGGAGTCTCGTGCGATCCGTGTGGAGCAGAACCGTTGCATCACTTGACTGTTTACCCAACGCTACTTGCAGCCTGGAGCAGTCTGGGACGTATCGTCTGGTGGTGATGGACTACGACACAAATGACGTGGGCAGCTACCAGATTAGCTACACCCAGGTTCCGCCGACAAGCCAATGAGGCATCTCTGGTCTACAACCGGCGAAAAGCAGTCGCCCTTTAAAGGGCACAGGTGCGCCGAATCCGGACTGCGCTGTCAAACCCGGTCACATCTTCCCTGCGCCAATTCGGAAACGTCGTTGGAGGACGCAGCCTACGACAAGCGTCCAAAAAGCCGCAGAGAATTCGCGGTTCTGTGCGGAGTTTTTTGATTTTTCGCCGACCGATTGGCCCGGTGGGGTAATGAATAGTTTTGAATTAAGGGTAAGAGTTATGCCTGGAATGTCATTCATTAATAGCGCTGGAATCACTCTACGGGGAGCCGTTGAAATACTATCAATTGCTATATTGATTTCGATTGCCTACGCGCCGGCGTTCGGGCAAACGTTCGATGCGCGTAATCAGCTCGCCCAATCTGGCAACCAGATTGCTTATGTGCCGGATGCGCCTGCGAGATTCTCAATTGCCGGCAAAAACGGCGAAAGCTGGATCCGCTCCGGCGAAGCTTTAGTATCAGCGCGACTCGAAGGACATCCCGGTTCTGCCGGTGTCGTTGATCAATACGGCCAAATCCATGCGAGCGGCAACAGCATGTTGGTGCTTAGCACGGGAATGTCTAGCGGATCGCTAGCGCGCCCGGGTACCGACGTTCGCTTTCTGGATGAGTCGCGAGTAGATGCTCAATTGAGACTACGATTCGACCCCCCCCCCGGCGCGCGTAGTCTGAGTTTCCGCTACCAATTCCTGACCGCCGAGTTTCCAGATTTCGTGGCCAGCGACTTCAGTGACGAATTTTCGGTGACCGTGATTGATGAGCTGGGTAAACGCCGACTCTTAATCGCTTCTTCGGTGGATTCGGATCTATTTCCAATAGCATCGTCCTTTGCGAAAGGTTCGCCGATGGATATTTACGCGCGAGCGCCGACCCAGATTCAGGGAAACTTCGATCTAGGAAGTCCAGCTGCCGGTTCTACCGGTTGGCGCCGTGTAGCTATTGATGTTGCCCAAACCGGACCCGTAGAGATTATTCTCTCGATGACCGACGGCGGCGACGGTCTCGTAGACTCCACCGTGCTGGTTGAAAACTTCGATTTGCAGGCGCAGCGTTTTGAATTGCCGGATCGTAGGATGGAAGCTGGTAAAGGCGGAGGCGTACCGGAGGCTCTGGACTGCATTTTCCAGGGTGGAATCGTTCAAGGTGCAGTCGCCGACGGAGTGACCAGAGTTAACTTTCGAATATTCAGGTTATCGGGGCCTGGGACGGTTGTTTATTCGTTCGCCGGTAGCAATCTGGCACCACAGGATGGCGGCTTTGACATTCCGGGTGGTGATCAGCGTCTCGAAACGGTCAGCGTAGTAACCACCCTCGGAGAGGACGGATGGGAAGGCGTAGCCCAATACACTGTGCCTGATGAATTCAACCGCGGGGGCGATGAGCAATTGGGCAACCGTTTCGTGGATCTGCGCGCCGATTTCTTCCCAGACAATGAGGCCGATCCGCCTGCTAGCGTTACGGTGCCCTTCAATCTTTTCCGACCTGCGCTGATTTTGATGCACGGTCTGTGGTCCAATGCCACGACTTGGAACAGTTCGCCGTTGGTTTCTGATCCCAACCTCATAACACGTGTCGGCGACTACCGCCCAACCCACGCTTCGCGTTTCAGCCGAAACACGACCAGGCCTGCCGCGCCGATTCGAGAAGCCTGCCAGACGCTTCGCGCTAATGGCATAGCAGCGACTCAGTTCGACTATGTTGGACACAGCATGGGTGGAATCATTGGGCGCAATTTCGACGCTCTCGTACCGGGGCTGATCAACAAGTTTGTCACGATGAACACTCCGCATACTGGATCGCCGCTGGCGAATACCGTTGTGCTGTTGCGCGATAACGTAATCTCGCAGTTGTTTTTTGGGCAGGCGTTTCTGGACTACCTGAGACGAAATGAACTAGCCATTGACGAAGGCGCGATGGACGATCTCGCAATCGGAAGCACGGCGATCAACAGTATTGCGACAACCAATCTGCCTGGTCATGCCCTTGTCGGTATCGGTGGCTCGAATTTGGTCGGTGATGCGCTGGCGCGGGTGCCAGGCAAGATTGGCGTGTTGTTTAAGATCCTGAACTTCCTGGATGACAACACCAGCCTGTTCGAGGGGATTCAGCACGACTTCGTCGTCGGTCGACGCAGTCAGGAGGGCGGCATCGCCACTTCAGCGATATCGGTATTTGATGGGCTGGACAGCATTCACACCAGCGCGACCGGCAGCAGCGCTTACGCCGCTCGGATCATGGAACTCCTCAATTCAGACGCCACCGGCACGAGTTTTGGCGTGTTTCCGGCGCCATCGTCGCTGGATATGAAATCAACCAACCTACCGGCGCATCTGCCGCCGCTGAAACTCTCTGTTAGTGACGATATAGCGTTGAATTTGCCTGGCGGCCTTACCGCCTTGGCCGGTGATCTGGTGACCGTAGAGGTCACTGGACAGAACGGTTTCCAACCAGAGAGCGCACTGGTCATCACCGCCTTGGAGGCCGTGGAATTAACTGGCCCAGATCTTTCTGGTGCGATTCAGCTGCCGGAGGATTTCATCGGAACACTTGAATTCAACGTTCTCGCGGTTGACGCGAATCAAACCGTCACCTCACTAACTGTTCCGGTGGAGGTGATAGTAACCACCAACAGCGAATTGACGGGCTTATCCATCGTCAACGACGACATGCTGCTGTTTGAAGCAGATGATTTCAGGCAGATGTACGTGTTAGGTAGCTTTGCGGACGGGCAAACGCGTGAAATCACCGATCCGGGCACAGGTACGGTTTATTCGAGTGCCGATCCATCTATCGCCACGATTCAGGCCGATGGTTTGGTGACCGGCTTTAGCGCCGGGATCACGACGCTTACTGCGGCAAACTCCGGTTTTCAGAGCAGCATCAGCGTCGAAGTCGCCAGAGGTCAAGCGGTTTTCGCAGATGGGTTTGAATAGACTAGCGAAGTGACTTTCCCATGGCTCTGTGGCTGGGGCCTTCGGTCCGGACTTGGAGACACGGTACCCGCCGCTGTTCGGTTAGACATTCTTAGGAGTGAACGTTCAATAGTGCTGCGGGTAGTGACGCTATTTGCGCTCGTGATATTGGCCGCGTGCGTCGACCTGCAGGATGCTCAGTCCGCCGGTGGAGATCGGGTGTTTTCTATCGAAGGTCTGGTCTGCGAGGGGCCTCGGCCAATTGTGTTTTCCCCAGATGGAGAATGGCTGTTGCTAACGACCACTCGAGAGGTCCCCAACGAGGTCTTGCCACGCTCAGAAATTCTGCTGTTGCGGCGCGGCTCAGGCGACCCGATACGGCCGGACGCGGCTGACGAAAAGACCGCCTCTTTGCTGGCAGCAGGCCGTTATCCACGCACAGACCGGGCCTGTTGGAGTGACGCTGAAACGGTCCACTTTCCGGTAAGCATTTCTGTGTTGAGGAAGCGTGACATTGGCGCGGCGACGCCGGCAGAACTCACGAGTTTTGTCGTTCACCTATCGCAACCCGATAAGCTACAGGCTGGTGTAGTTCCGAGCGGATGTTGGCGACCTTCGTGGTCACAGTGGCGCTATGAATCGCCCGAAACGACTGCCGGGACGGGTAACCAGATTGATGGCATAAGACTCGAGGGTACCGCCCCGACTCTAAAGCTGGTCACAGACGATGGACGATTTATTGCAACGCACGTAGCGCACAACTCAATGGCCGATCAAATTGTGTTGGCAGCGTATTCGTGGAGTCCGAACGGCTCAAGGGTTGCTTACTTGCTCGCCGAAAATGCAGGGAGCGTTGGTCGTCCAAGTAGTCTATGGCTGAAACGTAGTATGAGATCTGACCCGGAACCTCTGGGGACTGGTGTGTACAGCGTTCAATGGCGAGACGAAAACACGCTTTTCGGCTGTGGTCGTATTGGTGGCGAGCGGCCATTAAGCGTAATTCGCTGGACAGTTGATGAGTGATTGAAATCGCGATTGCAGTCCTGCCACATAGCTTGTTCGCCGAGGCAACTTGAGCCCCCGGATCTAATGGAGACTCCAAGTGTTGACTCACACCGAATAGTCGCCGGAAAAACCAGGGCAATTCACAATAGTGGGAATTCAATAATGAAAGTTCAGCTCATCGCGGCACTAATTGCGTTTTCCTTGCTGTTTGGAACAAAGGCTTATTCAGCAGAGCAATCGCGCGACCATTTGCTACTGCTTTTTGAAGCCAAATCGGCTCACCTAATACAAACGCTGAAGAGCCCAGAGCGAATTGAGGACTCGGGACTGAAGCGTGTTGGACGGTGTCTCAACGCACCGCTCCCGCTAGATCCGACTGGTCAAGTGAACTCTGTGGATTTCAATGTGCTCTCGGGGCGCATAAGAGTTCAAGCCTGGCGAAGAAGCTGTGGCGATGGGACAACAGTTGCGCTTCTTACAATTACTCCTTTAAGTGGCTCTCCATTTGTTTGTCCGCCAAACTACGCGATCCTTCAGGGTAATCGGCAGTTCAGCTGGGAAGAGGGGACCCTTTACACTGACCCTCAGGACTTAATCACACCATCTTTTTGCGGAACACTGTTGCTCACGACCACGTTCGCAATTCAGCCACTTGGACTTCTTTGCTGCGAAACACCCTATGATTACGACAGTTCATTTGTGCTCTCCTGGGATTCGGGCACAGCCGGTGGTGGTCGGACTGATGTTGTGGTGCCAGGCGTCGGTGGAGGCGGCAATCCGGGGCCGGGAACCGACGATGATCTTGGGCCTGAAAACGGCGGACTGTTCTATAACCCTTCCCAAGACGGCCATGGCTTGGACGTACTGATCTACGAATCAGGCGACGCGATAGTTTTTTGGTACACGTACGACCCTGACGGCAACCCAATATTCATCATTGCTCAGGGGGCCGTCAATGGCTTGCGTGTTGAGGCAATGGCAAGCATTTTCACCGGCATGGAATTCGGGAGCTTCAACCCGAATGACAACAGACAAAATAACTGGGGCACGATCACTTTGACATTTGAGGGTTGCGACGCCCTCACGCTCGATTACTCCAGCTCGCTTCGATATCGCGGTAGCTTGTTTGGGAGCGGAACAATAAGCATGGTGAGACTAGCGGCCGTCCCAGGGAACGCTTGTGGACCTTGAAAACGCTCTAGTTGCAGAGGCCGGGCGTTAGGTGATTTCCGACCAAAAACTGACCATCTGAGAGCGCCTTCTCTTACACTGAAGAAAGGAAAGATCGTGAAAAACAGTCTTGCAGCAGCGATAACGGTTGCACTCGCCGCCCCCGGCTTAGAAGCTCAAACAATTGAGTTAGATCAATTGGGATCTCGCGGCTTCCCGATTTTTGGCGCAAGGTCCGATGACTCAACTGGCTCTAGTGTGTCTGGGGCCGGCGATGTCAATGGCGATGGTCTAGCAGACCTTATTATCGGAGCCTATAACGCAGACAGCGGGGATAGCAATGCCGGAACCAGCTATGTGGTTTTCGGTAAAACTGGCAGTTCGTTCGTTGCTGGGTTCAATTTTTCTGACGATGGATTTCGTATTGATGGCGGTCGTTTCTTCGGCTTCTCCGGCTGGAGCGTCTCAGGGGCCGGCGACGTCAATGGCGACGGTCTGTCGGACGTCATTGTTGGAGAATATCGAGCATCGGTCGGCGCGAACTCGTTTGCGGGTTCCAGCTACGTGGTATTCGGAAAGCCCGACACTGATACAGTGGATTTGCTTTCACTTGGCACTGGCGGGTTTCGCATTGATGGCGCGGCACAAAACGATACTTCAGGATTTGCGGTTTCGGGTGCCGGCGACGTAAATGGTGATGGACTCGCAGATCTTATTGTCGGAGCGCCCGGGGTAGATCGAACCGGTACTCCTCGGGCCGGCGCTGCCTACATCGTATTTGGCAAAGCAGACAATGGAACTGTCGACCTTGGCGCTCTTGGAACCGGCGGTTTCAGAGTTCTCGGAAGTTCCGACAGAAATAGAACTGGGGCTAGCGTCTCGGGTGCCGGCGACGTCAATGGCGATGGGCTAGATGATGTGATTATTGGTGAGGTCGACAATCAGCCATCTCCTACCGACAGCTCCTGCTCAGTGGTTTTCGGCAAAGCGGATGCTGCTCAGGTTGATCTTGATTCGCTGGGAAATGGTGGATTTAGAATTTTTGAGGCAGGTCTAGGCGACCGTGCTGGTGGAAGCGTGGCAGGCGCTGGCGATGTAAACGGCGATGGTCTTGCCGACGTCATTGTTGGGGCCGGTGGTGCCAATCCAAGCGGGAGGAGCGGTGCCGGTGCCAGCTACGTTGTTTTCGGAAAAGGTGACAACGGCAGTATCGATTTGGGCGCCCTCGGCGGTGAGGGATTCAGAATCGCCGGGGCAGATCCGGGCGATTTTTCCGGCGGTAGCGTGTCAGGTGCTGGAGATGTGAACGGAGATGGACTAGCGGATGTAATAATCGGAGCGAGGCGGGCAGACCCGGGCAGTGGCGAAGATGCTGGCTCTAGCTTTGTTGTATTCGGCAAATCGAACGCAAACCCAGTCGATCTTGGTAACCTCTCAGGAGCTGGGTTTCGTATCAACGGGGCTGATGCAGAAGACGAATCGGGGGGCTCTGTTTCTACTGCCGGTGACGTGAACGGCGATGGCTTAACCGATGTAGTTGTCGGTGCATTCCGTGCTGATTCGTTTTTGTATGACAGAGGGGGCGCAGGGTATGTTGTATTCAGTCAAAGCAGCGCTCCGACCAGTGCCGTATACCGAAGCCGAGCCCGCGATGGCGATGCACCGCAGGTCGCCATAGGCGTCTCCGGTGGTGGCGGTGACGCAACTCACCCTAGTTCCAGGGCTTGGATCGATTTTGTTGATGGCAACGGGCCCGGGAACGCCGCGTCGACCATTACCGCAACTCTGACCAGGAGCAGCGGTGGTTTCCCTGATGCTTCAGCTGCCGTGTCCTGGGAACTAGACACAGATCGCACATCATGGGCGGAAGCAGCGGTTCAGTTCCGGTATTTGGAAAGTGAACTGTTGCCAGAGGTAGACGAGTCCGCACTCCAGGTGGTTTTTTCAGTCGATGGCAATAAACCGTTTACCGTGCTGGAAAATAGCGTGGTGAATCCGGATACCAATACTGTGACTGCGTTAGTGACGGATCTTGGCTTTTTCTATTTGCAGGACGCCGATTCGCTGGATCTGCTTTTCGGAGATGGTTTTGAGGGGGACTAGGCCTTTGGTTAGTCGGTTTTGCTTTGTCCATGTCCATGTCCCTAGCCTTTTTGTGCGGCAAGTACAGGTTTCCGCGTTCTTCGGTGGCGACGGGCAGCTTGATGCTTTTGCGATCGGTGATGGGGACGGTCAGGTGCTCGAATTTCAGCCGTGAGCTGTTCTATTCCCACCGACACGAACCACTCCTCTGCGATGCCCGAGCGGACAGAGACCGCCGAAAAATCAAAAGCAGGTACATTTTTATGACACTATGCTACCGAGCACAAATAACACTTCATTTGTCAGATTTTCCTCTGGGAAATTCCGTCTTTTAGATTGGCGATCACTTCGGATCATTTGTTGTAGACCGTCAATTCACACACTAGTGTTAAATCGGCATTTACGTTCCTTATTGATCATCAAGAGATCCGTTATTGCCGTAATGCATGGGTAGAACAACTCCAGTTGCTAAGGTTAAAAGATTGACAATAAACCTGTCGAGCAGGCTCCTTTTTTGCTCTCTACGCCCCATTTGAAAATCCAGAAATGAGGAAAAAGATGTTTTGGCGCAAATTTTCTATGGTTACCGCTTTATTTTCGGCTATTGGGGTTGTAGCGGGCGGAGAAAACATAATTTTCCTAGACGGATTTGAGTCGCCGCTGTTTCGCGACTGCCCAGAGTGTCCGCAAATGATCTACATCTCAGAAGGGAGTTTCCTGATGGGAGATGTAAATGGTGGAGGAGACTCAGACGAAGTTCCCGTTCGTATCGTCAATGTGCCTTCATTTGCCGTTGGAATCTTCGAAGTGACCTGGGATGAATGGCAATCGTGCGTGGAGAATGGGGGCTGTAGTCCCATTGTTTCAACATGCGATGGAATAGATTGCGGGACCGGGCGCCAACCTGTAGTCGGGACTGATTGGTTCGATACCCAAAGCTACGTGGCATGGCTTTCACAGCTGACAGGTGAGCGCTACCGTCTACTCTCTGAGGCAGAGTGGGAGTATGTCGCTAGAGCGGGCACCACCACTAGGTATTCCTGGGGCAACCAGGATCCAGTTTCCTGTGACAATAGCGCAGTGAATGGCGCAAATTTTGCCAACTGTAGTCAACCCGGCGCCAGTTTTTTTGACGTAAAAGCAGAGCCAGTTGGTAGCTACAGTCCTAACTCATTTGGGCTCTACGATGTCCACGGAAACGTGTTTGAGTGGGTTGAGGATTGCTACAACACGACCTACTTTGGCGCTCCAATTGATGGAAGTCCTTGGCTCACTAGCGATACTTTATTCGGATGCGACGACCGCGTTGTCCGCGGCGGTTCTTGGGTCACCACGGATGTTCAGGCATTACGGTCGGCCTATCGCTCAGGTTTGTCTCGCGCCGCAGAGCTAAACACCGTAGGGCTCCGAGTTGCAAGGGATCTCTAGGCTGTAGATGTGAAATCCAGGCCAAATATAGGGCTCCCATAAGCCCGACCATGTCGCGCATTTTAAACTTGGAATCACTGGCTCGGTCGCAAGACTGCTAACTCCTGATCTTCTCCCCAATATCGGTCCGCTTGCTTTGTAGGAAATTGATCATAGAAGGCCGCTCTTTCTTCAAAGGCTTTGGGTGGCAAATAGCCTAAGGAACTGTGTGGCCAGAACCATCCGACGATTGAACAAGACGCTCGCTAACCGACAGCTGCAGTTCACCGCCTATGGCGACAGCTTAGAGAGTGCATTCTGACTAATGCAATTGAATCTCCAGAACCGCCCTAGAAACTGGGTTCTTCCTAGTTCGGGCAAAGTTTTTTTTCGCTGAGCTCGTCGCTTTACTAGTCAGGATTGGTCGCAAAGTCCGGATAGGATGTAAATCCATGCGCGCTGCGATACGCCGGGTCTGCTACTGAGTCGGAAAGGTTTCTCATTCGGTCGTGCGCAATCTCGGTGAGCGGCACGTTGGCGAACCAGACGGTTTCAAGGACTGGATTTCCAGCGCTGTCGACTTCGCCGCTCTCGACGGGAACGTTGCGCTGAATCATGACGTCGGGCAAGCCGTCACCGCTAAAATCTCCAACCATGACGAGCGCTCTGTCGAGCAATTCATATTCCAACGACGAGATGAGTTCTTCGACGTTAGCAATCGCAATATCCGTATGCTCCTGGTGGTACTTCGACTGGGCAGACAGAAGTCCCGCCGGAGGCATAGGGAACTCGTAATTTTCATTTACTGCAACCAGGAACCCTCGGGCTTCCGGAAAAACAAAAGTCTCAACGACTGTGTACTTCTGGTTCAGTTCTTCATCAGACAGCGGTTCTAGACTCTTCGTGCGGCCTTCTTCGGCCATCACAGTGGAAATCGGGGCAATCGCGAGCATAGTAATGAGAAAAGCGAGGGTCACGCAAAAGCAGTTGGGCTGACGAATCATTTGCCCGGCATTCCCCACCAGAGTTGTTTGTTTGTTCCTGTTTGGCACTGGACTACCACCCTTTGTCAGTTAGTTGGTTTTCGTGGTCGACGTACTCAGGGGCTAGAGCAGAATCGCCGTGGATTTCAAACAAGTAGAAACCGATTCCTACTTGTGGGATCGGATCTTCCCGGCTGTTGCGTTTTTCAAACTCTGTCATTTGCGGAATGACCCGATCATTCAGGAACTCTCTTTGAAGCTGGCGCATTTTTGCTCGAAAATCATCTAGATGTTTCAGTGACAAATTCCTAATCCGAACCGTACCTTGGATGTGACGTCGAGTCGGATGCAAATCTGACCAACCGACGTTTTGTTTTATCGTAGTTCCAAGTGCTGCGACGCCCTCACACCCTGTTTCGAAAGAATCCGCCGCACATTTGCTTGCTGGAACATAAAACGCTTTTCTCAACGCTACGGCCTTTTTGCCTCCGGACCGAGTAAGAGCTACGCAGTTGGATTTGGAAAGAGCCTCAATTACCGGCCCATAACCTAGGTTACCCATGGTTTTTCGAACTAGCGTCTCGAAATTTTTTGCACCGTATGCGCCTTGTAACTGCAAAACCTCTGGGTTTCCGTTTTCGTCCAGCCAGTCTGGATCGGATGACCAGGCTCCCAACAAACGACTAAGGCCTGAAAGGCTGCCAGCTTCGATAGCTTTTCCCATCTCCAGCGTTTTTTTAATTACGTTTGCGCTTAACCCGGTTTTTAGTGCCAAGACGGAGTCCGCAACCATAGGTGAATCCATTTCTTTTGCTGCGGTTTCTTTTGCAACGTCAATGAATGTCGCCTTAAGCCCGGGAGAGATCATCGGATAAGTTATCTCGAACTCCTCGACCATAGTTTCGATTAGCGGCCTTATTGCATCGAGGAATGACTCGATTATTCGCGAGGATGATTGGGCTACTTCTTCAGACATGCTTAGATATTAACAGAAAAAAATAAAAAAATTAAAGAAAAACGATAATTTTCTTATTGATTGGAAATTAACAGTTGGTTCTTTTTCACAAGAACGTTAGTCTCAACCGTCTGGACAATAGCTAGGATTGCGAGTCATATGCGCAAAATAATCTTGGTTGCGACTCTCTTGGCGCTGCAATCATGCGGAGATCGCGACTCCGAGCCAGATTCCTCCGTGGCAACGACAAAGATCTATCGGGTCGCATTTGATGGCGTGCCTCGGTCTATTGAGCCAGTTGAAGCCAGCAATATTTATTCAGCAGGGCTCATACTCGCGACGTACGAAACACTGTTTCAATATGAGTATGGACTTAGCACTCACGTTCTCTCGCTTGGCCTTGCTAGTGAATGGCCGACGGTGTCAGATGACGGAACTGAAATAACGGTTCGATTAAATCCGGATAGTCGATTTGCTGACGACGCGTTATTCGCTAATGGCGTGGGAAGAGCAGTCAACGCCAAAGACGTAGCGTTCTCGTTGCTGCGTCATTTCGATCGGAGCCTGAATTCCCAAGGCAAATATTTATGGCGAGACTTGATTGTAGGAATCGAGGATTGGGAAGGAGACTATTCGGATCCGCCAGATGGCATTCGCGTATTAAACGATAGAGAAATTAGTTTCAGGCTGACTCGGCCTTCTTCGCAGTTTCTGCATACTCTTACAACGGCGTTTTCAGCAATCGTTCCTCACGAAGTGGTATCCACTAGCGATGTGGACCTTCGAAACCAAACAATCGGTTCAGGGCCTTTTAAACTTCGAGAGTTGAATTCTGCGCGAGCAGTGCTTGAAAAAAATGAGAACTACCGTCGCGTATTTTCTACGACTACCACCAGTGAATCCGGAGTAGAGGAAAATCAACCAGTAGCCGAGCCCAATGCCAGAACCTTACCGTTCGTGGATTCAGTTTTAATCGAGTTTGTAGATGACGAGACTGCGCGGTGGATATCGTTCCAAAATGGGGATTTAGATGCTGCAGTTATTTCTGATGCTTTTCTTGATCCTATGCTTGTTCCTAGGTCGGGAAACACTCTTTCTGCCCCTTACTCGACGCAATATTCAATTCATCCGTATCTTGCTTACGAAGTCATCTTTTTCCGATTTCGCATGGATGACCCAGCGATCGGACACGCTAGTGATGAACGTCAAAACGAGTTCAATCGTTCGTTGCGTTGTTCGATCGCGAATTCGATCGACTGGGAACAACGTAACAAGGCTTTCTATGGAGATGATGCGGTCATTTACTCGAGTTTGATTCCACCGTTTTTGCCCGAAGCGGAGCTGCTGCTCAGCGGGCTTGGTTCAGAGAGTGGCGGGCGGCAAATCCCATTGTTGGATTTTCGGACTGTTTTGGATCAACTTCCCGAGATCAGTTACGGATATACGAATTCACCACGCTCGCGCCAAAACTACGATTTCTTTCGAAGCGCACTCGTATCACTCGGATATCCGCAGGAGCGAATCAAGGGTGAGAGTTATGCAACGTTTGTCGACTATCTCGCAGGGGCGAGTGACGGCAAACACCAGATCACGCTTACATCTTGGGGACTCGATTACAGCGATTCGGAGAACATCCTACAGTTGTTTTACGGGCCGAATCGTGCTCCAGGTGCCAACATTTCGAATTTTTTCAATGCTGAATACGACCGGCTGTACGACGAGATGCGACAGATTCCTCAGTCTCCAACTAGAACAGCTATCGTGCAACAGATGGTAGACATTCTGAACTCTGAATGCGCCTATTCGGGATCAGCAACAAGGGAGAGGGTGATCATTACGCACAGCAACGTGACTGGGATCCCTAACCACGATGCTTCTCAGATTGGCCGTTACTTTCAGTACATTAACCTAGAATAAAAAAACCCACCGAAAGGCCCGGGGGCCGTGACGGTGGGAGTGGGGTCAACCAATGTCTATCGTGCTAGGGATTGAGGCGCAGCCCGAGGATCTTCTCTCTTCAGACGCGCCGTGGGGCCGATAGTCGTTGGTTCATAATTTTGTCGTTCCAATGTGCCTCTAGAACTGCGCAAGTTCTCGAGCAGTTCCTTCCTTAAAGTCAAATACGTGCTCTATGGTTATGCCGTCTCGTTTGATTGTGAGGAGTCCAAACACCTCTCCTTGGCCCACGAAAACCTCTAAACTTGCGCGTTCTGTTTTGGACTTGTCCTCGCCAGTTCCACTGATCGCGACCTTGTCTTCGCCTGTGCCGCTGATCGCAACCTTCTGCTCTCCCGTGCCACTGATCGCGACTTTCTCTTCCCCAGTACCGCTAATCGCGACTTTGTCTTCCCCGGTCCCGCTGATCGCGACCTTCTGAAAGGTTGAGGGCGAGATCATCTCAAGGGAAGAAAACCCGTCCTCAATTTTGCTCGCTCCTAACATCAGCCGACCAGTGTCGGGATCTTCCCACGATGCCGTAACGTCAGTTCCAGCCCCCGAGACAGACAGTATCAGTCCGTCGCCGTGGTAGACGGTACGCGCATTTACGTAGCCTGGTATAGCGAGCAAAAGCCCGATGATTGTTAGCGTTATTGCTCCTGTACCGCCCCTAACTACAGAGAGCTTACTTCTTCTCTTCGCTAATAAAGTCATGCCTGCCTCCTAACTTGCACCTCCGAGCCTTTTGGCTTCTCTTGGTGCTAGTGCTTCTTGTGTGTGTGCCGCAAGGGCTGTTTTGTTATTTTCCGGTACCGTTGCTGTGAACGATTTGACCGGTACCACCAAAGGTTACAGATCCAGTTCCTGCCTTAATGATTTCTCCGGTGCCTCCGAACGTAATTTCTTCGCTTCTCATTTTCGCTCTCCTGAGTAGTTATTTTCACAGCCGCGCTACGCGGCATTTCTACGCGGTGAGGGTTTCGTACCGACCCCATCCGCTGTCTTCAAAATAGTAGTATCCAACTCCTGCGTGAATGCTCTCGTTGGTCTCAGGGCCGTCCTCAAATTGCTCGAGAGGAGCAATGCAATCATCGGCCTGCTTACGCAACAAGTCCTTCATTGATGCCCGTAGTGCGGGGAGTTGGTCCGGACGTACGCACCTCAAATATCTTTCCTGCTGGAAGAAGTTATTCTTAGGTGCTAGGTCTGGGTTTTCCAGGTTGAAAATGAACGTCTGCAACAGGTGACGAATTGATTGTGCAGATGCCATTAGAAGTTGGTCTGTCTGCCCATCGACTGGGATGAAGGCCTCTTTTTTCATCTTCAGACATCGCTTACCATTGTGACGGACAAAAGTCACGCAGCCAGCGTCAATCAATGAGTCGACGACTTGTCCGTATGCGATATTGTCAACGTGCTTTCGAACCAGCGTTTGCAGGGTTCGCGAATTATATTTGCCCGAGGTAGGAAGAAGCATCGGATTGCCGTCGTCGTCCTGCCACATTGGATCATTAGCCCATATATCAAGAACCTTCGATTCGGGGCATACCTCCGAAGTGTCGACGTATCCTGGAGGTCTTTCTCTTTCCACAAGCTCATCAAATGTTTGCCTGCAGAGATGCGGGCTTATACCTGTGAAATAGGCAAGTGTACCCATTGAAGGCTCACTCTTCGGATCTTGCTTTGCGGCTTCTTCAAGCGCTATATCGATGAACAAACTTTTGATCACGCGGTCCATCGCAGGGTAAGTCACTCGGAATGTCAGCATGAAGAGTTTGATTATCGGCCTGAGAATTTGCTCAAGAAGCAGCATCGTGGCCGACGCATCGGGCCCTAGAGAGGATTGTGGGGTCTGTAATATTTGTGTGCTCATTGGTCCTGGTCCTCTGGAGTTAGGCGATTAACTCGCGGAGAGCAAAAGCCACGTGCTTCCTGTCCTCGCTGACCCCCCAGTCGACGAGTTGTGGCTTGCCTTGCAAATAACCCTGATAAAACTCAGCACCGAAGCGCTCAATCAAATTAAGGTCTTCTTCCGTCTCAATACCCTCGAGTACGACAGGTACGTTGACGCTTTCAGCAAAGTCGATGACGGTTTGTACGGCCTTGAACTTTCGATGCGACTGCTTCGCGGCTAGGACTGCGGAGCGATCGATCTTAAGAAAGTCCACCAGGCTTTCCGGCGCCAGCAGGCCCACGTGAACGTGGCCACTGCCAATGTCATCAAGCGCGATTTGGGATCCCATTCGACGAATGGTTTTGCAGAAGTGGATAGCAGCCTGCAGATCCTGAACGGGTGTGTGTTCGATGATTTCGAAGCACAGCTGCTCGGCACTCACGTCGGAGGCGGCAATGACGCCCATGACGCGGTGCACGAAGGTGGGGTCGGAAATTGAATCGGCAAATATGTTAACGGAGAGGCGACAGGCGTGACCGGTGCTGTTCTGCAGCTCAAGCCATTGGCAGGCGCTCTTGATAACCGCCAGGTCGAATTCGACCATCCATTCCATGGATTGAACGGCGTTAACCAGTTCTTCCGTGTGAATGCCTCGAGGACGAACCAGCCACTCGTACCACGGCGGCACGATGGGCCCCTTCGTGGAAACGATTTCCTGGATGGCGAAATCCGTTTCTAACTGACCTTCGGCGTTAATCAGCCACGTAAGTGGTTGATTTTCCGTCTGTATCTTGTGCGCTCCTAGTTGCACGGATAGGTCCTCAAAATGTCCATGGAGTGAGTTATACAGAGACTAAAAAAATCATGCAAGCATTTTTTTGAAAAATATTTTTGAAACAATACTGAAACAGTTGTATCTCCCGGATACAAATTATCTCACAAGGACCAGAAAAAACATCTAAGAACAAGCAGAAAAATGATCAGTTCGCTACGAAAAATATCACCAAAACAGGCGCTTATGAGATTCGTCGAAAAAAGGCACCTTTTCCCACCCAACCCAGTGGCGCGCTCGGAAGATCCGGGTTGTGCAGTTTTTGAACAACTTCTGCCGCGAAACCGGCCTTGCCGGTATGGTGTGCACCATGAGTGACCCCAGCTTTCCTCTTCCGGGCGGTGCGCCGCAGATGATCGGTGAATCTTTTGCACGGCAGGCCCTGCAGCAGCCGCGGGTAGCCGCAGCTCTGGGTTTTGGTCTTCAGGCTTTAAGGGGAGAGGGTTACGTTGCGGCGACCCCTGAGCGCCTGAAACAGACTTTGGTGGAACAGGGCATCCGTTGGGGTGATGCTGATGAGACCGAGAGCTGGTCCACCAAGATGCTGCTGGCCACGGGGCTTGTTTCGGAGAATGCCGCTGCGGCGACGCCGGTGGTGCTGGATCGAGGGCTGCTCTACTTCGCCGTGGATTGGTCTATGGAGGACGAACTGGCCCGCTGGCTTGCGGCACTGGCGAAAGCCGATCCGCTGCCGACGCCCGCGGTTCCGGAAGGCCTGGGGCTTGGGCGTGATCAGGCGGCGGCGCTTCATCACGCGCTTGGCCATCGCTTTACCGTGTTGTCGGGTGGACCCGGCACCGGGAAAACGACGCTGGTCGGACAGTTGATAAGGCGCTGGCTGGAAACGGGCGGTGATCCCCAGCGGCTGATGATCGCAGCCCCAACAGGCCGTGCCGCCGCCCGGCTGTCGGGCGCGATTAGCGCGCTGGTCGACACCCCGCTTCCTCCGGCCGGGACGCTCCACCGAACGCTCGGCTGGAGCCCCAACCGGGTGCGGTTTCGATATGGCCGACACCAACCGGTCCCGGCAGATCTGGTGATTGTCGATGAGGTATCGATGGCCGATCTGGGGCTGATGCACGCGCTGTTTGCCGCGGTGGAGCCCAATGCGCAGGTTGTACTGCTGGGCGACAAAGATCAGTTGGTGTCGGTTCAGCCCGGCAGCGTCCTGGCGGACCTCTGCGTTGGTCTGGCCGGCGGCCTCGGCGACGCGTGCGTGCAGACGCTCGAGGAGAACTTCCGCTACGGCGAAGACTCCGGGATCGAAAAGGTTGCCGCCGCTATTCGAAGCGGCGACGCGAGTGCAACCCTGGAGGCCATCGCCGCTGCCGAGGACGTGCAGCTGCTTCCGGCACTGACGGAGCTGGATACCATTTGCGGCGATTGGCTGAGGGAGACAGCGGATGAGTCGCCCGAGGCGACGTGGCGCCGGCTGCAGTCCAAGCGCATCTTGTGTGCCCATCGGCGCGGTCCTTTCGGCGTCGAGCGGGTTAACCGGCAGGTTTTTCGATGGCTGCAGCGCCAGGGGATGCTGGCCGGGCGCTACTCCGATGAACAGACAAACTACCCGGGTCGACTGTTTTCCCTGACCAGCAATCAATACGAAGAAGGCTTCTTTAACGGTGACCAGGGTTTCATCCGTTCCATCGACGGTGAGCTGGCCGCGTGGCTCGAGTCGTCCGACCAGGCGTTGCGGCAGCTTTCGCCAGCGCGGCTGCCGACGGCCGAGACGGCCTACGCCATGACCGTTCATCGTTCGCAAGGCTCTGAGTTTGGTGAGGTGTACTGCGTGCTGCCGCCGGCAGATTCTCCGCTGTTGACCCGGGAGTTGCTGTATACGGCCGTTACGCGGGCTCGAACACGCGTAACGCTCTACGGCGACCCGTCCGCCATCACCCGTGCGGTTAACAACCCGGGTGCGCGCAGCTCCGGGCTGGCGCGACGCCTCGCGGATCTCACCAGAAAACCCTCGAACAGCCCGATCCAGCAATCGCTTTTCTGACACTTGTCACATCTGTTCGGTGATGAACCGGACTGGCGGCCCGGTCGGCGGAGCAGCGACACTAGGCCCAGCCTCGAGGAAAGGACGAGCCAGATGCAGAATCCCAACATCATTGAGTTGTCGCAGGTCAGCAAGCGCTACGGCGCACAGCTGGCGGTTGATGACCTCAGCCTGGCGCTTCGGGCCGGGGAGGTTTCTGCAATCCTGGGGCCCAACGGCGCGGGAAAAACTACCAGCGTTCATATGATGATGGGGCTCTTGCGTCCTACCGAAGGCGCGATCACGGTGCTGGGCGGCGAGCCGGGAAACCCTCAGGTACGCCAGCGCACCGGCGCGATGCTGCAGGTTTCAGGTCTCCCAGAGACATTGAAAGTCAGTGAGTTACTGCACCTTTTTCAGAGTTATTATCGGAAGCCGCTGCAAAAGGACGAGGTGGTTGAGCTGGCGGGTATCGAAAAGCTCATGGGGCGCCGTTTCGCGCACCTGTCCGGTGGGGAAAAACAGCGCATCATGTTTGCGCTAAGCATCTGCGGTGATCCGGAGCTGCTGTTTCTGGATGAGCCCACGGTAGGTATGGACGTCGGCACACGGCATCGTTTCTGGGAGGTGGTGCGCCAGCTTGCGAGCGGCGGGCGCGCGGTGGTTCTCACCACACATTACTTAGAAGAGGCTGATGCCCTGGCCGATCGGGTGGTTGTGATCAACAACGGCCAGCTCGTTGCGGACGGCACCCCGGCCGAAATCAAAGCTGAGGTGCCCAGCGGCAAGGTTCGCTGCCGCACCACGCTGGACACGGCGAGGATTTCCACGCTGCCGGGCGTCGGCTACGTGCGTCGCGAGGGCGGTATGGTCACGATATCCACCAGCGAACCGGAGGACCTGGTTCGCGCACTGCTGCAGGCTGATGCTGACCTGACCGAGCTTGAGGTCTCCAAGGCGGACCTGTCACAGGCGTTTCTGCATCTCACCGATCAAGCACCGACAAAGCTGGAGGCCGCATAATGGGTGCCGCAACCGTTTACCTGCTTGAATGGCGTTACGAATTCATCCGGCTGCTGCGCAGTCCGGGGTTTGCGATTCCCTCGCTGACCTTTCCCGCCGCCTTCTATGTGCTTTTTGCCCTCGTGATGAGCATGGGCGGAGGATCACGCGGCGGCATGGCGACCTATCTGCTCGCCAGCTACGGCGTGTTTGGCGTGATGGGCCCCGGCCTGTTCGGATTTGGGGTGGGCGTCGCCATCGAGCGCAGCCAGGGCCTGATGCTGCTGAAGTTTGCATCGCCCATGCCTCATCGCGCCTATTTCCTGTCGAAGGTCTTGATGAGCGTCACGTTCAGCGCGCTGATTGTCGCAAGCCTTTTTGTGCTGGCCACAACCTTCGGCGGCGTTACGCTTGAGGTAGGGCAGGGCATGCTCCTCGCGAGCATCCTGCTGCTGGGCGCGGTCCCGTTTTGTGCGCTTGGCCTCGCCATCGGCAGCTGGGCCAACGGTCAGGCGGCCGCACCGATCGTCAATCTGGTCTATCTGCCGATGGCCGCTCTGTCCGGACTGTGGTTTCCGCTAAGGGTGATGCCGGAGTCGCTGCAGACGCTTGCCTGGGTGCTGCCGCCGTTTCACCTGAACCAGCTGGCGACCAAAACCATTGGCATGGATGACGGACACTCTATATATATACATATCGGCGCGCTGATCTTTTACACGGCCGCCTTCTTGTGGATCGCCGCAGTCGGGCTGCGGCGGGAAAAGGCGCTCAGTACGGCACAGGTGGCATGAACAGTCTTTCGACACCACTGAACGGTCTGACCCGCACGCTGCTGCGGGTTCATCGTTTTCTGATTCCGCAATATAAATGCCTGGGCTACACGCCTTATCTCTGGCTGATCTACCTAGGTTTCCCCCTTCTTCCGCTGCTGTTTGGCACCGCCTCGCCGACGACGGTGACGGCCGCCGTCGTCGGGCTGACCATCTTTCTGCCAAC
>JANQOZ010000042.1 GCA_028285525.1 Lysobacterales bacterium
TCCCACAAGGCCTGGAGCGGCGTTGCGAGCCTTGGCCAGGGAACCACCCTGGCCGGCGGCTCGCGCCTGACTCCAGGGCCTTGTGGACACGCGCTGAAAGTCAACCAATTAGCGTGACAGGACACTTGTGAGCTAGTGAGCTGGCAGGAGCTTTCCATTGCGGTGTCGCCGGAGCGGGCCGAGGCGGTCGAGGCGCTGATGATGGATCTGGGCGCGGAGGCGGTCACGCTGGTCCCCAACGAACACGCGGCGCCGGTGCTGGAGCCCGCACCGGAAGCAACGCCGCTGTGGGAGACGCTGATCGCCCGCGGGCTTTTTGCCGCCAGCATGGATGGCGCGGTCCTTCAGCTCGCACTCGAACTCAGGCTCCAGCCCGACGAGGCGCGCAGCATGGCGCTATCGGCGCTGGCCGATCAGCCCTGGGAACGCGTTTGGCTCGAGCATTTCGAGCCGGTGCACTTCGGCGCTGACAGCGGACTCTGCATCTGCCCCTGGCACTACCAGCCCACCCCGCCGGGGGACGTGCTGTTCATGGACCCCGGACTCGCCTTCGGGACCGGCAGCCACGCGACGACAGCCCTGTGTCTGAATGCGCTGGCCGACCTCGAGCTCGAAGGGCAGTCTGTCCTCGATCTCGGCTGCGGGTCCGGCATTCTAGCGCTGGCTGCGGCGCTGCGAGGCGCGACACCGGTGGTCGCAGTCGACAACGATCCGCAGGCGCTGACCGCCACCGCCGATAACGCCCGGCGCAACGGCCAGGCGGTTACCGTTGCCCCATCCCTGGACGACGCCCCCGGCCCCTTCGATCTGATTGTCGCCAACATTTTGTCAGGCACGCTCATCGACTACGCGGGCGAGCTGGCGGCGCGCGCGATGCCCGGCACCCGGCTGATGCTGTCCGGCATTCTCGAGGCCCAGGCGGACGCTGTCACCGAAGCCTACGACTCTGGCTTCTCAGACTTTGCGGTCCACGAGCGCGACGGCTGGGTGCTGCTGACGGCGGCAGCGCGAGGCTGACATGTTTACCCAGTGTCCGGAATGCGCAACGGTTTTCCCGGTCAGCGCCGATGCGCTGTCCATCTCGGCGGGCAACGTTCGCTGCGGCGCCTGTGGTGCGGTGTTCTTTGCCGTCCAGTCGCTGTCCGATTCCCTGGACGAAGACGGCCAGATCCCGACGTGTTTTCACAGCGACCATCCGCCGACGCTCAGCGACCCCGGCTCAGACGCACCCCCCATCGACGACCTGTTCTGGCCCGCGGCACCGGCCTCCCAGCAGTCGGTCAGCGCCGAGCCTGCGGAAACGTCGGCCGAATCCGCTGCAGCTGGTGATCCGAACGCGCCGTCGCTGAACGATGAAGCCCTGGCCCTGGCGGCAGGCACAGAGCCGCCTCCGCTCGACCTGACCGACGACGAAGCGCTGGAGCGGGAGTTCGACCGTTTGATCAACGAGCCGGACCCGCCCGAGGACGGTTCGCAGCCGCCGACGCCGACAGCTGCCCAAGAGCCTGCGCCGGAGGACACCCCCGCCGACCAGGCCGCGCCGGACAGCCACGCGGCGTCGGGCGGCGAGGCGTGGGTCGCGCACCGCTATGGGCTGACGAACGAAGCCGGCCAGCGGCCGCCACCACCGGAGGATTTGGAGGAGATACCGCCGGCTAAGGCCGCGGGACCGAAATCCTCGAGCGAAGGGCCTGCCACGCCTGCCGAAGAGGCCGAGGAATCCGGCGGTGCCTCACTCGAAGGTGGCGAGGAGACTACGGAGCCGACCGGGCCCGTTGACGAGATCGAGCCGCTCGATCCCATCGGACCGGCGGCGGCACCCGAGCCGGACCCCGATGAACCGCTGCCCGAGGTGTTTACGCGAACCAAAGCGCCAGGGAAAACGGTGGATCCGACCGACAGCGGGCTTGAGGAATCCGCGGCCGAGGCGTCGGACGCCGACATCCCGCTTTCGGGTGTGGCCATCGAACTGGCCGCTGACCGCGCGGCCCGCAACCGCACCCGCAGTACCTGGCTGTGGGGACTCTGGAGCGGCTTTGCGCTGCTGGCCCTGGTGGGCCAGTGGTTTGCCCTGGAGCACGATCAGCTGGCGCGCAGCGAAACGCTCAGGCCCTGGGTCACCAAAGCATGCCGGCTTTTCAATTGCCGCATCGAGTTGCCCAGCGACCTGTCGCGGATCCAGCTCACGAGCCGAAGCATCGAGCCTCACCCTTCGGTGGAAGGGGCGCTGCTGATAAGCGCCACCCTCCAGAATCAGGCGACCTTCAGTCAGCCGCATCCGGTGGTGGAGATCACCATGGCCGACCTGTCCGGGCGAGCGGTCGCCATGAGACGGTTCACGCCGGCGGAGTATCTGGAAAGCCCGGCTCCGGACGGCATGGTTCCGGGACACCTGCTGCCGCTGGTGTTCGAGGTGATCGATCCGGGCAGCAGCGCCGTCGCCTTCGAGTTCAACTTTCGTTAGCGAAGGATTGGCTGGGTCATCCGACCGAGGTCCACTTACGGGCGCAAGGTCGGGCGGTCGATGAACAAACGACCGCAAGCTGCCGGGGCGGATAGCAAAATCCCGTAACTACTGTACAAAGTCGCATCTGGCAAAAGTGACCCTCAGGCGTATAGTAGTTGCCCTGCTCGCAAACGCGCCGGCATCGCCGGCCATAAGAAAAGGGGAAAGAGGGAGCCGCCGGACAGGGGTAGGCGACACAGTTATGACGTTCCGCGATACATCAAACAACAACAATTCAGATCGTCCAAACGACGACAGTTCAAGCAACGACGACATCCGCAAGACTGTTCGAAACTCGGTGAAAACTTTCCTGAAGCGTTACGGAGACAACCAGCCTGAGGACCTGCGCAAGCTGGTGCTGGAGGAGGTTGAGAAACCGCTGCTGGAAGAGGTGCTCCGCTTCACGGGAGGCAACCAGTGCCGCAGCGCCGAGATCCTGGGGGTCAGCCGAGGGACGCTGCGTAATCGCATCCAGTATTACGGGCTCGAGCCGCGACGGTAGCCCGCTGGTGAAAAGGCCGCTCATGGCCTTTTGAAGCGCTGCTGCCTTCCAGACGGCCCGCCAGGGCCTGAACTACAGCCGAAGAATCTCGTTGCGGGTTTTGACAAACACGCGATGCGGCACGTGAATCAGTTCGCACAGCCGACGCAGATAGTGTTCCTCGTAGCGATCGACCTTGCCGTCGGCGGCCGCAACTTCCCATAGACTTCGGACGATCTCCGCTTTCTCGGCCGCGCCGCAGACGCGATTGACGATCTCCACGTGCGGGAAGTAGGAGATCTCCTGATCGTTGTTGCTGCGCGCCTGCTGAACCAGGTCATTCACCACCGCTGAGTCCAGCTTGAACACCTCACCGAGCACACGGGCCACGGCCTCAAGCTCCTCGGGGGTGGTTTCAAGATCCGCTTCACACATTTCGATCATCAGCGCCGCCGCGGCGACGTGAGCCACCTCATCGTCTTCGTCAGCGACGTCCGCCTTGAACGCGTTTTTAATATCTTTCCAGACTTTCTTCATGCCAACCTGCTTCAGGTGCGTACCGGGTGTTCCAGGAGTTCGCCATTCTCATCGAGCGGCGGGTAGCTGCGCCCCTGCTGTCGGCAGTAGCGCGCGATAGTCGGGTGCAGCCATTCAAATCGAGTCTTGTCATAGCGAGGACCGGTCAAACGCCGCGATTCGTAAAGGCCGCTCGCCATGCGCTGTCGCTGCGCCTCAAACAGGATCAGCGCACACGCCACCGACACGTTGAGCGACTGCACCATGCCCTGCATCGGGATAAAAATGCTGGCGTCGCACCGCTCGAGCGTCCCCTCGCTGACCCCATCGCGTTCAGCGCCGAGGACCACGGCCGTCGGTCGGGTGTAGTCGACATCGCGAAAATCGACCGCGTCATGATCCAGGTGCGCCGCGAGCAGCTGGAAGCCCTCTGACCTGAGCTGCTCCTGGGCGCCCGCCATGGCCGGGAAACGTCGAACTTGCACCCACTTTTCCGCGCCCTGCGCTGTGTGGTTCGACAGCGGCGTGCCCCCTTCCGGCGGCACAACGTTGGCTTCGAAGACGCCCACCGCGTCACAGCTGCGCAGGATGGCCGAGAAGTTGTGCGACTTATGGACCTGTTCCAGAAGCACCGTCAGATCGGGCTGGCGCAGCGCAAGCTTTTGCTGCACGAGGGCGAAGCGCTCTGGCGTCATGCGCTGATGGTCACCGTGATGCGTCGCCGGTGCCCGGCTTCCCGGTGCTCCCAGAGATACACCCCTTGCCATGTACCTAGGTCAAGTTTGCCCTCCCGAACGGGAATCGTCAGTGACGTATGCGTGAGCGCCATGCGAATATGCGCCGACATGTCGTCATCACCTTCGGCGACATGTTTGAAGTGGGGGTCGCCGTCTACGACCAGCCGGTTCATGAAGCCAGCGAGATCCTCCAGCACGTCGGGGTCTGCATTTTCCATGACGATCAGCGACGCGCTCGTGTGGTGCAGGAAGCAGTGGCAGAGCGCTTCACGCTCACCGGCGCTCGCGACGACGTCGCGCAGATCCGCGCTGATTTCAGTAAAACCCCTGCCGGTGGTGGCCACCAGCAGCTGGTGATGCCGCACCGTCATGGCTGGAGCAGCGTCTTCTGCCAGCCGTCTGCCCCGGCCTCAAAACGCCATCGCTCGTGGACGCGATGGGCGCGCCCCTGCCAGACCTCTATGGCAACGGGCGTTACCCTGACCCCGCTCCAGTGGGGCGGCCGCGGCACCGGCTGACCCTCGTACTGCTGGTCGAGGGACGCGATACGGTCTTCGAGCTCCTGCCTGGCGGCCAGCGGCTGCGACTGCTGTGACGCCCAGGCGCCGAGCTGACTGCCCCGGTCGCGGCTGGCGAAATAGGCGTCCGCCTGTTCGTCGCTGACGATCGATGCCGTCCCTTCGATGCGAACCTGCCGGTCGAGCCGGGTGAAGTAAAAGCACAGGGCAACTTTCGGCTGCCCGCGGAGCTCGCCGCCCTTGCGGCTGTTGAGGTTGGTATAGAACACCGGCCCGTCCGCGTCCAGCGCCTTTAAAAGAACGACCCTGGCGCTGGGCTGACCGGTCTCGCTGACGGTCGCCAGCGTCATCGCCGTCGGCTCCACCTCACCGGCCGCGCGAGCCTCTTCAACCCACACCCTCAGGGTGTCGATCGCTTCCAGATAGAGTTTGTCTTGCATGGGCGGGAGTCTAGCAGGAACCGCGCCTCAGAGACCTGCCCAATCGGGCCGCAAACCGACGATAAGCCGCGGTCACTCCAGCAGCGCAAGCAGTTCGCGATAGCCTTCGCGGTAGGTCGGAAAGTTGAACCGAAAGCCGGTCGACCGCACCCGCTCGCTGCTGATGCGTTTTCCCCGGGGCACCGCGTCCGACAGGGTCGGTTCCGGTGCACCCAGCTCGCGCGCCAGCCAGGCGACCACGTCCTGCATGAGGGCCGGCTCCTGATCCACGCCCAGGTAGCAGCCCGCAGCGAGGTTTAAGTCCAGCAAATGCACGAGCAGGCGGGCCGCGTCGTGCTGACTGATCCGGTTGCTGTAGGTCGTCGGGGCTGTCGGCAGCGGCTCACCACTTTTAACCCGGCGCAGCAGCCCGAGGCGGTCCGGGCCGTAGATCCCGCCCAGCCGCAGCAGCACGGCGCCATGGGCGAAGCGATCTCCGGCGTCGCGCACCTTCTCCTCCGCCGCCAGCTGGACCTCCGCGCGGAGGTTGTGTGAGGCAACCGGGCTTTCCTCGTCGATCCAGCCACCGTCATCCTGGGGATAGACCACCGTGCTGGAGACATACAGCAGCCGGCCGCTCGCGGGCCGCAGCGCCGCCAGGAGATGGGTCACGCCGCTCAGATAGGTATCGCGATACCGCTGAGGGTCGCGCTCGCCCGGAGCGAGCGCAATCACAACGTTGTCGACTTGCCCGAGCAGCTCTGGGATCGGCTGGGTCAGGTCCAGGGCCAGCATGTTTACCTTCGGCAGCGGGCAGCGACCGCTGCGGTTAATCCCGACAACCTCATGACCCTGCGCCAGAAGCAGACTCGCCGTCGCCTGACCGAGCCGACCCATGCCGGCGATGAGCGTACGTGGGTTTGTCACCAGGGCTTCGCTAAAGTGCGCGGCTCAACTCAGGCGGCCACCGGGGCCGGCGGCTGATCCGGATCGTCGGTTCCGGGCGCCGAAGGCAGATACCGCAGCCAGATCAGCCACACCACCAGGGCGTCGAGAATAATCAGCGCCTGCCAGAGGTAAAGGTGGAAAAAGTTGAAGGCGCTGAGACTCCACTGACCCAGGTAAAACAGGGAAATGATGCGGACCAGATTGAGGCCCTGGATGGCAAAAAAGCCGATCGCAAAGCCCACCAGCTTGTGTTTGATCGGCGCCGGAAACGCGAAGATCGCAGAGAACAACACGATCAGCGCCTCCACGCCGTTGCAGCCCGGCTCGATGGAGACGGCAAAGTTATTGGACAGGCTGCGGATGATCTTGCCGGACGCCGCGACGTCCGGATCGAAAGCCCGCACGATGGCCACGCTCACGTCCGCGATCACGGCAGTGAAAGGCAGGATCACAGCGTCCTGGACACTCTGAATAATCTGCACCGAAAACAGAGTGGTGAGCAGGACGAGAAACAGGATCAGAAATCGGGTCATGAAACGGCTGGTCCGTCGTTCGGGTGACCGGCGTATTATGCGTCAAACCGAGCCTTTCCCCCAGTCGCCAGGTCCGCGCCGCGCTGGGTCCATAACGCTGGTACCATCGCCCCATGGCGCTCGCAAGGAACCTCATTTTCATCGGCCCAACCGGAGCCGGCAAAACCACGGTCGGCAAGCGGGTCGCGCAGCATTTCGGGCTGCTGTTTCTGGATCTGGATCATGAGATTGAGCGCCAGACGGGCGCCGACATTCCGCTGATCTTCGATATCGAAGGCGAAGCGGGTTTTCGCCGCCGGGAGACCAACATGCTGAAATCGTTGAGCAGCCGGGGAGGCGTCTTGCTGGCGACAGGGGGTGGTGCGGTAGTGGCGGAGGAAAACCGGGAAATCATGCGGAGCAGCGGCTTCATCGTCTATCTCGCGACGCCGGTGGAACGGCAGCTGCAGCGGCTGCGCCAGGACAAACGCCGCCCGCTGCTCAGTGCGCCAAACCGCGACCAGGTACTGGCCGACATGGCGCGGGTCCGAAACCCGATCTACGAAGCGCTGGCGGATCTGACGGTGCAATCCGAAGCGGTCAGCGTCAGCCAGATGGCGCGACGGGTGCTGGATCAGATCGGGCAGTCCGACTATGTCAACTGAGTGCCAGATCGATATCGCGCTCGGTGCGCGAAGCTATCCGATCCACATCGGCAGCGGACTGCTGCAGCAGCCCGACCTGCTGGGGCCGTGGCTGGGCACCGGGGTCAACCTGATTGTGACCGACGAAAACGTCGGCCCGCTGTATCTCGAGCACCTGCGTGTCGCCCTGGGCGACCGGCCCGTGGCTCACCTCGTGATACCCGCGGGTGAGGCCCAGAAATGTGTTGCCGGATGGCAGCAGGTGCACCAGGCGCTGGTGGACGCCGGTGCCCAGCGCGACGCAACCGTCATTGCGCTGGGCGGCGGCGTGGTCGGTGACCTGGCGGGTTTTGCCGCCGCCACCTACATGCGCGGGGTGGGGTTTGTGCAGGTGCCCACAAGCCTGCTGGCGCAGGTGGATTCATCGGTGGGTGGCAAGACCGGCATCAACCTGCCGGCGGGCAAAAACCTGGTGGGCGCGTTCTACCAGCCGCGCGGCGTGCTCATCGACCTCGCGACGCTGACCACGCTGCCGGGCCGAGAGCTGCGGGCAGGTCTTGCCGAGGTGATCAAATACGGACTGATCGGGAACCTGGACTTTGTCGCCTGGCTCGAACGTCACGTCGATGATCTGCTGGCGCTCGATCCCGCCGCGCTGCTGCAGGCGGTCCGGGTCTCGGTGGAACACAAGGCACAGGTAGTGGCCAGGGACGAGACCGAGCAAGGCAGCAGGGCGTTGCTCAATCTGGGGCATACCTTCGGGCATGCGGTGGAAGCCAGCAGCGGCTATGGCGAGGTGCTGCACGGCGAAGCGGTCGCAATGGGCATGGTCTGCGCCGCGTCGCTGTCGGCGGGCCTGGGCGACCTCACCCCCGCTGACGTGGCGAGGGTGGAAAAACTGATCGACCGCGCTGAGCTCCCGACCCGCCTGCCGCACGACAGCGAGCCGGAGGCGCTGCTGAGGATCATGGCGCTGGACAAGAAGAATCTGGCCGGTCGTCTGCGGCTCGTGCTGCTCGAGCGGCTCGGGGATGCTCGCCTGCGCGACGATGTGGATCGGTCGCAGGTTCTGAAGACCCTCACCGAACTCCGGCAGCTTTAGAGCGACCGCGGCGCTGCGATAGAATCGGGGATCACCATGCGGATCTATATGCAAACCCGACCGCAGCAGGACCAGGCCCTGCGCTATTACCAGCTGCTCCTTCAGGAAGACCTTCTGGGCGGCTGGTCGCTCGTGCGACAGTGGGGGCCCATCGGCAGCCGCGGGACCATGCGTAAAGAGCATTTCCAGTCTATGGACGAAGCGCAGGCCGCGTTGATCTGGCAGCGCGATCGCCAGCTCGGGCGAGGCTACCAGGTCATGTTCATTCAGGGTGATTAATGCGCCCTAAAGCGCTCGACAGTCTGCCGATACGGGGTCGGTGCTGGCCCCGCGTCGCCTTGGCGCTGCTGCTGGCCACCGTCACCGATTCAATGGCTCAGACCGAAGGAACGGTCACCTGCGTCCCCGGTGAGCAAAAGGCGTGGCGCTGCAGCCGGGACGGCAGCGAACCGGAAGCGGCACCGCTGCCCGAGCTGCAGCCGACGCAGGCTGCAGTCCCCGGCCCGGACGTGTTTACGATCCCCGACCCGGCTGACGACCCCTCGCAGACGGTTTCGCCGATCGACACGCTCATGCCCATGCCCGCAGCGCCCACCCCGGCGTCGGACGGTCTGCGCACGCGTGACCTCTACACGCTCAAAATTGCCAGCGTTTCTGAGGTGGACGAAATCCCCGGGTTCGTCGATAGCTTCGGCCTCGATCCGGCCCTGGTCCGCTACATGGCCGTCGTTGAAGGTGACAAAGCGCGTCAGCTGATCCTGTGGGGCAGTTTCGTCACGCCCGTCCAGGCGTCGCGGGCGGTTGTAGCCATGCCCAATGCCGTGCAGGCGATGCGTCCGCAGATCGCTGAGGTCGCCAAGCTGAGCGGCCCGCTTTACGACTACGCCTCGCTGGCGGCCGGAGAGGCTCCCGTTGAAGCGCTGGCCGCGACACCCGGCCCGGTAGTCGAAACAGCCGATCCGGCTGAGAGCCCGGCACCGTCCGCAACGCCGGTCGCAGAACCCATCGCGGCGCCGGTCGCCCAGACGTCACCCGCGTCGAACGACGATGAACCCGGGCAACCTTTGG
>JANQOZ010000115.1 GCA_028285525.1 Lysobacterales bacterium
AGCATGTCGGGGAACACGCGGGCCACGGCGTCGTTGAACTCAAACGGCGGCTCCTCCGCCGCCGCGGGTTGGTCAAAAATTCTGTCCTTCTCGGATGTCATGTCGTCGGTGCTTGAAGATTTTAAGCAGCAGAAACAGCGCCATTATGCCGGCAATGCCGACCATCGCTAGCCGAACGTGCCGACCGTTTGCAGGGTATTCTGCAGCGAGCCCGATTCGGCTTTGTCCGACCAGGATCCAGCCAGCCCAGGAATTGCTCGGATAGCCAGCCGCTACAAAATCGTCCTGCGTTTTGGCAAGCGCGCCGGTGAGGTTCTCGCCTCGGCTGAGGTGGTTGTACCAGCGGGTGATGAATGTCGCTGCATACGCGTCGTCCACTGGCCACAGGTTGGCGGCTACCGCTGTGGCACCTGCGTCCAGAAGCGCACTCGTCAAACCAATGAGACCTTCGCCGCTCAATCGGCGTCCCGAGCCAGATTCGCAGGCTGACAGAATGATGATCTTCCCGGGTACATCCAGCTCCGCGATCTCCCCCACGGTCAGCCAGCCATCGTTTCCATCGTCCGGCGCCAGCTGGATGCTGGACAGCAGGGGTTGCTCAGGGAGGAGGCGCACGTGTGCTGCGATATGCAGCCAGGCTTCGTCGCCGGTCAGCGCCGCGATCGCCGCAGTTTCGCTGGCCTGACTCCCCGTCAGCACCCTGGTGCCGGGCCATTGCGTGCGAATCTGCTCCGCCTCTTCCAAAGAGGCCGGGAGCTGATCGGCAAGCGCAGTCAGTGTTGTACCCGGGATTGGCGCTTGTGGCCGCATCGGGGCAGCAAAGACCGCCACTGACTCACGATTGACATAGATCGGACTTTTGGGTTCGCTGCGAGCGGCGAGCCAGGACTTCATCGAGCCAAAGATGGTGGCGTGACTCAGTAAGGCATTGTCGCCCGCGATCGCGGCGAGCGGCAGACCGTGGAGGTCGCCGTCGGGTACCACCGAAAGCTGCGTGATCTTGGGTGGAACGATCGCGAGTAGCGGTTCCCTGAACCGTCTCGACAACGTCGCAAGTGCCGCGTCCACCTGTCCGACGTTACTACCGTGAATGCCCGCGTCCAGCAGAGTTAACGCGCGTTCGATGACCTCATCGTTAGGAATACGGGTATGCGATACGCCCGACTGCGTCAGGAGAAATGCGCCTCGTCCGAACGCTGGGTTGTGATGCCACTGCAGCAGAACCAGCGCTTCGCCGTCGCCGAGCGCGCGCTGGGCCGCCTGAGCAATGTCAGCAATCGTCGCCGGTAAGCCATTGCGCTCAGCTACTTCAGGACGTTCAAGCCGACGAAACTCGGTCTCATCGACGGGCTGTGAGTTTTCCGCGAGCCGCAACCTTCGCCACGCGGCCCAGCTCTCAAGGTTTTTCCTGGCTTCGGAGGATGCGTTCTGAGTCGTGCGGTGGTCTGTTCTAGCTGATTCCAAAACGTTTACAGCGGTCCGAAGATACTCCGTTGAAAGCCGACCGTTCTGAACGGCTCTGACGATCTGGTCGCTTAGCCAATAGTAGTCATCGTTGAGGAAGCCCAAAAACTCAGTGGATCGTTTGCCGATTCGCTGCCGTGCGCGTCGCCGCTCTATCACCGCGAGCAGTTCAAGCGAGCGGCGCACGGATTCAACATCGATATCTGCCTTCCAAACCAGTCGGAGTTCGGCGCTCGCCACCAGTGTACTCATTTGAACCGTTGTTCCGTCGCTGAGCGAGTCCTTTGTTTTTTCGAGCTGACGACGTGCTGCGGTAAGGTCGGAGGCCGATAGCAGTTTGATCAATTCCGTCTCGCACGGTACTCGCAAGTCTTCGACCGCATGCTCTCGTGCCATTTGCACGCAACGTTGTAAGTCACCAGCGGAGTCTTCGTGTGTGCCGATTAGGTGGCGTAGTAGATCGGCCCGAATTCGGTTGGCTGGATGTTGTTCCGGGTCAGTTGCTATTTCGTAGAGACGTTTCTTGGTGCTTTCTCGATCGGCTGGTCGGCCCACTTCTTCAATGGCGATTCTCAGAGATTCGATCTCCGACAAAACGCCTAACGCAGTCTCGCCGTGTTCGGCGGCTTTCGATGCAACCTCTCGCAACATCAGCAATGCCTGGGCTCGGAACCCGAGCCTTAGCGATGCCTCCGCTCGCCAGCGGTAATAGAACATTTGCGTGACAGGATCGGCCATTGCCACTTTGCCAGCCGAAAGGTCCAGTACCTCAAGCGCTCGAGGAATGTCGTTCATTCCAAAGAGGCGGTTTCTTGCGACAGAATTTGCGGCCTTTACCTGATCAGTAGCGGCGTCTAGCAGACGGCTCAGCTCAAACGCTTTTTCCGATTCCCAAATGGCGTCGTCAAACCTGCCTTCGATATCGAACAGGATATTTAGAAAACGCCTTGCTTGCTGTTCGCACGGCATGTCCGAGATATTCAGGCATTCACGGACGGCTGCGCTGGCGTACGGAATTGCGTCTGAGTAGTCGCTTTGCAAAAACGCCACTTGGGCGAGCGACAGGCTGACACGGCCAGGCGGTCCCTCACCACGCCTGTCCATGGACTCAAGGACCTTTCTGGCGTCGCCAAAATTTGGGTCATGTCCGCGCTTGGCGTATTCCGACCAGCAGGCTTGCGCTTGCGAAACCTCAAAGCATGGAAAAGCCTGGGCGAGCGGCCAGGCCGACAGGCTGACCAAGGCAAAAGCGCCGCTGAAGATCCATGACCGCCAGCGGCGCCTCAGGGCCTCAAACCGTTTTGGCGATCTCTTCGATGACCACCGGCTTAGGCGGTTCAAGAAGTTGTCCAGAACTGTTGGCTTCACCATTGCTTTCAAGCACGGTGATAGTGATGGCGGCACCTGCTGCGGCGCCGACGGCAGCAGCGAGGAGTGTTTGCCACGGTGGCGGTCTGTCGGGACTTCCGTTGGCCATAGAAGGCTCTCCTTGTTGTAAATCTTTTCTTAGGGTTGGCTGAATTCAAAGTTACTTGGCGCGGAACGCTCGCCCCCGGCGCTGCTGCCCACCGCGCTAACGGACCAGGATAGCGTATCTCCACTGGCGAAACGCTCGGCAAGCTCGGTTCCAATTCGATAGCTGGGGACTGTCACGATCTGCGTGAGGACGTTTCCGCTGGCGTCCATGAAAGTGATTTCGTAGCCCTGGGCGTTGTCTACCGGCGACCAGCTCAGAGTATCTCCGACAGTCAATTCAGCCGCATGGTCGTGTAGTTCAATGCTCGCCTCTCCCGCACCACGCAGCACGCCGCTGGGTGCAGGCGCGGTCAGTGGATCCAGCGGGGCCGGGCCGTCGAGCCAGACCACCGCGACCAGCAGTGCGGCTGCCCCGGCCATGGCGGGACCGAAGACCGCCGGGCGCAGCAGCTGCTGCCAGAACGACGGCCTGTCCGGTTGCGGCGGCTTGGCCACTGCCGCAGGCTCGACCGCGGCAGCCTCCTGCTGAAGGCTGATCGCCGCCTGCCACGCCAGCGCACATTCCGCGCAGCTTGTGGTCAAGCTGATGATTTCGCGGCGTCGCGCTGCGGGCAGCTTCATATTGACCGCGTCCCAGATCTCTTCCGGTGACGGACATTCGACCTCGGCGTCGCTGCCGTCCGCGGCGGTCAGCGAGCTGAGAAACGCGTCGCGCAACTCCTGTTCACCCCAGGACATGGTTGACTCCTTTTCGATTCAGACACTCGCGCAAATTTGCCAGGCCGCGGTAAACGCAGTTTTCCGTGCGCTTGTTCGGCCAGTCGAGCAGCTTGGCCGCCTCCGGCACGGTATGGCCCTGGAGGTACAGCACCAGCGCCTGGCGCCGGCTCTCGGCAAGTTGACCCAGGCAGTCCCACAGCGCCTCACGAGCGTCATCGGCCGCGAGCGCATCTTCGGGCGAGTCTTTACGTTCCGAGCCGAACTGCTCGGGTGATACGGCTTGTGTTGTCACGGGGCGTCTGGACCTCTTTCTAACCTCGTCGACCACGATGCTGTGGGCGACCCGATACAGGTAAGACGCCAGCAGGGCGGAGTTCTCCTCACCCGAAGCACGCTGATGAAGTTTCAGCAGGGCGGTTTGGACGAGGTCCTCACGCTCATCCTCTCCCCAGCGGTAGCACAGTCGATCGACAGCGCGCCGCAAAACGCTCTGAATCCGTTCCAGGTCGTCGCCAGATAACAAAGGCTCTGTCTCCCCAAGAGCACGTCGTCAGCTGAACATGATAACGAGTTATCGGCGAAATGTGCCGTTATTGTGCGGAAGTTGGCTCAGTTCGTGACGTGGTCTGCTGCGGCTGAGGCCGGGAGCTCCACGCCGCTCAGCGACATCCGGCAGGCCGGCAGGGGCTGGCGGTCGGGCATCAGAAAACGCCGGCGGGCTTCGGGCAACGTCAACCGCGCACGACTGTAGTAGCGCCCCAGGCAGTCCCTTTCGCTCAGATCGGGATTCTTTGCCAGGAAATCATCAAACGATTCCCCTGGCTTTGCGGATGCCGCAATCAGCGTCAGAAAAGCCCCGGTGATGGTGGCATGGTAGCGCTCCGGTGCTCCTGCCGAATCGGCGAGGGTGTAGAGGCTCACGGCGAGGTGCCGAGGTTCTTCGGGATTTTCTTTTTGGATGCATTCCCAGCCGGCCTGCAGGTGAGCGCTGTGGTCGAACGCGTCCGGACGGATCTGTCCGTCGTAGAGTCGAGGAAGAATAGGGTTATTCAAGTGTCACCTCCGATTGATGTTACCATGTTACCAAAGTAACATCATGGGGCAACTGATGAAAACCGTAGAACGCACCCAGACTGGCGTCCGGCTGGAAAAGAAGCTGCTGAAAGTCTTGAAGGCCACCGCCGAATACTGCGACCTGTCGCTTGGAGACCTCCTCGAGGGCGTGGTGCTGCACGTTTTCGAGGGAAAAACGCCGTTTTCGCCGGAGACGCTTGAGAAAATCCAGCAGCTCAAGCAGGTCTACGGACTTGAGCTGACCGCCGCCGATAGTCATCGGCTCCAGGAAAAGTAGCGTGAGCGGCGCTTGACACGCTGAGGCACTTACCGGCGCAATGTGCCGCCGCGAGCACACAGCCGCGCCTGGAGGACACTAAACCTCAAATGATCGGAGTATCCTGACTTTGCGCTGGTTCGCGAGCTGCCCGCTCGGCCTCGAGTATCTCCTGGTTGATGAGCTCAAAGCCTTTGGTCTGCGCGAGGTCCGCGAGGGCCTGGCCGGCGTTTATGCGGAAGGGCCGCTGGCGGACGTCTACCGCGCCGCGCTCGGGACTCGTCTCGCAACCCGTCTGCTGCTGCCGCTGGCAGAGTTCGACGCACCCAGCGCGGACGCGCTTTATGAAGGCTGTAAAACCGTGAACTGGGCTGACCATCTCAGCGCGCGCCAGACGCTTTCCGTACATGCCAGCGTGACTCGCCATCCTGCGATTCGCGACTCACGCTTTGCCGCCGTGCGGGTTAAAGACGCCGTCTGTGACCAGTTTCGAGAGCGGACCGGATCCCGGCCGAGCGTGAGCCGCACCGACCCGGACGTACAGCTCTACCTGTTTGTCGCGCGAAACCAGCGAGCGACCGTCGGGATTGATCTGCTGGGGCGGCCGCTGCATCAGCGCGGCTACCGGACCCGCGGCGGCGCCGCACCGCTCAAGGAAAACCTTGCGGCGGCGCTGGTCATGCGCAGCGGCTGGCTCGACGATCCTGAGCAGCCGCTCGTCGATCCGCTCTGTGGGTCCGGCACGCTTTTGATCGAGGCGGTGGGCATGGCGCTGAACCAGGCCCCTGGACTGCTCTGGGCTGAGCTGATCCACCTGGGCTGGGCCGGCCACAGCCGAAAGCTGTTTGCCGAGGCGCTGGAGGCCGCGCGGGACGCCGCCACGCCGGACCGTCTCGTGGGTCCCGTTGTGGGGAGGGATCGCAACGAAAGAGCTGTCGAGTCGTGCCGCCGTCACGCGCTCGCTGCCGGCGTTGCGTACCAGACGACCTGGGAGAACCGGGAACTCGGTGAGGCCTTCGAGCCTTTCGAGCGCACCGGCACGGTGCTCACCAATCCGCCCTACGGTCGCCGCCTGGGCGGCGGCGAGGACGACTCGCCAGCCCTCGACGATCTCTACCGGCGCCTCGGCGAGCGACTCCAGACCGACTTTGCCGGCTGGCGCGCCGGTGTCTTCACCGAAGATCCAGACCGGTGCCGCAGCTTCGGCTTTGCGCCGTTTAAGAAATACCGTCTCTACAACGGCGCGCTGGACTGCCGGCTGCTGCTGTTCCAGGTCCCGGAGGCGCCGCCGGCGCCTTCTGAGCAGGCCCACATGGTCGCCAACCGGATTCGGAAAAACCTGAAGAAGCTGCGGCGCTACGTGGAGCAGCATGAGCTGGAGGCGTACCGCGTCTACGACCGGGATATTCCGGAGTATGCGGTGGCGGTCGACGTCTACGGTTCGCGCGCCAACGTTCAGGAATACGCCCCGCCCAAGTCTGTCGATCCGGTGGTGGCGTCAGCTCGACTCAACGATGCGGTGACGGGCGTGAGGCTCGCGCTGGACCTGACCGCGGCTGATGTGGTGGTCCGCCGTCGGCAGCGCCAGCGCGGCGACAAGCAGTATCAGCGGCGCGCAGCCACCGGCCGCGTCGACTGGGTACGCGAGGGAGGCTATCGCTTTGTGGTTAATCTCGATGACTACCTGGACACCGGGCTGTTTCTTGACCATCGCGAAACGCGTCGGATGGTCGGCGAGATGAGTGCCGGGGCTCGGGTACTGAACCTGTACTGCTACACGGGCAGCTTCACGGTATACGCCGCCGGCGGTGGCGCTCTGGAATCCACCTCGGTGGATCTTTCGCGCACCTATCTCGACTGGGCTCGGCAGAACCTTGAAGCAAACGGGCTTGCCAGCACGGCTCACCGACTGCTGCGCGAAGACTGCGTGCGTTTCCTCCGGGGCGGCAAAAACGTGTTTGACCTGATCATTCTCGATCCACCGACGTTCTCGACCGCCGAACGCGCCGAGGGCTCGCTGGATATCCAGCGCGACCACGTGGAGCTCCTCGAACTCTGCCGGACGCGGCTGGCGCCGGACGGAACGCTGCTTTTCTCCACCAACGCCCGACGGTTCAAGCTGGACGAGGACGCTCTTGCTGCCAGCTACCACATCACCGAAATCACCCGCTCGACCGTGCCGCCGGACTTTTCCCGCCGGCCGCCCCATCGTTGCTGGAGACTCACCTAAGGTCCGGTTCAGCGAGGGTTCATCACGACGCCGTATCTTAGGGGCCAACCTGAAACGAAAGGAGGTCCCAGATGAAACGGCTAAACCGGGCTTTGATGTTGGCGATTTTCAGCACCGGCGTGCTGCTTGCCGCCCCCGCCGTCGCGGACCACGGCTTTAACGTCGGCTACTACGACGATTTTGGTGTCCAGGTGTATCCGGTCGACCGCCGTTTTCGCAACGACTTCCGCGGCCCTCGCTTTGCGCCCCGGCCGTTTGATCGGCGCCACTGGCGTCGCGGCCAGCGACACTTCAAGCGCTACGGCTACTACCCGCGCGCTAACGCGAGGCCGGTATTTGTCGAGCCGCGCTACTACTACTGTCCCGTGCGCCGCGGCTACTTCCTCCGGGACAATCGCTTCTACCGCTGATCTACGATCACAACACCGGCGGCACAGGGATGTGCCGTCTTTTTTTGAGGGCCGGTGCGGGCGGCGAATGTGAGGCTGGTCCGGGTCAGGATTCTAGTTAATAATCAGCGCCATGCGATGGATTTTCTTGGCAATTTTGCTGGCGCCGCTCAGCGGGGCCCTGGCTCAGGTCTATAAGTACGTCGACGACGACGGGATCCTGCACTACACCGATCGCAAGCCCGCTGAGGGTCAGAAGTATTCGGTGATCCGGATCAAGTGTCGCGGCTGTGGATGGCACAAAGCGGTGAACTGGCGCACCGTGGCGCTCAACACGGGTGACTTTGCCCAGGAGATTGCCGCCGCCAGCGAGCGCCACGCGGTCGACGCCTCTTTGGTCAGGGCCGTCATCCACGCCGAATCCTGGTTTGTGGTGGACGCAGTCTCAGACGTTGGCGCCCAGGGCCTCATGCAGCTGATGCCCGAGACTCAGCGGCGCTTCGGGGTCACGAGTCCGTTTGATCCGTCCCAGAATATCGACGCCGGGGTGCGCTATCTGCGTGAACTCCTGGACATGTTCGAGGACGACTACCGGCTTGCCAGCGCGGCCTTCAACGCTGGCGAAAATGCGGTCAAGCGCTTCGGCGGAATTCCGCCGTACGATGAAACCGAGAACTTTGTGAAGCGGGTCGGCATTCTTCGGGAGCGGTATCGCCGAGCGTCGTCCTGATCCCGGTCTTCGGGGTACACCACCGTACTTCCCCCTAGGTACCAACGCCGTCGTTGTGTCACGAGCGCGGCGGTGCCGCATTCGCCCGGCTGCCGCGCAGCAATTTACGCAACACTTGCGCGAACGGCCGCCGGGTTCTATTTTTAAGTCTCGAAGCCCGGTGACCTTGATCAGGATTCAACAGCTATGAGCCGTAAGTCGCGACCGTCCCAGCCTCACTCAAGGGCCTTAAGGTCCGAACTCATGCCAGCCGCCATGGTCACCGTCATCCTGCTCGGGCTCAGCCTCGCGCTGCCCGCCAAAGCGCTGGAGTTTGAGCGCATGGGGCTCGCCCAGTATCGCCAGACCATCAACAAAGCCCATAAGGCCTATCGCAGCGGTCGGATGGAAGAGGCGCTGGCGCTCTACAACCTTACGGCCCGCTGGGGCGAGCCGGACTGCCAGCGACAGCTTGGGATCATGCTGCTGTCCGGCGAAGGCACGGAGGTGGACCTCGTTGAGGGTATGGCGTGGATCCAGCTGGCGGCCAAGACGCGCCGGAAATCTGATCTCGACGTGCTCAAGCAGGCCAAGGCTCAGCTGCCGGCAGAGGCCGTCGAGGCTGGCGAGGAACTGGCAGAGGAATGGAAGCCACTCTACGGCATCAAGGCGACGGGCATGGTCTGTAAGCGGCAGCGGCTAAAGGACAGTGGCCGCAAAGAGGTGGTTTGTCAGCGCCGCTCCGGAGGCGTGTCCGACGCAAATGTCGTGGAGGTCCCGGTGCTCGATTCTCAGTACTACTGGGCCATCGACTGACCCGCGAAGTGTGCTCCGCCGCTAGAGTTTGCGCATCACCCGAAAACCGACGTGACTGAAGCGAGCGCTGCGCTCGAGCCTCAGCCGGTGGCGAACCGACACCTCCCGCGGCCGTTCAAACCATGAACCACCGCGTACCGCGCTGGCCTCGCAGCCGCTCGTGGTAGCGGTTGCCTCGTAATCCTGGCGCCAGCAGTCCAGCGTCCACTCGCCGGCATTGCCCAGCAGGTCATACAGCCCCGCTGCGGTCGGGCTGTAGCTGCCCACGGGCGCCGTGTTCACCCGGCGGTCCCGGCACCCAAAGATGTTTTCGCTGGACACCTCCAGGTTGTGACGCTCCGCCCGGTCCAGATCGGATACGTTGGCCTGGTCACAGGCATCGCGACTGCTGGTCCAGTAAACGCCGGCGTTCGCGTCCAGCGCCGCGGCGTATTCCCACTGGTACTCGGTCGGCAGGGAGTAGCTGAAACCGGTCTGCTCACTCAGCCAGCGGGTGTAGGCCAGGGCGTCCTCGTAACTGACGCAGACCGCTGGATGAGACTCGGACTGCGTAAAGCCCGGCGATTCCCAGGATTTGTCCGCCCGCTGGCGCCAGTTGAACAGCCAGTAGTTGCAGCCGTCCTCTGCGCTGTCAGGCGTCGAAAGGCCGGTGGCCTCGGCAAACTGTCGGTATTCGCCGACCGTTACCTCATAAGCCGCCAATGCAAATGCCGGCAGCGACACGGTGAACGATGCGCCCGAGCTGTCGTCCACCGGATCTCCCAGCGACACGGTGGCTGCGGGCAGGGGAATCAGCAG
This sequence comes from Lysobacterales bacterium, assembly GCA_028285525.1. GTDB lineage: Bacteria > Pseudomonadota > Gammaproteobacteria > Xanthomonadales > SZUA-38 > JANQOZ01. Next base: position 9,933 of record JANQOZ010000115.1, read on the forward strand.
CGGGCCGTTACCGCCGGCAGCGAGCGCATCCTGAAACGGACTTGCCGCCGAGCGCTCGCCGAGCCGCTCGTCAAACTGCTTCAGGTCGGGATGGAGCGGATCGATGAAGCGCAGGCGCTCCGTCAGCTGCCCGGCCGTTGTGCGGTCGCCGTCATCCAGCGCGGCGGTGATGCGATTCACGTAGGTTCGCTGCAGCCGGGCCAAACCCCGCAGCGCCTCGCGATTGCTGGGGTCGAGATCCAGCACCTGCTGATACGCCTCCCAGGCGTTTTCTCCCTCCGGCAGCGTCAGCTGATCGGCTGCGATCAGCAGTTCCGCATCGAGCAGGAGCTGCGCAACCTTGGGGTCCACCGCCGGTGACGGCGCTGACTGAACGACCGCTGGTCGCGGCTCGTCGCGAGTTGCGGTCGGTTGTTCAGCGGGCTGCGCAGCGACCTCGGCGGGCTCGCTGTCGCGAGCAGCGTCGGCAGGCCCCGGCACCGGTGCAGCTACGCTGCGCTCGTCTTCCGGCGGCTCGGATTCGACGGCCTGCTCATCCAGCATTTCGGCCAGCAGCGCGTCGAGGTTTTCCTCCGGCTGAGCGGCAGCCGGCGTCGTCAGGGTATCCTCGGGTTCCGGCGACGGTGCACGTTCGGGAACCGGCTCTTCGGGTTCGCGCTCACGGGCCTGGTTGCCCAGGCCAATGCCGGCACCGTTGCCTTCACCGGTGACCAGCTCGAGCGGAGACGCCTCGTCATCGCCGCGACCCGACAACACCACCGCCAGCACCACGAGCAGCAGGCCGGCGGCTCCGCCGGCCCAGACGGCGGGTTTGCGATGCCACTGCGCCGGCGGCTTTTCGTAAAGGTCTTCCACCTTCCAGCGTTCGGCCTCCGGTCCGCTGTCGACTTCCGGCGGCGTCTGCGGCTCGGGCTTGGAGTTGCCAGGCGCTCTCACCGCCGGTATCAGCGTGGTTTCGCGGAGGTGTGATGCTTTGGCCTTATGGGCAGGCGGCGGGTTAGCCCCCGCGCTCGGCTCCGCAGCAACGTCCGCCGACCGTAGTTCGGGGGCCACCGTGGTTGACGCGAGCTCAGGCTTTGCTTCGGCGACCGGTGGTGTGTCCGCGGCCGGTGCGCCTTTCTTTTCTGGGCGGGCGGCCTGGCCGGGCGGCGTCTCAGGCTCGGCTGGCGTGTCCCCGTCAGTCGGCGTTTCGGTCTTGGCCGTCTCCTCGGCGGCATTGGCCGTTTCCGCAGCTGCTTCGGTTGCGCGACCTTTCTCCGTGGGCACCATGATCTGGAGCTCAGCTTCGGGTTCGGTCGCCGCCAGAGCATCGCTGCTGCCGCTCGCCGCGACCGAATCGTCGGATTCCGTCGCGGGCGGCTCGGCCTCGTCAGGAGGCGATTCAGGGTCGGCCGTTGCAGCCGACGCCTGGGCGGGGTTGCGGGCCGGCGTCACCGACATCAGCTCGAACTCGGTCGCCGGATCTGCGGGTCGAGG
>JANQOZ010000120.1 GCA_028285525.1 Lysobacterales bacterium
ACCCGCGCGAGCGGATCGATTTCGTCGACGGCTGCCGGGCCGATGCCCTGTGCCGAGCGCATGACCATCGTCTCGTTGAAACTGAGCGTCGATGCTTCGTCCATACCCGGCGCTTCGGTCAGTGACGGATTTTCGTATTTCAGCCGACAGTTACCGATGGTGATGATGTCGCCGTCCTTGAGCGCCTTTTGCCTGACAGCCACCGAATTGACGTAGGTGCCATTCGTGCTCTTGAGATCGAAGATGAAAGAACCTTCGGGTCGATTGACCAGCAGCGCATGATGGCGACTGACATAGCGACTGACGATGCACACGTCGTTGTGTTCATTGCGTCCGATCATCAGTTGCGGGCGCCGCAGTCGATAGTGCCCGATCAGCTCACCGTCCATGCTGACCAGCAGCTCGCCGGCAGTCCCGGGACCGGGCGGGCTTGCGCCGGGCTCATTGGCTGCCGGGAGCTCGGCGCCGAGCTCGAATCGGTCGCTGGTCATCGCCGAGACCGTGAGCATCCCGGCGGAGTCGAGCACTCGGTGCAGGCTCGGCAAGCCGGTGAGCAGGAAGGTGACGGCCGAACGCTCCCCTTCGGCGTTGGCACAGGCCAGGAGCTGCATCGCCTCGAGCACACGTGGCCCGCAATCCTGGGCGTCCTCGATAACGATGATGGTCCGCCGTTCCTGGCCAAACTCGTGCTGCAGAAAGACGCAGAGCAGGCGTTCCAGTTCAGTCGCGGAGGAGTCGAATGGCTCGAAACCCAGCTGGGTCAGCAGTTGCTCAAAAAAGTCGTGCGGGTTCTCGAATGCGCCACTAAGATGCGCCACGTTGGGCTGAGGGTGGTCGCGCAGGAAACGCCGAACGAGGCGGTGGCGACCGCTGCCCGTTTCGCCGGTAACCACGGCGAAAGCGCGTTCCTCATCGAGGCACTTTTTCAGGTAGTCCAGACCTCCTAGAATTTGGTCCGGGCTGTCGACGGCGGTTTCGGATGCCTGGGCACCGACGTCTGCTTCACTCATTCTTGGTTGCCCTCTACGGCTTATCCCTGCCGGTTAGGCTTTTGAAACAGTTGTTTGGGTTTTTCTTCTAAAGAAGCTTCTTATCCGTAGCAAGTCTAGGCAAGCCCTTCAATTATGTAAAGGCTGTCATCAAGACCGCAGCCTGTTCTTATATCACACTTAGGAAATCCATGCTTGTATATGATACGTATGGAGTTTTTTCAGACGAGCGATACTGTTGCTTGACGCGAAAGGCCTGACGCTCTGGCGCGGCTACCAGTGCCTGTTCGAGCAGTTGAACTTTGCCGTATCGGCGGGTTCGGCGCTGCTGCTGCGTGGTGCCAACGGTTCCGGCAAGACCACTTTATTGCGCGTCGTCTGCGGCCTGACCCGACCTGAAACCGGTGAAGTCCGCTGGCAGGGGCGGGACCTGCAACGCGAGCGTGCGCAGCTTGGCCAGGTGATTGCTTACAGTGGTCACCAGACCGGCCTAAAGAGTGACCTGAGCCTCGCGCAGAACCTGCGTTTTGCGGCCAGGCTGTGTGGACAGGGGGACGACGCCTGGCAGGCTTTGCTCGAACCGCTGGGACTGGCAGCGTCGACTCAACTGGACGTGCGACTGCTGTCCGCCGGCCAGCAGCGACGCGCGGCACTGGTTCGCACACTGATTTCGCCCGCGCCGCTGTGGGTGATGGACGAACCGCTGGCCAATCTCGACGCCGCCGGCCGGGCCTATGTCCTGGCGGCCGTGGATCGGCATCTCGCCGACGGGGGTATCGCGCTGCTGGCGGTGCACGAAGAGATTGAACTATCCGCGCCCAGCAAGACGCTCCTGCTGGGCGAGACAGCATGAGCACGCTGGGCCTGGCAGCCGCAGTCCTGCGACGCGACCTCGCGCTGGCCTACCGGCGCTGGGGCGATGTGGCGAGTCCGGTTATGTTCTTTGCGATCGTCAGCTCTCTATTCCCCCTGGCTCTTTCACCCCAGCGCGACGTGCTGCAGCTGTTGGGACCGGGTGTGCTGTGGATTGCCGCACTCCTGTCCATGCTGCTGTCTCTCAACGCGCTGTTCCGCCAGGACCTGGAGGACGGCAGCATGGAGCAACTGGCCATCGGGCCGCAGTCGCTGCCGGCGGTAATGCTGGCCAAGGCCGCTGCACACTGGCTGGTCGCCGGACTGCCACTGATCCTGCTGGCACCGCTGCTGGCGGTCACCTACCATTTGCCGGGCTCCGGGGTAACGGCCCTGTGTCTCACGCTGTTGCTGGGCACGCCGACGCTCAGCCTGCTGGGTTCCGTGGGCGCAGCGCTCACCGCGGGCGTCAGGCAGTCGGGCGGACTGCTGGCACTGCTGGTACTGCCATTGTGCCTGCCGGTCCTTATTTTCGGGGCACGCGGCACGGCCCTGGCGGCGGATGGAGAAGTAATTTCTGGTCCGCTGTACCTGCTGGCGGCCTTTGCCGTGCTCGCAGCCTCGCTCGTGCCATTTGCTTCGGCTGCTGCCATTCGCATCAGCCTGGATTGACCAAGCCGGGACTAGACAATGTACCTGCCGAACTGGATGCACAAACTGGCCTCACCGCCGCATTTCTTCCGGATTTCCGGCTGGCTGGCGCCCTGGTTGCTATGGCCGGCCGTCGCGCTGATTGCGCTCGGCTTTTATGCCGGGCTCGTGCTCGCCCCGGCGGACTATCAACAGGGTGACGGCTTTCGCATCATCTACGTGCACGTACCGAGTGCCTACCTGTCGACACTCATTTACGGACTGATGGCCGCTGCCGCAGCTGTCGGGCTGATCTGGCGCATGAAACTGGCCTATGCGGTAGCCGCCGCTGCGGCGCCGATCGGCGCGTGGTTCACCTTCCTGGCGCTGGTCACCGGCGCCATCTGGGGCAAGCCGATGTGGGGAACGTTCTGGGAATGGGATCCGCGGCTCACCTCTGAATTGATCCTGCTGTTTCTCTACCTGGGTTTCATGAGCCTGCGCACCTCTTTCGAGGAGCCGACCAAAGGCGATCGTGCGGCCGGGCTGCTGGCGGTCGTCGGGGTCGTCAACCTGCCGATCATTCATTATTCGGTTATCTGGTGGAGCAGCATCCACCAGGGCCCGACGATCAAAAAGCTCGATGCACCGTCCATCACCTGGGAAATGGCCTGGCCACTGCTGACGCTGATCCTCGGATTTACCCTGTTTTTTGCCGGCCTCTTGCTGCAACGCGTCCAGGCCGAGGTGCTGGAGCGAGAGCGAAACGCGCGCTGGGTGACGGAAATCATGCGTCCGGGCATCGAGGGCGGTTAGACTGTGGCTGAGTTTTTCGCCATGGGTGGCTATGCCCCCTATGTCTGGTCGACCTTCGGCATCACGCTGGTCGTCCTGGTGATCAACGTGATCACGGCGAAACGTCGCTTGCGCAGCGTGCGTGAGCAACTGAAACTCAGGGTCGCGCGGGATGCGCGCAGAAGGAGCAAGGAATGACACCCAGACGGCAGCGCCTGATAACCGTAGCGCTGATTCTGTCCGGCGTAGGGCTGGCCGTCGGCCTGGCACTGCAGGCCTTCGAAGAAAACCTGTTGTTCTTCTACAGCCCGACCCAGGTGCTCGCGGGCGAGCCGCCGGACGGGCGCAAGTTTCGCGTTGGCGGGCTGGTCGCGACGGACAGCGTTTCCCGTGAGCCGGGTCAGCTCGAGGTGAGTTTCGACGTAACGGACAACCAGAACACCGTCCGCGTGTTCTACAACGGCGTGCTGCCGGACCTGTTCCGCGAAGGGCAGGGCATCATCGCCAACGGCACCCTCGAAGCAGACGGCAGCTTCCGCGCCGAAGAAGTCCTCGCCAAGCACGACGAAAACTATATGCCGCCGGAAGTCGCCGAGATGCTCGCTGCCCAGGGGCATCCGGACCAGTCCAACAAGCCCTAGGGATATCGCCGTGCTGCCCGAACTGGGTCAGGTCTGCCTCGCGCTGGCATTGTGCCTGGCGCTCGCCCAGGCGTTCTTCCCGCTGGTAGGTGCCCAGACCGGCCGACGCGCATGGATCGACGTCGCGTCTCCGGCAGCAACCGGGCAGTTCGTATTTGTCGCGCTCAGTTTCGGCTGCCTGACCTGGTCGTTCCTGAACAACGACTTCTCGGTGCTGTATGTCGCCACCAATTCCAACTCCCAGCTGCCTACGCTTTACCGGGTAGCAGCGGTCTGGGGCGGACACGAGGGCAGCCTGCTGTTGTGGGTACTCGCGCTGGCCTGCTGGACGCTGGCGGTCGTGGTTTCCAGCCGTTCGCTGCCCGTGCCATTGAGCGCAAGAATCATCGG
>JANQOZ010000011.1 GCA_028285525.1 Lysobacterales bacterium
TGCTGGGCGGGCACCGAGAGGTTGTTCGGCTGCTGGTGGACCGCGGCGTTGACGTCAATCAGCGCCAGCAGTTTGGCGTGACGCCCCTAATGCTGGCCGCCGCTCGCTGGCAGCCGAGGATGATCAAGCTGCTGCTCAGCCTGGGAGCCGACGTTCGCCAGCGCGACGAAACGCAGAGCACGGTGCTGATGGCCGCGGTTCAAAACGCGCTGCACAGCACCGATGTGGAAAACGGCAGCAAGACGATCGAGGCGCTGCTGGCCGCCGGGGCTGAGGTGAACGCCACCAACGACGAGGGCCAGACGGCCCTGATGCTGCTGCTGGGTGTACGGGCCCGGGAGGATGACAGCCTCCAGATCAAGGCCATCACGCCCCTCACCCGGCTGCTCATCGGGCGGGAAGCCGCTCTGGACAGCCAGGACCTGACCGGCTGGTCGGCGCTTCACGCAGCCGCGGCGCGCGGCCTGCTGGGGCCGGTTCAGGAACTGCTTGCGGCCGGGGCCAACAAGCGGCTGCGGGACATCAACGGGCTGTCCGCCTGTGATCTGGCGATGGACGCCAGCCACGATCAGCTGGTCGATCTGTTTCTTGCCTCCTGACCTGCTCGCGGCCATCTGCCGCAGCCTCGGTAAAAGCGCCTCAGATATCGCCGTAACCCGCCCGATCAGCGGCGGCGACATCAATTCCGCCGTCGAGCTGCGGATCGGCGAGCGGAGCGTGTTCGTCAAGTACGGCGGCGTGGACTCCGAGGCGTTTGCAGCGGAAGCCGATGGTCTGCAGGCGCTCGCCGCGGCCGCCAGCGGTCTGATCGTTCCGGAACCCATCGCCTATGGCGAAGCGCGCGGGCGCAGCTTTCTTGTATTGGAGATGCTGAAGCTCACGCCGAAGTCTCAGCGAAGTGACGCCGCGCTCGGCGCGGGCCTCGCCAAGCTGCACAATATCCGTCAGCCCGGCTTTGGCTGGCATCGGGACAACCGGATCGGCGCAACCCGCCAGCCGAATCCTCAGACCGAGGACTGGCTGACGTTTTGTGGCGAGCACCGTCTCGCGCATCAGGCCAGGCTCCTTGGCAACCTGGCTATCACTGAGGGTGTTGAGCGGCTGTGTCGGGGCCTGGCGACGCTGTTTGCGGATTTTCAGCCCTATCCAAGCCTGCTGCACGGCGACCTGTGGGGCGGCAACTACGCCGGCTGCGGAGAACGCGCCGCGATCTTCGACCCGGCCTGCTATTTCGGCTGTCGCGAGAGTGATCTGGCCATGACCGAACTGTTCGGAGGCTTTGGACCGGCCTTTTACGCGGCCTATGACGAGCACCTTCCGCTGGACCCCGGTTACCCGCGTCGGCGTGGCCTCTACCAGCTCTACCACGTGCTCAATCACGCCAATTTGTTCGGCGGAGCGTACGTACCTCAGGCTCAGGATCGGCTTGCCACACTCATCCAGTCAATCGACGGTTGATCCGCTCGGCAATTGAATTTACATTGAGGTAACGAGGCATGGTGTCTGGCGTCATGACTGATCTTCGACTGGAAGTTCTGCGCACTGATGTGGCGGGCATGCCCATCGAGTGGATCGACTACCAGCAGGCGGCCAAATACCTGGCCCTCGACCTAGTGGTGTATTCCCTCGGCTCCCGGCTCTACCGCATCCACGGCGGCATCTGCGCCAAAACCGGCCTGCAGAGTTTTGTCGACGTCAATGCGATCGTGGCCACCCGCGGCGTCCACGCGGACACCGGGCACCGTCGCCCTGACTACGTCCCGCCACTCACGAACCGAGCGCTTTTTCGGCGCGACTCCAACGTCTGTCTTTACTGCGGGCAGCGATTTAGCGTCCGCGACCTGTCACGAGATCACGTGACGCCTTTGTGCCAGGGCGGCCAGGATCATTGGCAAAACGTGGTTACGGCCTGCAAGCGCTGTAACAACCGGAAAGCGGGGCGCACGCCTGAGGGCGCCGGCATGGAGCTTCTGGCCATCCCCTTCGCGCCGACTCATGCCGAGTACGTTTATCTGCAGGGCAAACGAATTCTGGCTGACCAGATGGAGTTCTTGCTGGCGCACTTTCCCCGCAACAGCCAGCTGCTGGAGCGGCAGCGACGGGCTGAGGCCGCCCAGGCGGGCACCTGTCATACCGGCGGCTGAGCGCTTGGCCGTTGCTTCACTGAATCATGTCTGAGCTTATTCTGGTCGACGCGAGCGTTTACGTTTTCCGCGCCTATTTCGGCATGTCTCACGAGATGACGGATAGCGACGGCAACCCGAGCAACGCCGTTTATGGCTTCACCGGCTTTTTGTGCTCGTTGCTCGAACAGGCTAACCCCAGCCATATCGCAATCGCGTTCGACGAGAGCCTGGAGACCTCCTTTCGCAACGATATCGACCCGCAGTACAAGGCCAACCGGGAGCCCGCGCCGCTTGAGCTGAAGCGTCAGTTTGCCCACTGTCGAGCCGTAGCCGAAGCCATGGGCATGGAGTGTTTCTCAGACGATCGCTATGAGGCCGACGACCTGATCGGCACCCTCACCCGGCTGCCCGAGATGGCGGCACATCATCACGTCATTGTGACCAGCGATAAGGATCTGGCGCAGCTGCTGAGGCCGCAGGACCAGCTCTGGGATTTTGCTCGCAATCTGCGAACCAGCTACGACGGCGTCAAAGAAAAGTTTGGCGTTGCGCCCGAGCAGATTGCGGACTACCTCGCGCTGACGGGGGATTCCGTGGACAACATCAAAGGCGTGCCGGGCATTGGACCCAAAGCCGCCAGCGCCCTTCTTAGCCATTTCGGCACGCTGGAAGAGGCGCTGGAGCGGGCGTCAGAGGTCGAGTTTCTGTCGGTCCGCGGGGCCAAGAGCCTGTCGACAAAGCTCAAGAACCACGCTGACGACGCCAGGCTCGCTCGCCGCCTGACGGGTATTCACTGTGAAGCGCCGATTCCACCACCGACGCCCTCCCTGGCGCTGGGCCCCGTGGATATGGGTGCGGTCAACGACCTGTTCGACTATCTGAAGTTCGGCAGCACGCTGCGGCAGCGGGTCGGTAAGTTCGCCGGCTGATCGCGGTTTTGCGGAGCCTCCTGCTGTGTTGATCTCCGCTGGCTAAAGCGATTTTGTGGTATTCGGAACCGACGACATATCGACGTTGGCGTCTATGGTGACGATCATCTGCGGCTTCAGCGCCTCCGCGTCGATGGGTTTGCCGGTGGCGTTGTCGTAGAGCGGCGCATTGCCGTTGGCGATCAGATGAAACGAATCGCCGACCACAATCCCCTCGCTCGGAACCAGAAAGGAAGGGTGGTTGACCAGCAGCGGGACCGCCGCGCTGACCGCGTTGCCCTCGTCGTTCAGCGCAACCCTCAGCGCCCGGTGCGGGAAATTGCCGTTCTGGATGGCAATCAGGCCGTCCCGGTGCCAGCTCAGACCGTCGATACCGCCCATGTTCACCTGGGCCGGCACGCGCACCTGGAACGCCTGCTGTGTCTTGAGGTCGACGCCGAAAAGGCCGAGCTCATAGTCAGAGAAATAGAGCGTCTTGGCGTCCGGCGACACCGCCAGCCCCCGCACGCTGGTGAAGCCTGGAGCGGTAAAAATCCGGCTCATCTGCTCGCGTGCAACGTCCACCTGGTACACCTCCGGACGCCCGGCGTTCGCGGCGTAGACTTTTCCGTCTGAAGCAACCGTCAGGTTGACAAGTTTGTTGGCAGGATCGCGCTTCGGCAGATCAAAACGTCGCCGGATCTGGCCGCTGTCGAGGTCGAACTGGAAGATGCCTGAGTAACCGGCGTCCTGGAAGCGAATGCCCTCATAGTGGGGTGCAGCCGCGGAGCTGACCCAGAGCGAGCGGCTGTCGGGGTCCACCGCGATGTCGAACACGCCCAGCAGCCCGTTTTCCGGGGTGGCCTTGACCAGCTGGGTCAGCTTTCCACCCTTCTCCAGCAGATAGACGGCGCCTTTGGTAATGCTGCCAACGAGGAGCTGATCGCGTTTCGGGTCGTAAGCCAGACCGTCCGCCAGCAGGCCGCCCTGCTTAAGCGTCTCGGTACCGGCCAGCTCACCTTCAGCGTTCGCGTTCTTGGTAAGGCCATCGACGAGAAAGTCGTAGACCTCGGTGCCCCGAACGTTGGCCATATCTTCATCGACGGTCAGGTCGAACGACAGGCCCTGATTTTTTAGCAACAGCAGCGTGTTGTAGGCCTCGCTCTTCTTATTTTGCAGAGCGAAGGCTTTCGCGAGCAGATAGCCGTAGGTTCCGACCTGCGGCCGCAGGCGCACCAGCCGCGTCGCCGCCTGCTCCATCGTGAACAGGTCACCGGCCTTCTGCGCCTCGAAAATCGCCATCAGCAGGCGCTGCGGATTGTTCTCCCGCTCGATATCACCTTTCGACTCTTGGCCTTCCTGCGCCGCCACGGCCAGCGCCGCAAGCAGGCAAAAAACCAGGCTGGTGCCGGCAGACGCACGGCGTAACAGATTGGGGCTGACCATCAGGGAATTTTCCTTAAAATATACTGGCGGCGCGGGAACGGCCGGCTGTCGGTGCAGTTGAGGGCGAATGAGACCATAATCAACGGCCCAATTGCCAGCAGATGCAGCCCGCGCACCCCTCTATGACCGAACTTTACCGTGGCAAGTTCCTTGGACTGTACCAGACCGGCACCTGGGAATACTGCAGCCGTACCAACGCCCATGCCGTTGTGGTTGTGGTTGCCCTCAACGAGCAAGAAGAACTCGTGCTGACAGAACAGTTTCGGCCGCCGCTGGGCTGCTCAGTCATCGAGTTTCCAGCCGGACTGGCAGGCGACGAACCGGGCATGAGTGACGAGCCGCTCGCCGAGGCCGCGGCCCGGGAACTCGAAGAGGAGGTCGGCTACCGGGCGCAGTCGATGAAAGCGCTGACCTCAGGCCCCACATCCGCGGGGCTCACCGACGAGGTCATCTATTTTTTCCAGGCCAACCAGCCCGTCAGGGTGGGACCCGGCGGGGGCGTCGGCGGAGAAAATATCACCGTTCACCACGTCCACCGCAGCGAGATTCACGCTTGGCTTGAACAACAGCAGAATCGAGGTCTTATGGTGGACCCAAAGGTCTACGCCGCGCTGTATTTTGTCGAAAGGTCAGGAGCGACATGAGCCGGAATTGCGTCGTTTTGCGCAACTAGAAAGCAGACACGACACGCTTTGGAGGTGTTCCATGTCCGGAAAGCCTTTGCGAAAAACGTTTGAAAACACGCTACGGGCGGTAGCTCTGGCGGCCGCATTCTGTCACTCAGCCTTTGCACAAACGGGGCCCTCAACAACCAATCAGCTTCCCAATCCGGAGTTGCGGGGCGATAGCGGGATTTTGGGCGGCACAGTCACCGGCGATGCGCCGACGTTGTGGCGCACTTTTGCCGTTGGTGATTCTTCGGCGTCAACGGCAATAATCCCGCTAGCACAGGATGAACTTTTCCTGGGAAGTCCGGCGGTCAATGCGGTTAACCTCACGGTGACGAATTTTGGGCCGCCGGCAACGTCGGACGCCGGTTTTGACACCTTTCCCAACCGATTCACCCTGATTTCCGGTGTGGCCTATGAAGCCACGGTATTTCTACGCAGCAACAACAGCGACCAGAGTTCTCAAACCGTCGATGTATCGCTCCCGGTCTTCGACCAAGCCGGGACGTTCACGGGCAACTTCGCCAACGCCCTGTTCCAAGCTACCGATACCTGGACCGAGTTTCGGCTACCCCCGATCAGCACGAACCTCATCGGGGCCAGCGGGGAACTGTCGTTTCGACTCGAAGAGGGAGCTTCTGACAACAGCATCCTGATTGCGCTCCCACGGGTGGCGGGTCCCAGACTGGAGAACCGGGTGCCAAATCCAGCGTTTTCGGGTGCTGGCGGCATCGCTATTGAAAATGTCTCCGGAGACGTGCCGGACTTCTGGCGGGCTTTCGGGCTGGATGACGGATCTGGAAGCGTAGCTCTCCAAACCGTTCCGGTAGCGGAGAACGAGCTATATCCAGGCAGCCCCGCCACAACCGCGATGCGAATGAGCTCCAGCGTATTCGATTCCTCTGGCTTTGATCACGAGACCACACAAGTCCCGTTAGCACCCGCTGGCAGGTTGACCTGGGGCGAAGTCTATCTGCGCGCAGACAACGCTGATGGATCGAATCAGGAAGTGTTTTTTGCCATGGGAATCTTCGAAGCCGACGGAACCTTCACCGGTTCGGCACCGGGGACGGTTACCGTGACGGCAACCCCTGAATGGAAATACTTTGCCGGCGTTCCGTACGCGGGAGCCGAGGGGCAAACCACCAATGTCGCGTTCCGGATGGAGGACTCCGGTACCGAAAACACGGTGTTAATCGCGCTGCCGACACTCAAGGGGCTGTCCGACTCGGTGTTCGACAACGGGTTCGAGGGCGACGACACGCCTCGGTGAAGCGGAAGTTGCTGGCCCGCTGTCCGCGCTAAATCTGCTCCCGCGTGGCCGCAAAACGGAGATCGGGCCAGCGCTCTTCGGTCAGCTGCAGATTGACCCGGCTGGGCGCCAGATACACCAGGTCACCGTGGCCGTCGGTGGCCAGGTTCATGTCGAGCTTGGCCTTGAACTCCGCCAGCTTCTTTTCATCTCCCGTTACCCAACGGGCGGTAACAACGTTCACGGCTTCGAAGATAGCGTCAACGTGATACTCCGACTTCAGCCGATAGGCCACCACGTCGAACTGCAGGATGCCGACCGCGCCGAGCACGAGCTCGTTGCCAAGCATCGGCTTGAAGAACTGGGTGGCGCCTTCCTCTGACAGCTGCTCCAGACCTTTTGAGAGCTGCTTCAGCTTGAGCGGATCGCGAAGCCGGGCGCGCCGGAACAGCTCGGGCGCAAAGCTTGGGATGCCCGTGAACTGAAGCTGCTCCCCTTCCGTAAAGGTGTCACCGATCCGGATGGTGCCATGATTGTGTAGACCCACGATGTCGCCGGCGTACGCGGCGTCAACGCTGCCTCGATCCTGCGCCATAAAGGTCAGCGCGTTGGCAATCTTTACCTGCTTGTTGATCCGGCTCTGCTGCAGCTTCATGCCCTGGGTGAATTCCCCGGAGCAGACCCGCACAAACGCGACCCGGTCGCGATGGGCCGGATCCATGTTGGCCTGTATCTTGAAGCAGAAGCCGGTGAATTTTGACTCAGACGGCTCAACCTCTCGGGTCAGCGTTGCTCTCGACTGCGGCGCCGGCGCGTTTTCGACAAACGCGTCCAGCAGCGGGGTTACGCCGAAGTTGTTGATCGCAGATCCAAAGAAAACCGGACTGAGGTTCCCCTCCAGGTACGGCTGCCGCTCGAACTCATGGCTGGCTCCCTGCACGAGCTCGATTTCATCCCGCAGCTCAGCGGCCATCGGCCCCAAAGCGTCGTCCAGCTCCGGATTGTCCAGCCCCTGGATGACCGCCGCCTCCTGCTTGACGTAGTTGCGGCCCGACTCGTACAGATAGACCGCATCTTCAAGCAGGTGGTAAACACCCTTGAGCCGCTTCCCCATACCCACCGGCCACGTGACCGGTGCGCAGGCAATTTTCAGAACGTCTTCCACCTCATCCAGCAGATCGACCGGATCGCGCCCCTCGCGGTCCAGCTTGTTGATAAAGGTGAAGATCGGCGTGGTGCGCAGCCGGCAGACCTCCATCAGCTTGATGGTTCGTTCCTCGACACCCTTGGCGCAGTCGATCACCATCAGCGCTGAGTCGACGGCGGTGAGGGTGCGGTAGGTATCTTCCGAGAAGTCTGCGTGACCGGGCGTATCCAGCAGATTGACGATGCGTCCAGCGTGCTGAAACTGCATCACCGAGGACGTCACCGAGATACCCCGCTCCTGCTCCAGCGCCATCCAGTCGGAGGTGGCGTGCCGCGCCGCCTTTTTGGCCTTTACCGCACCCGCCATCTGAATAGCTCCGCCAAACAGCAGCAGCTTCTCGGTCAGCGTCGTTTTGCCGGCATCGGGGTGCGAAATAATCGCAAAGGTACGCCGACGGGCAATTTCGTCAGTTACGGCAGACATGTTCAGGGGCCTTGCTTACGGCCGCGCATTATAGGTCAGAAAAGCGGGCTAGCGGCGAAGCCAGGTGCCTGCTCGAGGAATCAGGCCATCCTCGCTGCCGTCCTCGAAGCGAAAGGGGATCGATTTGAGCGTGCCGGCGTCGTTGCGCTGTATGACGAAGTGGAGGTGGGGACCGGTTGAGTACCCCGTATTGCCCGAAAGTCCGAGCAGCTCGCCTGTGGTCACCACCCGGCCGGGCTTGACGGCTACGCTCTCGAGCGCCAGGTGCGCATAAACCGCCATGGTGCCGTCCTCATGCAGCACCCGAACGCTGTTCGCCCGGGAAGCAAAGCGCGCCGCGTCGGTTCCTGACCCGAAGAAATCCTCCTCAGCGTGCATCACCACGCCGTCTCGCGCTGCCAGGACCGGGGTGCCCTCCGGCATGCCGATATCCAGCGCATAGTAGGACTGTTCGTCCGTATGGCTGACGATCCCGCCAAAACCCTGCCCGATATAAAACCGCTCTCCGCGTCGAAACGGCAGCGCGTAGCGTTGGCGAACATCCGGGTTGGCGCTCGGGTCACCGGGCACGTTGCGGAACTCCAGCGCATAGCGGCTGGCTTTCCGCGGATCGCGCTGCAGCACCGTGAGCAGATGACTTTCACCGGCCTCGGGCAGCAGAAAGGTTGCCGGTAAAGGCGGGTCGGCGACCACGTTTTCCGATTCGGTGAAGCGAATAGTGACGCTGGCCGGCCCCTGCCAGCGGTTATTGAAGTAGTACCGCCGCGCCTCCGGCGGCCCGTCCTGGCGAACGGTGACCATCGGCGTCTCATCCACGCGGACCTGCCGCTCGGTGACCTCCTGATCGGTGTCAGGCGGTCGGTCGGTGAAGTGGGTGATCCCGTTTTCGTCCGTATAGCTGTAGATCTTCTTGGCAAATGCTTCGGAAAGGCAAAACGCAACCAGAAACGCCAGGAGCAATATCGGCAGGAGGATCGAATCTACAGCGCGCAACCACATGGTCCTAACATTCAACAACGTTCACTGCCAGTCCACCGCGCGATGTCTCCTTGTACTTGGACTTCATATCCGCACCCGTGTCACGCATCGTTTTGATGACTTTATCCAGGGAGACGTGGTGCTTGCCATCACCGCGAAGCGCCATTCGCTGCGCATTAATGGCTTTGATGGCGCCCATGGCATTTCGTTCGATGCAGGGGATCTGAACCAGCCCTCCGATCGGATCGCAGGTCAGCCCAAGATTATGTTCCATGCCGATTTCCGCGGCGTTTTCGACCTGTGTGGGTGTGCCGCCAAGTGCTGCAGTCAAGCCGGCGGCGGCCATGGAACAAGCCACCCCAACCTCACCCTGACAACCGACCTCTGCCCCTGAGATCGACGCGTTCTCCTTGAACAGGATACCGATAGCGGCTGCGGTCAGCAGGAAATCTGCGATGCCTTTCCAGTCAGCTCCCGGGCAGAACCGGTCGTAGTAATGCAACACGGCCGGAATGATGCCGGCGGCACCGTTGGTTGGAGCGGTGACCACACGACCACCCACCGCGTTTTCTTCGTTCACCGCCAACGCGTAGAGGTTGACCCAATCCATGATGTTCAGGGGGTCTTTGAGGGCATCCTCCGGTCGTTTGTTGAGCCTTTCATAAATGACCGGCGCCCGGCGAGTGACGCGGAGGCCTCCCGGCAACTCTCCAGGACTGCGGATGCCGCGCGCCACGCAGCTTTGCATTGCGTCCCAAATACGACGGAGCTGATTTGTGATGGCGCTGCGGCTTCGCCAAACCTGCTCGTTGGCCAACATAAGCTGGGCAATGCTCTTGCCGCTGCTTTGACACAATTCGAGCAACTCATCACCCGAACGGAACGGAAACGGTAACGTGGTCGTATCCGGCACGATCCTGTTGGCTGCGGCTTCATCCTTGCTGACGACAAACCCTCCGCCCACGGAGTAAAACTCAGCCCGCAGGACCGCGTCTCCAGCAGCATTCAGCGCAGCGAACCGCATCCCGTTTGAGTGGAAAGGCAATCGCTCGCGCTTGTGAAAGACGAGATGCGGCTTTGGCAGAAACTCGATGGCGCGAATCCCAGCAAGCTTCAGGGAGCGACTGGAAAAAATCTGCTCGAGCCGCCCTCCGATATCATCGGGGTCGATCTGGTCTGGCAGCTCGCCCTCCAGGCCCAGCATCACGGCTTTGTCGGTGCCATGTCCGCGGCCGGTGTGACCCAGCGAGCCAAACAGCTCCGTCCGAACCCAGAACACGTCGTCCAGCAGATTGCGCTCCTGGAGGCGCCGTGCAAACTGGCAGGCAGCCTTCATGGGGCCAACGGTGTGGGAACTGGATGGGCCTACGCCAATCTTGAAAAGATCAAAGGTGCTGACCGCCATGGCAAACGCCTTGTACCTCAGGGCGGGGTATTGTATACCCGCGAACCATGAACGTAACGGTAAACCTATACACCAGGGATGGCTGCGGCTTGTGCCAGCACGCGCTCGCTATGGCAGCCGAAGCCGGCGTCGACGTAACGCCCGTCGACATTTCGGGTAGCGTCGATCTTTTGGAACGCTATGGTCACTCGATCCCGGTCTTGTCGACGGAGGATCAGGAGCTTTTCTGGCCATTCTCCGTCGATGACATTCGCTCACTTGTCGCGACGTAAGAACCGCCTATCCACTCCGCCGTCGTCACTGCGCTGTAGCGCTAAGACCGACTGAACCCGCGCACAGCAGATCAACCGGTCAGGCCTTGGACCCACAATTTCTTAGAGCGGCTAACCCTATCTATGACTAACACCGGCAACAGCTCAATGACATCGTTTCGGATTAAAGGGCGGGTGCGGCACTACGCGTGGGGTGGCGCACGGTTTATTCCGGAACTGCTCGGCCTTCCGGCGGATGGCAGACCCTGGGCCGAATACTGGCTTGGCGCCCATCCGTCGGACTCAGCTGAAATTGTCATCGACAATACGAGAGCTGAGCTGGACGAATCGATCTCAGCCGATCCCGGACGCTGGCTGGGCCAAGCGACGGCGCGCGAGTTTGGCCAGCTCCCCTATCTGATGAAGTTGCTGGACGTTGCCAGGCCGCTGTCCATTCAGGTGCACCCCAACCTGGAGGAGGCAAAAGCCGGATTCGATCGGGAGAACAAGGCCGGAATTGCGTTGGACGCTCCCGAGAGAAATTTCAAAGACGCCAACCATAAGCCCGAGCTCGCGTTGGCAATCAGCCCCTTCTATCTCCTCTACGGCTTCCGGAAAAACGAGGATATCGTGGCCGCGCTGCGAGACTATGAGTCGCTGCAGGACCTCGTCCAGGTACTGCAGGACAAGGGGCTGAAGGAATTCTTCAGCGAGGTCATGACGGCTGATCGGGACCAGCTCGTCTCGTGGATTCAACCGCTGTGGGATCGGTGCAGCACGGCCGACGATCAGACGACTCCGCAGTACTGGATACGCCGCTGGCGAGAAATGCATGACTCTGATTCGGAGGCCGTGGATCGCGGGGTGCTGGCTTTCCTGTTCATGAATCTTGTCAAGCTCGATCCAGGTGAGTCTATTTTTCAGGGGGCCAACGTTCCTCACGCGTACCTGGCGGGCCAGTGCGTTGAGATTATGGCGAACTCCGACAACGTGCTGCGCGGTGGGCTGACGCCCAAACACGTAGATCCCGAGGGGCTTGTGCGCCATATCGCGTTCGACGCAGCAAGCAGGTATCTGTCGGCGCCGCCCGCTGGGTTGCGCGAGTTCAGATTATCTCTGTTCGACAGTCGCTCACCGCAGTCAATCAGCTATCAGCCGAAATGTCTGTCGATAGTTCTCTGTCTGGAAGGTCAGTGCCGCATTGGTGATGTGGAAATACGACAGGGTGAATCTGTGGCGATCCCGCCGACGCGTACCGCTAACCTGCAGCGTTTGACCCAAAGCACGGCCGTGGTTCTCGCTGATCGGGGGACCAGCGACGTCGGGATGTAGTCAAGAGGTTGTTCATCTGCCCTAATTGCAGATAGCGCAGAAAAAGAAAGGCCGGTCAATGACCGGCCTTGTTGTTTCTGGCGAATCGGCCGCCGTCAGAACACCGGCTGGTAGTTCAGACCAGGAAAGACCTGGTTGGCGATGCCCGGCCCTGCGCCCAGAATTCGGTCCATAACAGTTGCGTGGACGTTCCGGAAGTCCGTGGTCGGCGCTACACCGTCACCGATCCGGTCGTCAGAAGCGATGCCCGGAAATGTCCCATACATCCCGCCGGGAACGAGCCCCCCGATCAGGGTCATGGGATTACCGTAACCATGGTCGGTACCTGCGTTTCCGTTCTCGCTTACCTGGCGACCAAACTCACTCTGAATGACGATGCAGATATCGTTCTCGTTCTTAACGGGATCGTTGGCAATATCCAGGTAGAAAGCGGTGACGGCGTCCGATACCTGAGCAATATTGCCGCCGAAACCAAAGTTGGGCGCGAGCGTGTTTTGGTTGTTGTGGGTATCCCAGCCGCCGCGATCGACTGTCGCGGTAGAAATCCCGAGATCCAGCTTCCACAGCTGAGCGATCAGCGCAAGATCGTTGCCGATACCGGTATCGGGGTAGGAGACGCCGCCGGCCGGCGTGTAATTATCAAGATCAAAGCTGTTGATCAGATTGACCGCGTCCACGGTGGACTGCGCTGCGAGATCGAGGCTTCCGGTGCCAGAATACATCGACTCCAGCATCATCAAATGCGTGTCAGCAAAGGTGCCTCCGTTTGGCGTAAAGCTCGATGGCGAATCGAGAGTCGCAACATCCGGGTAGCCCGCCAGACTGGAGGGAGGATTGCTGCTGGACGCTAAGGCCGTAAAAATCGCATTCGGACTGTGGCTGACCTGCTGCAGATAACGATTCAAAAAGCCGCCGTTCTGACCGGACTGACTACCGGGAGTCCCCAATTCAATCGTCTCTTGCGCGTCAAAGTGACTGCGGGTCAGCGCGTCAAGCGGATGGCCCGTTGCCTGTACGATCGCCACGCGAGGCAGGATCGAGTGCAGGGCCGTGCAGTTCGGATGAAACCCGAAACCCGAGCCGAAAAGATCTAACGGAAGGCTTGGATCAATGAGAGTCGCATCTCGATCCACAGCGTAGTTGGTGAAGTTAGCGCCACTGGTCGGCACCACATAACTCAGCCCATCCATGCCACCGCGGAGGAAGACGTAAACAAGCAGCTTCGTTGGCGCCGAACCACCACCGGCTTTGACCGAGTTAGAAAATCCCAGCCCAACGCCGGTCGCACCAGCGGCCACCCCAGCTCCGGCGACGAATCGTCGACGGGGCAGATTGATTGATTGCTTTTTTGACATGCTAATAATCCTTAACGCTGCATGAACTGTGGTGACCAAAGAATGACCTTGACCATGCCGTTCAGGCGGCGATGCCAGTAGTCGGGGAAGCTGTCCGTATCCAGGCTGGCACGATTGATCGGTTCATCGCTCGGCTGAAGCGGCGCGTCAGCGTTTTGGCCCGAAAGATCTCCAAAGCCGCCAAATCCTTGCTGGGTAATAAACTGAAGCGCTGATCGCCCGACGTCCGTTGGTGCGTTTTGGTAAGGCGTGAAGTTGGGCCCCGTCCAGCCGCCACTGGGCGTAAAGCCAAGAATCCAGTTACACCAAAACTCCACAAGTTGCCGCGGCGTAGGATTACCCGCCAGGTTATTCAGGGTGATGTCCATAACGCGCATGACCCGATCCTGACTGTCCCGATAGTCCCGATCCAGCAGCCAGTCGATGGTTCGCCAGCACTGCACCAGGTTGTTAGATCCTTCCCAGTGACCCCGCTCGTCGGGATAGCCGTCCGGTGTCCGCCAGTCAAAAAGGCGCTGACCGGTATTGTTGTAGCGGTTGATAAAGTCGTTGCTGGTATCGTCGTTCATCCGGAACGTGTAGTCCGCGCCCGCGGCACGCATCGCCGAAACGACGTATTCGAAAGGCCGCTTTACTTTTTCACCCTGCAGCGAGGCCTTAAATTCGTCAGAGGTCAGAATCGTGCGCACGGTCCGCTTGATCTGATCTCCGGCTTTGCGGTTGGCAAAGAAGGTTGCCGCCGCTTTGTCGACAAGGCTTTGCGGCGGATTGTCAGACACCAGCCGGGTACACAGCTTGCGAGCAACATAGGTCGCCGTTCCCGGGTGATACGCCGCGAGCTTGACGATCAACCGTCCCTCGGTCTCTGCGTCAAGATTGGAAGGTATCGCCGAAGTGCCAAGGGTAAGCACCGCCTTCGTGCTGTCACTGTTGTGCTCTTGTTCGTCAGTGATGAACGCCCCTGTACCGCAGGAATTCCCCGTGTTTTCGTCTTCGTAGCGCCAGCCGGTCATCGCCTGGGCGGCGGTCAGGACATCGTCATCAACGTAAAATCGAGCAACCTCGAGGGATGGATCCGCCAAGGCTCCGAGTGCCTGGGAGTTTAGATCCTCATCATTCAGCGCCGTGTAGGGGTTTTCCGGGAGGGCCTCAACGAATCGCTGCCCGAGGTTCCCCGCATAGTTTTCGGAACCCAGGCAGTGCAGTTCGAAGAGCTCGCGGCAGTAGTTCTCATTGATTGACCCACCGCGGCCGTTGACGAAGTTGTCGAGGTAGCGAAGCATCGCCGGGTGTTTGGCCGACGTGATGATCATCTCATAGAAGTTTCCGAGGGCGTGAGTCCGCAAGACGTCACGGTTCCAGGAGGCCCAGGAAACGTAGGTGTCTCTGTCGAGACGCCCGAAAATGTTCAGGTGGTCGTTCCAGAAATCCACCAGCTGGTAGTACAGCTGCCAGCGGCTGTAGGTTGCCGCGTTGAACATGAACCGCTCGGTTTCAAAGTACGGACGAGAATAGTCCGAAAAATTCCCACACTCTCGCTCCGACCAAACTGTGGAAAGAGGCAGCCCAAGCGTATCGAACGAACCCGGCGCCGATGCAAGCCGATTCTGGAAGTCGGGGTCTTCCGGCAAGGGATTGAGCTGCTCTTCAACGTAGTTATTCAGGCGCTCATTGTCGGTGCTTCCCAGCGCCAAAAAGTGGGATACGTCGTCCTGGGTGGCAAAGTTGCTGACAGGGACTTCGAAACCGGAAGAGAGGATCACATCAGGATTGATTTGCACGTTGCCCAGACTTCGACGCGCAGGCCCAAATCCAATTTTGTTCAGCGCTTTCACCGCAAAAGGTGGCTCGACAACACCCGTCGATCCCAGGCCCTTTTCCACCACGGTGGAAAGTCTTGCGTCGCTACCACCGCTTATCGTTGGTTGCTTAGGCTCGGCAGCGGAGACCGCGCCCGCGCTGGCGACCGCGGCTGCTGACCCCATTAAAAATCCGCGCCGTTTCGGCGACTGAACATCACTCATCAATCAAACCCCACTACGATTGGTGTTTTTGGTTGGACCCAGAGAGTAAATCATTGGCTACGTAATTTCTGTGGTAGATTTTCGATTCCGTGACGGCGCGCACAAATTTGATTTTCCGGCTCGAAGCTCGGCAAAAAAAGTGCCGCATTTGGACCAAAACTGCCGCTCCAGGACACTGAAAAAATGACGATTCCTGCGCCAAACATCGGAAAAATCTTCGTTGCCGGACATCAAGGGATGGTCGGACAGGGGGTTGTCCGGGCAATTGAGAAGCATTGGCCGAATTGTGAGGTGCTCGGTGAGGAAAGAAGCCGCCTGGACCTGCGTCATGCCCCGGCAGTCGATCGGTATCTGGCTGAGAACACTCCCGACGCGGTTGTTATCTGTGCCGCAACCGTTGGCGGTATCCACGCGAACAATACACAGCCAGCGGATTTCATTACCAACAACCTTTTGATTGCCGTCAATCTCATTGACGGCTGCTTCCGGGCGGGAATCAAACGATTGCTGTTTCTGGGAAGCTCCTGCATCTACCCGCGGAATGCGCGCCAGCCGATCGACGAATCGGAGCTGATGCAGGGTTACCTGGAGCCAACGAACGAGCCATATGCGGTCGCCAAAATTGCCGGTATTAAGCTCTGTGAGTCCTATAACCGTCAGCATGGCACCGACTATCGCTGCGTAATGCCTACAAACCTCTACGGGCCGGGCGACAGTTTCGATGACCTGAACGGACACGTAATCCCGTCGTTGATGCAGCGGTTTCATCGACACAAGGCCGAGAACCGCGACTCAGTGACGGTTTGGGGCACCGGAAATGCGCGGCGGGAATTTCTGCATGTGGATGACCTCGCGGAGGCATGTCTGGTCGTTTTGAGCAAACCGAAGGCCCAAATCGAAGCGTTGGGCAAACCGCAACAAATCCACATCAACATCGGGACGGGCGAGGATGTCTCGATCCGCACGCTCGCGACAAAAATCGCTGACGCGGTGGGCTTTCGAGGCGAGCTGAAGTTCGACACCAGCAAGCCGGACGGGACGCCGCGGAAGCGCCTCGACACAAGAAAGATTCAGTCTCTTGGCTGGGAACCCACGATCGAGCTGGACGACGGGCTGCGCACGACCTACGAATGGTTTCGGGAACACATCTCCTAGCTGCTGCGAACTATTTCCCGGGCTAAAACGACAACTCCTTATACAGCGCCAGCGTCTCAGAAAAAGTGGTTTCCCAGTTGAATTTCACCGCCTGGCGATAGCCTCGATCTGCTTCCTGGCGTCGCAAACCCGGTTCGGTCAGCGCGCGCTCCAACAGGTGTCTGAGCGCTTCTTCGTCACCCGGGGGAAACGTCAAGGCCCCATTGCCCAGCACCTCGGGGATTGAAGACGACTCTGCCGCGATCACCGGCACGCGCCGTATCATCGCTTCCAACATCGGCAGCCCAAAACCTTCGTAGAAGGACGGAAAAACGAACAGCGCTGCCGAACGGTACAGTTTGTCGAGCGCCTCATCGCTAACGAACCCCAGACACTGCAGATGGCCTTGCTGGGTAAGTCGACTGACGGCTTCGGTCAGCTGTTCGTCAGGCCAGCCCGGTGGGCCGACGTGGCGAATCGGGAAGGAAGCACGCAGCTCACGAGGCAGGGTTTCGTAGGCGCGAAAAAACCCCGCCAGGTTTTTCCGCGGATCCATGGAGCCCACGCAAAGAATGGTATTCGCATCCCCATTGAACGTGGCTTCCTCAGCCGGCCGGTCCACCCCCAACGGCACGGCACGAACACGCCGAGAATCCATCGAAAACTCGTCGATCAACTCCTGCCGAATAAATTCTGCATCCGTGATCACCAAATCTGCGCGTCTCAGGGAGTCCGGGAAGAACCGCTCAAGAAATTGCACTCTGGCCGGGGGATGAAACTGAGGAAAACGCAGGTAGCTCAGATCATGGACAGACAATACCAGTGGCCCACGGTGCGGAAACGCGACGTAATTTGTTTCGTGGTAGATGAATCGCCTGAATCGACGTAAAGCAACGTGAGCCGCCGCTCGCGCCAGGTAATGCGTACCAATCACTGCCGGTGTCCACCTGGCCAGGCGGCCTCGCAAACGGTTGACCGGGCTGTCACCTGGCGATTCGGCCTTTGGCAGCGTCGTCGGAATCCCCTGGTTGAAGGCAGCCACCGTGGCGATTTCGGGACATAAACGTGCGCGATTCGCTAATTCAGCTGAGTATCGTCCGATACCGGTTCGCATGCCGGCCATGGACGCAACGTTGTAGAGCAGGTTCACTACGCTTGAGAACGCTCACGCCAGTCATGAAGCGCGTCCCTCAGGGTTTGCTCGAACGGACGTTTTGGCGCCCAGCCACACAAACTCCTCAGGCGATGGTTATCACCGCTGGCCAGAGGGATATCCGATGGACGCAGGCGAGCTTGATCCGTCTCCACCTGGATATCGCAGCCGGACAGACTGAGTAGACCGTCGAGCACGGAACGTATGCTGCGGCTGGTGCCTGAACATAGATTGAGTGGTGGTCCAGAGAAGCTTGATTCGTCCAGCATAGCGATGTCCGCATACGCTTCGGCCGCATCTCGAACGTCAAGAAAGTCTCGCTTCGCGGAGAGATTCCCCACCCTGATGACCGGTTCCTGAGACCCGGAAACGATTCGCGCCACCTGTCTGGCAAAATCGCTCACGACGAACCCCTGCGCCTGCCCAGGGCCCGCACAATTAAAGGAGCGGACAACTCGAACCGGCATTTTATCGGTCACGCGAAGCTGCTCGAGACCAATCTCCGCCGCAGCCTTACTCGCAGAATAAGGGTTCAACGGCTTAAGCGGATGTTCTTCGGACACTGGCTGATGTTGATTGAACGTCTCGCCGTAAGCGTCGCCGCTCGCCGCAAAAACCATTCCGGGAACCTGTTTGCTTTCGGTCATGGCGCCGGCAAGCAGCATTGTCGCGAGGACGTTGATTCGCCACGTTGCCTCCATAGTCGCAAAGGATGCACCAACGTCAGCGCGGGCTGCGAGATGAACAACCCTCTCCGGCCGATCGAGCGCCAGCGCCTGGCGAACGGATTCAGCGTCTCGTAAGTCGACCTGTCGGGTATTGCCGTCAAGCTGAGCGGTGTCGCCCCCGTAGACCCAGCGCCAGACGTCAGCTCCCCGGGACTGGAGTACCTCTACCAGGTGCCGGCCAACAAACCCGTTCGCACCTGTAACGACAATTCGCATGCTCAACTCACGTCTTTTGCAGCCGACGGAGGTCAGTTTCCACCATTTCTATGACCATATCCTCGAGCGACGTTTCAGCTTCCCAACCCAAGACACGCCGCGCTTTTGACGGGTCACCGAGCAGGATGTCGACCTCCGCAGGGCGAAAAAACTGGGGATCGATGATCACGTAGTCGTCGGCGTTTTTGCCGACATGTGAGAAGGCGATTTCGCACATTTTGCGCACCGACGTCGTCTTCCCGGTAGCCACCACGTAGTCGTCGGCGCTATCGTGCTGAAGCATCAGCCACATTGCCTTGACGTAGTCTCGGGCATGGCCCCAGTCACGCTGAGCGTCGATGTTCCCGAGCCGAAGCTCATTTGCCATGCCCAGTTTGATTCTAGCTACGGCGTCTGTGACCTTCCTGGTGACAAATTCCAGCCCGCGGAGTGGCGACTCATGATTGAACAGAATCCCGGAACAGCCGAACAGACCAAAACTTTCCCGGTAGTTGACGGTCATCCAGTGGGCGTAGAGCTTGGCGGCAGCGTAGGGTGATCTCGGGTAAAACGGCGTCGTTTCCGACTGCTGAGGCTCCTGGATCTTGCCGTACATTTCTGAGGTGGAGGCCTGGTAGTAGCGACAGTCCGGCTGGGCAATGCGGACAGCCTCCAGCACGTTCACCGCGCCCAGGCCGGTCACCATTCCCGTGTGCACCGGCTGCTGCCAGGAACTGCCGACAAACGACTGCGCGCCCAGGTTGTAGACCTCGTCGGGCTTGTAGTCGTCCACGATGCGCAGCAGGGACGACAGATCCGTCAGGTCCCCGTCCGCGATCTCGATTTCGCCCGCGACCCCCAGCCACTCCAGCCGGTTCAAATTGACATCGCCAGTACTTCGGCGGGGCACCAGACCAACGACTCGGTAACCCTTTTCGAGCAGAAGCTGAGAAATGTAGGCGCCATCCTGGCCGGTGATTCCGGTGACTAAAGCTGTTTTCATTGCTATTGGATCGCTTCAGAGGAGGCCCGCATGGTACAGGAGAGGCGTCGCGGATTTAAGCCAACTTCAAAATTGTTGCAAGGCGATCCGAGATGACGTTCGGAGCGTAGCGACGGGCGACATATTGGGCGGCCTGGCTGTTGTCGCTGCGCGAGGACAACGGCGATTGCAAAACCGTCGTTAGCGCTTCATCAAACTGCTGCTGCGAGCGGTACACGAAGCCGGCGGAACCCTGGGTCACGTGGTCCACGGTCACCTCACAGGCCCCGTCCACCAAACACGGAACCGACAGGCTCATCGCCTCAAGCAGAGCAATGGAAAAACTCTCCCAGCGTGACGGCAGGATGAACCCCGTCGCGCCGGCCAGCTGCTGCTGCAGCTCCTCGGTCGTCAGCCTGCCAAGAAATCGGATTCCCGGCCCGCTTGGGTCAGCCATCGCCAGCGTGCCGGCCAGTCGCAGTTCCGCCTGACTGCCGTGGCGGCGCCGATAGGCGTCAAACCAGTCCACCAGCCGTTTGCACCCCTTGTGTTCGTCGATGCGCCCGCAGTAGAAAAAGTAGGGCGGCTGCTCTGGGGCTCGTGCCGGCACCCGGGCCTTTTCGACCGGCATCCCGACGACGTGGCCCGCGGCGCTTTTCCAAAGCCGCCGGCCCGCCGCCTGTTCTGCGTCTGTCAGCCAGATCAACCGGGACTCGAAACGTTGATAGGCGGCCGGCCACACCGGGAGCTGCGCCACGGGCTCATCGTGCAGCGTGGGCACGAGCCAGGCTTTGCTTAGATCCGGCTGCTGCAGACTTCCAAAAAATGTCGGCGAATAGAGGTAGGTGATGAACAGCACCCGGTGAAACCGATCCCAATTCTTTGCGAGATCCGCAAGCAGCGGCTCCGAATGCGGTCCCTGGTGGCGAACAAACTCATGCTGATGGCCGATGGTCCATTCCTGCCGCTTCGCCGCCCGCCGCTCAAGGATCGACATCAGCTGCCGATGCATGTCGTGCCAATAGCCGGTTCTTCCAACGGTGACGGGGTAGCGTTTCACGGTAACCCCATGCTCCACGGCGGTTCCCGGCGGCAGGTTGTTTTCCCAGGTCACCGCGTCGGAGGTGCTGGTTGTCAGGACCTCAACGGAAGCAAGGGGAGCAAGTAGCCGCGCGTAGGACCAGGCCAGCGCCTCGGAGCCGCCGACCACGTCGGAGTGGCAGCGCTGAACGACAATGGCAACGGAATTTTTCATGCAGAATTGAGGCTTCAGGGGAAACGGGCTAGGGCTTCCACGGAGCCGACGTCAGGCCGTTTCCGTGAAGTCCGACAATATTGCTGAACGAAACTGGGCTAATATTAACCCGCACATGGACATTTGGGGTGTCGAGTGAAAAGACAAGGAACCGTCGGCTCGTTTTGGGTGCTGCTCGCACTGGCTATGGGCCCAGCCTGGGGTGACGACTTTTTTTTCCTTACGATAGGGAACAACATCGGGGTTGCTGACTCGACTCAGCCGGCTGCCTCGGAGACGGGATACCGCGGGGACACGCATCCGCAATGTCCATGCCCGCTGGAAGTGGTTCCCATATCAGCGAAAGCACCGGACGGATTTTTGTTTGTCAGGTGGGACGGAGACGTCACCGCTGAACAGCGGTTTGACGCCGTGATAACAGTCCCCATGGATCAGAGCCGTACCGTGACGGCTATTTTCGAAACGGTTGAGTTTTCTACCGCCACTACCCGCGGGTACATCAAATCTTCTCCCCTTGTCGCGGATATCGACCACGACGGCGAGCGGGAAATCGTCATAGGCGACATGGCAGGCTACGTTTATGTCTTCAACAAGACCGGCGGTCTCGAGTGGGAGTACTTTGCCGGCGATGCCTTCAACCCCGTGGATTCACCGGTTCCAGCCTACGCCAACCCGGAGCTGCGCAACAATACCGCGCTGGGGAACATCACCATCCAGTCGTCACCGGCGATGGGCGACATCGATGGCGACACAATACCCGAGATCATCGTCGGCGTTGGGGGATTCGTTAACGATGATCCCCCCGGCGGCGTCAGCACCGGCGACGGCCCGGTAGGCCAGGGCGGCGTACTGATTCTCAACGCCGATGGCTCGCTCAAGCTCCTGATGCGCGGCTGGGACACGTATGACGGGCGGGGAGCTCCAATCCAAGACGGGTTTGCCGACGGGTTTTTCAGCAGCCCCGCCATTGGCGATATCGACGGTGACGGTGTTCTGGATTTTTCCATCGGCGGGACGGATCAGAATATCTATGCGCTCAAAACGAGCTCTGTGGACCCCTCGCGAAACACCGTCGGTGACCTGATCCGGCCTTTCAATCCGCCCGGTCGCCAGGGTTTCTTCCTTCAGCCCGTGTTTGATGAAGACAATGACAGTGACGGCCGCTTCGACGAAGACCCGGTAGGTGATCTGACGCCCATGACTTTCTACAACACGGCAGACGACATCGGTGGTTTCAACGGGGTTGATGACGACAACGATGGGCTGACCGACGAGGGCGGTGTCGGCGACGACGACGAAGACTCCTCCGACACGATTGGCTTCGTCGACCAGGCGCAGATTGACGAAGATGAGTGGGAATGGCCGTTTCGATCGCTGGATACCGTCGTCAGTTCTCCTGCCTTGGCTGACCTTCTGGGCAACGGCCTTCCCGAAGTGATCATCGGGGCTGATTCCTCGGGAGCCATTCCGCTGCTGCCGGAGCGAACGTTTATCCCCACAGGCGGCGCCATCCGGGCCTTGAACCTGCAGGGAGATGAAATCGGCTCGTACTCCCAGCCAATCGAGCAGGTGGTTTTTGCGTCGCCGACCGCGGCTGACGTTGACAACGATGGACAG
The DNA here is from genome assembly GCA_028285525.1 of Lysobacterales bacterium. Taxonomy (GTDB): domain Bacteria; phylum Pseudomonadota; class Gammaproteobacteria; order Xanthomonadales; family SZUA-38; genus JANQOZ01. The sequence goes on from JANQOZ010000011.1 coordinate 22,440, forward strand.
ATGGAGGTGTTGCACGGCACGGGCACCGTTTTTCGTGACGGCAGCGGTGAGTTGGTGGGCAAAGCCCTCTATTGCTTCAACAATGACGGAGCACCCTGTCTCCCGGGTAACTCACCCACCGGAGTGTTCGCAACAACCTCAGACGTTATCGTCGGAGCACCTGCGGTCGGCGACATCGACAACGACGGGCAGTTGGAGATCGCTGCTGCGGATTTCGCCGGCTTCCTGTACGCATGGGAGGCAAACGGTTCCCTGCTGCCCGGTTTCCCTGTGCAGCCGCTGGTGGCCGCAAACTTCCCGTCGAGCAGCAACCGAGCGCCCCAAATCCGTAGCTCAGTCATACTTGCTGACGTAGATGATGACAACCAGCCGGAAATGGTGCTCGGTGTGGGCTTCGCGATTGTCGCCATCAACGCTGACGGCACCGTGGTCCCATCCTTTGGCTTCGACGTTGCCCCCTTCACCACTGGATCTACGCTGGTGATCGGCGCACCGGCCTTTGAAGACTTGGACTTTGACGGCACGCCGGAGCTCATCTGGGTCACGGGGGAATCCAGTAACGGCGGCAGCGCTATCGACAACGGCCTCGTGAACATCTGGTCCATAGGGAATTCCGACCGGGAAAGCTCGCCCTGGCCACAGTTCAAGCGCGTTTCCTCGCGTACCTCGGCGCTGGATGTTTCGATCAGTAACCCCGTCTTCAATCCGCCGCTGGCAGCGCTTACCGCCGGCGCGACGGTCAACCTCGCAGTCGACATTGCTAGCGACCGGCGCTCGATCCAGTCGGCGACGGTAACGCTGGAGTTTGCCTCCGGCAATCAGGTGGAAACATTGCTGGACAACGGCACAGGCGGTGACCCGGTCGCTGCCGACGGCAACTACCGGACCAGCTTTTCCCTCAATCAGGACGCCACGTCCCTGCGTCGCCTGGTATACCAGGTGAATACCAGCCAGGGCTCCGAAACGTTCATGCGCGCGGTAACGCTGACAATTCCGGCGACCATTTTTGCGGACAGCTTCGAGTAGCGTGCCGGGCGCTGTCAGGCTCGCTGATACAGCACAAAAAAAGCGTAGGACTGTTCGGGCACCCGATTGAGCGGAACCTGCAGCAGCGCTTCAACGTATCGGAAGCTGCCCGACCTGAGGCTCCGGGGCATATGGATCAGCCCGAGGGACCTGACAATTTCCAACTCCGGCATTGCAAAGCGGTCGATAAATTCCTGGTATTCGTATTCGTGTTTGTGCTCCGGGTGGATGAACGCCTCGTCCCCCACTTCCAGTCTGGTAAGCGCCCGGTTTGGCGTATCCAGGGCCAGATAGCCGCCCGGTCGAAGCAGACGCGCAGCGTGGGAGAACACCTCCTCGGCGTGCTCAGGCGGGATGTGTTCAATCGTCTCGCCGGACCAGATGAGATCAAAAGACTGGTCCTCAAAGTCTACCAGCTCGTGCATCGACCGGTAGTGATAGCGTATCCGCGTCCTGCCGTGGGTCAGTTCGCGGTTCATCTCGGCAGCCGGGAGGAGGCGGTCCGCCGGCGGCAGATCGATGATATCCAACGTTTGCGGCTTGTGGGGATAACCCATCTGCAGCAGCGCCCCAATTTCCGAACTGCCCGAGGCGCCGCCCAGGTCCAGGATGTTCTGCGCCGCCGGCAGGCGGGCCACCAGCTGCTGCCGCAGCTGATGCAGCCGGCTCGGAAAAATGCCAGCGGCAAGCATATGGATCATTTGATCCAGATCTTCGCGCTGCGCGAGCACCCGGCCATAGCGCGCCTGGAACTCTTCCGACTTCACCATCGATTCCAGGATACTGGCCAGGGATCGGCCCGACTTCATGGCCGCTATGTAGGCAAGCTGTCCTCGTTTGTCCGGCTGTCGGCCCAGAAGCCCGAGATACGCCTCGCCTACGAGACCCTTGTCAGACCAGTCGCTCAAAATTTGCTCCGAGATGATTGTTGAACAGTTCAGCCATACGGGCGGCAATCGCTTCGTTTGAATAGTTGGCGCGGTAACGCTGTATTCCCTTTGTCACCATCGCCGCCGGCAATTCAGGGTTTTCCGCAAGCATCCGAAGCGTCTCGCCGAGCAGCCGAGGGTCGTCTCCAGGCGAAAGGATTCCGGCGTCGCCCAGGGTCTCATCCAGCGCGGTGCCTCGACACCCGATCACCGGGACCCCCAAAGCCATGGCCTCAATAGCAGGCACGCAGAAGCCCTCGTGCTGGCTGGTCACGCACAAAACATTGGCTCGCAGATATTCGGCTTTCAGACGGCTGAGGCTGACGGGTCCGGTCAGTGTAACGGAGTCAGCGATCCCAAGTCGCTCAACTTTTAACTCCAGAAAGCGACGGTAGGCATCCAGGCGATCATCACACTTCCCGATCAGGCGCAGTTCGGCGGAGGGAAAATCTGCAACAAAATCGGCCCACACTTCAAGCAGAAAATGGAGATTCTTGTTGGGCGCCAGTCGTCCGACCGCGCTGGCGGTGAACAATCGGTCGACGGCGTTGGTTCCCTCCTGCTCGGCTTCCGACGGGGTCTCAAGGAGACCGTCCACCTGATGAAACGGCGCCAGAACGGCACTCTTGCCCGGATCCAGACCCAACGCGATCAACTCCTGCTGATTGAAATCAGAATCGCTCAGAAAAAATTCGAAGGGCTCGTCGACGAGCGAGGGCAACTGATCCCGACCGCCCTTGCAGGCACGGAAGTAGTCCTGGTCGTAGTCGGCGAAAAACTCAGGCGGCGTCACGTTGTGGTACTTGACCACCGTCCGGGAGGGGAGCCGCCGGGCAATCTCGTTGACCGGCTCAAAGCCAATCGAGTAATGGATAACAACGAGGTCCTGCGGCGAGGTAATGAACTCGGGGATCTCGGTGTATGCCGAGACGTGGGTCAGCTCTGGATCCCAGGCGTTGGCGAAGAGCTTTACGTCAGCGACGGCGTCGAGTGCCTGGGCGGTCCCAAACACATCGTTTGAAACCGCGTCCGCCTTGACCAGCGTTGGCGAAAAAAGCGCAATTTTCATGAGTTTCGATGTCGGGCAAGGGCTCGCAGGTCCCGGATCCAGGTGTTGAGGAACAGGAGGTTTACCCCCAACCGGAGCACCCCTCCCAGTAGCGGAGTTTTATGGGCCACAAGCTCCGCAATTCCAGGAATCAGGCCTGCCATGGGCTGCGCCCGGCTGCGGCCCTCCGGTGAGTAGCGCAGCATCGCCAGCACGGCGCGCCGGGAGCACCCGCGATCCAGAAGACTCCCGCACGCCGCCCTTCCACCGGCATCGGACGGCCGCAAAAGAATCGTCTGGTACGCCTGTTCGATAAATTCGGTTTCTCCCAACCTAAGCAAATCCTGGAGATGAAGCGCGGAGGCCGCTTCGACGGGGCCCGGAACCGGCTCGGGCATACGCTTGGCCTCCGCCAGAAGTTCCCGATCTTCAACCGGCGAGGTGTATTGACCCTCGGTGCGAACCCGATGGTCGTAACGAGAAACGATCTGTGCCCTGAATTGCTCTAGCCGCTCGCCGTCGTCTGCGACGGACGGCGCGAGCGGCGTAGCGGGGGAACCCATTGTCACGGCTAGTCCACCTGTATGCTCTTTAACAGGATACCGAGAAGTCGGCCGTCGATACTGATGCCAAGCTCACGAGGGGATTTTGGTTCCTCGGATCGCAGCTGGAGCACTACGCCCGGAGCATGGCCAATGGCCGCAGCCGAGATTTCAAGCTTCATCTGCGCCGCCGCCCTTGCGCCGACTTCCTCATGAAAAACGCTGGTACCGTTGGCGATGATCTCAAGGGGCCGCTTGGCGCCCCCCAGCCATTCGATGGATGCGGTCACGCGGGCAGCGGTCGGCTCCGGGCTGGTATTCCAGACGACCAGCGAGCATTCTTTAGCGCAGCTCCACACCCCACCCGTCTCCGGCGCATGCCAGCCCTCCAGTAGCTCCCAGGAACCGTGGTCGCCGGCGGGAGCCGCCTGCACGTCGCAAAGCTGCGCCCCCACCAGGCGATCATCTTCCGAGATGCCGGCGGCCGCAGGTGATTGCGGCAAGCCCAGCCGGAGCCTCACCACCTCGTTACCGGGGCCCAGCATCAACCGGATGCACCAGCAGTCCTGCTCGGCGACCCACCCGCCGCCGACAACAGGAAAATTAGACAGCTCGTCAGCGGGGGGCAACGCATGCCCCGGAAGCGGCCGACACCGGAGCACTAATAGGCCACCTCGAGCGTAGAGGCTCGCGGGGCAACGAATCGTGCTGCTAAGGCCGGCACTCCAGACGCCGTCCGGCTCCCGTTCGTGCCACCCGTCCAGCAGAACCTGCCCAAGGGCCGCAGTTGGGCCCTCTTCTTCTTGATTGTCAGCGTCCGTTTCAAGCCCCAAATCGTCATCCTGACCGCCCTCATATTTCAGGTGGGGCAGGACCCAGCCCTCGCGCACGACGCTCAGCAATCCCAGAGAAGGGCCTTCGTCGAGGCCCGCTTCCTCATCAGGCCCCGCCACAATGGCCGTCAATCGCAGTGGTTGGCGACGGGCGATTAGATCCGCCGAAACGACAACCGGAAGTTCAAGCAGTGCGTCGCCCTCACCCGGCACTTCGGCGACAATTCCGCCATTGGCAAATACCTGCACGGGAAGCTCCGTGTTCGCCCGACGCAAACGAAGCAGCAGCTGCTGATCCCGACCGTCCGCCGGGAGGATAATCTCGGCAAATCCACTCGCCGACAGGTGCAGCCCCCAACCCGGCGTTAGCGTGGCTCCACGCGGTATCGCAATCCCGTCTAACGCGGGGCGCAGCAGGTCCCCCCCAAGGCGACCGGGGCGGGACAAACCGGTTACGGCCTGGTTTCTGTCGGCCTGGTGAAAGCTGATCTTGTGCAGCTTGAGACCGAGCTGGCGGAAATCGTTCTTTCCGGAGACCATGTAGGGCGACCTGGGGTTTTCGATTTCAAACCTCAGTTCCCCGCTGCCGGTCGGCAGCCGCAGCTGCCGCTCAACACGGTCGCCGGTACCTACCACCCAGTGATCTAGACACGTCGGACCACCGAAAACGCGTACGCGCAGCGAGGCCTGGGCGCGGGGTACATAGGCCGAGTAGTTCAGCCGGACGACAAAATCGTCTCCCTCCAACCCATCGAGCTGCCAGGCGATGCCGGCGCTAGACCCGATGCTGTAAACCCCGTCCGACTCGGACTGGCCCCAGCCGTCGAGCAGGAGACGGCGACTGTCCGGCTGGGAAAAAAGCAGTTCATCCCCTGCGTAAACCCGCAGCGAGGTTGGGCGCGCCGCCCGGGTGGGGGGCAACTTGCCAAGTAGTTCTTCCGCGCAGCTGGCCCAGGGGGTTGGCTTGTACTGATCGGCAATCTCATGTTCCAGGGCGGTTCGAAACGCCGTATTGCGCGCGTAACACGTAATTTTTGTAGCCCAGGTCGGCGCATCGAAAGGATCGATGGTGATCACCAGGCCCGGCGCAATCTCCGGGATCGAGGCTCGATTGCTTGCCAGACAGACCTTGCCTCTGGAGAGGGATTCAGCAACCGGGAGCCCCCAGCCCTCATAAAGCGAGGGGTATACGGTGAAAAGGCAATCGTCGTACAGCGCCGCTAACGCCGCATCGGAGACGTTTGAAAGGATATGCCAGCGGCCCGCGAGTTCGGGCGTGCCTTCCACCAGATCCTGAAGTTCGTCACTCTTCCAGCCCCAACCACCGACCAACACCAGATCCGGAACCCCGGATGGATCTCCCGCCAGGAGCTCACACCAGATGTTGTAAAGCAACCCGTAGTTTTTTCGCGGATGCGCGGAACCAACAACCAGTACAAAGGGCCGCGAGAAAGAGAATTCGGCAACCGGCTCGATACCATGCTCGGCAAAATCCGCTCCAAGCTCGATCGTGGTAATTCGCGGGTCATCATCAAGATCAAGCAGCAGCCGAAGGTCCTTCGCTGTGTTCTCTGAGATGCAAAGCAGGCGGGATGCACTTTGGCATAGGGCGCGGAAATTGCTCTCGAAAACGGCTTTGTACCCGACCTCGTACCATTGGGGAAACAGCAGCGGGATGAGGTCGAACACTACAACGCTGAGGCGCAGCATGGCGCTGGAGGTGAGGCGCGACAGATCTCCTGTGTAGACACGGTTTTGCATCCAGGCGCTGCCCGCCACGAGCAGGGTCGCTCCGGCGGCCAGGTTAAGCTGCGGCCAGTCCAGATTGAGCGACGCCCGAGCCCGGAGGCCGGCAATCGCTTCCTCCAGACTTCGATCCACGGTGATTTCCACAAAGCCGACTTCGGCGCTGACCCAACAGAGGAACCGGCAATCCCGTAGGTACTGCAAGCGACTGGCAAGCTCTACCTCCGTTCGATTGATGCCGGTCATGCGCCGGCTGCCGGCATGAACCCAGGTGGTCAGGTCAACCCACAGATCTTCAGAGACTTCACCGGCCGGAGGCTGAGTGGCGACCGGCTTTGCCAGCGTAACCGGCGGGACCGTGTGCGCCGAATCATACGCATTCGCCGTGCCTTCAATGTAACGTGCCCAAGTACACCGCTCAGAGATCTGTTTGGTAAGCTCCCGCGAGACCCCACGGGTCGCGCATGCTCGAAGGCCATTGGCAATTGACGTCACGCTGGCGGGATCGCAGTATTCGGCCAGGTCACCAAAATACTCACGTTCGCCGGAGCGATCGCTCACGAGTAAAGGCACACCGCTTGCCGCGGCCTCCAGCGCTGCAAGTGGGGCACCCTCAGCAAAACTTGGTAGAGCGAAGCATGATGCTCCGACAAAAGCTGACGCTAGCACAGGGTCGGCCGGCTCCAGCCGAGCGATGTGGCGCACTTTTTCGCCACCCCAGCGCAGCACCTGCGCCATGTAGTCCTCATCGCCGGCGTGGCCAATAAGAACCAGGACCGCGTCCACCTCCCTGGCCGCCATGGCCAAGAGCAGCTGGTTTTTTCTTGGCTCAATTCGCCCGACACAGAGAATGTATCGATCCAGCCCATAGCGTTGCCGAAACAGATCCGGATCGGCGCCGGCAAATCGGTCAGCTTCTACCGGATTCCTGACGATTGAGCTGCGGTCGGCGTCTAACCCCAGTGCCTGCAGCCACTGTTGCTCGCGCTCACTTAAACAGATGACGTGGTCTGCAAGAGACAACATTCTTGTGATGCGGGCGAAGTATCCGGGAACCGGTTCCCGATTGCGATCAATCGCCTGCTCCCCCAAGAGCTTTTGCTCTTTCAGCCATTTTATGGCCGCCTCCAGTTCGGCGCGATCCCCAGCGGCTGCGGCCAGTCGGGGCAGCCACTGCTGGTAGCCCTCGAACTCCGCGAGGTTGAGATAGATTGGGGAAAACACCACGCGCTCTGCGTGGCACCTGACCCTTTCCAGACACGCCAGCGAAGAGTCGGGAGACCAGACGTTGAAGACGTGGGCCACCCCCAGCGAGTCGGGGATGCGCTGGTTCTTTCCGGCGGGCACCAAGTGGGCATCGAGACCTCGATCGTTCAGGTGATCGACAGTTGTGGGAACGCGCACTGACGGCCCACCCAGCGTGGTGCTCTCCGAACCGTGCAGAATCAGCCCGACCCGGCGGCCTGCCGATCGCGGCGGGGCGGCCTGCCGTGCAGCGCCCAGGCGCACAAAGAGGTCGTCGTGGCGTTCGGCCCATTGGTCCCAGGTACAATCAGCGACGCTTGACCGCAGGGCCAGCTTCTTGTCCAACAGCTCCTGCAGAACTCCTTGAAGACTCTCGGCGTTCTGATTTTCGTAGGGAATATGCGGAAATTCACCGACAAAACCGACATCCGGCGCGACGACCGGCGTGCCGCAGGCCAGCGCCTCCAGCAGCGGCATTGGTCCTCCTTCGTACACAGCGGGCACCAGTAGATAGTCGATGGACCGATAGAAATCCGCCATGTCATCGTGGGCCACGAAACGGCCCGGGACCGGCCAGCCGGACCCGGTGACATGCCAGTCAATGCCCGGTAGATCGCTTAGCTGGTCGACCAGCGCCTCGCCTTTTCTACCGGTGTGGTAGGTGCGCCCTACTATGCCGACTCGCAGCATGGCCTGGTACTGGTCAAAATCGATGCCCGGAATGATGGTCGAGACGTCGCTAACGCCGCTCTCATTGAGAAACTTATGGTACGGCCTGGACATGCAGACACAGTGGTCGACTTTCCGCGCGGTATCCAGGAAAAGCTGCCGTGCCGCAGGCTCCTCCTCCAGGTGCGTGAAAAAAGCCATGGAAGATCTTCCCGCAGGTCTTCCCCGGAGCGCAGAGTAAGTCATGTAGTAGCAAATGGTGGGCTCCTTGAGCGGATCGCGGGTGCCATATTCCACATATCCCAGGCGCTGACTGAGCTCTGCCGCCAGCCTTTCGATGATCCAGTTCCGATCGGTGATCTTGATGTAAACCTGCGCCACGCCTCGCCCCCTATCCCTCTTGCACGGCCTCAGCCGACTCTTTTCGCCTTACGCTGGCCAGGTCCTGAAGCGCTTTTAGTTCTTCCGCGGAGACCTCCCGCACGGTTTGTTCGTTGACAAACAGGAACCGGTTGCAAAGATCAACCAGCGTGATCGCGTTGTGGCTTACTAGAACGACGGCCTGATCTTCCCGCCGGATGCGCTCGCGCAGCGACTGGGACGACTTGTCCCGAAACTCCTGATCCCCAACCCCCAAAACCTCATCGATCAGCAAAACGTCCGGCGAGACAAATTGGCTGATCGCAAATCCCAGTCGGGCACGCATTCCGGCCGAGTAAGTGTATAACGGCTGTTCGAAACTCTCTCCAAGGCCTGAATATTCTTTGATTTCCTCAAGGACTCTAGCCACCTCAGCCTTCTTAAGTCCATGCAGCAGGCCGCTCATCGTGGCGTTGATCCGACCGCTAAGTATGGCATCAAACCCAAGATTGAGAGACAACAACGCGACCTCCGCATTATGATTCTTGACGGTTCCTGAGTTGGGACCAAGGATGCCTGCCGCCAGCGCCAGCAATGTGCTTTTCCCGGCCCCATTGCCGCCTAACACACCAATAGACTGGCCCCTTTCCACGCTGAAATTGACGTCCTTGAGCACCAGCTTCTCACGGGCGCCGAACCGAAATCGAGCTTTGAAGCTGACGCTGACGTCAGTGAAACTCAGAAGCAGGTCATTCATCAGGAGACGACCAGACGAATATAATGCTGGCTGAAGCGACGTTCGAAACGCGCCGCGGCAAAAATAAGGACTGCAGAGACTAGCGCAATGATGCCGAGAGCTTGCCACTCGGGGAACTGATTGCTGAGCAGCACGCTGCGATGTTCTCTGATTAACACCGCCATGGGATTGAGGTAAAACACACTCTGAATCTCGGGCGACAGATTGGATACGTCATAGAAAATCCCCGAAGCGAACATCAGACCCATCAAAATGGTGGCGATCACGATAGACAGATCTGGTACAAACGGCACGAGCAGAGCTGCCCAATACCCAATTGCCGCAGCGAGAATGACCTCCGTCAGTACGACTAAGGGTAACGATACCAGCGCAACGCCAAGCGAATAGCCGGTGAGGAGCAGAAACCCGAGCAGGACAAGAAGCACCACCAAGTGTTTAATCAGGTCCGACAACAGGGCAACAGTTGGAAAAAACAACTTGTTGATCGGTACCTTGGAGTAAATACCCACACCTCTGGTTATCGACGCAGACGCATTCATGATCAAGCGGTTGAACAACTGCCAGGCGATGATCCCGGTAAGCAAAAACGCGAGAAAATTCTCCGTCCGAATACCTAGCAACAAACCGAAAACCAGGTAGTAGATGGCTAGCTGAAAAGCCGGCTCAGCCAGCCACCAGAAAAAGCTGAGGTACGTCCGCGAGGCTTCGGACACAAGGTCCGTATAGGTGCGAAAACCCAACAGCGCAGGATAGTTGGAACGGTTCATAGGAGATGATCAACTCAGAACACCGGCCATGGCGCCGGCGGATAGGCATGATAAGACAAACCGCTGATTATATCTCTTTTGTGAACTCGGACCGCGGAAAAATCTCGTGACGATGGTGGTGTACGACTACCTGCGGGTGTTCGGGGGTGCCGAACGGACCCTGAGCTACCTGCTGGATTCGCTCGATGACCCTCACCTGATTATTGGAGGACAGGATCAACCGGACCGGGCCGATCAGTGGTTTTCCGGTGTGCCGGTCACAGATCTCGGTATCCGTGCCACCTCGCCGGTGGCACTCGCTGCAAAATGTGCATTTCAGCTCGCCCGCGCTAACGTGCGGCCAAGGGCCGAGGAACGGGTAGTCTTCGCCGGAGCCTACGCGCCAATCGCCGCGCGCCGGGTTTCACCGGAATCCCAAGCCGCGTATTTCTGTTTCTCCCCGCCCAGATTCGCCTATGACCTTCGAAACTACTATCGGGGGCGCCTTGAATTCTGGAAACGACCCGCCTTTGATCTACTGGTCCGATACGTACGGCGACAGATGTCAGCGGGGCTGGCTTACATCCCGGACACGATCACAATATCCCGCACCATCCAGGCCCGGGTGCAGGAGTATACGGGCCGGCGATCTGACGTCGTCTATCCGCCGGTAGAAGTCGACCGATTTGCCTGGCGACCAAGTAACGGATACTTCCTCTCCACCGCGAGGCTTGAGGCCTACAAAAACGTGGCGTCGATAGTACGCGCCTTTCAGGCGATGCCAGAGGAAAAACTGATTGTTGCCAGCGGTGGTTCACAATACGAAGAACTGACCAGGATGGCCGAAGGCAGCGACAACATCATGTTTACAGGCTGGCTGGGGGACGAGAAGCTTGCCTCCCTCATCGCCAATTGTCGTGCAACGATCTACCTGCCGGAGGACGAGGACTTCGGCATCTCACCGGTAGAGTCGCTTGCAGCGGGGAAGCCGGTAATTGGCATTGCCAGCGGAGGTCTTGAGGAAACCTTAAGCGAAGGAAAAACCGCGGCCCTAATTGCGCCGGATGATCTCGGCCCGGACGGTATCAGGGCGGCGGTCAAAGGGATGTCCGACGAGGTGGCGCTTTCCATGAAAGAGGCATGCGAGCGGGCCGCGGCACCATTCAGCCCTGATCGATTCAAACTCGAAATCAGGCGATTGCTTGGTTAGCGGCAAGTCGACGCGAGCCATATTCACGCGCATCCATCTCGGTATAATAGCGCCCGCCCATAGGCCGCGTGGCGTTCCGCAGGGCTCAGAGTTCCCAGACCCTAAGCAGATTGGAGGCGATCGTTGGACATCGCACAAAAGGAGTTTTGGCATCGCCATAGCGGTGAAATAGGACTGCTCAAAGCAGGGGTAAGCGTCCAATCTCACCAGTTGTATTCGCTCCGGGGGCATCGCGCCTCCAACATCGTTCCGTCAATGCTTCTGCCCTATGAGCTAGGGTTGCTGTACGCCCTGGCGCGAGACCGCTTCAGCGGAGCGGGAAAAATCGTCGATCTGGGGCCGCTACTCGGAGCGTCCACATTTTGCTTCAGCCGGGGGCTCGAGGACAACCCAGAGTTAAACGAATCGATGAAGATCCAATCGATCTATTCGTTTGATCTCTTCCGCTACCGAGGCTATGAAAAGTTTCTAGGCAACGTCCCCGTTGACAACGCCACCGGCAACCTGCTTCCTGCGTTTATCCGAAATCTGCGCGACTACCTTGAGTACGTGGTTATCAACCAAGGTAACTTTCTCACTTGGCAGTGGGATGGGCAGCCGGTCGAAATTTTATTTGTTGATATTGCCAAATCCTGGCGCCTGAACACCCACGTAATTCAACAGTTCTTTCCCTGCCTGCAGCCCGACCGGTCGGTGCTGGTGCAGCAGGACTACGTTCATTTCAATGAGTACTGGATCCACATCACGATGGAGTGGTTTAGAGATTACTTTCGCTATTGTGGGGTTCTCAAGGGTGCATCCGCCTACTATGAGCTACTGCGCCCGATACCATTAGACCAATGCCAGGTGGATCTGGAGCAGCTGCCTTTCGATCAAAAATGGGAACTGTTGACCCTCGCTCGCGAAAAAATGCCCAAGCCAGCCCAAGAGGTGATGAAAACTGCCGCAGCGAAGTGCGCCATTGAACACGAGCAGTGGACTCTCGCGGAAGCCACGCTTGCTGAGGTCGACACATCGCGCCTGACCGACGACCCCTCCCAGGACTTCAGCGGTATCGCGAAAGACAACCTTAAGAAAGTTACCACTCTGCTCGCCGCCAAGCGCGGCTGACGAATGCTCTAGGACGGCGAGGGCTGGCTCCTAGAGCGGCGTAGCAGCTCTTCGTATAGCAAAGTATCCTCTCTATTCATTTCCCAGATGCGCATCCATACGCTGGAGCAGACGGGGAACTTTCCGCGAGCGCGATTCATTTGCGGAATTTCAAATTGCTGGATACCGAGAAACGCGGCTAGTGCCGAGGGAGCCAACTGCTCCTGAAAAAAGACCTTGATCTTACGGGCGGAGATAAGCTCCAGTGCCTCCGCGGCATTACGGCAGCCGAGACGTCGGCAGATTCCGTTTTCGACCTCCTGAGCGTTGACCGTAAGCCTTCTGGGTGCCCGCGGCGTACGCAGGATCTCAAGACACCGCTCGAGAAAAGTGTGGTAGTCCGATTTTGCGATCGATTCATACAGCACGTTTTTGGGTCGGCGGGCGACAAAATTTGCATACGAGATCACCCGCTCAATGGGCTGACGGATAACCATGAAGAGTTTTCTCTCGCCCGGCACCAGGTCCATTTCCTCAAGCGTCAAGTGTCCTCCGATAAATCTTTTGCTCGCCAGTATTTCCGCATTGGCCTCAAACATCGCATACGGCGCCTCAACGCCGTGCTGATAGACCTCATCTGCGCCCAAAGCGTCGCGAGCGGCGGCGAAAATTGACGTGCCGGCACACTTGGGAACGTGAATGAACCCGGCCGGACCGGAGTAGCTGGTGTCGTCAGCCATTGAGCTTCAAAGTCATTGCCTGAGTTGCAAACGCGAGAATCTTCTTGTCCGTACTGCCCTCAATGAGCTCCACCGGTCGCCGGGCATCTGGATGGGCAAAACATAGGCGAAGGATCCGCTCAGAGCCGATGGCTGACATCGGGATCGTAAAGCTGGCCGTGGTCGCTTCTTTCAACCGAAGTGTGCCCACCTCCGTGCCATTTACGCGGAGCGTCAGTGTTTGCTCTTCGTGTTTGCCGGGCACCACAAACGGCCTGCCCCGGACCAGCAACTCAAGGCTCTGGTCAGGCCGAAGCGATTTGAGCTCATCCACCACCATAACCATCCAAGACTCCTCACCCTGCATCCAGGAGTGGTGCCTTTCCCGACCGACCCACCCCGCGCGCAGATACGGGTCGGCGTTGCCGCCAGCTTGAAACTGGATTTCATCACCCAGCTTGTAGCTGGTATCTGCCGGCTTTTCGGCTTCGGCAATCGAGTCAAACAAGTCCTGTGCAGCATTTCGAAGTAGGACCTGAGTTGCCGGCCGGTTCAGGTCAAACCCGGCGTCGGCTTTCAGAAGCATCACCCGCCGCACCGCCCGTTCGTCTTTGACGTAATACGAATCGGCGACGGGATCACCGGAAAAGTCCATCGTAAAGTCGTGAAGCACCTCGGGTTCGATAATCGACTTCAGGTGGGAGAAGGTCTTCAGCGACAGGCGAAAACGGGGAATCTCCAGCGCTGCGAGATCAGCTTCGGTAATCAGTTCAATAAGCCCATGCAGGGACGCTTCCATCGACGCCACGGATTCGGCCGCCGAAGAGATGTCTAGCCCCAGGCAAACGAAGTTGTAGGGCTTGAGGTTCTGCACATCCAGCTTTAAGTCACCGACGCTCGAGTTGTGAATCATCAGATCAGAGCCCTGCTGCTTGGCCCGCTCGCTGATTGTCTGGCGAAAATTGTCCGTCAAGTAAGGCTCCACGGCGTGAACCCTTTTGCAACGGGAAAGAAAGCCCACAATGGAGTTGGGAAAGCCTCCGATTTCAACAACCGCCTTGTCGGCGTCGTCAATCCAGTCCGCCACCAATCGGTATCTGGACTGGTAGGTTCTTGTATCGAGATAATCCCAGCGCTCGAAGCGAGCCTTGATCTGACTTTCTGACGCGGATGCCGTCGCCGCATCAGGACTGACAGCCGTTTTTCGATCGGAGTCGGCAAGCTGAGATCGTGTCTGTCCAAGACGCGGCGTATCCGCCGGCAGTCTCTTGCGCAAAATGCCCGTACCACTGCCAATCTCGGGAAAAGAGAGAAACTCAAGATGCGGGTTGTTCCCGATAATTTCGGTCAGGGCCTCTTCGACGCCTTTGAGACGCAGATCGTGGAACGTCACAACCCCCCGATCGCTCAGCAAGGGCGAGTAGGCGGAATAGTCAGCCAGCACGCCCCGGGCCGAGTGATCCCCATCGATGTGCAGATGATCGATGCGAAGGCCTTCCGCCGCGAGCAGCGGCGCCGCGTCGGCGGAAAGCATGGAAAGCACCTGAATATCCTGTTCCCGCTCTAGAAAGCGGTTTTCGTCTGTCAGCCACCCGCCTGCCGCGCCGGGACTGCCGAACGCCAAATCCGGGAGATTGGCGTCGATCAAGATTGTTGACGCAGGCTCGATACCGGCGTCCAGCTGCGCGCGCCGCATTAGGCTCGGGACAAAACCGCCGCCGGACCCGATGCAGACTGAGACCTGAGAGCGGACGATCTGACCTAGCGTGTAGTAAAGCATGCCCGCGCCAAGATACCGATCGAAGGCACCGTGACTGTCGGCATACGCGACACTCGAGAAGTCGCCGACAGCGGTTTTTGGATCAACCAACGGATTGCGGGGCGGGATGGCCGGCGGAGCGGTGAGGGTCAAGACTGCTCCGCGGGTGCGGCTTGCATCCTTGTGGATCTGCGGCGATCCAGAACCATCTAGAATGTCAAATAACAGTCGGTATTCGCCGGCCTCCAGTCCCGCTGTCGGTACTCGTAAATCGATGTCGACGGGCACGTCAAAGTTGAGCGGCGTCGCCGGAAGTGTTTCGGTGATCTCCCGACAAGCCTCCGGAGAACCCACCGGAAAAATCTGCAAACGGGCCGTTACCGATTCACCGGAGTCGTGCGGCCAGGCGTCTACCGAGTTATTCACGGCGCGACAGGGCATCGCCAGCTCCTCGCCAGCAACCGCGGTCTCTATGGGTATACGATACCCAAATTCCAGCTTTAGACCTTCCTTGCGTTTCGCCGCCAAAGCTTCATCCGCAATTGCTTTAAGCTGAGCGGCCACCGCGTTCACGCCGGGCAGATCCGTTTCCGCAGGTAACAGGCACCAGAAGAAATCGACGCGCAGCAGGCGACGTTGAAAGCGCTCTGCGAGGCGCTCTGCACCGGCCATAACATCCGGAAATCGAGGCCGATAATCGTCGCCACAAATAATGCCTGTGGGACGGAGTTTTTCAGTCCAGAAATCAAGGTTCCGGGCCAGCATTGGGTCGGTGTGAACCGCGTCCTCGTAGTACAGGTCTACTTCGGACGTCCAGTCGGAAAAGTCTTTTGGGCTATATCCTTGGTGAGCCTCAATATTCGGGCAGTCCTTGGTAAACCGCAAAAACGAATCGAGGCCATAAGTAATCCCCAGGCGCCGCTCCATTGCCCGTACGCCGAGGTTTTTTTCCCACGGATCAATGCAATGAACAGTCACCGTAGGATCAACGCTTTTTGCCCAAGCCCAGCTCGAGCGCCCAAACAGCGACCCCACCTCAACCACGCGGCCGCCTGACGGTATCAGTGAAGCGACGACTTCAATCGCGCGAAGCTGAAACTCGGAAACCTGGCCGGGAATTTTCGTGTTGTAGGGCATTAATCGGACGGGTTACGTGAACCTAGTTCGGCGCATCTTATCAGCGATGTCCTGCGGAAAGGACCCGTCAAACGCGATTTCGGCCAGCACTTCGCCGTGACGCATCGAGTTCTCCGATGGCCCGCCAGCCGGAGCGCACAGGTTTCAGGGCTTGGCGGAAAAATCAGGGTGGCGCCAGACAACAAAAAAGATCCTCGGAAGGCTGATCCTGCAACCAAACATCGGTAGGTTGATGGTACCGCTAGAGCCACGGTGTTGCAGTTTATTTGCCCTTCTGGTTCTAGTCCCAGCTTTGGTGAAGGCCGCTGGACTGCTCTCCTGCTTGACGATCTTCGACAGGAAGTGACAAATGTTCTGCAGTCACATAAACATCAAGGTCTCTGCGATAATATCCGTTACTTTATCGGCGATAAACCCATGCTGAACAGACGAAACTTCCTGATCGGAACCGGCGGCCTCGCGGCGGCCATGACCGCCGGCGCTGGCAGTGCCGCAAACGATCTGCAGAGCGCTCGCGATACCGTTACCGGACTGGACCTGCTGAGGGTGCCTGAAGGCTTTCGGTACCACACGCTGGGCTGGTGCAACGATCTGATGGCCGACGGACGTCCGACACCCGGCAGGCATGACGGTATGGCCGTCGTCTCGGCCAGCGACAACGCGCTGGTGCTGGTGAGGAACCACGAGATGGTGGGTGACACCGGCGCCATCGGGCCGGCTGAGCACTCCTACGACCCGGCCGCCATCGGCGGCACCACAACCCTGCGCATCAACCCGACTGACGGTACGCTGCTCGACGACCGCGTCAGCCTCTCCGGCACACTGACCAACTGCTGCGGTGGCCCCACTCCCTGGGGTACCTGGCTGAGCTGCGAGGAAGACTGCGTTGATCCGGGTCTGATTGTGCAGGGAAACACCGTCAAGCTGCAACGAAAGCACGGATTTGTGTTCGAGGTTCCCGCGGAGGGCTTTTCGGACGCCAGGCCGATCAAAGACATGGGACAGTTCTGCCATGAGGCGGTGGCCGTCGACCCGGAGAGCGGCGCCTGCTATCTCACCGAAGACCGGTACGTCGCCGCCGGCTTCTATCGCTTTCTCCCCAACCGGCCGGAGGACCTGCATGCAGGCGGCCGGCTCCAGATGATGCGCGTGGCCGGGCGGGAGCAGATGATCCGCGGGGTGCCCGACCGTGACTACGACGTGGTCTGGGTGGACATCGAGGATCCGCAGCGAGGACACGCCAATCCTTTCCACCAGGACCGCTCCGGCGTCATCAGCCAGGGACTGCTCTCGGGCGGTACGGCGTTCAGCCGGCTGGAAGGCTGCTGGTTCGACGGCGGCAAGATTTACTTCTCCTCGACCAACGGCGGCGATGACGGGCTCGGGCAGATTTTTGTGCACGACATTGAAAACCAGACGGTGCGCAAGCTCTACGAAACCCGCGACAAGAGCACCATGGAACATCCCGACAACCTGACGGTTTCGCCCAACGGCGCGGTGGTGATCTGCGAGGACGGCGACCGGATGGGCCAGATGCTGCTCGGCCTGACCCGCTCCGGGAAGCTCAAGCCGATCGCCCGCAACCAGGTTAGCCTGAAGGGTGAGCGAAACGGCTTCAAGGGCAACTTTATGGATTCCGAATGGTGTGGCGCCTGCTTTTCCCCCGATGGGAAGTGGCTGTTTGCCAACATCCAGAAGCCCGGTATCACCGTGGCGATCACCGGCCCCTGGTCTGACTTTCTCGCATGATTGAACTGGTCCCGGTTACCGCCATTTATGCCGGCGTACTGGCAATCCTGGTGATTTACCTGTCGTTTCGCGTGGCCATGATGCGCCGCGCTGGCGGAATCGGCATTGGTGATGGTGGTAATTCGAGCCTGAGTAAGGCGATCCGGGTTCAGGGCAACGCGGTTGAATACGTGCCGCTGGCGCTCGTGTTGCTACTGCTGCTGGAGCTCAACGGCGCGCAGGCCGCGATGCTCCACGCGCTCGGCGGAACGCTCGTGCTCGCGCGCGTCCTACATGCGTTGGGCCTCAGCAGTACCGCCGGCGTCAGCATCGGTAGGCTTTACGGCACCATGCTCACCTGGATCGTCATTCTGAGTGCCGGCGTTCTGAATATCCTGCTCTAGCCGATACCTCAGGCCCACCCGCCTGAAGGCCCCTTAGAGGTCGACAATAATCCGGTTCCCACCGGCCGTGCGAGCCTTATACATGGCGTTGCTCGCGTTTCCTATCGCGACGTCGGGCGCCTGATCGGAGGCCACGGTCGCAATACCAATGCTCAGCGTGACCGGGCGAGAGGGATTATCCCGGAGCGATGTCGCGACCCGGCCCAATGCCGTCAGAGCAGCATCCGCCTTGACCCCCCAAAGCCCTACCAGGAAATCGTGGTTGCCGTGGCTTGCCACCCAATCCGATCGGCGGATCACCTTGACGATCGTCTCCGACACGCTGCTGCTCAGCTCATCGAGCGACTCCTGCGGATATTGCGAAGCCAGCTCTTCGATGTTGTCGATCGCCACCATCGCCAGGCACAGCGGCCGGCCGTCGCGGGCCGCGCGAAGGATGTCCTGGCCGAGCCGCCGCACGGCGGAGCGCTGGTTAATAAGCCCGGTAATCGGATCGGTCGTGCGGTCGGTTCGGCGTTGACGCCGGGCATCTTCCAGCAGGGCGGTACTGCGCTGCGTATGGGCCATGATTAGGCCTACCTCGTCGCGACCGTCAGTCGGCAGCTGGGGAAGGGTCTTCTTGCTGGCGTACTGCTCCAGCGCGTCACGGGTTTGCGCCAGCGGGCGCACCAGGGCCTTGATCAGGATCAGCCAGGTCAACACCGACAACAATGCGCCGGTTGCTACCGCGCCAACCTCCAGAGCTGAAGAGCCAAAATCGGCGAGCACCGCCGCAAGGCTTCCGACCAGCAGCGGCACTGCACCCAACACGGCGACAAAAAGAAGTTTTGCGCTGAAGCTGGCGGCAAACGGACCCCGATTCAGCGCACCGTAGAGTCCAGTCCCCAAACCGGTCCCTCAGCCTGCAAAACGCCATTGTAAGCGATCGGAATCGCTATCGCGCCCGCAAAGACAGGCCGTCTCAGCTTTCGGAGATGTCCTGGTACAGCATGATGGCGTTGTCGTCCGGGTCGAACAGCCCGAGCAGCTTGACCATGCCGTCGATCACCTGCACTTCCCCATCGAGCTTTACGCCCTTTTCCACCAGCGCATCTCGCGCGGCCTCGATATTGGACACACCCCAGGTCGGCGTGGTTTCGCCGCGTTTCACGGCCTCTACCTGACTCAGACCAACGTTTACCCGAGCCACCGGCGACGCCAGCTCACACCACCCTAGCTGGTCCATCTGATAGATCAGCTTCAGCCCAAGTACATCCTGGTACCAGGCGACAGAGCGATTCAGATCCGAAACCGGTATGGACAGCGTCAGGCCACCGTCGAAACCTATTGCATCACCCATGTGCTCGTCCTTCGCTCGAATTGAGTACCATTTTTATACTTGATATATTTATTTACCACAAGGGGTGCTCAATATTGCAGCTCACACTTCTCATCAGCCTGACGCACCGCCGCTGGAACGTGCCGCTCCTTGCGCAATTCCACGAGCATCCACAGGTGAAGTTTGTCACGCTTGCCAAAGCGCTTGGCTGCAGCCGCAGCGCGCTCAGCGCCAGCCTCCAGGCGCTGGCTGACCTCGGCTTGATTCGACGAAACCAGGGGCACGGCCACCCTATGAGGCCGGAATATCTGCTGGAACCAGACGCAGTCGACCTGGCTACAACCTGCGCTGATGTTCATCAGACCCTGAACGCCTGGAGGCATCGTGAGCTCGGTTACCGGAAATGGACCTTGCCCCTCGTCCTGGCTACCGGCCATGACGAACGAAGATTTGCCGACTTGAGGCACCTGCTCTCCCCCATCACGGCGCGCGCGCTCGCTCTCAGCCTCAAAGACCTGGAGCGGGAGCGATGGCTGTGTCGTAGGGTTCATAACCGCTACCCGCCAGAACCGCGTTACGCCTTGGGGCAACCCGGCAAAACGATCTATCGGCTGGTGAACCGCATGGTTGCTGCGGGTTTGGGCCGTGCTCAGCCGAAGCTGGCGTAGTCCAGCGGCTTGTGTTGATCGAGTGCCTGGGTCACCTTGGGCATCGGATACTTCAGCCCGGTCGCACAATTAAAGAGCACCACTCTGTCTTGCGCGGAGACCTGCCCCGACGCCAGCGCTTTTTCATAGGCGGCGTAGGTGGCCGCGCCCTCGGGGCACAGCAGCAGCCCCTGGTCGGCGGCGACCCGATCCCGGCAGCGCATGATGTGCTCGTCTTCCACCGCGACCGCAAAGCCACCGCTCTCATTCACCGCCCGGATGATCAGGAAATCCCCGACCGCCACCGGCACTCGGATGCCGGCCGCCACGGTCTCGGCGCCCTCCCACACCGGCGCGTGCTCCTCACCCGCCTCCCAGGCTTTGACGATGGGCGCACAGCCGGTGGACTGGACTGCCACCATCCGGGGCAGCGTTCCGCTGAGCCAGCCCATCGCCTTAAGCTCGGCAAACGCTTTCCACATGCCGATCAGGCCGGTGCCGCCGCCCGTGGGGTAAAAGATCACGTCGGGCAAGGTCCAGTCGAGCTGTTCCGCCAGCTCCAGACCCATCGTTTTTTTACCTTCGATCCGATAGGGCTCCTTGAGCGTCGAGATGTCGAACCATCCGATCGATTCTTTGCCCTCACCGACGATACGACCGCAGTCGTTGATCAGGCCGTTCACAAGCCAGGTATCCGCTCCCTGCAGCGCAATTTCCTGCACGTTGATCGCCGGTGTGTCGTCCGGGCAGAACACCGTGCTCTGCATGCCGGCGCGGCTGGCGTAGGCGGCCAGCGCGGCGCCGGCGTTGCCGTTGGTCGGAATGGCGACGCGGGTGACGCCGAGCTCGAGCGCCATGGAGATGGCAACCGCCAGCCCGCGCGCCTTAAACGAACCGGTGGGAAGCCTTCCTTCGTCTTTCACCCACAGTTTGCCCTCCTTCGTCGGCAAACCGAGACGCGCGCCGTCAAGCTCAACCAGCGGCGTCATCACCTCACCGAGGCTGACGATGTTTGCGCTATCCCGCAGCGGCAGCAGGTCGCGGTAGCGCCAGAACCCGTTTCGATCGGGCTGCCGGGTCAGAGCGTCGCGGTCCAGCGCTGCCGCCATGGCTTCGAGGTCGTAACGAACCAGCAGCGGGCGGCCTGCTTCTGACAGGCCATGGAGCTCGCCCGCCGGGTAATGCTGGCCGGTCATCGAGCACTCAAGGTGAGTCACAAAACAGCGATTTTGGGTCATTAGATTCCGGTTCCTTCTGTGAACAGGGCTCAGTCCTGCGCTTCGCGTCATCGTCACGCGGCGGGTGATGTGATGCTAAGCTGTTGAAAGTCAAAGCCATCGGACGACAGCATGACGGCAGGCATCATCATAACAGTGCTGGTCTTTGGCGCGGCTGCCACCGGCGGCCTCTTCAAACCCGGCGAATGGTACAACGCCCTCAACCGGCCCTCGTGGACGCCACCCGACTGGGTTTTCCCGGTCGTCTGGACGCCGCTTTACGCCATGATCGGCTACGCAGGCTGGCTGGTCTGGCAGGAGCGCGAGTGGCTGGCGATCGGCATCTGGGGCACCCAGCTGGTGTGTAACGGCCTGTGGTCCTACCTCTTTTTCGGCCGCAAGCAGATGACGGTGGCCTTCGTTGACCTCGGCGCGATGTGGGCCATGATCTGGCTGTTCGTAGCGATCACGCTGCCCGAGCAGCGCCTCGCGGCTCTGCTGTTTGTCCCCTACGGCATTTGGGTATCTATTGCGGGCGTCCTCAATCGAGAAATGATTCGGCTCAACCCCGACGAGCCTGAGCTGGCCCTGCAGCGCTAGCAGGCCAGCCTGATCGTGGTTAAAAAGCGCCAGTTTTGGCGCTAGGATAGATGCTCTTTCTTATGGGTGCGGACTGATGCAATTAGGTGGCGTCCTGGCCGTTGTGGTCGTTGTGGGATACGTGGGCTTTGAGCTGCACGCGATCGGGCAGAACAAGTACCGCACGGAAAAAGACTTTGTCTACCAGCAGTTTATCGGCGCTCAGCAGGCTCAGCAGCTGTGCGGCGGCTCAGAAGATCAGGTGGCCGACTTTGAACGCAACCTTAAGTCGGTGACGCGCCGCGCCACGGAGACCGTCAAGAGCAAGCAGCCTGAACTCGACGAGGCTGGATTGATCCAAGCGATGGCCGAGCTGGCGTCCTCCGCCCGGTCCGAAGTCACCGAGGTTATCGACAGCAACGGCTGCAAAGATATCGAGGCCTTCAAACTCATGAAGCGATATGAGTATCTGGCGGGTCTGAATCTACCCTAATCCCCACCCGGGCCGAGCCAACTGGCCGCCGAACAGAGCTACCCCAGAAGGAGCGCAAGCCCCAGAACAGTCGGGGTCAGCAGCGCCGCAACAACGTTCAGTCCAAGAAACGGGACCAGCCGTTCAACCGCAGCCGCGTGCCTTAACGAGCCCACAAAAGAAACCATGGCTGCCGCCAGCGGGATGGCACAAAACGCGGCGGCTGTCGGCAGGCTTCCAGCGGCAATCCCGGCGCCGACGACAACCGCCGAGGCCAGCACAAACCCACCGTAGACAAAGCTGCTGACCCGGACGCCGTACCGGATCGGAAAGTGGTTGCGGCCCACCGTCGCGTCAGCCTCAATATCCGGAAACTGATTGAGCAGCAGGAGATTGTTGGTCAAAAAAAAGGGCAGCAGCGAAACCAGCACGGCCAGCTGCGACACCTCGCCGGTCAGCACCACGTTGGTTCCGATCACCATCAGTGGGCCAAACGCGAGTCCGGGAGCAATGAGGCACAGCCACGGGTACCGGTTCAGCCAGCTGGTGTAGGTCAAAATGATGACAACCCCCACCAGGCCGATCAAAAGAATCTGGGTCCCCGCTGTTTGAACAAAATACAGCCCGATGCCGATCGTAATCACCAGCGTGAAAATGGCCATCGAGAGCACCGCATTCAGCGCAACCGGATCTTCAACGAGTGCGCCACTGCCGCCGCTGAAGGGGGTCTTGGTGGTCACCGCATCCAGCCCGCTGCGGAAATCAAAGTACTCATTGAACGTGTTGACGCTGATGTGGGAAGCCATGGCGCCGATCATCACGAGTACGGCCTGCCAGAGCTCAACCGAAGCCTGGGATCGATAGGCGGCACAAATGCCAAGAAACACGCACACCGGCGTCAGCACCAGGAAGGGTGCACGCATGGACTTGATAACGGTGGAAACCCTGCTGCTCATAGAATCAAAGCTCCTTCAGGATCATCGACGCGAGTGATCGTGGAACGCCGGATATTATTCGGCCGATGACACCACAATACGCCGGATTTTGGCGAGCCAAACTACGAATTCGCCGAAGCAGACTGGGTGAAAGTCGCTATGGACAGAATCCGGTTGGCTTGAAACCCGACGCGGCGTCAGCGCGTCGGTACGCTCTGCGAATAGCGTCGCTTGTATCGTTCGTAAAGCTGCTGCTGCATGGCGTCTAGCGTCAAGCGCCGTCCGTCGATAAAGGCCAACGACAGCCGATTGCCGCGCATGTCGAGTGCGTCTCCGCTGGAAACAAACAGCGTGGCGCGTTTACCGGTTTCGAGGCTGCCGAGTTCATCGTCCACACCCAGAATTTCCGCATTGCTCAAGGTAATCATCCTGAGTGCGGCTTCGCGATCCATACCGTGCGCAGCGGCAGTACCGGCGGCAAAAGCCAGGTTCCGGGTGTTCATGGGCGACCCAGGATAGGTCAGACCAACCTTGAGGCCACGCTCCAGTAGCAAAGCGGGCAGCCGAAACGGCAGATCCACCCCGCTGCGCTCAAACGGCGGCGACCAGTGAGTGCCGAGGACAATCACGGGGACCTTTTCCTGCGCCAGAAACTCAGCGCCGTGAAGCAGGCCGTCCCGGCCCAGAATCACCACGTGCTCGATCTCAAAGCGACGGGCAAACTGCACGGCCAGGACCATGTCCTGACTGACGTTGGTCTTGATATAAAGGCGCGACTGGCCTCGCAAAACTCGCGCAGCAGCCGCCAGCTTCAGGTTGGGTTCGTCCGCCGCGGCGTTCAGGTCAGCGCTGGCGTCCTCAAACAGCGCCGTGACCTGAGCCAGCTGCTTGTCATAAGCCTCATTGTCGACGCGGGTTGCCGAAAAGGTTGCAAAATTGAACTGCCGCCGTTTTTTGGCGGGCCAGTTGATGAACAGACCGTCGTCCACCGCCAGGGCGGCGTCTTCAAAGTTCCAGGCGTCGAGCTGCACAACGCTGGACAGGCCCGAGACCGTTCCGCCTCGCGGGCTCACCTGAGCGGTGAGCACGCCGTTAAACCGCAGTGTCGGAATGAGCTCCGAATCGGTGTTGTAGGCCACCAGCGCTCGCACGTTGGGGTTAACCTCGCCGATCTCCGTCGCGTCCACCGTGTCGGCCACCGACTCCACCTCGGACAGACCCAGGCTGGAATCCGGCAGAATGAAACCTGGGTACACGTGCTGCCCGGTCACGTCGATCAGCTCGTGCCCAACCGTTGCAACTACACCCTGTCTGCCTACGGCCGTGATTTTCCCCTGGTCAAAGGTCAGTACCGCATTCTCGATGACCGAACCGTCGCCCACGTGAAGGGTTCCGCCGACCAGCGCCAGGGCCTCCTGCTGAGCCGGCGCCGGTTCCGGCGGCAGACCCCACGCGCTTGAAAGCATCAGTAACGCTGTTAAGTACAGAGATGAGCGCACCATCAGTGCACCTCCCGCAGCGCGGCCAGGTGCTCAAACCCGGTGATGCTGTCGCAATGAAATTCCGGTTTGGCCCGGCTTGAGGGCGGGCCGCCTTTTGACGGCTTTTCCTTCATTAGCCGGCTGATCAGGCGGGCGCGATCGGCGCGGATTTCGTCTCGCAGCTCCGCGTCGCTAGCCCGGTCGAACAGCACCCGGCCGTCGACCAGCGTCTGCTCAGCCTGGGCATCAATGGATAGCGGGTGGTGGCTCCAGAGTACGAGATCGGCATCCTTCCCGACCTCGATCGAACCCATGCGATCGTCCAGATGCAGCAGTCGAGCCGGGTTGAGGGTAACGGTCTTCAGCGCCTCAACCTCCGACAGCTGACCATACTTCACCGCCTTGGCCGCCTCCTGGTTAAGCCGCCGGGACATCTCGGAGCTGTCGGAGTTGATCGCCGTGACGACGCCCGCCTGGTGCATGAGGGCCGCGTTGTAGGGAATCGCATAACGCACCTCCCACTTGTACGCCCACCAGTCCGAAAAGGTTGATCCGCCGGCGCCGTGCGCCGCCATCTGGTCGGCGACCTTATAACCTTCAAGAATGTGGGTGAACGTGTTGACCCGAAAACTAAAATCGTCCGCCACGTTCATCAGCATGGCGATCTCTGACTGGACGTACGAATGGCAGGTGATAAATCGCTCCGCGGCCAGAATCTCCGCCAACGGCTCAAGCGCGAGATCGCGCCGCGGTGCCGGCGTGCTGCGCTGCGCTTGCCGGGAAAGCGCGTTGTACCGGGCCCAGCGTTCGCGGTACTCGCGCGCCTGGGAAAAACCGTCGCGGTAAACCTGCTCAACGCCGGTTCGCGCCTGCGGGAAGCGGATCGAATTGGGGTTGCGCGAACGTTTGACGTTCTCGCCTAGCGCAAATTTGATGAAGCCGTCGGCGCCCTCGATCAACATCTCTTCAGGCGTTGAGCCCCAGCGCAGCTTGACCAGCGCACTCTGGCCGCCGATCGGGTTGGCCGACCCATGCAGGAGCTGCGCTGCGGTCACGCCGCCGGCCAGATTGCGATAGATGTTGATGTCTTCTGAGTTGACGACATCCCGCATCCGAACCATGCCCGAATTGGTCGCGACATCATTGACCGAGGACAGCGCAATGTGGGAATGCTCATCGATGATTCCGGGCGTCAGGTGCTTTCCTCGCCCGTCAACCTCGGTGACACCCGGAGCGCTGAGGTCGGCGCCAACCGCCACAATTTTGCCGTCGCGAACCAGCACGTCAGCTTCGTCGAGCCGCCCCGCGCCGTCCAGCGTCCAAACCGTCGCGTTGCGAAAGACCACAGATTCCGCGACCGGGGCTTCCTTCCAGCCGTAGGGCGAGAAGGGATAGCGAAGTTCTCCGGCCTTGGCCGTCATTTGGCGTTCTGGCTCGGGCGAATCCTCGCCGCTTGCTTCGGGCATAACCGCCGGGTCTTCGGCAGCCGTCAGCTCAAACGGCAGCCAGCGACCGTCGGGCAGCTGTGCCTCGCCCTGCCAGCCGTTATCGGCTCGCCAGCCGCTCAGCCGAACGGGACCGGTCGAGGTAAAAGACAGTCGCAGCAGCGGACCATCGATCTCAATGACGGCCTTCATCGCCCCATCCGGATTCTCACCGTCACTCGACGCGACAGCAGCAGTTGTTGCGGAGACGGGGCTCACCTGCACCTCGGGCTTGCCAGGCGTCCCGCTCAGCTCGACGTCGTAGCGCGCGGACCCGATGGTCAGTTGGTAGTTGCCGCGATCATCGGGTGGTGACGGAGAAACCGGATACTCTCTACCCGCAACCCAGGTGACCTCGAGCTGACTGTCCTCATCGAGCCATGGAGCGCTGGTCACCATGAGATTGGCCAGCGCCCCCGGCTCCAATCGCCCAAGCCGTTCTTCCTGACCCAGCAGCGTCGCAGGCACCGTGGTGAGGGCGGCCAGCGCCGTGTCCTCGTCCAGGCCGGCAGCAACGGCACGACGAAGATGTTTTCTGAAGTCTTTGTCGCCCCACGTTGTCAGCGCAAACGTGACTCCCGCCTCGGCGAGCGCCGCCGGATTGGTCGGCGCGTGCTCCCAGTGCGCCATGTCCTCCCAGGAAACGTAGCGGGCCTCAAGCGGGTCTTTTACGTCCGGGGCTGCCGGAAAAGCCAGCGGTATGATCAGTGCTGCGCCGGTAGCCGTGACCGCCTCGAGGCGCCGATACTCGTCACCATTGCCCTTGATGACGTACTGAACGCCGAACTCGTCGCCGAGCCGATCAGCTCGCAGCAGCGACAGCCAGTCGTTCACAGAAAAAAGCTGCGGTAGGGCCTGCAGCCGCTGCCAGGCTGCCAGCGTCTCGTCGCTGAAGGGGGCGGGCCGCTGCTCGCCAAGCCACGCCGCGTCGAGATAAGTCTGCCGAAGCGCAGCCATCGCGCCCATGGGAGAGATGGGGAAATTCTGAGCTGAGCTGCCTTTACTGAACGAATAAAGCGCCGCTGCGTCGGGCACCATCAGCATCTCGTTGGCCGTGCCTTCACCCAGCAGCACCATAGCGCCGCTGCCGCGGGCCAGTCCGTCCGCCATAAACGTCAGCGCGGCAGTGAGACCCAGGCTGCGCATCTCAGCCGCCTTTTTTGTATCGACCTGAAAGGCCGCGGCGGCCCGATAATCGGCCCGGATAGCGTCATTGGCGTTGTAGGCGCCCTCACGCTGCGGAGCCAGCACCTCCGCCGCAGAGAAGGAAAAACGCGGCGGCGCTTTGGGCTCCTCCAGACCATAGCCCGTATGAATATCGATCAGGCCGGGGTAGACGTACCGGCCTTCTAGCTCCCGCACCACGTAGCCATCAGGGACCGGAAGCGCTGAGCCGACGGCCGTGATAGTCCCGTCGTCAATCAGCAGCGTGGCGTTTTCGAGCTGCCGGCCAGGTTCGGTAATGATGGTCGCGCCGGTCAGCGCAAAAGCGCCGCGACGTTCATCGGTGACGCCATTGGGTGTAAATGTCTCCTGCGCGAGGGAGGGAAAAGCGGAGCAGGCGAACAGCGTCGCCAGGAACAGCCGTGTGGTTGGCTTCACGGACAACCCTTTTCGGCCTGAGGCCGAGATCAGGTAAGGAGCGTCATTGTCACCGTTCGGCCACGTCTGACGCAACGTCCGGCGTAGAACCGGGGGTCCGGGAAAGCTCAGGCGCCTGCTGAATCGCCGCCCGCGGCGATGGTTTCCATCGCCTGGGCAAAAGTCGCGGCAAAGCCGACGCCATCCATGAGCGCAGAACCCGCCATGCGCTCGCGCATGCCCGTCCGCAGCTTTGCTAGACGATCCTTATCGCCCGCCAGCTTCACCGCGATCGCTACATAGTCAGAGACGGTCCCTGCGACGAGCTCGTCGAGGCCCAGAACATCCAGAAAGCTGGCGCTTACACGCGACCGGTGGCGGTTTCCAGCCAGGGCGACGACCGGGACACCGCACCAGAGTGCCTCGCAGCTTGTGGTCACGCCGTTGTAGGGGAAGGGGTCGAGCGCAATATCCATTTCGTTGTAGCGAGACAGATGCTCGGCGGTGTCGCTATCACGCGCGAGCAGCATGATTCGCTCGCGGACGATTCCGCTCTCCGCGAAGGTCTGATGAATCTGCGCCTGGATGGCCGGGTCCGCCAGCATCCGGGTTTTGAGCAGCAGGCGCGAATCAGGCACGGCCTGCAGGATGCCCGCCCACGCGGCCAGCACGCTCGGAGTCAACTTGGCCAGATTGTTGAAGCTCCCAAACGTCACGTAACCGCGGCTTTGGCTTGGCGGGGACACAACGGGAGGTGCTTCGGCAGATGGCAGGTAACAGGAAAACGGAGCCGGGAGACGGACCAGTTCTTCGGTATGTAGAGTGTCGTTCTCGCCCGGCGGATCGACATAGCTGTCGGTCAGCCGGTAACCCACGGCGGATAAGCCCGTCGTATTCGGATAGCCCAGCCAGGTAACCTGGCGTGGCGCGGGCCGTCGGGCAAACAGCGGCAGGCGGTTGCCGGCGGAGTGGCCGGACAGGTCGATCAGGATGCTGATCCGGTCTGCCTGAATTTGGCGAACAACCTCGTCATCGGACTTTCCGAGAATTTTCCGCCAACCGGCACAGCAGGCACTCAGCCGCTCGCTGACCGCGTCGCTGCGGTGGTGGTTCAGGTAGACAAAGACCTCGATCCGCCCTGGATCGAGGTGGGGCAGCCAGGACTCCACGAAGAACGCGACGGAATGACGCCGCAGGTCAGCCGAGACGAGCCCTACCCGCAGCGGCGGCCTCAGCGATTCCCCTACCGTCGGTGTTGCTGCCTCCACCCCGCCCTCGAGCTGCCGGCCGTAGGCTTGGTGCGCTTCAAAGACTTCGCTCTCCGTCACGTTCTCGAGATAATTAAGCGTCAGCAGAAGGTTGGAACGGATATCCAGATCCGAGGGATCGATCTCCAGCGCCTGACGAAAATGCGCCAGCGCGCTTTCGCAGTCTCCGAGATCGTTTTCCGCGCCCGCGAGGTTGGCAAGGAGCCTCGAATCATCCGGCTGATCCCCCAGGGCTTGCCGGAATTGGGCGGCCGCTTCACTCGGTCGCCCAAGGCGCCTCAGCGAATGACCGAGGTTTTGCCGCGCGTCAGTCCGCTCTGGATGCTGCTCCAGCACGCGCTCGAAGACATCAGCCGCCAGATCCGGGCGGCCGAGACGCAGATGACATTTGCCGAGATTAAATCGGCTGGGGAGATCGGACGAGTCCACTTTGAGGGCCTCGAGGTAAGCGTCCCGCGCCTCGGCATGCTGCTGAGCCTCCAGCGCCTGATCTCCCTGGCCCCGAAATGCCGCCAGCAGGTTGTTCTTGAATAGCGCCTGGTTGGGGTTCGCCCCCATCGCCCGGCGATACAGTGGAATCGCGGCGGCAAAGTCGCCCCGCTGGCGTTTCAGGTTCGCGAGATTGTTCAGCGCTTCGGGGCTGGCCGGGGCCAAGCCTAGTGCCTTTTCGTAAGCGCGCTCGGCTTCTGTAAGATCATTGCACTGCTGCAGCGCAACGCCGAGGTTATACCAGGACGTCGCCCGTTTTGGATCCGCGGCCAGACAGGATCGGTAGGCTTCAACAGCGGATTCCGGGTCCTTCTTCGCGAGTGAGACCTGGCCCTTGGCTTCGAGGATATCGGGGTTGCCGGGCGATACCTTGAGGGCCTTGCCAATCAGCGCCAGCGCGCTCCTGGCGTCACCCTTCTGCATCGAAATTCCGGCGAGCCCCTGCAGGGCCGCAAGCTCGCGAGGCTGACCGGCAAGCACCCGTCGATAGGCCTGCGCCGCCTGGTCCAGCTTACCCAGACGGTGGAGATTCATGGCCTTTTTCAGCCGTGGATCGACGCTGCCCTTGCCCTTCATGATTGCTGCTCGGCTAAACGCTTATTGTAATAGAGTCCTGACCGGCCAAGCAGTCCACTGCGGTGTTCTGGTCACGCCTTGTCCTAGGACGTAAGGGCCGACCATTAAACCCGAAGATTCGGGGAAAATTCCACGCTAGCCACCACGGTGCATCAAACGATGTCGGCCTACCGTATTGCCATGGGGAGACGGGACGGCTGCAGCGATCACTTGACGGCTGTCACCTTCCTCTCCGCTATTCGGCGCCGCCGGGAGAGCGGCGTTGCTTTACAACTTGGAGGACAAACAATGCAGTTTCTGAATGCAAAGCTGGCCACCGGCGCACTGCTGGTGGGTTTGATGGGTATGGACGTTGCGTCAGCCGGCGGCAAGCCGTGGTTTGCGGTTGAGCGTGTGCGTCAGGGCAGCGATATCAACGCGGTCGACAATCCTTTTGTTCAGCCGCAGGATCCGGCGCTCGCGGGGGGCGGTCGCGACCAGACGCTCCAGTTTGGCGATGTGGTGAAGGCCAAGCGACGCGACACACTGCTGATTGGCGGCCTGGGCACGGACGTCATCATGGGTGACCGAGGTAGCGACGTACTGATCGGCGGTCTGGAGCACTTCAACCCGTCAAACCGGGATCGGGCGTTTGGCGGCCGCGGCAACGACATTTTTGTCTGGAAACCGGGTGACGGTTCAGACCTGTTCGACGGCGGCGGCGGGCATGACGTGGTCGTGTTTGGCGTTGTCGGCGAGGATGCCGGAGGATTTCCGGAGTTTGCGGTGGTCAATGACCAGGTTCGCGGCGAGGTCTTTATCGACCCGTTGACGAACCTGCCTCAGGTCGACCTGACCAATTCCCCGGGCTTCTGTGAGATCGTCGACGACTCCGTCAGCGCTGACGCTGACGCGGAGCTGGCCGCGCTGGAGGTCGACCGACTGGTGCGGTTCGTGATTCGAGGCGTGCGAGACGCGTTTGAAGCAGGCTCGCAGAATACGGATAACGGACTGCGCGTCACGCTACATCTGGACAGCGTCGAAACCCTGGTTTGCACCAGCCGAGCCGGCGGTGAAATCCAGATCTTCGACCTGACCGAGAGCCCCGCGGTACAGATTTCGCTGGACGACATTCCGTCCAGAAAAATTCGCGCCCGACTTCAGTCGATGCTGTTCTAAGCCCTGACCAGGGCTTGGCACGGGGCCGGCCTGGGTCGGCCCCGTGTTCGTGGACGTCTCCACCCTTCGTTTGTCGCGCTGTGTGCGGTTTTGGTCGCAGAGTTTGCCATTCTTGCGCAATGATCCTTCTCGGTGGTTCGTCGATAGCGTTTGGGGTTGATTGTCTGCATGCTGAGTTCATGAGGACTGCGATACTCACGCTATTGTGTGTACTGCTGAGCGCCTGTGCGGCTCGGGCTCCAAGCGAATCCACTGCCTTGCCGCGTCAACAGGCAAGTCTTAGCGGGTTCGAGGTTTGCCGCTACGAATACTTGATTGGCAGCCGCGTACCCAGGGTGACCTGTTCCGAGCCGGGAAATCGAAAGACCGCTCTGCTCGGTCCTATTGCCTGCTCAGGCAGCGTCGGCGGATGCGCCGAGATCAGCCGGCATTTTGAGCTGAACGGTTGGTAAGGCGGTCTTACGCAGTGCACCCATGAGGTTGAGTACGAGCACCCGTCGGGAACAGGTTTCTTTGTCACGTTCCCGCGACGGACTGGCTCAGCGGTTAACTTGAAGGCATAGGTTTCTCGCGACCAGTTCGAGCGTCTCGAGTGGTTGTTCGCCAGGTCACTTCTTCCAATGGATGCGCCGGTCGGAACCCCGCGACGTGAGAATCAGATTGTTGGCATCCACCGCATGAACGGACGCCCGATTGGTGGCGTTGGTCTTGAATTGTGAGCCATCTTTCATCGTTGTCACCACGGACTCCTCGGTGACCAGCGTTGATTCCTGCAGCGTCCAGGTTCCCTTTGCAACGTAAGACCCTGAGAGATCCGTGCCTGAGCTCTCATAACGGCCGTCGGCAGAAAGGTTCATGGTGTAACTGATGTCATAGGCAGGGTCTCTCAGGGTCCACCGACCGACAAGGCTTTGCTTGACTTCGAGGTCCGTGCGGGGCGCAGCAGCAGCAGTTGAATCTGTATCTTGTGCGGGTTTTGCGGTGCTGTTAGCGGAGCGGATCGTTACGACCTCCTCCCGGCTGTTTTCGCTGGCGCAGGGCTTGCTGCTGAAGCTGAGGCTGCCATCTGGCTTTGAACACTTGTAGACCTTCTGGGCCTGTGCGGCAGCGTTAGTCAAAGTCACAAGTACCAGCAAGACGAGTCTAATCATTGAACTGAGACCCCTTCAGTGTGAATGCGTTTATGGTACCGACAAGCAAAAAAAAGGCTCGCCCCAGTCGGGACGAGCCTTTCGATTTAAATCCTGGCAATGACCTACTCTCACATGGCATCTGCCACACTACCATCGGCGATACACCGTTTCACTTCCGAGTTCGGGATGGAATCGGGTGGGTCCAGTGCTCTATTTTCACCAGGAAACTGGGATGTACAAAGGCAAAAGCCTCGGCACAAATCCTTGTCGTTCCAACGCAGCCGAAGCTGCGAAGCAACAAATATATTGGAAAGTCTGAAATCAACGAGCGCAAAGATTGCGTCAACAATCCAGCAACAAGATTAGTTGCGTATTCCTCGTCACATTCTGATTCTGGCTGTCTGAGGGCTTCAAGATCAAGGCGCGGCGCCAATTTTATTCCGCAGCGTACGCGAGTACGTGAGGACAGAAAATTGGTGTCGCAACGCCGAGATTGAAGTTCTCAGGCAGATCAGAATGGGCTTTGGAGTTATATGACCAAGCCTCACGGGCAATTAGTACAGGTTAGCTTCACACATTACTGCGCTTCCACACCCTGCCTATCAACCTTGTAGTCTACAAGGGCCCTACAGGAGACTTAAGTCTCAGAGAGATCTCATCTTGGGAGGGGCTTCCCGCTTAGATGCTTTCAGCGGTTATCCCTTCCGAACTTAGCTACCCGGCAATACCACTGGCGTGATAACCGGAACACCAGAGGTTCGTCCACTCCGGTCCTCTCGTACTAGGAGCAGCTTCCCTCAAATCTCTAACGCCCACGGCAGATAGGGACCGAACTGTCT
>JANQOZ010000016.1 GCA_028285525.1 Lysobacterales bacterium
GTCGACCAGGTGCTGGCGTATCTCGCGCCGACCGTGCTGGGCCGTTCGACCATGGGTCTGTTTACGCTGCCGGAGCTCCAGGCGATGGAAGATCGCATCTCACTGTCTTTCAGTCAGGTCCGCAGAGTTGGCGGCGACCTCCGACTGCTGCTCGAGCCGACAAAAGGAATAAGCCACTGATGTTTACAGGGATCGTGCAGGCCGTCGGCCGCGTACTGACGGTCGAAAGCGGGCCGGAGCTGACCCGAATGACCTTTGCTACCGGAGAGCTCTCCCTTGAGGACGCTCAGCTGGGCGACAGCATCTGTGTCTCTGGCGCCTGCCTGACCGCGGTGTCGCTGGAGTCTCATCAATTCAGCGCCGACCTGTCGCCGGAGACGCTGCAGCGGACGGTGCTCGGAGACCTGGAGCCCGGCAGCTCGGTTAACCTGGAGCCGGCGTTGCGGGCCAGCGATCGGCTGGGCGGCCACATCGTGACCGGCCACGTCGACGCCACCGGCCGGATGGTCAAACGTCTGGCTGAGGGTGACACCGAGCGCTTCTGGTTTGAGATACCCCAGCCCCTGGCGCGCCTGGTGGCGGAGAAGGGGTCTGTCACTGTTGATGGCGTCAGTCTGACGGTCAATGGCGTCACCGACCAGCATTTTGACGTGGCGCTGATCCCTCACACGCTCTCCCACACCACCCTGGGCGCGCTCAGCGCCGGTGACCGGGTGAATGTCGAAGCTGATATCCTTGCCCGCTACGTGGTCCGCTGGCGCGAGACGGAACCGAACACATGAATACCATTCCAGAGCTGTTGGAAGAGATCCGCCAGGGCCGGATGGTGGTGGTGGTCGATGACGAGGACCGCGAAAACGAAGGCGACCTGATCATGGCCGCCTCGATGGTGCGCCCTGAGGACATCAACTACATGGCCGCCAAAGCTCGCGGCCTGATCTGCTTGTCGCTTACCCGAGAGCGCTGCGAACAGCTGCGCCTGCCGCTGATGGTCAACGCGAATCAGGCGCGCTACTCCACGAACTTCACCGTCTCCGTTGAGGCCGCCGAGGGGGTCACGACGGGCATCTCGGCCTACGACCGCGCCCACACGATACGTACCGCGGTGCGTCCGGACGCGCAGGCTGAGCACCTCACACAGCCCGGCCACGTGTTTCCGCTGATGGCCCAGCCCGGCGGCGTGCTGACGCGCGCCGGGCATACGGAGGCGGCCGTCGACCTGGCGCTACTGGCCGGGCTCGAGCCTGCCGGGGTGCTGGTCGAACTGCTGTCCGAGGACGGCTCGATGGCCCGGCGTCCGGAGCTGGAGGCGTTTGCCCAAGCCGAAGGGCTCAAGATCGGCACGATCGCCGATCTGATTCAGTACCGGATGCAGACCGAGGAAAGCGTGCACCAGGTCGGCGAGCGCATGGTCAATACGGTGGTGGGGGAACTCAGGCTGGTGGCGTTTCGCGACCGGATCAAACAGCGCATTCACCTGGCCCTGGTTAAAGGGGAGCCCACGGCCGAGCGGGCCACCCTGGTCCGGGTCCACGTGCGCAACACGCTCGGTGATGTGCTGGGTGTCGATGAACCCGAGCTGGGACTGCCAGTGCGGGTCGCCCTGGGCGAACTGGCGGAGGCGGAAGCGGGTGTGCTGGTGGTGCTGGGGGATGACGAAACGCCCGATCAGATTCTCGAGCGGGTCGATCCCGCAACCACCGCGCCCACCGATCACGGTGAAGGCAACAGCGACGAGCTGCGCTACTACGGTATCGGCGCTCAGATTCTGGTGGCGCTCGGCGTGGGCAAGATGCGCGTGCTCAGCGCACCGAAACGCTTTCATGGCCTGGCCGGTTTCGGCCTGGAGGTGCTCGAGTACGTTGAGCCGAGGGAGCGCCTGTGAAGGTCCATGCGCCGGCTGCGGTAACCGTTCATCCTTTGACCAAGACGGTTAAGGAGGTTGCGTCGGCTAAGCTGCCGACCGGGTCGGTGGCGGTGATTGCCAGCCGCTACCATGCCCAGATCGTTGAAAACCTGATCGGCGGCGCTGTCGACGAAATCATCCAGGCGGGCGTGCCGGCAGAGGCGATTCATCTGCTGCGTGTCCCCGGGGCGTTCGAGATTCCGCAGACCGCGGCTCGCGTGCTGGACAAGATGCCCGACCTGATTGCCGTGGTGACGCTGGGCTGCGTTGTGCGAGGCGAAACGCCGCATTTTGACTACGTTTGCGGCTGCTGCGCGGACGGCGTTGCGGCGCTGGCGCGAAGTCAGCCCGTGCCGATCACGTTGGGTGTGCTCACCGCCGACACGCTGGCGCAGGCCGAGGCGCGCAGTTCCGACGACAGCCACAACAAGGGCCGGGAGGCGGCTGCTTCCGCGCTCGAACTGGCTGCCCTGCTGGCCGGACTGGAGAAAGACTAAGGTGTCATTTTCTGCGGTGACCCGCGCTCGGCGCCGTGCGCTGCAGGCGCTGTATCAGTGGGCGATCAACCCGGCGCCCGCGGCTGACATCCTCAACCAGTTTGCCGAGGAGCAGGATCTGTCCCGGGTTGATAGCGACGTGTTTCGCGCGCTGGTTACCGGCACAATCAGCCAGGTTGAGGACATCGATCAGCGGCTGGGGGAATTTCTGGATCGTCCCCTGAACCAGCTCGACGCGATGGAGCTCAGCGTTCTGAGGCTGGCCAGCCATGAGCTGCTGCAGCGAATCGAGGTCCCCTACCGGGTGGTGATCAACGAGGCCGTTGATCTGGCCCAGCAGTTTGGCAGTGACCAAACCCCCGTTTTTGTCAACGGTGTGCTGGACAAGTGCGCCCGCGCATGGCGGTCGCATGAGTATGGAGTTGCCTGAGCGCAGCCGGAGATCTCCGACGTCGGGCGGCGACGGAGCTTCGCGTGTCCCGGTACTCCTGCCGGAGTTTGATCTGATTGAGAAGCTGCGCGCGCTGGAAGGCAGTGACCCGGCCGTGGTGCTGGGGATCGGCGACGACGCGGCGGTGCTCCAGCCCGCGCCGGAATGCCGACTGGCCAGCTGTATCGATACGCTGGTCGCCGGCGTCCACTTTCCGCCGGCCACTAAACCTGCCGACCTTGCCTATAAGGCGCTCGCGGTTAACCTCAGCGACCTGGCGGCGATGGGTGCGCAACCCCGCTGGGCGCTGCTCTCGCTGTCGTTGAATCAGCCCGATCACGTTTGGGTCGAATCGTTTATCGCCGGTTGGCGTGAGCTGGCCGAGCCGTTGGGTCTGGCGCTGGTCGGCGGCGACACCACCGCCACCCCCGGGCCGGTCACCCTTTCGGTACAGCTGCTCGGCGAGCTGCCGCCCGACCGGGCGCTGACTCGCGGCGGCGCAAAACCCGGCGATCTGATCGCCGTGACGGGCACCCTCGGCGGTGCAGCGCTGGCGCTCGCGCAGCTTAAGGTAGGCCAGGCGCCGGAACCGGCGCTGCTGCGGCGGCTCAATCGGCCGAGCCCGCGGGTCGCCGCCGGGCGGGCGCTGCTGGCGCTCGCCACGGCCTGTATCGATGTGTCCGACGGCTTTGGGGCTGACCTTAACCACCTGCTCACCGCGTCCGGCGTTGGCGCGCGGGTGGCCGTGACGGACTTACCGCTGCATTCCTCGCTGGCGTCGCTCGATCGTCAGCGCCAGCTCGATCTCGCGCTGGGCGGTGGGGACGACTACGAGCTTTGCTTCTGCTTCCCAAGCGAGGTGCGCGAATCCGTCGAACGCCGGCTTAG
Source organism: Lysobacterales bacterium (assembly GCA_028285525.1). Classification (GTDB taxonomy): domain Bacteria; phylum Pseudomonadota; class Gammaproteobacteria; order Xanthomonadales; family SZUA-38; genus JANQOZ01. Next base: position 3,722 of record JANQOZ010000016.1, read on the forward strand.
CGAGGCGCAAACCCCGTTCCGCGTTGTCGGCGAGGTCACCGCTGAGGCCGGCCTCGAATGGATCGGGCTTGACGGATGGTCCGCCCCGACCGGCTATGCCCACTTCGACGATGCCTAAGCGCGACCCGATACCGGCCGCGGTACTCGCCACGCCTCAGGGCCTGTTGGCGACCGGCTTTGGCAGCGGGCTGGCGCCGGTGGCGCCGGGAACCTTCGGCTCGGCGGCGGCGCTGCCGCTGTACTTTCTGCTGTGGAGCCTGCCGGCGCCGCTCTACCTGCTGGTGGTGGTGGCCGTTTTCTTCCTGGGTGCCTGGTCAGCGGGACAACTGTCCAAAGACCTCGGGGTGCACGACCACGGTGGCATTGTGATCGACGAGTTTGTCGGCGTCTGGATCGCGCTGGCGTTCTGTCCGCCGGTTTGGTGGCTGCTGGCCCTCGGCTGGCTGGCTTTTCGGCTCTTCGATATTGTTAAGCCGCCGCCCATCGGCTGGCTGGATCGGCGTGTCCACGGGGGGCTCGGCATCATGATCGACGACGTAGTGGCCGGGGTCTTTGCGCTTGCGGTTGTGCAGGGCGTTACGGCGGTGGCCCTGTAGCGTCGTGAGGGTATTGGCCGGCAGCGTGGGCTTCCGGCGAGTGGCTCACTCAGGTTTCGGGAATGTACTCGAACACCTTGATGACCTTGTCGACCCCGCTGACGCGCGCCGCGCGCTGGGCCGCCGCTTCACCCTCTTCCTCGGTGACCAGCCCGAGCAGGTAAACCTCATGCCGCACGCTGACCACCTTGACCCGGGTTGGGTCAAAATCTTCGAGGCCCCGGATTCCAAGCAGGGCCGACTTCACCTGGGCGGTCAGCAGGGAGTCGCGTGAACGGGTGAAGGCGGAGCTGGGTTCGCCGATGGCCAGCTCATTCACCACTTCTTTGACGCCTTCGACCGAAGCGGCGATTTCCGCCACCTCGCTGCGGATCTGCTCCGTGAGCGCCTCGCCGGTCAGCAGCACGATGCCGTTGTAGGTGGTGTTCTTGATATGGCTGCCCCGGCCGGGTCCGTCGTCCCGGTGAATGGCATCGGTGACCGAGAGGTTGATCGCGTTGTCGGCGACCACCTGTTCGGCTGCGCGGCGATCGTGGATCGCGCTCGCACCGACCGCCACACCGCCGACAATGGCGGCCGCGCAGCCCTGCAGCAGCACGATCAGCATCAGGAGAGATCCGATTCGAAGTTGTCGCTCGATAGTGGTCATAGTGCTGTGCCCTTCGGTCGATCAGCGTGGATCTTCGAACGCGTGGGCTATCCAGTCAATGTGCGGCCGCTCGAGGCTGCCGCTGACCGCCACGACGTCAAAGCGACAGGGCCGATCGGCCAGGCGCGCGTGGCGCTGCAGAAAATGACTGGCAACGCGAGCCATCCGTCGCTGCTTAGCTACGGTTACCGACCCTAACCCGCCGCCAAAGTTCACGTGGCGGCGATAGCGTACCTCAACAAATACGAGGCAGCTGCCGTCGCGCATCACCAGATCGATCTCGCCCATGCGGCAACGGTAGTTTTCCTGGAGCAGCCTCAGGCCTTGTTCGCGGAGATAGTCACACGCGGCCTGTTCCCAGGCGGCGCCGGCCGGGTGTCTAGTGGGCCGTGCGGAAAGTTCTGTCACTTCAGCGAGCGTGTCAGGCGTCAGGCCAAGGCGATTCGTCGGGGTCATAGCCATAGCTATGGCCGCGGCGCATCAACGCCGGCATGGCGCCTGACACGCTCGCCCTACGGGTCCATCGCTGGGCACGCCTGGCCGCGTTGCGAACCTTGCCAAGGGCTACGGCCATTGGCTGCGGCTCGCGCCTTGCCAGACGAGCCCAGCGATGGACTGAAGGCGCAGAACTTTCCGCACGGCCCACTATCGCTCAGGACGAGAGGTTTTCGTCGGTCCGGCGCAGCACCACCCGACCGCCGCGGATCTGGGCGCACGACAGATTGCGGTAGAGATATCCGGCTGCATCCATACTCAGCTGCCCCGTGGCGCCCGGGAACGCCTCGGTGCCCATGGAACGAAGCAGATTGAGGTAGGGCAGGACGCGGTAAGCGTCCATGCCGAGAGCAAACAGTCGACTGCCGATGCCGCCAAGGTCGGCGAAGGTAGCTTCGGCCTCGGCTGCGCTGGGCGTAAATCGGTCCGGGTCCAGCAGAAACGGCGCGTCGCAAAAAGTGATCCCGTCGAGATCGCGGTTGCGGTTGCGGTCGCGGGTGCCGTCGAAGACGTGCGAAGTGGCGTAGACCGGAAGGTTGCCCGCGTTGAAGAACGCGAGCTGCGGCTTGATCAGGCGAGCCGGCGCCGCCCGGGCGGCCAGGAACACGGCGTCCAGATCATGCCGCGGGAAAGCCTCGAAACCGACCGGGAATCCGAACGCCCGGGCAATCTGCCGGCGCCTGAGCTCCGCGCTGGTCGTGCCCAGCAGCGCCGAAACCTGGGCGCCGAAGTCCTGAGCCAGGGGCTGGAACTGCTGCACCTCGAGCACCACGCCGCCGAGCCGGTCGAAGTGTTCGACAAAGGCGTTGCTGACCCGCTGTCCCCAGGCGTCGGATGCGGTCATCACCGCCACCCGCAGCAGGCCGTCGTTGATCATGTGCCGGGCGATGGACCGCGCTTCCTCTTCAGGCAGCAGCCCAAACTGCAGGTTGCCGGGGGCGGGCGGCGCCGCCGTACCCTGGTGGTTGAGGGCGAGCACCGGCGTACTGCCGTCTGCCTCGAGGAGCACCGCGGTTACCGCGTCGCGCTCCAGCGGACCGATAATCTGGTCAGCGCCATCGGTGATTGCGCGCCGATACATGCTGACCGCCGTCTCGGGATCCGATCCGGTGTCGTAGAACTGAATCTGGGCGCGGCGGCGGCCGTCGTCAAAGTAGGCGCTCAGCAGACCGTCGCGAACGGCCCGGGCCGCCGCCGGAAACCGACCGCTGAAAGGCAGCAGCACCGCAACCCGATCCGGCGTGGCCGTCTGCACCGGCGCGCCGCCGAGCAGATCCTCCAGCGCGTCGCCGGCGCCGGGATGCCGGGGAAAGCGCAGGCGCCAGGCCGCCAGCGTCTCGGCAAGATCTGCCTGCGACGCGGGTGCCGCGCCCGGCGGCAGGGCCCGACGCGCCTGCGCTCCGGCAAACAGGCTGTTCTTGATGTCCGCCACCAGCGCCAGCCAGCCGTACATTTCGTCTTCGGGCTGGTGCTGGCTCAACAGGTCCAGCGCCCGGCGCGCCGACAGCGGCGTGAGCGTCCGCAGAATCTCCGCCCGGTTTTCCTGGGCCGTCTGTGGATCGAGCGGCGCCTGACCAAAAGCGACCAGCTCCTGTGCCGCTCGATAGGGCTGGCCGTTCTGCGCGAGAGCGCGGCCGCGCAGCCGATGGACCTGGGGCCGATACGGCGCTGGCCAGCTCTCGGGCCGACCCAGCATGGCGAGGCGGACGCCGATGGATGACGGATTGATCTCGCCAGCCAGCAGGGACAAAAGGTTGGCGAAGCGTCGGTCGACCGGGGACAGCCGCTGCGTGTCGAGCTGCTGCAGCAGATCTACGGCAAGATTCTCGTCGCCGAGCAGCCAGGCGCAGTCGGCGGCGCGCAGGCGCCAGCGGTCGGCCTCCTCAGGCGAGCCCTGCGCCAGCGCCAGGAAGTCCTCCAGCGCAAGGTCGTATTGCCCGAGATCATAGGCCTGCTGTGCGCTGCTGGCCGGATCTCGGGACACTCGGGTCGGTCCGCCGCCGGTGGCGCAGGCCGCGAGCAGCAGCGCCAGCAGCAGGGCTGCCAGATCGGTGACGAGCGGTCGCGCCCGCCGGGCGCTGTTGGAAGTAAGCAATGGCGTCATAAATGCGGCCTCGGAAAGGTCTGCCGGGCGGGGGACTGAGCTGCGGGAAGGGCAGCTCTTGGCCGACGCCGTGGCGTCCTCAGGCAAAAGCAGTAAAGTGGGCCGCAGTTTACCGCAGGCTGGGCCATCATGACCGGGCAATTAATCGTGGCGGCGACGCCGATCGGCAACCTATCTGACGTCAGCGAACGGCTCGCCGTCGCCCTGAAGGAGGCTGATCTCGTCCTGGCGGAGGACACTCGGGTCAGCGCACGACTGCTGGCGGCGCTCGGCGTGACGGCAAAGCTCAAGAGCCTGCACGAACACAACGAGGCCAAACTCCAGCAGCAGGTTCGTGACTGGCTGGCGGCTGGCGACCGTCTGATGATGATCAGCGATGCCGGCACGCCGCTGATTTCGGATCCGGGCTACCGCACGGTCCGCGCCGTCCGCAGCTGGGGCTACCCCGTCATCCCGATCCCTGGGCCGAGCGCGCTGACCGCCGCGCTCAGCGTGGCCGGGCTGGCGACCGACCGCTTCACCTTTCATGGCTTCCTGTCCAGCAAAACCCAGGAGCGTCGACGGCAGCTCGAGGCGCTCGGTCGGCGGCCGGAGACGCAGGTGCTGTTCGAAGCCAGTCATCGGATCAGCGCGTGCATCGCGGATGCGTCAGCCGTTCTTGGGGGTAATCGCGAGGCCTTTGTGGCGCGCGAAATGACCAAGAAGTTTGAACAGTACTGTTTTGGCAGCCTGGAGACGCTGGCAGGCCAGGTGGAAGACGGCAGCATCCCCGCCAAGGGTGAGTTTGTCCTGGTGATCGCCGGCGATGTCCAGGCCGAGGCAGATCTGGAGGAGGCCGGTCGAGTGGTCGCCTGTCTGCTGGAAGAGCTGCCCGCCAGCCAGGCCGCGCGGCTGGCGGCGCGCTTGACCGGCGTGGATCGCAAGCGCTGCTACGCCCTGGCCATGGCGAGCGGCAGGGAAAACCGGTAAGGTTCGCCCGAGCCTGTCAGGCAGTCGCTCGCTTACAGCGGGAGGAAAGTCCGGGCTCCAAAGGGCAGGGTGCCAGGTAACGCCTGGGGGGCGCGAGCCTACGGAAAGTGCCACAGAAAAGATACCGCCCGGGCAACCGGGTAAGGGTGAAATGGTGCGGTAAGAGCGCACCGCGCTGCTGGCAACAGCAGTGGCAGGGTAAACCCCACCTGGAGCAAGACCAAATAGGGAGGCGATAGCGTTGCCCGCGCTGCTTCCGGGTTGGTCGCTTGAGGCGTCCGGTGACGGCCGTCCCAGATGAATGACTGTCCGCGACAGAACCCGGCTTATCGACAGGTCTCAATTCTTCTCCGCCGTTGAACAAGGTCCGGCAGGACCTTTTCAACGGCGTCGTTTTTTCGCTCGCCCGCCTTAGCCCGTACCGTTCATAGGCCAGCGTACCCGCTGGCCTGTTGTATCCCCCTGGACCATGCCGAAAAGCCACCCGGGGAGGCCACGAACCCTTGCGTCACCGCCTTCTGGTCAGTTTTAGAGCAACCCGCCACGATTGTTTACACAAAACCGTGAACCTGACCCCGGTTTGGCTTTTGCCGCCTTGACACGCCTACAGCAGGGGCATATCGTGCCCTTTAGTGGTGATAAGTAGTAAATAAGTGGCAAATCAGCGTGTTTTTCGGAGAAGTATCAGTCAACCTGGACGCAAAGGGGCGGATTGCCATCCCCACACGTTTCCGGGAGCAGATTGCCAGCGAGTGTGGCAATCAGCTGGTGCTGACCTACAACGCTCACGACAACAATTCTCTGTGGCTTTATCCCATGGAGATCTGGGCCACCGTGCGTGACCAGGTCATGGCGTTGAACGCGTTTGATGAGCGTCATCGACTGCTGCAGCGGCGGCTGGTGGGAAGTGCCGCGCCGCTGGAGCCTGATGCGAGCAGTCGGCTGCTGCTCCCGGTCACGCTGCGGGAAGTGGCGGGGCTCGAAAAGAAGGTGACGTTCATGGGAATGGGGCGGAAGTTTGAGATCTGGAACGAAGAGGTGCTGAACCGGCGTCGCTTCGAAGCACCCGAGCAGGCGCCGACCGAGGAGATGCTCCAGATCGAAGTCTAGGATTGACCCACCGCTTGCCCGTGTCACGAAAGGGCGCCCCCGGGGGTGCCAGGAACCCCCAGAGAGGGGAACAGTGCGGCTAGGAAAAACAATAAGAAGAAAGCCCATTGCATCACCTCCAGCGGTGCAGGCGGGCTTTTTTTTGATATGGAAAACACCGGACAGCTTCGCGAACTTCAGCGTCATGCGCCTCTCGCCCGTGCCAACGGGCCGGTTCGCCTGCGCGCCGGGCGGTGGCGCTTGAGCGCCGGCACGGTGAGTTCACCCGACGCTTCGCATGTCCCGGTGCTTTTGAAGCCCGCCGTGGATGCGCTTCTGACCGACCCTTCGGGCAGCTACCTGGACGGCACGTTCGGGCGCGGCGGCCACAGCCGCGAAATCCTTGGGCGTCTCGGGCCTGCCGGGCGGCTGCTCGCGCTGGACCGTGATCCCGACGCCATCAGCAGCGGTCAGGCACTGACGGCCGGGGACAGCCGGCTCACCCTGCGTCGAGCCGCCTTCGCCGACGTGGCCAGCCAGGCTGGCGACTTTGTGCCCCTGAGCGGCATTCTCCTGGATCTGGGCGTGTCCTCGCCCCAGCTTGATCGAGCTGAGCGTGGCTTCAGCTTTATGGCGGACGGCCCGCTCGACATGCGGATGGATCCCGACAGCGGCGTCAGCGCGGCTGAGTGGCTTGCCGCCAGCAGCGAAGCAGATATCGCCGCAGCTCTGAAGCGTTGGGGTGAAGAGCGCTTTGCCCGGCGCATCGCGCGTGCGATCAAAAACCGCGCGGCACCGTTGACGCGCACGGGCGAGCTCGCCGAGCTGGTTGCTGGCTGCGTGCCTCGTGCGGAGCCGGGCAAACACCCGGCAACCCGAACCTTTCAGGCGATCCGGATTGCGGTTAACGCGGAGCTCGAGCAGCTCGAACAGGCGCTGGAAGCCAGCGTGGATCTGCTGGCGCCCGGAGGGAGGCTGGTGATCATCAGCTTCCATTCGCTGGAGGACCGGCTGGTCAAGCGATTCATCCGACGCCAGGGCGCGGCGCCCGGCAACCGGCGCCTGCCGCCGGCTGCCGCCGGCCCGGGGCCGCGGCTCGAGGCCGTCGGGAAGCCCCAGCGCGCCGACGAGGAAGAGTGTCGCGCCAACCCGCGGGCCCGCAGCGCCATCATGCGGGTAGCGGTCCGCACCGCGCAGGGGGCGGCGTCATGAGGCGGGCCCTGCTTCTCCTGCTGGTGGTGATCAGCGCCCTGGCGGTCGTGTGGACCCGGCACAGCAGCCGCGGCCATTTTGCCGAGCTGCAGGAGCTCCAGCAGCGCAGCGACGAGCTGAGCGTCGAATGGGGTCGGCTGCAGATCGAACAGGCGACCTGGGCTGAAGGCAATCGGGTGGAGGTCAAGGCAACCGGTGAACTCGGCCTCGTCAAGAAGCGTCCCGAAGACGTTGTGGTGATCGTGCCATGAATCGCCGCAGCTCCGAGCGTATCGAGGTTCTGCCAAGCCGCTTCTACGTGCTGCTGCTCGGCATGGGGCTTTGCGCTGTAGCGCTGCTGGCGCGGGCGATCGACCTGCAGGTGCTGCGGCAGGAGTTCTATCAGAACGAAGGGGATGCGCGTCACGTGAGGCAGGTGGAGATCGCGGCCAGCCGCGGCATGATCCTGGACCGCAACGGCGAGCCCCTGGCCATTTCAACGCCGGTTCAGTCCATCTGGACCAAGCCGCGAGAGCTGCTGGAAACGCCCCGCGGTGTGGAGCGGCTGGCGTCGGTGTTGAACATCGACGAGGAGGCGCTGAATCGCCGGCTGACGCAGCGCATCGAAAAGTCTTTTGTCTACGTCAAACGACGCGTTGCCCCGGCGCTGGCCGAGGCCGTGGCTGAACTCGAGCTGCCCGGCGTCCAGATGGAGCGGGAGTATCAGCGCTTCTATCCCGCGGGCGAGGTGGCGGCGCACGTGCTGGGCTTTACCGATATCGATGATCAGGGGCAGGAGGGGCTGGAGCTGAGCTTCGACGACTGGCTTCGCGGCTCGCCGGGATCCAAGCGGGTGATCAAAGACCGCCTGGGCAAAACGATCGAAAACGTTGAGCTGATCAAGGCGGCGACGCCCGGGCGCAATCTCACCACGACGCTCGATCGGAGGCTGCAGTATCTGGCCTATCGCTCGCTGAAGACGGCGGTGATGGAGTTTGGTGCCCGCTCGGGATCCGCTGTGGTGCTCGAGGTGGCCACCGGTGAAGTGCTGGCGATGGTCAACCAGCCGTCCTATAACCCGAATCAGCGGTCCGGCCGCTATGAGCACATGCGTAACCGGGCGATCACCGATTTCTTCGAGCCCGGCTCCGTGATCAAGCCGTTCTCCGTGGCGGCGGTGCTCGAGAGCGGCCAGTATGCACCGGACAGCGAGGTCGAGACCTCGCCCGGCTATCAGCAGCTCGGGGCCTACACGGTGCGCGACGCGATCAACTACGGGACGCTCGATCTGACCGGCGTGATCACCAAGTCGAGCAACGTCGGCATCAGCCGCCTCGCCCTGTCCCTGAATGCGCGGCACCTCTGGGATGTCTACCAGCGGTTCGGCTTTGGGCAAATCACCGGGTCTGGATTTCCGGGCGAGTCGCCCGGGATGCTGCCGGAGCACACCCGCTGGCGCGACGTGGAAAAGGCGGCGGTTTCCTACGGCTACGGTCTGTCAACCACGCCGCTGCAGCTCGCTCAGGCCTACGCGGCGATCGCCAACGATGGTCGGATCCGCGCGCCCAGCTTTGTCAAAGGCTCCGTCAATCCAGACCGCGCGGTGGTCGATCCCCAGATTGCGCATGAGCTCAGCGCCATGATGGAAACGGTTACTCGCGATGGCGGAACCGGCACCCGGGCGGCGGTGCCGCACTACCGCGTGGCCGGCAAAACCGGCACCTCGCGCAAAGCTTCGGCGAAGGGCTACAACGACCGCTACGTCGCCACCTTCGCTGGCTTTGCGCCGGCCAGCGAACCTCAGATTGTGGTGGTGGTTTCGATCAACGATCCTTCGAGCGAGGAGTACTACGGCGGGCAGATCGCGGCACCGACCTTCCGCGCGGTCATGGAGGGCGCGCTGCGGCTGCTGGATATTCCGCCGGACGATCTGCTGCCGCTGCCGCCGGCCGACCGGACGCTCAGCGCTGCTGAGCTGGCGGCGTCGACACCGTGACCCGCAAACTCCTCAGCGAGCTGATCGCCAGCGCGCCACCGGTTCCGATCAGCGGCATCACCGTCGATTCGCGACAGGTCGAGCGCGGGGATCTGTTCGTCGCCCTGGCAGGCGCGACGGCTCATGGGCTCCACTACGCGGAGCAGGCGGTCGAGCGCGGCTGTGCGGCGGTTCTCTGGGAATACACCGAAGGACAGAAGGCGCCGGCGCTTTCGGTTCCGCATCACGGGGTCGAGGGCCTGGGCGATCGGCTGAGCGAGCTGGCCGGAGACTTCTACGACCATCCGTCTCAATCGCTGACGATCGTCGCGGTTACGGGGACCAACGGAAAATCGTCGTGCGTTGAGTTTATCGCGCAGGCGCTCAAGCGCCGCGGACTGCGGGCCGGGACGCTGGGGACGTTGGGCAGCGGCGTTGTCGGCGAGGATCGGCGGCCGCTGGGCCTGACGACACCCGACGCCGCGACCGTCCAGCGGGAGCTGGCCCGGCTGCGGGATGCGGGCTGCACCCACGTGGCGATGGAGGTCTCTTCGCACGCCCTCGACCAGGGCCGCGCAAAAGCCCTGAGGATTGCTGTCGCACTTGTGACTAACATCAGTCGGGACCATCTCGACTACCACGGCAGCATGGCGCGCTACATCGCCGCCAAAGCCCGGCTGCTGTCAGATTTCTGCCCGATCTTTGCCGTTCTCAACGTCGACGATGACGCGTTTGGGGCGATGGCCGAAAGTCTCTGTGGTGATACGCGTCTCATGACCTTCGGTCGTAGCCGGGCTGACGTTCGGGCGCAGGAAATTCGCTTCGACGCTGACGGCAGCGCTTTCCTGCTGCGCGCGGGGGGCTTAAGCCGGCCGGTAGAGACCCGTGTGCTGGGTGACTTCAACATTTCCAACCTGCTGGCGGTAGCCGCCGTGCTGCTGGCGCTTGACGGCGGGCTGCCGCTGACCGAGCTGGCGGAGATCCTCGGGTCGCTCAAACCCCCGGCCGGGCGCATGGAGCTCATCAGTTCAGCCGGCAGGCCGACGGTGGTTATCGACTACGCGCACACCCCCGATGCGCTGGCCCAGGCCCTCGCGGCCCTGCGCAGTCACTGCGACGGCGAACTCTACTGCGTCTTCGGGTGCGGCGGCGATCGCGATCCGGGCAAACGGCCCATGATGGGAGCGGCAGCTGAGGAATTCGCTGACCACATCATCGTCACCAGCGATAACCCGCGCAGCGAGCCGGCGGACCGCATCATCGAACAGATTGTCGACGGCATGCAGGACGCTGAGTCGGTCATTCGAATCAGCGATCGACGCGAGGCCATCGCCACCGCGGTTCGATCGGCGGCGCAGGAAGACACCATCTTGGTGGCCGGCAAAGGTCACGAGGGCTACCAGGAGATCGAGGGCCGTCGCCTGCCGTTTGATGATCGCCAGGTCGCCTGCGAACTGCTGGAGCGCTGCGCATGATCCGCGGCAGCGTCCAGGAGTTTGCCACCCGCCTCGGCGCCGAGCTGAGGGGCGCGTCCGTCGAGTTTCAAGGGGTGGGTATCGATACGCGGTCGCTGCCCGACGGCGCGCTGTTTGTGGCGCTGCCCGGAAACCGCGTCGACGGCCACGACTATCTCGAGCAGGCCTCCGCGGCGGGCGCCAGCGCGGCGCTGGTCGAGCGGTTCGTCGACAGCAACCTCCCGCAGCTCAAGTTTGCCAGCAGCGAGCGCGGTCTCGGCGAGCTGGCGGCTGACTGGCGCAACCGGTTCACGCTGCCGCTGGTCGGCATTACGGGAAGCAACGGCAAGACCAGCGTGAAGACCATGCTGGCGCAGATCCTGAGCGTCAGCCACCGGGTGCTGGTGACCCGGGGCAATCTGAACAACGAGCTCGGGGTGCCGCTCACCCTGTGCGGCCTGGATGAGAGCCACGATTTTGCGGTGGTGGAGATGGGCGCGGGCAAGCCTAAGGATATCGCCTATCTCGGCAGCCTGGCGCGGCCCGACGTCTCCCTCCTGACAAACGCCGGACCGGCTCACCTGGAAGGTATGGGTGACCTGGCGGGTGTGGCCCGGACCAAGGGAGAAATCGTCGAAGCACTGGGGCCCTCGGGCGTCGCCATTCTCAATGCCGATGACCCGTTTTTTGAATACTGGTGCGGGCTGGCAGGCAGCCGGCGGGTGATCAGCTTCGGTCTAGAGCAGCCGGCTGACGTCACCGCCAGCTGGCGCGGCAGCAGCGGCGGCATGGAGCTGACGCTGTCGACGCCGGCGGGTGAGGTCAGCCTGACGCTTCGCAGCCGCGGCGGCCACAGCGCCGCCAACGCCGCGGCGGCCACGGCGGCGGCGCTTGCCCTCGGAATCAGTCTGGACGACATAGCGGCCGGGCTGGAGGCGTTCGAGCCGGTCGACGGACGGCTGAACTTTCGCGCCATGCCGGGCGGCTGGCGGCTGCTGCAGGACAGCTACAACGCCAATCCCGCGTCCATGAGTGCCGGGCTGAAGGTTCTGGCAGCACAGCCTGGCCAGCGCTGGCTGGTGATGGGTGATATGCGGGAGCTGGGCGCCGAGGCTGAGGCGCTGCACTTCCAGGTCGGCAGCGAGGCCCGTCGCCTGGGCATCAGTCGCCTGTTTGCGCTGGGGCCGCTCAGCCGACACGCCGTCGCGGGTTTCGATTCGGAGCTTGCGCAGCATTTTGACGGGCTTGAGGACCTGGTGACCGCGCTGGCTGATGCGCTGACCGAAGCGGCTTCCGTCGACGGTGCGGGTGACGACGGCGCGGTGTGCCTCCTCAAGGGCTCTCGCGGCATGCAGATGGAGCGGGTGGTTGAAGCCCTCGCCGAGCGGGGGTTGGGCTGACATGCTGCTGTGGCTGGCAGGCGCGCTGGAGGCACTGGATACCGGGTTCAGCGTGTTTCAGTACCTGACTTTTCGAACGATTCTCAGCGCGCTGACGGCGCTCGCGGTGTCGCTGCTCGTCGGCCCCTGGATGATCCGACGCCTGTCGTTTTACCAGATCGGTCAGCCGATCCGGGAAGATGGCCCGGCGACCCACCTGACCAAGGCGGGGACGCCGACCATGGGCGGCGCGCTGATTCTGGTGGCCGTGCTCGCCTCCACCCTGCTGTGGGCCGACCTAGACAATCGGTACATCTGGCTGACGCTCGCGGTGACGGCGGCCTTTGGCGCGATCGGTTGGCTGGACGACTACCGCAAGCTGGTGCTCAAGGACTCAGCCGGCCTGGCGGCCCGCTGGAAGTATCTGCTGCAGTCGATTTGCGGGATCGCCGCGGCGGCCTACCTGTTCCAGACCGCAGACCTGCCCGCGGCAACCGAGCTGATCGTGCCGTTTTTCAAGGATGTTGCTATCCCGCTCGGCGCGGCGTTTGTGGTGATGACCTACTTCATGATCGTGGGCTTCAGCAACGCGGTGAACCTGACCGACGGACTGGATGGGCTGGCCATCATGCCAACGGTGCTGGTTGCCTCGGCGCTGGGGGTATTCGCCTACGTATCCGGGCACTCGGTGTTTTCCAACTACCTCGCCGTTCCGTATATCCCGGGATCGGGCGAGCTGTCGATTTTCTGCGGGGCGCTGGCGGGCTCAGGCCTGGGCTTTCTCTGGTTCAACACCTACCCGGCACAGGTTTTTATGGGCGACATCGGGGCGCTTGCGATGGGCGCCGCGCTGGCGGTGATCGCGGTGATTGTCCGCCAGGAGCTGGCGTTCATGATCATGGGCGGCATTTTTGTGATGGAAACCGCCTCGGTGATCCTCCAGGTGGCATCCTTCAAGATGACCGGCAAGCGCATCTTCCGGATGGCGCCGATTCATCACCACTTCGAGCTGAAGGGCTGGCCCGAGCCCCGGGTCATCGTCCGCTTCTGGATCATCTCGGTGATCCTGGTACTGGTGGGACTGGCCACCCTGAAGGTGCGCTGATGGCTCAGGCGAAGCGCAAAGGCACCACCACCCAGCCGCTGATCATCGACAGCTGGCTGCTGTGGTCCGCGGTTGGGCTGGCGTCGCTGGGCGTGGTGATGATCGCGTCGGCGTCGCTGGCCATCGCGGAAAACGCCGGCCTTCATCCGCTCTATTATGTCCTCAAGCACCTGGTCGCGCTCACGCTCGGCACCCTGATGGGGCTGGTCTGCCTGAGGCTACCGCTGAGCAACCTGGAGAAAGCCAGTCCGCTGTTCATGCTGCTGAGCTTTCCCTTGCTGATGCTGGTGTTTGTGCCCGGCTTTGGCGTGACCGTGAACGGCGCGACCCGTTGGGTGCGTACGGGAATCCTGAATTTTCAGGTGGTGGAAGCGGTCAAGATCATGCTGGCGGTGTACCTGGCCGGGTACGCGGTGCGGCATGCCGAGGCGATCCGAACCCGCTTTGCGGGCAGCTTCAAGCCACTGGTGGTGGCCTGCCTGCTGGCGGGTCTGCTGCTGGCGCAGCCGGATTTCGGCGGCGCGGTGCTGGTGCTGGGCATGTCAGCCGCGGTGATCTGGCAGGCCGGTGCCCGGCTCCGCGACCTGGCAGCGCTGGCGCTGCTGACCCTGCCACCGGGCATCTGGCTGGCGTTTGCCACACCCTATCGGCTGGAGCGGCTGCGCAGCTTCATGGATCCGTGGGCAGACCCGTTCAGCGGCGGTTTCCAGCTGACCCAGGCCCTGATCGCGGTGGGCCGCGGCGAATGGTTCGGGGTCGGGCTCGGAGGCAGCGTGCAGAAACTGTTTTATCTGCCGGAGGCCTACACCGACTTTATCCTCGCCGTGCTGGCCGAAGAGCTTGGGCTGGTCGGCGTTGCGGGCGTCATGCTGCTGTTCGGCCTGCTGGTGGGTCGCGGTCTGGTCATCGCCATGCAGGCGCTGCACCAGCATCAGTATTTTGCCGGCTACCTCGCCTATGCCCTGAGCTTCCTGCTCGGCCTGCAGGCGATGGTGAGCATCGGCGTCAACCTGGGCGTATTACCGACAAAAGGACTGACCCTCCCGCTGATCAGCTCCGGCGGCAGCAGCGCCATGATGTCCTGCGTGATGATCGCGCTGCTGCTGCGGGTGGCGCACGAGGTGCACGTGGTCGCGGCGGCGCCCCAGAGCCGCGCACCCAAGCGTCGGGCCACCACAGCCCGGTCATCCGGATCCCGCGGCTCAGACCGCGCCGCCGGGCGAAAAGGCCGGAGGGCGGGCGCATGAGCACACCGCTGAACAGCCCGGTGCTGATCATGGCCGGCGGCACGGGCGGGCATATCTTTCCGGGTCTGGCCGTGGCTGGAAAGCTTCGCCAGCGAAACGTGGACGTTCTCTGGCTGGGCTCCAGCCACGGGATGGAGAACGGTCTGGTCCCGCGCTTCGGCTATCCCATGGAGCGTATCGATATCACGGGGCTCCGTGGCCGGGGTGTCCTGACGCTGCTGCTGCTGCCGTTCCGGCTTTGCCGCGCGGTCCTGCAGGCCATCCGCATTTTGAATCGCTACCAGCCGCGCAGCGTCCTGAGCATGGGCGGTTTTGCCGCCGGGCCCGGCGGCCTGGCGGCCTGGCTGACGCGTCGACCGCTCGTCGTGCACGAACAAAACAGCATCCCGGGACTGACCAACCGGGTGCTGGCGAGGCTGGCTCGACGGGTGCTCAGCGGCTTTCCGTCGGCTTTCCCCGGCAGTGCGCAGCACGTGGGTAATCCGGTTCGCGATGACATTGCGGCGGCCCCGGAACCGCAGGAACGACAGACGGGTGAACACCGGCCGCCGCGCGTGCTGGTGCTCGGCGGCAGTCAGGGGGCGGTGGCGCTCAACACGCTGGTGCCGCAGGCGATGGGGGGGCTGTCGCTGGACCCGGCGCCCGAGATTCGTCACCAGTGTGGTGCGGGTCGGGAGGAAGCCACCGAGCAGGCGTACGAGCAGGCGCAGGTGCACGCCACCGTACTGCCGTTTGTCGACGATATGGCCGAAGCGTACGCGTGGGCGGACCTGGTGGTCTGCCGCGCCGGCGCGCTGACGATCGCTGAGGTCTCGGCGATGGGGCTGGCCTCGCTGCTGGTGCCCTATCCCCACGCGGTCGACGACCACCAGACCCACAACGCGAGCTATCTGGTGAAGGAGGGGGCAGCGCGCCTTTGCCCCGAAGGAACGCTGACGTCGGACGGGCTCAGTGCCCAGCTCGACGAGCTGCTGTCATCGCCCGAACTGCTGACCGAGATGGCGCGGCTTGCGCGGGGCCTCGCCCGGCCCGACGCCGCTGAAGCGGTGGCCGCGGCGTGTCTGGAGGTGGCCCGATGACCACCCTGAACCGCGTTGGCGTGGACCCGAAGCGCCGCTTTCGCCAGATGCACTTTGTGGGTATCGGCGGCACCGGCATGAGCGGCATTGCTGAGGTGATGCTGAACCTCGGCCACGAGATCAGCGGTTCGGACATGCAGAAGACGGCGGTGACGGAACGACTCGAGCGGCTCGGTGCCCGGATCCACGTCGGTCATCACGCTGACAACCTGGGTGAGGCCAAGGTGGTGGTGAGCTCCAGCGCTATCGCCCGCACCAACCCGGAGCTCAAGGCCGCCCGTGAGCGGCGCATTCCGATTGTGCCGCGGGCCGAAATGCTGGGCGAGCTGATGCGGTTTCGGGACGGCATTGCGGTGGCAGGCACACACGGCAAGACCACCACCACATCGCTGGTCGCCGCCATCATGGCCGAAGGTGAGATGGATCCGACCTTTGTGATCGGCGGACTGCTCAATTCGCTGGGCAGCAACGCTCGGTTGGGCACCGGCCAGTTCCTGGTTGCCGAGGCTGACGAGAGCGATGGGTCGTTTCTGCTGCTGCAGCCGACGATCGCGGTGGTCACCAACATCGACAACGATCATCTGTCCACCTACCGGAATGACTTTGCCCGGCTGGAGCGGGCGTTTGATGAATTCTTGCACCACCTGCCGTTCTACGGACTTGCGGTGATGTGTGTTGACGACAGCAGCACCGCAAAGCTGGCGCGCCGAATCTCGCGCACGGTGGTCAAGTATGGACTGTCGGAGGACGCGGACATCAGGGCCCACAACGTGACGCAGAGCGGCGCCACGATGGCCTTTGACGTGCAGCTGCCCAACCGCGACGAGCTGCTGCCGGTCAAGCTGAACCTGCCCGGCGTCCACAACGTTCGTAACGCTCTGGCCGCCATCGCTATCGGCTGGGAGCTGGGCATCGACGATGGCGCCATGCAGCGCGCGCTGGCTGCCTTTGGCGGTATCGGCCGACGCTTCAACGTCCATGGCGAAATGCAGGTCGGTGAGGTCACCGCCCTGTTCGTCGATGACTACGGTCACCACCCCACCGAGCTTGAGGCGACGCTGGACGCAGCACGAGCAGGGTGGCCAACGCGTCGGCTGGTGGCAATTTTTCAGCCGCACCGTTACACGCGTACGCGCGATCTGCTCGATGATTTTGCCAGGGTTCTGTCCCGGGTCGACCTGCTCATCCTGGCGGACGTCTACGCCGCCGGCGAGAAGCCGATTCCGGGAGCCGACAGCCGCGCGTTGGCGCGAGCGATCCGGGCGCGCGGTCAGGTTGATCCGGTGCTGGTGGAACACCCCCGCGACTGCCGTCAGCTCCTGCCGTCGCTGACCGCAGAGGATGACCTGGTGCTGCTGCTCGGCGCTGGCGATATCGGTGCGGCGGCTGCTGACATCTACCAGCACGGCTTTGGAGCGAACGGCTGATGCGCATTGAACGAGCAACAGACTTCGGCCGGGTGGCACTGGTGATCGGCGGGACGGGTTCCGAGCGCGAAGTGTCGCTCGACGGCGGTCGTGATGTCCTCAACGCGCTGCTTCAGCGTGAGGTCAACGCGGTGGCGGTCGACGGAATTGCCAGCCTTCTGAGCCTGATTCACGACGGTCAGGTAGACCGGGTGTTCAACCTGCTGCACGGCGCCGGCGGTGAAGACGGCGAGCTGCAGGGCGCGCTGGCGTGTCTGGGTGTGCCGGTGACCGGCAGCAGCCTGCTCGGCGCTGCGGTGACCATGGACAAGGTGCGCAGCAAGGCGCTCTGGGACCAGGCAGGCCTCCAGACGATCCCGGGCTTTGAGCTGGCGCCGGGTCAGGATCCGGCGCCGCTGGCGAGCGATCTGGGATTCCCGCTGGTGGTCAAGCCCGTCAGCGAGGGGTCCAGCGTCGGCGTCAGCGTGGTGGAAAGCCCGGAGGGACTGAAGAGCGCCGTCGGAGAGGCCGCCGGCTTTGATCGCCGGGTGATGCTCGAGCGGTTCATCGCCGGCTCCGAGCTGACCGTCGGCCTGCTGAAGGGCCGCGCGCTGCCGACGATCGAAATCATCCCTGCCTCGGGCTTCTACGACTATGAAGCCAAGTACCTGGTTGAGGATACGCGCTACCTGTGTCCGTGCTCGCTCGCCGAGGACGAGGAGCGTCAGCTTCGGCAAACGGCGCTGGCGGCCTTCTCCGTCGCAGGCGCCGGCGGCTGGGGGCGCGTGGACTTCCTGCGGGACGGCGACGGGGTGACCTATCTGCTGGAAGCGAACACGACGCCCGGTATGACCAGTCACAGCCTGGTGCCGAAGGCGGCCGACGCCGCGGGGATGTCGTTTGAGGATCTGGTCTGGGAAATCCTGGAAACCAGCTTCGATGAGGTGCCGCTATGAAATCACCGCTGAGGACCTCGGAACTGATCGGCCTGACCTGCGTGCTGCTGGTGAGCCTGCTGGCGGCCCTCGGCGCGCTGGGGGCGCGCAGCATACTCGCCTCTCAGCATCTGCCGATCCGGTGGGTGGAAGCCTCCGGTCCGTTTGAGCGGGTCACCGCCGAACAGATTCGCTCGACGGCCGCGGCCCTGGTTGACGGCGGATTTTTTGCGGTTGATCTCGACCAGGTCCGGCTGTCGATCGAGGCACTGCCGTGGATTCGCAGCGCCGGCGTTCGCAAGCGCTGGCCCGATACGATCAGCATCCGGGTGCTGGAACATGAGCCCCTGGCCCACTGGGGTGACGGGCAGCTCGTCAGCCAGGCGGGAGAAGTGTTCAGCGTCGATGGCGCGAGCCAGATTGGCGGCATGGTCAGGCTGACCGGTCCGGATGGGTCAGCACCCCGGGTGGTGCGCTTTCTTTCGGTGCTCCAGCAGAATCTGAGCGCCACCGGGCAGGACGTGATGACCCTGAGTCTCAGCGACCGCGGCGCCTGGACCGCTACCCTGACCAGCGGGCTGGAAATCCAGTTTGGTTCAACCGACATGGAGGCGCGCCTCAATCGGCTGGTGATCGCCCTGCGTCGGCTTCCGGAGGCCGACCGGCGCCAGCTGCTCAGCCTCGATCTGCGCTACCCCAACGGCCTGGCGGCCCGATGGGCGCAGGATTCAGCGGTCGCGCAGATCGACGAAACGTCCGCCAGCCTGGCGGGGGGAAACTGATGGCTGCGAGGTCGGACAAATCGCTGGTGGTGGGTCTGGACATCGGAACCTCCAAGATTGTCGCGATCGTCGGTGAGGTTGCTCCCGACGGTGAGGTGGAGGTGGTGGGCCTCGGCAGCCACGAATCGCGCGGTCTGAAGCGGGGCGTGGTCGTGGATATCGAATCCACCGTTCAGTCGATTCAGCGCGCCGTGGAAGAGGCCGAGCTGATGGCGGGCTGCGAAATCCGCTCCGTGTTTGCCGGCATATCCGGGAGCCATATCGCAAGCCTGAACTCGCACGGCATCGTGGCAATCCGGGACCAGGAGGTCACCGAGGGTGACGTTGAGCGCGTGCTCGATGCGGCCCGGGCCGTGGCGGTACCGGCGGACCAGCGGATTATTCACGTGCTGCCGCAGGACTACATCATCGACGGCCAGGAGGGTATCCGGCACCCGGTGAGTATGTCGGGGGTCCGGCTGGAGGCGCGGGTGCACGTGGTGACCGGCTCAGCCACGGCGGCCCAGAACATCAGCAAGTGTGTCGCGCGCTGCGGCCTGCAGGTGGACGACCTGATCTTGCAGCAGCTCGCGTCGAGTTACGCCGTGCTCACCGACGACGAGCTGGACCTGGGTACCTGCCTGGTCGATATCGGTGCCGGCACCACCGACATGGCGATCTTCACGCAGGGCGCAATTCGACACACCGCGGTGCTGCCGGTCGCCGGCGACCAGGTGACCAACGATATTGCGGTTGCCCTGAGGACGCCTACCCAGCATGCCGAGGACATCAAGATCCGTTACGCCTGCGCGCTGCGCCAGCTGGCCAGTGCGGAGGAGACCATCCAGGTGCCGAGCGTAGGTGATCGCCCGTCCCGGCGCTTGGCGCGTCAGACGTTGGCTGAGGTTGTGGAGCCTCGCTACGAGGAGCTCTTCAGCCTCGTCAACAACGAAATCAAGCGCAGCGGATTTGCGGAGATGATCCCCGCCGGCGTGGTGCTGACCGGCGGGGCGTCGAAGATGGAAGGGGTCGCGGACCTGGCGGAAGAGGTGTTCCATATGCCGGTTCGGATCGGCGCGCCGCAGTACGTCAGCGGCCTGTCCGACGTGGTCAGCAACCAGATTCACGCCACCGGGGTTGGGCTGCTCCTCTACGGAGCGCGCAGCGATCACGTGCCCACCGGTGGTTACGGCACGGGCTCCGGCGATTCACCGTGGGAGCGAGTTAAAAGCTGGTTCCGGGGAGAGTTCTGATGGACTCCCCGAATCGGCGTGTTGTTCAGTTTGTTTAGCCAGCAGTAGTACTTGAGGAGAGAAGCCATGTTTGAATTGATGGAAAGTTACAACCAGAGCGCGATCATCAAGGTCGTGGGTGTGGGCGGTGGCGGCGGCAACGCGGTTCGCCAGATGGTGGAAGCGGACATCGAGGGCGTCGACTTTATCGTCGGCAACACCGATTCGCAGGCGCTGAAGAGCTGCAACGTGCAGACCGCGCTGCAGCTAGGAGCGAACGTCACGAAAGGTCTTGGCGCCGGCGCTAACCCTGAGATCGGCCGGCAGTCGGCCCTGGAAGACCGCGAGCGCATCACCGAAGTGCTCGACGGTGCCGATATGGTGTTCATCACCGCCGGTATGGGTGGCGGTACCGGTACCGGGGCCGCGCCGGTCGTCGCGCAGCTCGCCAAAGAGATGGGGATTCTGACCGTTGCGGTGGTCACCAAGCCGTTCCCGTTCGAGGGCCGCCGCCGCATGAGCGTGGCCTGTCAGGGGATCGACGAACTGGCTCGGCACGTCGATTCGCTCATCACTATCCCCAACGAGAAGCTGCTGACGGTGCTCGGCGGCGATGTCTCCCTGCTCAACGCGTTCAAGGCAGCCAACGACGTGCTGCTGGGCGCGGTGCAGGGGATCGCTGAGCTGATCACGCGCCCGGGTCTGATCAACGTCGACTTCGCTGACGTTCGCACGGTGATGTCCGAGATGGGCATGGCCATGATGGGCACCGGCTCGGCCAAGGGTGATGATCGCGCGATCGTCGCCGCTGAGGCAGCGATCGGCAGCCCGCTGCTGGAGGACGTCAACCTGTCGGGCGCCTGCGGCATCCTGGTGAACGTCACCGCGGGTCTGGATCTGACCATGAGCGAGTTTGAAGAGGTGGGCCGCACGGTCAGCGAATTTGCGTCCGACGACGCGACAGTGGTTGTCGGAACCGTCATCGACCCCAATCTGCAGGACGAGCTGCGGGTGACGGTGGTCGCCACGGGCCTGAGCCGCGATGCGGCGGCGCAGGAGCAGCCGGTTCAGCTGGTGCGCAACGCAACCACCGGGGGCGTGGAATACACCGCCACCGAGGCAGAAGCCCCAGCGGCACCGACCGTCAGCAGCGAGCCCGCACCGGCGGAGCCGGCGGCTGGCGGCGAGAGTCAGCTCGACTATCTCGATATCCCCGCGTTTCTGCGGCGGCAGGCCGACTGAAGCATGGTGGCTGGTGGGAACATCGGTTCAGCCGCCAGTCATCTGTGCTGCTTCACGATTGTGCCCTGGCCGTGGGCGGGTTTTGCTGGCTTCTCGCCCGCCCGCGGCCATTTTTAGGCAAAGAAGTGACAAGTGTTGTGAATATACAACAAGTGTTGTTTTTAACCCGAAACAGTGGTTTCATAAGCGCCGGGCGTGTGTTAGTATCGCCGCCGTTCGATGAAACGGCTGTATGAACGCCTCAAATCCCTGGGGGGGCAATCCTAATAATGATAAGACAGCGCACGCTTAAGAACGTCATAAGAGCGACGGGTGTGGGGATCCACACTGGCCGCAAAGTTTATCTGACCCTGCGTCCGGCGCCGGTCGATTCCGGCATCGTGTTCCGTCGGGTCGACGTGAATCCCATCGTGGAGATTCCGGCGCATCCGAAGAACGTTGGTGATACCAGCATGTCGACCTCGCTGGGCAACGGCGAGCATCGGATCTCGACCGTCGAGCACCTGCTGTCGGCCATGGCGGGACTGGGGATCGACAACGCGTTTGTTGACCTGAGCGCGCCTGAAGTTCCGATCATGGACGGCAGCGCCGGACCGTTTGTCTTTCTGATTCAGTCCGCGGGCATCGAGGAGCAAAGCGCTCCCAAGCGCTTCATTCGCATCAAGAAGAAAGTTGAGGTGCGTTCCGAGGACAAGGTGGCCTGCTTCGAGCCCTACAGCGGCTTCAAAGTTCGCTTTTCGATCGATTTCGATCACCCCGTATTCCGCAACCACTCGCATCAGGCCGAGATCGACTTCTCGACCACGTCCTTCGTCAAAGAGGTGGCCCGCGCCCGAACGTTCGGCTTCATGCGCGACATCGAAATGCTGCGTGAGCGCAATCTGGTGCTCGGTGGCAGCATGGACAACGCCGTGGTGCTCGATGATTACCGCATTCTGAACGAAGACGGGCTCCGCTACGAAGACGAGTTCGTCAAACACAAGATCCTTGACGCCATCGGCGATCTCTACCTGCTCGGACACAGCCTGATCGGCTCTTTCTACGGCCACAAGTCGGGTCACGCGCTCAACAATACGCTGCTGCGCACGCTGCTTGATCAGAAAGACGCGTGGGAAGAGGTCACCTTCGACGACGAGGGCACCGCGCCGATTTCCTACGCCCATCCGGCGCAGGCGTTTTAGACTTGGGGTCAGAGTAAAGGGACAGAGTAAATTTCCTCGCCCACAAGAGGTGGGCGAATATCCTGCCGAAATTTACTCTGTCCCTTTACTCTGACCCCGTTTCTGACCCCGTTTCACTCGGCGCAGGCGTTTTAACCCTCTGATCCCTCCGGCCGGCGCCGGGCAATGCGGCGCATCATCGCCGCCAGTTCGGGATCGTCCACGTGGTTTGAGGCCTGCTCAAGGTGTTGGGAGACACTGCCGATGACCTTTTTTGGCGTTCGGCGCTCATCGCGTCGCGCGCTCGGCCAGCGGACTCGGACCACCAGCTTTCGAGCCGGCGTTTTGCAACGCTGGCGGGCTGCATGTAGTATCTGCGGGCTTGCGTGCCGGGCTTTTGCCGCCCAGAGCGGTGAATCGGCATGGATATACAGCGTGGAATCCCGGTAATTCGCCAAGTCGCAGTGCGGCCTGATGCTGGGCGGCAGATACGGCCACAGCGCGTTTTTTAACATGGCAATACCCCGTGCGTGCTCTTGCAGCGCGGCCAGCGGACTGCTGTCTGACAACAGGCGATTCAGCCGGGTCAGCGAAGCGTCGCGCCGGCGGGGTCCATTAGAATGAAAAGCAGCCATATGAATATCATAGTCTTTCGCGGCGACGGCACAACGCCGAGCAGGTACCGGTTGGGAAAGCGGGAAGTCCGGCGTTTTGTGGCGATCGCGGCAGCAGGACTGGCGCTGCTGGTAACGGCTGCCGTCTACGGCGGGCGCAGCTTCAGTACGGCAGATCAGCAGGCGCTGGAGCAGTTGGCCCAGTGGCAGCAAGAGCTGGAGCGTGGCCGCGCGGAGCTCGATGCCATGCGCCAGCGACATGACGATCACATCGATGCTCTCGCTCTCAAGCTGGGCGAGCTGCAGGCTCGCAGCGTTCGCATGGAGTCTCTTGGCGCGCGGCTGACGCAGGTCGGCAAGCTGACCGACGGCGAATTCAACTTCTTATCCGCCCCGCCGGTCGGTGGACCGGAACAGGCACCGCTGCTGGCTGATATCGGGGCAGTCGACCTGGCCCGGGAGATCCATCAGTTTGAAGCGCGCTTTGATGCTCAGGCGCGCCAGCTCGAGATACTCGAGAGCCTGATTGCCGGCCGCGAGCTGGACGAGACGCTCATGCCGTCCGGCAAGCCGATCGCCGCCGGCTGGCAGTCTTCCCGTTTCGGTAAGCGCGTCGATCCCTTCACCGGTGAAATGGCCGTTCACGCCGGCGTCGACTTTGCGGGTCCGCTCAACGCCGAAATCCTGGCGGTGGCCGACGGTGTTGTCACCTGGTCGGGCAGCAGGCCGCAATACGGGAACACGGTCGAGGTCGATCACGGCAACGGCTACGTGACCCGCTATGCCCACAACGCGGAAAACCGGGTCTCGATCGGCCAGCGGGTCGCAGCGGGTGACGTGCTCGGCATCATGGGCTCCACCGGCCGCGCCACCGGCGCGCACGTGCATTTTGAAGTCCTTCTCGACGGACGCCGCATCAATCCTGCCGAGGTGATCGCCGGCATCCGGTAACCGATCCGCCCCATCGCCCGGGTCCGTGGCAAAATAGACGCCGAAACGGCCGCCTGGCTGAGACTGCGCCCGGCAGGGCCTTGATTGTGGCCACGCTGAACCTTATTTCCTGACCTTCAGGAGAGATCCTCTACATGCTCAACAAACTCACCACCCAGATCTTCGGCAGTCGCAACGATCGGCTGGTCAAAAAGCTCTCCCGCGTTGTCAGCGAAATCAACAGCGCTGAGGCGGCCGTGCAGCAGCTCGACGATGATGGGCTCAGGGCCCGCACGGCGGAGTTTCGTCAGCGATTGGCTGATGGTGAGACGCTCGACAAGCTGCTGCCCGAGGCGTTTGCCACGGTCCGCGAAGCGGCCGTAAGGACTCTGGGCCTCCGGCACTACGACGTCCAGATGATCGGCGGCATGGTGCTCAACGACGGCAAGATTGCGGAGATGCGCACCGGTGAGGGCAAAACCCTGGTGGCGACGTTGCCCGCCTACCTGAATGCGCTGACCGGCGACGGCGTGCACGTTGTGACCGTCAACGATTATCTGGCGCGCCGCGACGCCGACTGGATGCGGCCCGTTTTCGAGGCGCTCGACATGACCGTTGGGGTCTCGGTGCCCGGCATGGCGCCGGCGGCGAAGCGAGCCGCGTACGCCTGCGACATCACGTACGGCACCAACAACGAATTTGGCTTCGACTATCTGCGCGACAACATGGCGTTTTCGCGGGAAGACCGGGTCCAGCGAGGCCAGCACTTCGCCATCGTCGACGAGGTCGATTCGATCCTGATCGACGAGGCGCGGACGCCGCTCATCATCTCCGGACCAACGGAAGACTCGCCGCAGCTTTACGTGCAGGTCAATCGGCTGGTGCCCCAGCTGACGCGGCAGGTCGAGGACGATGGCGAAGGCGACTACAGCGTCGACGAAAAGACCAAGCAGATCTATCTGACCGAAAGCGGCATGGAGCACGTTGAGGCGATCTGTCTTAAGAACGGGCTGCTCAGCGAAGGCGATTCGCTTTACGACCCGCAGCATCTCGCGCTGGTCCACCACCTGAACGCCGCTATCCGCGCGCACGCGCTGTATCAGAAGGACGTCGACTACATCGTTCGCGAAGGCGAGGTCGTGATCGTCGATGAATTCACGGGCCGCACGCTGTCGGGTCGCCGCTGGTCGGACGGACTCCATCAGGCGGTCGAAGCCAAAGAGGGTGTTCCGATTCAGCGCGACAACCAGACGCTCGCGTCGATCACCTTTCAGAACTATTTCCGCCTTTATCAGAAGCTGTCCGGCATGACCGGTACCGCTGACACCGAGGCCTACGAGTTTCAGCAGATCTACGGCCTGGAGGTCATCGTCATCCCGACGCACAAGCCGATGGTTCGGGACGACCGCGGGGATCTGGTGTTCCTGAATCCGGAGGGCAAGTTCCGCGCGATCATGGAGGATGTCGCCGATTGCCAGGAGCGCGGCCAGCCGGTGCTGGTGGGGACCACCTCCATCGAAACCTCTGAGTATCTGTCGTCGTTGCTGAAGCAAAACAACATCGCGCACGAGGTGCTGAACGCCAAGCAGCACGAGCGTGAGGCCCAAATCGTTGCGCAGGCCGGCCGACCCGGCGCCGTGACCATCGCCACCAACATGGCCGGTCGGGGAACCGACATCGTGCTCGGTGGCAACCTCAGCGCGGAGCGCGAGGAGCTTGGCGAAGAAGTTGCGGACAGCCAGGTCGAAAGTCTGGAGCAGGACTGGCAGCAGCGCCACGAACAGGTACTTAAGGCCGGTGGTCTCCATATCATCGGCACCGAACGGCACGAATCGCGGCGCATCGACAACCAGCTGCGCGGCCGCTCCGGCCGTCAGGGAGACCCCGGGTCAAGCCGGTTCTACCTGTCGCTGCAGGACAACCTGATGCGTATCTTCGCTTCGGATCGGGTCACCGCGCTGATGCAGCGTTTCGGCATGACCGAAGATGAGGCCATCGAACACAAGTGGGTCACCCGGGCCATCGAAAACGCCCAGCGCAAGGTCGAGGCCCACAACTTCGACACACGTAAGCACCTGCTCGACTTCGACGACGTGGCCAACGATCAGCGCAAGGTGATCTACGAGCAGCGCAATGACCTCATGGATGCTGAGGAAATCGAAGCGGCCATCGCTGACATCAAACATGACGTCTTTTCCGAGGAGTTCCATCAGTTTGTGCCCCCAGGCAGCGTCGATGAGCAGTGGGACATCGCTGGGCTGGAAAAAGCGCTGGCCGGCGAGTTCGGCGTCGAGCTGCCGATCGCCCAGTGGCTGGAGGAAGACGAGTCGCTGGACGAGGCCAGGCTGAAAGACAAGGTTGAAGAGGGCATGAACGCCTACTTCGCCGAAAAGGAACAGCAGACCGGTCCGCAGGTGATGCGGAATTTCGAGAAAGCCGTGATGCTCCACGTGCTGGACCAGCTTTGGAAAGACCACCTGGCCAACATGGACTACCTCCGGCAGGGCATTCACCTTCGCGGCTACGCGCAGAAGCAGCCCAAGCAGGAATACAAGCGAGAGTCCTTCCAGCTATTCGCTGAGCTCCTGGAGCGAATCAAGCGGGAGGTGGTCAAGATTCTCGCCCGGGTGAAGATCCAGGCGCCGGAGGACGTGGAGGCGATGGACGAGCAGCGTCGCAGCCAGGCGCCCCGCGAGTATCAGCATGCCGAGGCGCAGGCGGCTACCGCGGGA
The DNA here is from genome assembly GCA_028285525.1 of Lysobacterales bacterium. Classification (GTDB taxonomy): domain Bacteria; phylum Pseudomonadota; class Gammaproteobacteria; order Xanthomonadales; family SZUA-38; genus JANQOZ01. The sequence continues at coordinate 30,066 of JANQOZ010000016.1, forward strand.
GCTGCACCGGCAGCTGCGCCAGCCGGGCAACCGCCGCGTCAGGCGGCTCCTGCTCCAGTCCAGCAGGTGGTCCGGGAGGGCCAGAAAGTGGGTCGGAACGATCCATGCCCCTGCGGCTCGGGCAAGAAGTACAAGCAGTGTCACGGACGGATCGGCTAAGGGGCCGGCGCGGATCCACCCTCACGGGCTGGCGCTTCAGCCTGCAGCCATCGAGTAGCCCCGAGCCCTGATTAGCCCTGTCGGTTGGGCTAATCCTGATCGCGGATCAGCGCCTGTGCCTGGCTGACCCACGCGTCGCGAGCAATCCGATCCTTGAAGCCACGAAGCTTGCGCGTCACCGTCACGATGTCTTCGTCGGTCATGTTGGCCAGCTGGCGAAACTGAAAAATTCCCATGCTGTTCAGCGTCGTTGCCAGAACCTGCCCAATGCCTTTGATCCGGGTCAGGTCGTCGAGCTGGCTGGGAGGGCGATCGTAGAAGAGTGGCACTGGACCCGGTGTGGGTGGGGTGGCTGCCGGCGCCGGTTCCACGGCAGCAGCGGGCGCCGCTGCCTGTGGCGCTGAGTACGCTTTTCGTCGCGCCTCGGTCTCCAGCTGGTTGACCTTCTGCTGAAACGTAGAGAGCAGGTTGCGGCTTTCCTCGAGCTCCTGGCGCAGCTGGCCAAGCTGGCGATTCTTACTCTCGAGCGCCTGTTCCAGCTCCGGAGAGCGACCGGAATCCTGCGGTTCGGCGGCGGCGGGTTCTGCCGCTTTCTTCTGCGCGAGCTCGCTGTAGTCTTCGCGCAGCTGCGCGAGCGCCTGTTCGCGGGTTTTGAGCTGGCTTTCGAGCTGCGAGATTTTTGCGGCGTGGTCCACCTGGTCCGCCGACTGCTGGCGGGTGTCGCGGGCAGCGGCGATCAGAGCCGACTGCTGTTCCGTGAGCTCCTGGGCGCGCCCCCTTAATCGATCGCGCTCTTCGGCCAGGGTAGCGTTCTCGGTTTCCAGCTGAGTTGCGCGCTGGAGCACCGTCTCCAGCTCCAGCTTCGCGGACTCGAGCTCGCTGCTCTGCACCGAGTTCTTCAGCAGCTCTGTCCGGACACGCGACAGCTTACGAAGCTTGTCCTCCCGGTCGGCGAGCGCGGCACGCAGCTGGTCGACCTCCTGCATCTTGCTTTTGGCGTTGAGCAGGTCGTCGCGAAGCACCTGGATGGATTGCTCCCGCTGCTCCATGGAGTCGCGGATACGGACCATGTCCTTCTCCACGCTGGCGAACGACGTTTCCATTTCGCCGACCTTCGAGCGCAGCTCTCGAACCTTGAGGGCGGCAGCGTCGCGGGCCTCGGTTGCCGCCTGAAGCTGAAGACGCCAGTCCTTTTCGGCCTTCCTCAGGCGACCGCCGGCAAAGACGGTTTTGACCAGCCAGCCGCCGAGGAAGCCCAGGACCGTCGACAGCAGCACTTTGATCAACAATTCCTGTTCCATCACGCCATTTTAGACCGATCAGGAACGTTTGTGTGCCGGGCTCAGATGGCCCGGCAGCAGCCTTAGCGGGCCAGACTGCAGTCGATGCCGCTGACGGCGGTGAGCTGGGAGGCCTCAAAGCGCTTATCACCGTCGATTCCGCTGAGCTCAAATACGCCGCTGGTGCAATCGTTGAGGGTGACGTCCAGCGTTCCCCAGCTGGTCAGCTCCGACCCGGGTGCGGGCGTCTGGAAATCGCCTGAGGTCCCGCCCAACAGCATCGGCAGCGTGAGGGTCTGCCCCTGAAGGAAGGGCCCCGGCACCGTGTCAGACACGAGCCACAGGCGCGCGCCGGTCGCATCGTAGCCGAAATAGAACACCGTGATGGCGTTGGCCGTGCCTTTGCCGGCCGCCGGCGCCGATTCGATGACGTTGAAGCCGTCGCCGGGCAGCGCTGCATCAAACCACAGGCCCGATGAGGTCAGCGGCGTAGCTGAGGTGCCTTCGGTGAAGGTGACGGAGAGCGTCGGTCGGTTGGCGGCGCTGGCGTTTTCGCGCGAACCCAGCCGCTTGGCTGAGCGCGTGTTTGAGCTTTGAGAGATGAGGATCAGGCCGTCGTTGGTCGCCCCATCGACCCAACCCTGGACGCGGGACACAAACGCGTCGGTTGACGGGAACGTGACGGTGCCGCTCGTGTTGACGTCGGCCTGGGTGAGCTCAGCCGGATCGAAGTCGCCACCCTGGGTGGTCCACTCGTCATTGGGAGAGGTGGCCAAACGCCAGGTTGCACCGCCGTCAGCCGCGGCGGCGCCCGCGCCGCCGGCGTTGGTGGGTGTTGAGCTTCCTTCGGTCCAGGCGCTGGTGGTTTCAAAGACAGCGACCGGTATCGGCGGACCAACGCCTCGGGTGACGGCCATGTTCAGCTCGACCGACGTGATCGTGGCGCCGGCCGGGATTTCAGCAAGATCCTGGAAGGCGATCAACGCCCGCCGCTGACCGTTTTGAGCCTGAGCGCCGGTGACGCCAACAAAGAGATTATCGTCGCCGCCGCCCGAGTTGTTCGACTCCGAGAAGATGGAGTTGTCAATCGTTGGAGACAGGGTCACCGTGGTTTGGGCTGAGGCCAGCTGCGACAGCACAAGACCACTCAGCAGAAGTAATCTCATCATTTGATCCATCGTAGTTTCAGGCCGGCATTTTAGCCCTAAGGACCGCCGCGTTGTGTGAAACCGTTGGACGTGCTGGATTGCGACCGGGTCGGCCGCCTGCGGCCATGGTGCAAACGTCACGCATTGCCGTAGATCAAGCAGGCTCAGCGGGCGGGCTGCTCCTGATCGGCGACCAGCTGCTCGAGCTGGGAGATGGCCGAGGGCACGCTGCCGGCGAAGGCGTCGGCATCCACCAGATCCACGATGTCAGGCTCCATCTCCGTGATGTGACCGCTGACCAGGATAAAGCCATGCGGTTTGCAGACCCTCAGGGCCACGACCAGGCGAGCCATGTCAACCAGCATCTCGGGCCGGCTGGCTGAGATTCCGATGATGTTGTGGTCACTCTGTTTCAGGGCCTGGATCAGCTGGTCGAGCGACCGGTGCGTCTCCAGCTGGATGTCCCAGCCCTTCTGGCGAAACAGATCCGCCGCCATAGTGACGCCCAGCGTGTGTTCATCGCCCGGAATGCTCGCAAACAGGGCATGGCGCCGCGTGTCGGGCAGGATCGGTGCCAGGAAGCGCCTGAGCCCTCGCATGATGGCGTAGATACGACCCGATGCCACGGTCATCTGCATGAACGTCACGCGATCGTCTTCCCAGCGATCACCCAGCATGCGCGCGGCTCCGGCCAGGTAACCCAGATAAATGGACTCCAGCGACAGGCCGTCGCTGCGAGCCTGCATGATGATATCGGCAGCAGCGGCGCCGTCATCGCCGGTGAGCGCGTCGCAAAATGCCTCGAGAGCGGACTTATCGAGCTGACCCTCCGGCAGTACGTCGGTGGAAAGCTGGGTCGAAAGGTGGCTCAGCACCTCTTGAGCAAGGACGCCGACGGCTTCATCGGAGAGTTTCTGCAGCTGCGTTTCGTGGACCGAGTGAGCCCTCATGAACGCGTCATGGTCGAGGTCTGGTGCATCTGAGGATGGGTCCAATGCTGATACCCCTTGACGGCTCGCTTTCCCTGGCGGACTTGCCTGCAACAGCGGCGGACTGCCGGCTGCTGCCGATCGGCAAAGGAGCTGTCGAAGCAGCATCATGGACAAATCTCAACTGTCAGTCAAGATTTACAGCATCCGTAATTTCCGCAGGACTTGCTCGGGTTTCTGTGAATCAGCGGGAATCAGAAAAAACGGTATAAAAGCCCGGTGTTCTCGCGCGGTTTTGAGTCTGACACTGAAACACCAGAGAGCGCTTGGCTCAGCTGACTTAGCTTCGCCTATCGAAGCGCCCCAGCAGAATGAAAAAAAGCCTGATTGCGTATGTTTCGTGTGTCAGCACTGCGTGACACTCGCCTTTGAGCAGCCTGACACATGGTGTCTCCGGACTGGTGCCCTGACTGGGTTTTTCGGTTAACGAGCGCCTTGACGGCTGCCCGATCGACGGGACTTGCGGCGTCGAGAAGCGCCGTTTCCGCGACCGCCGCGGCGTGGTTTGGGCTGCTTTTGCGCCTTTTCTGACGCACCGTCCAGGGGCCGGGTCTGCGTCGTCTCGTCGAGCTCGTAGCCGGGTCGAATCACGCGGCTGATGCGGGTTTTCAGGAGTTTTTCAATATCCCGGAGCTGGCGCTCCTCTTCACCGCAGTAAAGAGAGATGGCTTCGCCAGCCTGGCCGGCGCGCGCGGTGCGTCCGATCCGGTGAACGTAATCCTCAGCGGCTGCGGGCAGTTCGTAATTCACCACGTGGGGGAGCTTCTCGATATCCAGGCCCCGGGCCGCGATGTCGGTGGCGACGAGAACCCTCACAGCACCGGACTTAAAGCCGGCAAGCGCCCTTGTGCGAGCTCCCTGGCTTTTATTGCCGTGGATAGCCGCGGCGCTGATCCCGTCCTTTTCGAGCTGGCCGGCCAGCCGGTTGGCGCCGTGTTTCGTGCGGGTAAATACCAGAACCTGCTGCCAGTTACCCTGGCCGATCAGCTCGGAGAGGAGTTCGCGTTTGCGGCTTTTCTGCACCGGGTAAAGATGTTGGCTTACGCGGTCGGCGGTGCTGTTGCGGGGCGTAACCTGGACTTCCACCGGGTCTTGAAGGAAGTCTTTTGCCAGCTTGCGAATGTCCTTGGAGAACGTTGCGGAAAACATCAGGGTCTGCCGCTGGTCTGGCGTTGCCCGAACGATCCGTCGAATGTCGTGGATAAACCCCATGTCCAGCATGCGGTCCGCTTCATCGAGCACGAGGATCTCGAGCCCCGAAAGGTCAACGGTTTGCTGGCTCAGGTGGTCGAGCAGGCGGCCCGGGGTGGCCACGAGGATATCGACTCCCTGCCGAAGTCTGGCAAGCTGCGGGCGAATGCTCACCCCACCGTAAATCTCGGCCGATCGGAACCGCAGAAACTGCCCGTAGTCCTTCACCGATTGATGCACCTGGGCAGCGAGTTCCCGCGTTGGCGTCAGGACCAGAGCCCGGACCGGCCCGCGCCGCCGGGTCTCCAGAAGCACCCGCTGCAGCAGCGGCAGGGTAAAGCCAGCGGTTTTTCCGGTCCCGGTCTGGGCCCCCGCCATCAGATCATGCCCGGCGAGAACTGCCGGTATGGCTTCTGACTGAACCGGAGTGGCTTCACGGTAGCCTTGCGCGGACGTCGCGCGCAGCAGTTCGGGCGCGAGCCCCAGTTGATCAAATTGCATGGTGTGGTCCTGCGCGAGACCGAGACCTTGAGCGTCTGGGTCAGGCATGTCTGTTGGCCAAAGCGGGTGGTGCCGGCGGCTGGACGCAGCCTTAATCTGCGACGCCCCAGCGGCGAAAGGCGCGAACCTTAACACACCCGGCGTTGAGATGGGCTGAAGAGCCGGTCAGCGCGGGAGTTTCTGTTTCGGCGACGTCTGCTCAGCCAGCGCCTGGCGCGCTTCTTCGTAGCGGTCTGACGGCACGAGCCGGCCATTCGGCAGCCGCATGAGGTAGCGGCCGTCGTACGCCGTATCCAGCCGGTAGTTGTGCTTGAGCCGCAGCGCGGCGTTGATCTTGAAGAAGCTGGCCACGCCTCATCTTAGCAGGACGGCGGGGCTCCGCTCACTCCCCCCACGGATCGACCGAGAAGATCTTTAAGAATTCGCCTGTGCGGGAGTCGACCAGCGCCGTCAGGAAGTTGATGCCGACCTTGAGCGGCAGCACGACCGTGGAGCTGGCTTCACGACCGTTGTCCTCAAGATAGGCGGCGATCGGCGCGCCGTCCTCCGGCCGGTTCTTAAGCAGCTGAACGGTGCTTAGCGCCCGCGCCAGAACCACGTCTGAGTTTTGCTCGTAGTCGGAGTAGGTCTCCGGGAAGAAGTTCAGGTCTGTTCCGGCCAGAGCAGACATCATCAGCTCCTGCTGCCGATCCACGTCGCGCGGCTTGATCGCAACGGTCAGCCGCGGGCCGGTCCAGGATTTGGTTCGAAACCGCTCTTCCTTACCCAGGGCCAGCAGGTCATCCTCCAGATCGTTGGCGCGCACGAGATGAAAGCGATCGCCGACATGAACGAGGAACACCGGTCTGGCATCAACCACCACGGACATTCCATAAACAAGAGCGGCGATCTGCAGCAGCGCAATAACCGTCAAATCAAATTTCAGGCTGGGCTTCCCGGTCTTGAAGACCAGCAGCGTCAGCAGCGGGCCGATCACCACGTCTACCGAGAGCAGAATCGTCAGCAGCTTGAATCCGCCGCTGGCCTGAAAATACTCCCAGGGATACATCACGCCCAGCATGACCGCGACAGCGGCCGCGGCGATCCCGGCGCTGAGGAGTAAATGAATACCTGATGCCTTCCAGCGCGTCATGCCGGATTCCTCTTTGCTGTTGCTTCCATAAGATAGCGCTGGTGCAGCCGTTCCACCTGCACGGGCAGCGCGGCCAGCGCACCGTTGTTGTCAACCGTATCGTCCGCGAGCGCCAGCCGCTGTTCGCGACTGGCCTGGGCGTCCAGAATGCCGGCTATCTGTACATCGGACAGTCCGTCCCTGGCCTTGAGCCGGTCGATCTGTGTCTCGCGAGCGACGTCGACAACCAGCACGCGATCAAAGTGGTAGTGCTCTGCCGACTCGGTCAGCAGCGGAACGTCGACGACACAGTAGGGGCCTGAAGCTTTCGCGATCTGCCGGGCCATTTCCGCTCGGACCAGCGGGTGCACAATCGATTCCAGCCGGCGCCGAGCCGTTGGGTCAGAAAAAACCCGCTCACGCATCGCCGTCCGGTTGAGCTCACCGTCTGTCGTGAGCATCTCCTTGCCGAATTCGGCGATCACCGCACTCAGCCCGGGCGTTCCCGCGGCCACCACCTGATGAGCGATCAGATCGGCGTCCACCAGGGTTGCTCCGCGCTCCACGAAGAGCTGCGCGACCGTGCTTTTGCCCGACGCAATGCCGCCGGTCAGCCCCACCTGGTAAATCATGACAGCCCGCTGAATTCCAGATAGGTGCCGATGATGCGCTCACCCCAGATCATCGCCAGCCAGCCGGCGGCCGCGATGTAGGGGCCAAACGGAATCGGAATGTTGCGGTCCTTGCCGGCGAAGATAATCAGGCCGATACCGACAACGGCGCCGACGAGTGAAGACAGCAGGATCACCAGCGGCAGAATCTGCCAGCCTAGCCAGGCGCCGAAGACGGCAAGCAGCTTGAAGTCGCCATAGCCCATGCCCTCCTTGCCCGTGACCAGCTTGAACAGATGGTAGACCAGCCAGAGCGACAGGTAGCCAGCCGCGGCGCCGATGACCGCACTCGTGAGATCGGTAAAGACGCCGGCGGTGTTCAGCAGCAGTCCGGCCCAGAGCGCCGGCAGCGTAATGACATCCGGCAACAGCTGTTCCCGGATGTCGATGACGCTGAGCGCCACCAGGGCCCAGGTCAGCGCCATCGCAAATCCTGCTGCCCAGGTGAAGCCGAAGCGCCACGCGACGATCACGCTGAGGAGCGCGGTCACCGCCTCGACCACCGGATACTGCGCAGATATCGGCGCACTGCAGTTGGAGCATTTGCCTCTGAGAAACAGATAGCTGACCAGCGGGATATTCTCGAGCGCGGTGATCTGGTGCCCGCAGTGAGGGCAGGCTGATCGTCCGAAAACCAGATCGGGCGGCGGCTTGAGATCGAGTTCCGGCTGCTCGAGGAACTCGTTGGCCTGGAGCTTCCAGTCGTGCTCGATACGCGCCGGCAGGCGCAGTATGACGACGTTGAGAAAGCTGCCGATCAGCAGCGAATACAGGAAGACCACGCCAAGCCAGATTGGCAGGCTGGAAGAGAGCAGTTCGATCATGGAAGGCGTCTACCGGGCCGCGGAGTGATGTCCCCGGGCCCGGCCCAATGGTTCTTCTAGACGACAGCCGCCAGCTTGAAGATCGGCAGATACATACCGACAACCAGGCTGCCCACCAAACCGCCGATGATCACCATGATGATCGGCTCAAGCAGGCTGCTGAGCGCATCCACCGCCTGGTTCACCTCGTTCTCGTAGAACTCGGCGACCTTCTTGAGCATCTGGTCGAGGGCGCCGGCCTCTTCACCGATGGCCGTCATCTGTACCACCATGTGGGGAAACAGGTCGACCTGACGCATGGCGAGCTGAAGCTGGTGGCCGACAGACACGTCCTCGCGAATCTGCTTCACGGCGTTGCCGTACACCTGGTTACCGGTGGCACCCGAGACCGTCTCCAGCGCGTCGACCAGCGGCACACCCGCGGCAAACGTCGTGGAGAGGGTGCGGGAAAAGCGGGCGATCGCAGAGTTGTGCATGATCTCGCCGATCACCGGAATTTTCAGGACCACCCGATCGAGGAAGTGGGCGAACGCTTTTGATCGCTTTTTGGCGAAGATGATGCCGCCGATCGTGCCGCCGAAGACGATGCCGAGAATCCAGCCGTCGGCCTGCAGCCACTCTGACAGGCTGATGATGCCGGCCGTGAACGCCGGAAGATCCGCACCGGCGTCCTGGAAAATGACTTCGAACTGGGGCACCACGTAGATCAGGAGCACCAGCGACACGATGATCGCCACGCCGACCACCGCGGCCGGGTAGAACAGCGCCTTCTTGATCTTGGATTTGATTTCCTCGATGCGCTCTTTGTAGGTGGCGATTTCATCGAGCAGCGTATCGAGTACACCCGCCTGTTCACCGGCGGCAACCAGGTTGACGTAAAGCTCGTCAAACTGCACCGGGTGTTTCGCCAGGGATTCGCTGAGCGATGAGCCGGACTCGATGTTGTTCTTGATGTCGACCAGCATGTCTTTCATGCGCGGGTTATTCTGGCCCCCGGCGACGATGTCGAAGCCCTGAACCAGCGGCACGCCCGCCTGCATCATCGTGGCAAGCTGCCGAGAGAACACCGCAATATCCTGCGGTTTGATTGACTTGCCGGAGGCGCCGAAAAGCGGCTTGGCTTTTTTCCGAACCTTGGTCGGGTTGATCCCCTGACGCCGCAGCTCCGCTTTGACGAGGTTAACGTTCTTCGCCGTCTGTTCGCCCTTGATCTTGGAGCCGCGTTTGTCGGTTCCTTCCCAGGTAAAAACCGGGAGCTCTATCGCTTTGGTCGCCATAGGTTCAGTCCTTCGTCACTCGGTTGATTTCCACGAGGCCGGTCACGCCTTCGCGGACCTTGTTCATCGCAGACATGCGCAGATCGCCAATGCCGTCCTCTTTGGCCTGATCGCCGATCTGTAGTGCATTCCCGCCAGCTAATATGATTCGCTGGATCGATTCTGTGATGGGCATCACCTGATAGATACCCACCCGTCCTTTGTAGCCTTCGTTGCAGCTGGTGCAGCCTTTGGGCTCGAACACGGTCAGATCCTGCAGCTCGTCCTCGCTGAAGCCCTCGGCCAGCAGCGCCTCCTCAGGAACATCGGCCGGGATCTTGCAATCATGAAGTCGTCGGGCCAGACGCTGGGCGATGACGAGCGTGACAGAAGAGGTGATGTTAAACGGCGCAATACCCATGTTCATCAGTCGCGCGATGGTCTGCGGCGCGTCGTTGGTGTGCAGCGTGGAGAGCACCATGTGGCCGGTTTGCGCCGCTTTGATTGCAATTTCCGCCGTTTCCAGGTCGCGGATCTCGCCGACCATGATCACGTCCGGGTCCTGGCGCAGGAAGGACCTCAGGGCTGCGGCAAACGTCATGCCCTGTTTGGTATTTTGCTGAACCTGGTTGATTCCGGAAACCCGAATTTCAACCGGGTCTTCGGCCGTCGAGATATTGCGGCCTTCAGTGTTCAAAATGTTCAGCGCGGTATAGAGCGAAACGGTCTTACCGCTGCCGGTCGGCCCGGTGACCAGCACCATGCCGTAGGGTTTGTGAATGGCGTCCAGGAACAGCGCCTTCTGCTCTTCCTCGTAACCCAGCTTGTCGATTCCCATCTTGGCGGCGGACGCATCGAGGATCCGCAGCACAATCTTTTCCCCGAACAGCGTGGGGCAGGTGCTCACCCGGAAGTCGATTGCGCGGGTCTTGGAAATATTCAGCTTGATCCGGCCATCCTGCGGAATACGCTTTTCTGCGATATCCAGACTCGACATGACCTTCAGACGGGCGGCCAGTCGGGGTGTCATCTTGACCGGTGGCGAGGCCATCTGCTTGAGCACGCCGTCCATGCGAAAGCGCACGCGGTATTTCTTTTCGTAGGGTTCGAAGTGGATATCGGAGGCGCCGCGCTTAATCGCGTCCAGCAGCACCTTGTTGACAAATCGGACCACCGGGGTGTCGTCGGAGCCGCCGGCCTCGACGCCGCCCGTGTCTTCGTGCTGAAGATCGTCGGTGTCGGTGAAATCGACGTCGTCCAGGCCTTCCTCGTCGCCCAGATCCTCCATGATTTCATCAGCGGCGGTGAGCGCGTTGTCGATGGCAACACCGAGCTCGTCGTCTCTGACCAGAATCGCTTCCACGGCCAGGTTGGCGTGGAATTTGATTTCATCCAGCGCCCGGAGATTGGTCGGGTCGGATACGCCGACGTACATGCGGTTGCCGCGCTTGTAAAGGGGCAGCGCCCGGTGACGGTTGATCAGGTTTTCGGAGACCAGCTTGACCGGCGCCTGGGACAGATCCAGCGACAGCACGTCGAACAGCGGAATACCAAATTCTTCGGAGGCCAGGCGACCGATGTCGCCGGAGTCGACTATGCCGTTTTCGACCAGATAGGTGACGAGCGGCAGCTTCTGCTGAGTGGATTTTTCCTGCGCGCTGGCTGCGTCCGCGCCGGAGATCAACTCCTCGGCTACCAGCCGGCGAGCCAATCCGCTGAGCGAGATGGTTGAAGCGCCTGTGGCAGCCATAACATTGCCCTCAAATCAATATGTTCCGAACGGAAGCTAAGGTTACTACTTGACGCGACAGAAAGTAAGGGTCGCCGTGTGGCGGATTGTCACCAAGCTTAGGGGTAGCGGGCTGGTGGGAAGTGTCGTTTGACCGATTCTAGCCCTGGCAGGACCCAGGCTTGTAGCGAGCGGCCAACGTTGTGCCATCGCCCGGAGCGCCGCAGACCCAGCCGCGAATTTCGAAGCCCTGAAGTATGGGGCTCATCGTGAGCGCCTGCCCGTCAGCGATGCCGGCACCCAGGTTCTGGGTGAGGGCGGTGATGATGCCTGCCGGGCCGATGGTGGTGCCGTTGGCCTGGACGTGACGCGACCCGTTGTTGTCGCAGAGCCCGAAGGCCTGGATGTTGACGCCGGTATTGACCTGATTCCAGCCGTTGTTCTCATTGTAGAAATCGATGGCTGACAGCTTGCATGCGGCCATGGAGCCCAGAACTTCACTTACCCTGGCCCGAACCTGAAAGTCTCGATAGGCGGGGACGGCAATCGCCGCAAGGATCCCGACGATTGCGACGGCGATCATCAGTTCGATCAGTGTGAAGCCCTTTTGTCTCATGTTGTCCCCTGCAGCTTGTGATGTGGAACCGCCTCCCGAAGGAGGCGGTCCGTATTGCGTTGGTTCTGCCGGATTAACCCTGGCAAGAACCCGGGCGGTAGCGGGGTTCGATGGTTGAACCACCGCCGCCGCAGATCCACTCGTAGATGTCCTCGCCACCAGCGACCGGAATGGGGCCCTGACCCTGGTTAACCGGAGCCATCTCGATGGTACCGTTTACAGGCAGCGCACCGGTGTTCTGCTCCTGGGCGGTGATGATGCCCTCAGGTGCAACCACCATCGACAGAACGTGACGTGAGCGGTTACCAGCGCCGTTTTCGTCCTGGCAAATGTTCGGATCGATGGGCTGGTTGAGGCGATTCGTGAAACCGTCGTTTGACTCGTAGAACTCAGCAACCGTGGTCTTACAAGCGCCCATGGCGGCCAGGATCTCAGAAACCTTGGAACGGATCTGGAAGTCGCGGTAGGCCGGAATAGCGATTGCGGCCAGGATGCCGATGATTGCAACAACAATCATCAGTTCGATCAGGGTGAAACCTTTTTGTTGCTTACGCATGACGTAAATTTCCTCTCAAAGTTTAACTACAATCAAGTTTAATGAGCTGGCCGAGGTGGCCCCCGTTTGAGCTTCCTTGCGCTTAAGGGTCACCCGACAGCGCGGCTCGACAAGACTCGGGAGGAATAAAGCAGGGACCGTGCCAAGTTATGTTACCAAGTGTTAACTAGCTGATATCACGGAAAAAAATGGATTTTGATGACACAGCCTGTGACCGGTTTCACACTGTGGGTTGGGACCTTTCTCTGGCCGCTGAGTGAGATGAAGGTCACATGGTGACGCTCAGCGTCACATATGGTCACTCAAGGTTCAGTTTCTTGAGTCGGTAGCGCAGCGCGCGGAACGTGATGCCCAGTTTTTTGGCCGCAGCGGTCTTGTTGAACCGGGTTTCCTCCAGCGCCTGCATGATCGCGTCGCGCTCGATGTTGCCGATGAATTCCTCCAGCGGCACGTCACCACGCTGGGCGATCTCGTCCGACAGGCTGCCGCTGGGGATCGCTTCCGCCGGCTGGAGCTGTAGATCGGAGCGCTGGATGACGTCGTCCTCGCAGAGCGTCACGGCGCGTTCCAGGACGTTGCGCAGTTCCCGCACGTTGCCGGGAAACGCGTAGTCACTCAGGGCCCGCATCGCCGGCTCGCTCACCGTCACCGGCTCCATGCCCCACTCGCCGGCAATCTGCGTCAGAAAATGTTCCGCCAGCAGCTTGATATCGTCCGGACGTTCCTGGAGGTTCGGCATGCGCAGCTCGATCACGTTGATCCGGTAGTAAAGGTCCTGTCTGAAGCCGCCGGACTCCACCAGGCTCATCAGGTTTTTGTGGGTCGCCGAGAGAATGCGAACGTCCACCGGTCGCTCCTGGGTAGCGCCGATCGGGCGCACCGATTTTTCCTGGATGACCCGAAGCATTTTGACCTGCATCTGCAGGGGCAGATCGGCCACCTCGTCGAGAAAGATGGTGCCGCCGGTCGCCGCCTCGAAAAGTCCCTGCTTATCAGTGCTGGCGCCGGTAAAAGAGCCCTTCTTGTGCCCGAAAAATTCGCTCTCCATCAGCTCGCTGGGGATCGCGCCGCAGTTGACCGCTACAAAAGGCGCAGCGGCGCGCGGCCCGCGCTCGTGAATCATGCGCGCGGCGAGCTCTTTGCCGACCCCGCTTTCTCCGCTGATGTGGATCGGCGCCTGGCTGCGGGCAAGCTTTTCGATCTGCTTGCGCACCCCTCGAATCTGGCTCGAACTGCCGAGCAGTTCGTTCTTCTGCCCGCCGTCCTGTTCCTTAGGCAGCTTGCGCACCTTCAGCGCCGAATTGACGAGGCTGCGCAGATCGCCCAGGTCGACCGGTTTGGAGACAAAATCGAATGCGCCGGACTTGAGCGCTTCGACCGCCGCCTCGGTGTTACCGTGGGCGGTGATCATCGCTACCGGCAGGCCGGGATGGTGCTTGCTGATATGCCTCACAATCTCGATACCGTTGCCGTCCGGCAGCCGCATATCGGTGAAACACAGGTCGAAGCGATGGTCGCCCAGAAGGTCGCGCGCGTCGCCGCAGCTGGCGGCGGTTTTCACGTCCACGTCCATGCGATTGAGGGTGATTTCCAGCAGCTCCCGAATATCGGGCTCGTCGTCAATGATCAGCGCCAGCGGGTTACTCATCTCGCCATTTTCCATGTGTGTATTGCCGTCCATAGAGATGACCTATGCAAGGATCAGGCCCACAAACGGCAACATCTGCCCTCAAGCGTCCATTTCCGCCCCCGCCGGACGCTGGAGCGAGATCCGAAACAGGCTGCCCTGGCCATCATCGCCGGCCTGGTACTCCAGGATTGCCTGGTTTGACGCGCATATCTGCTGGCACAGGTAAAGCCCCAGCCCCGTGCCGTCGCTCGCGGTCGTAAAGAACGGTTCAAAAATCTGCTGTCGCTGAGCCTCCGGTACACCTGGACCCAGGTCAGAGACCTCGATCAGCGGCGATTTCATGTCATCGCTGGCGCGCGCGGTGAGCGTCACCACCGCCGGCTGCTCAGGCGCGTGCCCGTAGCGAAACGCGTTCTGGCACAGGTTCCACAGCACCTGCTGAAGCTGGCTGGGGTCGACGAGCGCCGTCAAATCCGGGTCCTCGACGGCCACCTGGACGGTGTGGTCACCCATTTCATGGTCACGCCGCAGCTCAAACGCAAAGTTCTCGAGCCAGTCCTTCAGGCGCAGCGACTCGGGCCGGGGTGGCTCCTGACGGGCCAGCTGCAGCACGTTCTCAATAATGTCGTTCATGCGCCGGCAGTGGCGCAGGATGATTTCGGTCAGCCGCTGATCGGCCGCCACCAGCTGATCGGACTCGGCCAGCAGCTGGCCGGAATGGCTGATCGCGGCCAGTGGGTTGCGGATTTCGTGGGCGATTGTCGCGGACAGGCGGCCGAGGGAGGAAAGCGTCATCTCCTGAGCCCGGCGCGACACGATGGAGCTGTCCTCGAGAAAAATCAGCGTCTCGGATTTCTGGGACGCGCTCAGGCGCGCGAAGCGCGGCACCACCGCCGGGACCCCGTTGGCGAGGGTGAGCGACTCGTTGCGATGCCGGCCGGTTTTCTGCCAGTGGCGCAGGTTTTCCAGAACCTCTGGCGCCAGTTCGACGAGCTCACCCACCCGGCTTGGGGGCATGCCCATCAGATACCATGCGGCATCGTTCATGACGTGGCAGCTCTCCTCGGGGTCCACGATCAGAATGCCCGTTCGCATCCGGGCCACAATCAGCTGGTTGAGCCGGGAGAGCTGGGCGAGATCCACCGACTGCTGCACGGCCAGCTGCTGGGATTCCCGGGACCGGCGCGCCAGATAGTGCCCGAGCAGCGTGGTGACAAAATAGGTCGCGCCCAGGCTGCCCGCCGGCGCCAGCGTGGAAAACGTTTGCGTACCGTCGATCACCTGAACCAGCGTCTGCCAGAGCAGTACGAGCGCCGACAGGCCGGCGACGGACAGCCCCATCTTCAGCGGGAAAACCACACCCGCCACAGCCGTGGAGCCAACCAGCAGCGTGCCCATGCCGCTGTCCAGCCCTCCGAGGGCGGTCATCATGAGCATCGTGCCGACGATGTCGAACGCGAAACCCACCGCCGAACGGAACAGGAGCGCCCCGCGGCGGGTCCGGCCCAGGTAGAGCTGCACCGGCGCAAAAAAGATAAACGCCCAGGTGATCACCTGGCCCCACTGGCGCGCCTCGCCGCTGACCGTGTCGGTCAAAATCGGGGTAAAAAGCAGGCCGGCGAACAGCACCGCAACAAAGCAGCGGTAGAGGTTCAGGTAGTCCATCGCCTGGGCGGAAACCAGGTCGTTGATGAAGAGCTGATCGCTGAATCGGGGGCGCAGTTCGCTCAAGGTCTTAAGGGGCTGAAATCGGCAGCCTGCTGACTATAACCCGGTTTGTACATGCTTGCGGTGTTGGGCGACAATACGGCGCCGGCCGCAGGTGACCTGGCTTACCAGGCGTGCCACCCGGCCGGCTTCCGCATTCGGTCGTGAAACCTTAAGGATCAGACGATTAATGAATTTTCATGAATATCAGGCGAAAGACCTGTTCGCTGCGTACGGCCTGCCGGTACCGCGCGGCGTCGTGGCAAAGACCGCAGACGAGGCGGTTGCCGGCGCCGAGGAGCTCGGCGGCGAGGTCTGGGTGGTCAAAGCCCAGGTGCATGCCGGGGGGCGCGGCAAGGCTGGCGGTGTCAAGCTGGCCAAGTCGATAGACGAGGTGCGGGAAATTGCCGGCAATATGCTCGGCATGACCATCGAAACCTATCAGACCGGCGGTCTGGCCATGCCGGTCAATGAGGTGCTGATCGCTGAGGGGATCGATATCGATCAGGAGCTGTACCTGAGCGTGCTGGTCGATCGCGCCAACAAGTGCATCACCTTTATCGGGTCTGCCGCAGGTGGGGTCGACATCGAGCAGGTCGCCGCCGAGACGCCGGACAAAATCTTCAGCGTCGAGGTCGACAATACCGAGGGCCTGCAGCCCTACCAGTGCCGCAAGATGGGTTTTGCGCTAGGGCTGACGAGCAAGCAGGTTCGCCAGCTGACCGGCATCATGCAGGGGCTGGATCGGCTGTTTCGCGAGAAGGACCTGTCGCTCGTGGAGATCAACCCGCTGGTGGTGATGGCCGACGGGAACCTGCTTGCGCTGGACGCGAAAATCAACGCCGACTCCAACGGTCTGTTCCGCCATCCGGACCTCGTCGCGATGCGCGACGTCACGCAGGAAGATCCGACGGAGGCCCGGGCGGCCCAGCACGACCTGAGCTACGTCACGCTCGACGGCAACATCGGCTGCATGGTCAACGGTGCCGGGCTCGCCATGGCGACGATGGATGTGATCAAGCTGAACGGCGGTGAGCCCGCCAACTTCCTGGACGTTGGTGGCGGCGCCACGGCGGAGCGGGTGGCCGAAGCCTTCAAGCTGATCACCGCCAGCGACGGCGTCAAGGCGATCTTGGTCAACATTTTCGGCGGCATTGTGCGCTGCGATCTCATTGCGCAGGGCGTGATCACGGCCTACCAGGAGGTTGGCGTGCAGGTTCCGGTGGTGGTTCGCCTGGAAGGCACCAACGCGGAACAGGGACAAAAAATGCTGGACGAGTGTGATCTGGAAATCACCTCGGCGGCCAACCTAAACGACGGCGCGCTGAAGGCCGTGGCGGCTGCCGGGTAAGGAAATCAGATGAGCGTACTAGTCAATAAAGACACCAAAGTGCTGTGCCAGGGGCTGACCGGCAGCCAGGGAACCTTTCACTCAGAGCAGGCGCTGGCCTACGGGACCCAGCTCGTCGCCGGCGTCACGCCGGGCAAAGGTGGCACCACCCACCTCGACCTGCCGGTGTTCGACACCGTGGAGCAGGCGGTCGCCGAAACCGGTGCCGACGCGACCGTCATCTACGTCCCGCCGCCGTTTGCCGCGGACGCCATTCTAGAGGCGGCTGACGCCGGCGTTCGGGTGATCGTCTGCATCACGGAAGGCGTTCCGGTGCTCGACATGATGCGGGTCAAGGCGGTGATCGAACAAATGGAGGACACCTGGCTGATCGGGCCGAACTGCCCCGGCATCATCACGCCGGGCGAGTGCAAGATCGGCATCATGCCGGGTCAGATTCACTCCCCGGGCAAAGTGGGCGTGGTTTCCCGGTCCGGCACGCTGACCTATGAGGCCGTCCACCAGACCACGCTGGCCGGGCTTGGCCAGAGCACCTGCATCGGCATCGGTGGCGACCCGATCAACGGGATGAGCTTCATCGACTGCCTGAAGCTGTTTCAGGATGACGACCAGACCGAGGGCATCATCATGGTGGGTGAAATCGGCGGCACCGCAGAGGAGGACGCGGCCGAGTTCATCAGCGAGTACGTGACCAAGCCGGTGGTTTCCTACATCGCGGGCGTCACCGCACCGCCCGGCAAGCGGATGGGCCATGCCGGTGCCATCATCGCCGGCGGCAAAGGGACGGCCGAAGCCAAGTTTGAGGCGCTGGAGAAAGCCGGCGTGACAACCGTCCGTTCACCGGCCGACCTCGGCACCGCGCTCGCCGAGAAGATGGCGGGGTAAGAGTTGGCGCGAGTTGGCAGCAGGCTCTGAGGCGGCGGTGCCGTCATCCGATGAGCTGATCATCGCCGCCGTCCAGCGGGACTTCCCGGTGGGCGACGTGGCCGGCAACGCCGAGCGGGTTCGAGAGGCGCTCGCCGAGGTGGACGAGTCGGTTCACCTCGTGCTGTTTCCGGAGCTCACGCTGACCGGCTATCCTCCGGAGGATCTGCTCTACCGCCACGGCTTCCTTGAGACCTCACAGAAGCATCTCGACGCGCTGATCGGTGAAATTCGGGGGCCTGACGTACTGCTGGGCCATCCGCTGCTCGAAAACGGTGCGCTCTACAACGCGGTGAGCTGGGTGCGCAATGGCGAGCTGCTCGGCCAGTACCGCAAGCAGGCCCTGCCCAATTACGCCGTCTTTGACGAGAAGCGGTACTTCCAGTCGGGTACCGGCGCGCTCACGGTCGAGCTTCAGGGCCATCGGGTTGGCGTGCTGATCTGCGAGGACATCTGGGAGAGCGAGCCGGCGGCGAACGCGGCGGCTGACGGCTGTGACCTGATCGTCGTGCCCAACGCGTCTCCCTACCACGTCTACAAGCGCAACGAGCGCGAGCGCGCGCTGCGGCTGCGAGCCCGGGAAACCGGCAAGCCGATTCTCTACGCCAACCTGGTGGGCGGTCAGGATGAGCTGGTGTTCGACGGCCGGTCGTTTGCCGTGACGCCGGACGGCGCGCTGACCGGCCCCACCCAGCCCTACGACGACGGGATTTTTCGTTTCGGTTTTGACGGTCAGCGCTTTGCGGCGCACGGCTGGCAGCCTGACGGTCCGGAGCTGCCGCTCAAGGGCGTGTACGAAACGCTGGTCCGCGGAACCCGCGACTACGTCCACAAAAGCGGTTTTGAGCAGGTGCTGCTGGGCCTCTCCGGCGGCATCGACAGCGCGCTGACCCTGGCCATCGCGGTGGACGCGTTTGGCCCCGAGAACGTGCATGCGGTCATGATGCCGTCACGCCATACCTCCCAGCTCAGCATCGACCTGGCCCGGCAACAGTGCGAGTGGATGAACGTGCGGCACGACGTGCTGTCCATCGAAGGCCCGTTCAAAGCGTTTCTTGAGACGCTCGCGCCGATCTTCGGAGACGCTGAGCCGGACATCACGGAGGAAAACCTCCAGGCCCGCTGCCGAGGCAACCTGCTGATGGCGCTGTCCAATAAGTACGGTGCCATGCTCTTGACCACGGGGAACAAGAGCGAGGTGGCGGTCGGCTACTGCACGATCTACGGCGACATGTGCGGCGGCTACGCGCCCATCAAGGACTGCGTCAAAACGCTGTGTTACGAGCTCAGCGTGTACCGCAACGAGATCTCCATGGCGATTCCCCAGGAGGTCATCGACCGTCCGCCGTCAGCGGAGCTGGCGCCGGATCAGAAGGACGAAGATTCGCTGCCGCCCTATCCGGTGCTCGATGAAATCCTGGCCCGCTACGTCGAGCGCGACGAGTCGGTCCAGGACATCGTGGCGGCGGGCTTCGACGAGGCGACGGTCCGCAAGGTGGCTCGCCTGGTGCTCATCAATGAGTACAAGCGCCGGCAAAGCGCGCCCGGCGTCCGGGTTACGCCCCGCGCCTTCGGCCGCGATCGCCGCTATCCGATCAGCAACCGCTGGCGTGACGCCTGATCCGTGAGTCGGTCGGCACTGCTGGCGATCGACCAGGGCACCACCTCCAGCCGGGCGCTGATCTTCAGCCCCGCCGGGGAGCTCATCGCCAGCTCACAAACCGAGTTTCCTCAGCACTATCCGGCCAACGGCTGGGTCGAGCACGATCCCGAAGAGATCTGGCAGTCGGTCCTGAAGGTCACGGGACGCGCGCTGGTCGATGCACGCGCGAAAGGTTGGGAAGTCGAGAGCGCGGGCATCACCAATCAGCGGGAGACGGTGATCGTCTGGGATCGCAGCAGCGGCGCCGCCATTTACCCCGCCATTGTCTGGCAGGACCGCCGCACCGCCGGGATTTGCGAAGCGCTTCGCGCTGACGGACTCGAGCCGGAGCTCACCGAAAAGACCGGCCTGCTGCTCGACCCGTATTTCTCCGCCAGCAAGATCGCCTGGATCCTCGACCAGGTTCCGGGTGCCCGCCAGCGTGCGGCGAAGGGGGAGCTGGCGGCCGGGACGGTGGACAGCTTTCTCATCTGGCGCATGAACCTGGGCGGCCGGCACCAGACCGACGCCACCAACGCCAGCAGGACCAGCCTGTATGACATCCGCCGAGGTGAGTACTGCGACAGTCTGCTGGAAGCCTTTAACGTGCCGCGGGAGCTGCTGGCGTCGGTTCACAACTGCGCTGATGACTTTGGTCAGATCCACGAGGACCTGTTTGGCAAGGCCATCCCGCTGGGTGGTGTCGCCGGCGACCAGCAGGCCGCCACCATCGGGCAGTGCTGCACAACCCCCGGCACGATCAAGAGCACCTACGGCACCGGGTGTTTTGTGTTGCTCAATACCGGCTCAACGCCCGTTCACTCCAGCCAGCGGCTGCTTTCGACGGTGGCCTATCAGCTGAACGGACAGCCGGTTTATGGCCTGGAAGGATCGATTTTCGTCGCCGGCGCAGCGGTCCAGTGGCTGCGCGACAAGCTTGGCGTGATCAGCCACGCTGATGAGACCGAAGCGTTAGCGGCGGGTCTTCAGGGGAATGACGGCGTGTACCTGGTGCCGGCGTTCACCGGGCTGGGTGCTCCCCACTGGGATCCGGAAGCGCGCGGCAGCCTGCTGGGCATGACGCGGAACACGGGTCGCGCTCACCTGGCGCGGGCGGCGCTGGAGGCGGTCGCCTATCAAACGGCGGATCTGCTGGACGCGATGAGTCGGGATGGTCAGGAGGGCGATCTGCTGCGGGTTGATGGCGGCATGGTCAGGAACAGCTGGCTGTGCCAGTTTCTCGCCGACGTGCTCAATCGGCCCGTGGAGCGGCCCGAGCTGATGGAGACAACGGCGCTGGGCGCTGCCTGGCTGGCCGGCCTCGCCACTGGCGTGTATCCGGACCTGGCTGCCCTGAGTCAGCTCGAACGGCCACAGCGCCGGTTCGAGCCTCGGATGTCCGGCAGCTTGCGGCGCGAGCTGCTCGATAAGTGGCGCGACGCGCTGCGCCGCACCCGATCCCAGGAACGGCCGCAGACCGCCGGCTGACGACACCGGGTGGTGCCGCCCGCCGGGGTCGCTTAGTTCCTAGAGGCGAAGCGCTCCGTCGATCTCGAAACAGCGGCCGCTGACGTAGTCGTTTTCCAAGATGAACTGGACGGTGCTGGCGATTTCGTCGGGATCGCCGACACGGCGTGCCGGAATCATGTTGGTCAGCTTTTCTCGAGCCTCAGGTTTCATGGCCATCACCATATCGGTGCCGATGAAGCCCGGCGCAACCGAGGCAGCGCGGATCCCGTAGCGAGCGAACTCCTTGGCCCAGACCACCGCCATGGCCTGCACGCCTGCCTTGGTTGCCGAGTAGTTCACCTGTCCCATGTTGCCGGCGCGGGAAATCGAGGAAATATTGATAATGCAGCCTTTGCTGCCGCCTTCGATCATCTTGGCTGCGGCTTCCCGGCCGCACAGAAAGACACCCGTCAGGTTGACGTCGATCACGAGCTGCCATTGCTCCATGCTCATCTTAGCGACCTGCTGACCGTCCTTATACTTGAGCGTCAGAGCGTCACGTGTGATGCCCGCATTGTTGACCAGGCCGTCAACCGAGCCAAACTCGGTGTGGATACGATCGAACAGATCGACGACCGCGTCTTCCTGGGTCACGTTCACCTCGTAGGTTTCCACCTTGTCCGACCCGGCTGCCAGACAGGCTTCCTGGGTCTTGGCCAGGCTTTCCGGGTCCAGATCCACCAGCGCCAGCCGGGCGCCGGCCGCGGCCAGCCGGGTGGCCATGGCGGCGCCCAGGCCGCGGCCGCCACCGGTGATCACGATGGTTTTTTCTCTTAGTTCCATATCGCTTCCTTGTGGTTTGCGAGGGCCGCTGAAGGAGTCCAGCAGCCTAGAAATCGGTTAACTCTTGACGCTGACAAACGATCCCGGCGTGTCTTCGAGTGCCGGCAGTTTCCCGTCTCCCGGCTGGCGGGCATCAACCTTGGGGCCGGACAGCTCCGACAGCCAACGGTCCCAGTCGGGCCACCAGGATCCGGGGTGTGACGTGGCGCCATCCACCCACTCATCGAGATCCGCGGGCTGCGCCTCGTTCATCCAGTAGTTGTATTTATTGGCCGACGGCGGGTTGACCACGCCGGCGATGTGGCCGGAGCCTGCGAGCATAAAGCGCACCGGACCCTGATAGAGGCCTTTGGCCTTAAAGACCGAGTTGTATGGCGCGATGTGGTCCTCTTTGGCTGCCTGCAGATAGATCGGGATGTTGACCTTGGTCAGGTCGATCGGCACGCCATCCAGGCTGATGCCCCCCGGCTGCACCAGGCTGTTCTTCAGATACATCTCGCGGAGGTAAAACATGTGCAGCGCGCGGGGCATGCGCGTCGCGTCCGCGTTCCAGTACAGCAGATCAAAGGCCATCGGATCTTTGCCGAGCAGGTAGTTGTTGACGTAGTACGACCAGATCAGATCGTTGGACCGCAGCAGGTTAAAGGCGTTGGACATGGCCTCCCCGTCGAGATAGCCGTGCTCCGACATACGTTGGTCCAGCGATTCGAGCTGCTTTTCGTCGATGAATACCTTGAGGTCACCCGCTTCGGAAAAGTCGACCTGGGCAGCGAAGAAGGTTGCGGCCTTGATGCGTTCGTCGCCTTTTTCAGCAAGGTAAGCCAGCGCCGCCGCGGTCAGCGTGCCGCCGATACAGTAGCCGATGACCGACATCTCGCTGGATCCGCTGGCCGCTTCGACCGCGTCCATGCTCGCGAGGATGCCCTCGCGGAGGTAGTCGTCCATGGTTTTTTCCGCCAGCCGGCTGTCTGGGTTGACCCAGGACACGACAAACACCGTGTAGCCCTGTCCCACCGCGTAGCGAATAAAAGAATTCTCCGGCTGCAGATCCAGGATGTAGTACTTGTTGATCCAGGGCGGAAAGATCAGCAGCGGCCGTTCGTAAACCTGCTCGGTTGACGGCTCAAACTGCAGCAGCTGAACGATATCGTTCTGAAATACCACCTTACCCGGCGCGGTGGCGATGTTCTCACCCACCTGAAACGCGTCCTGGTCGGTCATGGTGATCTTGAGCTGACCGTCGCCGGCCTCGAGGTCACGCTTCAGGTTTTGCATCCCGCGAATCAGATTCTGGCCACCGCTGGCGACGGTTTCTTTGATGACCTGTGGGTTGGTCATCAAAAAGTTGCTCGGCGACATCGCGTCGGCCATCTGCTGAGTGTGAAACTGAATCTTACGGGCGTCATCTTCGCTGAGCCCATCGATGTCCGACATCGTTTTGGTCAGCCACTGGCTGGTGATCAGGTACGACTGACGAATAACGTCGAAGACCCCGTGCTCGTCCCAGTCGGCGCTCTTGAAGCGCCGGTCACCCTTGGCCGGCTCGGCCACCGGCGTGGATTCCTGACCCATCATCTTGCGGGTCGTCTCCTGCCAGAGACTCATGTGCGACTGCCACAGCTCCATGTTGGCAGCCATGAGCTTCTGCGGATTCATGGCCATCTGCCGCATCCCCTCGCCGAAGGAGGACAGGGCGTTGAACGGATCCATCATGGCGCTCAGCGTTTCCTGAGGAGAGGCGAGCAGCTCGGTAAACGTCTGCTGGTTCTTCTCCATGATCTTCATGAACTCGGCGCTCATCTCTTCGAGGCTCGCGGTGCTGTCTTGCTCTGCCATGATGGTTTTCCGTTGTTTACGAATTGGGTTTGTCGGACGTTGGGTCGTCTTGATCAGGCGCATCGGGGTCAGGCTTGTCCGAGCTGGATGGGCTTCGGGCCCCGCCGAGAATCGTTTGCTGCATGTCCTGCCAGGCTTTCATCTGGCTGCTGGCCATTTCCTGCAGCGTGGCCAGCGGCGTTGCGGCCATGGCCGCGCGCATCTGATCCTGCAGTTTGGACTGCTGCGACATGAAGCTGTCGAAGCTTTTCAGCAGGAATTCGCCGAGGAGATCCTGCATCGGATTGCCATAAAGGCGGATAAGGCGGGTGAGCAGCTCAGCGTCGAGAATGGGCCGACCGGCCTGTTCCTGATCGGCAATAATCTGCAGCAGCAGACCGCGGGTCAGGTCTTCGCCGCTGGCATCGTCGACAATCTTGACGTTCTTGCCGGCAACGATCAGGTCTCGAATGCCGTCAAGCGTGACGTGGCGGCTGGCCTGGGTGTCGTAGAGACGCCGATTGGCGTATTTCTTTACCAGATAGGGTGTGGGCATTGTCGCCGCTTATTGTAACCCAGCTGTCTTGAGGGCCTCGAAACCGCTGGCCCTTTTTTGGAGGAGAAGGCGCCGGTGCCTACCGGCGCCCTCGAGGCGCAAAAGTGCCTGACTCAGGCAGCTTTCTTGCTGCTCTTGCGCGTTGCCGGCTTGGTGGCCTGCGCGCTGACGATGCCGGACGCCTTTTCCTGAAAAGCTTTGCCCAGCTCGACGTACTCGTTGGCGCGGGTGGTCAGCAGCTCAGAAAAGGCTTTGCTGCTGGCAACCTGGCGCTCGAAGAGCTCCTTCGGCTCAGAAACGTCGACCGGAAGCTTGGCCTGAGAGACGGCAAACTCCAGCACGTCGCCAGCGAGGGCGTAGTTTTTTCGGGCCAGGGTTTCAAAGGTTTCAACGGCGATGCCGGTGAACTGTCGCACGGGCTCCATGCCCTGCTTCTGCAGGTCGGTGAATGCTTCGAGGTTTTCTGAAAATACGCTCATGGTTTAAATCCTTCGGCTGTGAGTGGCGGTGTCTTTTTGCAATGCAAAAGATACACGTTTTTTTGTGCAACGCAACATAAATCTATTAAATTTATTAAAAACAATGTCTTAAAAATGCAATATCTGGAGCGACGCAACACAAAAAGATGTCTTGCATCCAAAACAAAGCGTTGCATCAGGCTGCCGATAGCTGATAACGCCGCTGCTGGCGCCGCAATGTCAGTCGCTTGACAGACGCGAAGGGCCCCAAAACGGAAAATGGCTCCATGGTGAAAGAACGCAGTTGGAGGCAGCCATGAACTTACAAGCTGAAAAGAAAACGCATTGGATCCATTCAATCGGAATGGCGGTGGGACTGGCGGCGCTGCTGGCGACCCAGATCATCACAGCCTGGGCGATCAGCAGCTGGCTGATTCACTAACGCGATTCGGGAGGATTCAACAATGAACGGATTGACGGCAGGACGGCCAGCAGAAGGTTGTGGTGACGGTGCGCGGCGGGCACAGGAACCCGCCAAGAAAGAAAATTGTGTGCTAAAGGGACGTAAAGTCTGTCTATCGACCACCGGCGAGTGGCCTGCGGCGCTGCTCTTTGAGCTCAGTCAAACGGCCACAGACGCGCCAGCCAGCCTTCGCTCTCATAGCGACCGGTGAGATAGGGGTGCTCCGGGTAGTTGATCTTCAGCACCCGGTACGCATCTTCTGAGAGCTGCGCGAGCTCAAGCTTGTCGTAGGCCTGGCTCATCAGCGCCAGGGCGTCACCGGCCTGCGGGGCTTCCTGGAAGTTTTCAACCACGTACTTGGCCCGGTTGGCCGAAGCCACGTAGGCCCGGCGGCGGTAGTAATACTCAGCGACGGCGATCTCGTAGCCTGCCATCTCATTGCGCAGAAAGAGCATCCGTTCTCGCGCATCCTCCACGTACTGGCTGTTGGGATAGCGCTGCACCAGCTCGCCGAAAGCGGCGAAAGACGCCCGCGCAAACTCCAGATCTCGGGTGCTCGAATCGACGTTCAGAAGCCGGCCCAGGAGCCCGCGGTTGCGAGAGAAGCTGACCAGCCCCTTCAGGTAGTGGGCGTAGTCGGCGTGCTCATGAGTCGGATACGTGCGGAGGAATCGATCGAGCGTGGTGACCGCCAGGTCCGGTTCAAAATTCTTGTAGTAAGCGTACGCCAGTTCAAGCTGGGCCTGCTCGGCGTAGCGCCCAAACGGAAAGCGCGACTGCAGCTGGCGATACTGAAAGATGGCCCGGTCGTAAGAGCCGTTGTCGAGCGACTGCTTGGATCGTTCGTACAGCTCGCTGGCGGTGATGGTGTTATCCTCGCGCTCCTCGCCATCGGAACCGCATGCGCCAAGCAGTGCCGCCAGCAGCAGGATCAAACCCAGCTGAGCGAATCGAGCCGGAGAGGGTTTGTGCGAGCGACTGAGGGTTGAGTGAAGTGAGCGCTTTTCCGACATTGAATCACGGGATCACCAGAGGAACAGCCGGTCATGATAACCAAAAACTTGCCTTGTCATGGCAAAAAAACGCGGAAGTCGGCCCGGTGATTCGACGCAACGCGCGCCGCCTCGGCGATAACGTCGGGAAAACTCCCTGAAGACGCCCGTGGAATCTCGCATCCACGAGCAGCTTACGGCTGCGGATAATCCGGCCGGCCAGCGCCTCGATCAGCTGCTGGCGGACGCGCTGCCGGACTTCTCCCGGTCGAAGCTTTCTCAGTGGATCAAACAGGGCCATGTGCAGGTTGATGGCGCCCGCGCGAAGCCCAGCCAGCGACTTTACGGCGGCGAGGCGGTGAGCGTCGACGCGCCGCTGGAAAATCAGGTCGACGACCGGCC
Organism: Lysobacterales bacterium; assembly: GCA_028285525.1. Classification (GTDB taxonomy): domain Bacteria; phylum Pseudomonadota; class Gammaproteobacteria; order Xanthomonadales; family SZUA-38; genus JANQOZ01. Next base: position 56,329 of record JANQOZ010000016.1, read on the forward strand.
GCAGTCGCTCGACCTCGACCTGGTTCATACCGACGAACATTTTTTTGTCGTCAACAAACCTCCCGGCCTGGTGGTGCACCCGGCCGCCGGGCACGCTGACGGCACGCTGCTGAACGCGCTGCTCCATCGGGACGAAGCGCTGAAAAAGCTCCCCCGGGCGGGAATTGTCCACCGGCTGGATAAGGACACGAGCGGCCTGCTGGTGGTGGCGAGGACGCCGATTGCGCACAGCTCGCTGGTACGGCAGCTGGAGGAACGGACTGTTAGCCGTCGCTACTGGACGCTGGTCTACGGGCGGCTGGTCAGCGGCGGCACGGTGGATCTCCCGCTCGGGCGCCACCCGGTCGATCGTAAGAAAATGGCCGTCCGCGAGGACGGCAAGGCCGCGGTCACGCACTACCGCGTCCTCCGGCGCTTCAAGAGCTTCAGCGAGCTGAGCGTAAAGCTCGAGACCGGCCGAACACATCAGATCCGCGTCCATCTGTCACAGCAGCGCTTTCCGATTGTCGGCGACCGCCAGTACGGCGGGCGACTGCGTTCACCGGCCGGGGCGGGCGAAGGGCTCCTCAACGCGCTGAACAGCCTGCGCCGGCAGGCCCTCCACGCGGTTCGGCTCGCGTTCGACCATCCCGCCAGCGGCGATCGCGTGAGCTTCGAGGTGCCGTTGCCCGACGACCTTGCGGCGCTGGCGAGGGCGGTGGCTGACGACCCGGCACAGCAGGCTGATGCTTGAGAAGGACGCCCTGCTGACGCCGGACTGGCCCGCACCGGAATGGGTCAGCGCCTATAGCACCTCCCGCCGCGGCGGCTGCAGCCGACCACCGCACGAATCGCTGAACCTGAGCTTCGCCGGCGGCGACGATCCGGCTGCGGTTCGAGACAATCGGCGTCGACTGCGGGCCTCCGTGCCGGCCGAGCCGGTCTGGCTCAGTCAGGTACACGGCACACGGGTGATCGAACTCGACGCGCCAGCCGACCCGGCTGTTGCGCCGCCCGAAGCGGACGGTGCCTTCACCTCGCGGGTCGGCCTGCAGTGTGTCGTGCTGACCGCCGACTGCCTGCCGCTGCTGATCTGCGATCAGGCCAGCCGCCGGGTTGCAGCTGTCCACGCCGGCTGGCGAGGCCTCGCCGCCGGTGTGATCGAA
>JANQOZ010000018.1 GCA_028285525.1 Lysobacterales bacterium
AAGAGCCCGCGCCCCTACCGGGACGCGGCCTGCTGCAGAACGCTTGAGGCGGGCGATCAGCCGACGAAAGCGTTGCGCTCCGGCTTCTCAGCGGGCGCAGCTTCGCCTTTCATCCACGCCAGCATTGTGTCGGCGTCGGATACCTCAAACGGGTCGGTCGGGCAGTTGTCACCAAAGTCGGGCTCGATGAAAACCTTTTCGATGGTGCTGTCGTTGACCAGCATCGAGTAGCGCCAGGAGCGCATGCCGAAGCCGAGATTGTCCTTGTCGACCAGCATGCCCATCTTGCGGGTGAATTCACCGCTGCCGTCGGGCAGCATTTTGACCTTGTCGGCGCCGATGTGCTTGCCCCACTGGAACATCACAAACGCGTCGTTCACTGACAGACAGTAGATATCGTCCACGCCCTGCGCAGCAAACTGATCGTAAAGCTCTTCGTAGCGCGGCAGGTGCGTAGATGAACAGGTCGGAGTGAAGGCTCCCGGCAGCGCGAAGATGATGACTTTCTTGCCGGCAAAAATGTCGTCGGACGTTGTGTCCTGCCACTTGAACGGGTTGTCGCCGCCGATGGACTCATCGCGGACACGGGTTTTGAATACAACGCTTGGGACCTTCTCGGGGGTCATCTGGGATTACTCCTGAAATGTGTTGGAAATGGCGAAAATAAGGCGCCGGCGGCAGCCAGCAAGATAACCGCGGTAAACTATCAATTCGGTGATTTCGATTGAAATAGTTTATATCTATGGGCTCGATAGGTGCGCTGCATGGCGTCGATTGCTCAACGCAAAAATGGCACGGCTTTCGAGGCGTAACGCTCCGTATTGCACCGATTGTTCCGCAGGTTTCTGCAGGCACCTCGGCCACATGGCCTTCACGAGGTACGCGAAATCATAAGATTTTTCGCACCGGAGATTCCTATGATGACCAGGATTCTGGCTGTCGCTCTTTCGACCCTGCTGCTGAGCGCGGGCTGTGCCGCGGATGATCAGGGGGAGATCTATCAGGAACGTTCTCCAAGCCGCGACGGTATCGGCAAGGTTTACATGGGCCGGGAGATTTCCCACGTCATGGGGCACCTCGGCGCGCGGTGGCTGGAGCGGCCGGAACGGGAGCGCGAGGAGCGCACGGATCTGCTGATCCGGAAGCTACCGCTGGAGCCCGATGACGTCATTGCGGATATCGGCGCCGGAACCGGGTACTTTTCGTTTCCCATGGCGGCACGAGTACCTGAAGGGAAAGTGCTGGCGGTGGATATCCAGCCGGAGATGCTCGCGATTATCGAGCAGCGAACGCGCGCGGCTGCGGTGAGCAACATCGAAACGGTGCTGGGCACGGAACGCGACCCGGGACTACCCGAGAGTGCTGTTGATCTGATCCTTCTCGTCGACGCCTATCACGAGTTTTCCTATCCGCGCGAAATGGGGCTGGGGCTGGCGCGTTCCCTCAAACCCGGCGGACGCCTGGTTTTGATCGAATACCGTGGGGAAGACCCTCGGGTTCCGATCAAACGCCTCCACAAAATGACGGAGGCGCAGGCGAGAAAGGAGATGGCGGCGATTGGACTTGACTGGGAGAGCACGCTGACCTTCCTCCCGCAGCAGCATTTCATGGTGTTTCGACGACCCGCGGACACCTGACCCGACCTAACTAACGGCCCCTTAGGACGACGCCGCAGCGCTTGAAAAAGGTTGCGGCGACCCTGTTTGTGTTTTAATTTAACCGAATGGTTACAAAAGAACAGCGAACCGTCTTTGCGGCCATCGCCGACCCAACGCGGCGGGCGATTCTCGATCAAATGCGAAGCGGAGAGGTCAACGCCGGAGATCTGGCCAAGCGGTTTCCGATCAGCCGCCCGGCGATTGCCAGGCACGTCAAAATCCTTCGCAGCGCCGGCCTGCTCAAGCAGCGGGCTGTTGCGCAGCGGCGCTACTACTCGCTCCAACCCGCGGCGCTCGCGGAGGTCGACCAATGGCTGGCGCCGTTCCGGCTGTTCTGGTCGGCCCGCATGATCGACCTGAAGACGGTGGCTGAAAACCTTGCAGACTCAGACACGGAGGCATCAGATGACGAAGAATAAGAACCCCTACCGGTATCACTACGACTACCCCGTACCCTTGGAAGGGTCGCTGAAGAAGGTGTTTACCGCGCTGACGGATCCCGAAGCGCTGCAGTCATGGTTCGCTGAGCACGTGGACATAACGCTCGAACCGGGCGCGCCGTTCCGTTTCTGGGGACGACACACCTTCGGCACCCCCACCGCCAACGAGGCCAGCCAGACCCTGGTGAGCGTCGAAGCGCCGACCGCGCTCTCCTTCTCGTGGCGCTTTCAGGACCGCGACAGCACGGTAACGTGGCGTCTGCGAGAGTCGGAGCCGGACGAAGAACCTGGCGTTCGTCTCAGCGTCACCCACGAGCTGGAAGGATTGCCCGACGGCGAACGCCAGGACGCGTTGATCGATGATCTTTGGCGGATCCACACCGGCAACCTGTGTTTCTACCTGAAAGGTGAGCGAGAACTCTATCGCCCGGATTTTGCGGATCCCGCGCCGGTGGTGACCTGTGACCTGATCATCAACGCCCCGCCCAAACGGGTGTTTGCCGTCCTCACAACACCGGAATACATCAAGCAGTGGTTTCCGGCCCCGGCGCCGGAAGTCGATCCTCGGGTGGGCGGAGACTACGGGTTTGGCTTCAGCTTCGAGGTGGACGGAAAAACCATCAGTCCGCCGCCGATGAAGATTCTCGCTTTCGAACCCAACAGGAAGCTGTCGATCACCTGGCCGGACTGGCGCATGGACCCTATGGTTCCGGACCAGACCGTTACCTGGCTGCTGGAAGACCTCAACGGGAAGACGCGGCTCGTGCTGGAGCACTCGGGTTTCACCCGTGCCGCCGATGTCTCGGACTACCCGTTTGGCTGGCAGGAGTTCATCGAGAAAATCGAAGCCGTGTCGGTGGAAGCGGATTAGCAGTAGGAACTCAGGGCGCCGCGTTGGCTCCGAGACTCTGGCTCCGAAACGGGGTTAGCACCTCGCTCGATACCCAATAGATGTCCTTATTGCTGGTGTAGAACAGATACTGCCCGTCGGCCGTCACAAAAGGGCACAGCTCATGCCCGGAAGTATTGATTTCCGGACCCAGGGAGACGGCTCGGCCCCAGGTACCGTCAGCATCGCGAAAGGTGATGTACAGATCGCCGCGCCCCTCACCGCCGTCGCGCGTGCTCGAAAAGATGACGTAGCTGCCGTCAGCGGCGACAAACGGATCAGCGTCAAAGGACGGGCTGTTGACCCACTCCGGCAGCCGGGAAACGGTTGTGGCCGTCCGGCTCTCGACGCCCGAAGCCAGGTAGAGGTCAGGATTGTTGAGATCTCCGGTGTCCACGGTCGACGCAAACGCGAGTGTCCCCTCGTTTGAGAACGACGCGTAGTATTCGTGCCCGGCGGTGTTGATCGGTGCGCGGAGCATTCGCGGTTCACTCCAGCCGCTGCCGCGCCGCTCGATGTACCCGATATCGTAGGTGTCCTTCCGAACCCCCGGCTCCGCGCGATTGCTGATGAAGTAGAGGCGCGATTGATCCGGTGAGAACATCGGATCGTTGAAGCTGGCGCTCGAGTCGCTGAGCAGCACCTCCGGTGGCAGCCAGCGCTCGCCGTCAAATCGCGTAAAGCGGATTTCGTCCCGACCGTCGAGCGCAACACCAAAATACATCTCAAGCCCATCTGCAGAGAATACGGAACCGTATTCGTACTGATCCGGCAGCGAGATCATGCCGGCGGCAAAAACTTCAGGCTTAAGACCAGGCGCCTGTTGACCGAGATAGCTGCCCACCGCGGGCGGCAGCATGGCACGCCGCACCAGCTCAGTGCGCAGCAGCGCTTCACTTTCTAGCCGATGGACCAGCCAGCGCGCGGGGGCGCCGCCCGACGCGGCGATGGCGGCGATCCGGCCCTGACCCAGAAACAGCGTGTCGGGCTGCTGGTCAGCGATGGGGTCCTCATAAGCGCGCGAGGCCGGAATGATCCGCCAGCCCGCGTCGCGCAGCGCCGCTACCAGATCCCCGATGAACAGCGCAGCCAGATCGTTCTCATGGAGCAGCAGGACGTGGCGCGGTGATCGGCCGATCGTCTCAACAGCCAGGCGATCATAAAACTCGATCGCCTGCAGCAGCACCGAAAGATAGACCTCCCGCCAGGCTTCGCGGTCAAAGGGGATTCCAAGCCGCCGCTGCTCCCCCAGTAACGCCTCCAGGTACCAGTCGTAGTTGTCGATCGTGACGTAGCCGTTCGTCAAACCCAGTTCCTTGAGTCCCTGGACGATGGCGTCGCGCCGCTCGCGCGGCCGGCCTTCGTGCAGATACGGATAGCGAAACAGCGGGACATACGACGGCAGCCTCGACAGCACCTGGTGGGCCTCAGCGACGTCGGCGAGAAACACCTCCGGCGTGACCCGATTGGCAGAGGGATGACTGTGCGAGTGGTTGGCGATGTCGTGCCCCGCCTCGGTGTACTGCCGGAGGCGCACCACACCGGCAGGCTTATCCAGCTTGTCGGAGTTCGCAAAAAACATCGCGCCGGTCACGTTCGCCTCCCGCAGCGCCTCAATCAGCTCCCGAGTGCGCTCGGATCCGGTAAACACCACGCCATCCGGTCGTGGGGCGTCATCGAAAGTCAGGGCGATCTCTCGCGGCGGCGTTTTCTCCGTTTCGGCTGCGCCGGCAGGCGCCGGTCCCAGCAGCACCGCAAAAAAGATGAGACCAAAGCCTTTAAGGATGATTGAAGTCATATCGAGTTTGACCTTGTGTCAGGGCTCCAGCTCTGGATGGGCTTTGACGAGCGTTGCGGGCGCCACCTGACGCCAGGCCGTCCTCAGCAGGTCCGACAGCCGCTCGTCGGACAGCCCTTCGAGACTCACGCCGAGCCAACCCTGAGCGGCCCAGCCGACGTCGTGAAAGCGGTCCGGATGGGTGGCCAGCAGCGCCTCGCGATCAGCCGTGGAAAGCTTGACGACACAGCGACCGGGCGGATGCCCAACCGTGGCAAAGATCTTGTTCTTCACGCGAAAGGACGACCGATCGAAATGGGGCTTCTCCTCCGCTAAGGGCAGCGCAAGCGCCAGTTGTCGAACGCGTTCCGCCTCCGGATCATTTTGGGTTTCTTCATTCATCGATGCTGCGCCCAGCTCTTACCGGCCGCCTCGGATCATCGTCACGCCGACACAGGCGGCCCAGAATACCTGAATCGTATAAATCGCCAGCGCCGTCGAGACGTGCATTGCGTTGCCGCCCAAGATCAGAACCGCGATGGGCACGACGGCCGCGAGCAGGCCAAGCCCGGCCAGGATGGGTCGCCGAGGTGATGTTCTGAGCAGCTGAACCGACCACAGCAGGTAGGCGGCCGCCACGGCAAACACCGCCAGCTTCGCCAGCGCCTGGTTCAGGTCCCAGGCGAAGTCGAAAATATCGTGACCGATTTCCTCCTCACCGCGAGCCGCAAGGCTCGGGAAAACGAAACCGTTCACCACCGCGGCCAGGCTGTTGCCGATTGTCGCGGCGAGATAGCAAACGAGGCCGGCCAGGACCGGGAGGTGACCCAGCCCGAGCCCTATCGCAAAATGGGTCAGCCCGGTGGCGAGGGCAATGACCATGACCAGCATGACCCCGTGAACCATGCCCGCAATGCCGGTCATACCGTCGAAGCTGGTGGGGTGATGCGCCATAAAAAAGACGGTGCCCAGGGCTGCGGCTACCAGCAGGTAGCCAAAACTCTTCTGATGGTACGTCCGGGCTCCGGCGTCGACTGTGTTAGCTTCTTGTCCGTCCATTGCTGCTCCACGCTGTCATGAATGCCATGAAAGAGTGCCCGAGACCCACCGCCTCATCCAACAGACGCTGCAACCCGAGTGTCTGTTACCGGACACCGAGGCCCAATTGTCCGGAAATTACCGCATGACCGAGGTGCTCGACCGACGCAAGCAGCGCACCCGAAAAGCGATTATTCAGGCCTTCAACGAGCTGTTCTTCGAGGGGGAACTGGACGATATCCGGGTGGCGGACATCGTGACGCGCGCCAACGTGGGGCGATCAACCTTCTACGAACACTTCGGCAACGCCCAGCAGGTGTTTCTGGCGGCGTTTTCCTACCCGCTATCGATCCTCGCCGCAGCCCTGGCCGGCGACGGAAGCCCCGAAGACATGGAAATGCTGCTCGAGCATCTTTGGGAGAATCGACACCGGGCCCGCAGATCGTTTAGCGGCCGGGGGCGCGAGCAGATCAGCCGCCTCCTCCGCGAGCTGCTGGAACAGCGTCGACCGGCGAGCTTAACGCCGCTTCAGGCAGTCGGCCGCACCGAGCAGGCGATGGGGCTGATCCGGGCCTGGGTGCTGGGGGAACTCGCGGCAAGCGGCGCCGAGCTCAGGCAGGCGCTTCTCAATATCGCCCAAGAGCCCGGCCGCGCCTGAGCTCTGATCTTTAGAAAGGCTTTGTCGCGCCCAGGAAGGCGACGCTCAGAATGCCGACCCAGTACATGTAGGCTACCCCGCGCGATCTGCGAATCGAGGTCTCCAGCTTATTCTCGACCGCTGGATTGTCACCGTGGGCCGCCAGCTCGCGAAACATCATGGTCCATTCGCGCATCACGAAGCGCAGGTACAGACCGATACACAGCATCAGCGCGTAGATCAGAATTTTCCAGCTATACCAGTAGAACCCTTCCATGGCCATGAACGGCCCATACCCCAGCATCGAGCTGATGGCGGAGATGATCAGGGCCGGAATCACCACAAACCGGATCGCCTCGTCGATCTTGGTCAAACGGATGCCGGTATCGGTCTCGCGGTAGATAAACGCGGCCCAGCAAAGCGCCAGCCAGGCGCCAAAGACCACCCACATCCCCGTCAGCCATATGCCGCCCAGCGGCTGTACGCCCCAGAAGTGACCCATATGAAGCCCCAGCGGCAGCAGCAGGATGATGCCGGTGCGCGCCAGGATGTCGATTCGATAGGCCGTTTCCATATGGCGCCGCCGCTCTTCCATGCTGAGCTTGCGGTTGACCACGTTGTACGCGGTTTGAAAGACGCCCCACTCGCCGCCCAGCCAGTAAACCATGGCCACGATGTGCAGCCAGCGAAGAACCGCCAGTTCGCTGATCCCCATGTCAAAGACTCCGTTGTCTAACCCTCAATTGTTATAGGACTATAACATTTCGCGCCGCCCCGCCACACGTCCAAGATCCTGTAATCAGGCAGGAAAATTTAGACAGCTACGTACTTACCGAAATCCGATGCGGGCTTTCCGGATGGGTTGCCAACTTGAGTGCCACGACAATGCGCCCCATGAACACTCAAGCCGCTACGTACAATGACGCGATCGTCCGCAAAATGGCGATCATGACCGTGGTCTGGGGAATCGTCGGAATGACGGTTGGCGTGTTGATCGCCGCCCAGCTTTACTGGCCCGCGCTGAACTTCGATCTGCCGTGGCTGACCTACAGCCGACTCAGGCCGCTGCACACCAACGCGGTGATCTTCGCCTTCGGCGGAACGGCCCTGATGGCCACCTCGTTTCACGTCGTTCAGCGAACGTGCCACACGCGGCTATTTTCGGACGGACTGGCGAGCTTCGTATTCTGGGGCTGGCAGCTGGTCATTGTGGCGGCCGCGGTGTCGCTACCGCTGGGCCTGACTCAAAGCAAAGAGTACGCCGAGCTGATCTGGCCCATCGACCTCCTGATCGCTGTGGTCTGGGTTGCGTACGCCATCGTCTTCTTCGGCACCATCGCCAAACGCCAGGTCAAACACATTTACGTGGCCAACTGGTTCTACGCGGCGTTCATCCTGACCGTGGCGGTGCTGCATATCGTCAACAGTCTGGCGCTGCCTACCAGCCTCACGCACTCCTACCCAATCTACTCCGGCGCCATCGACGCGATGGTTCAGTGGTGGTACGGCCACAACGCAGTGGGCTTTTTCCTGACCGCCGGCTTCCTGGGCATGATGTACTACTACGTGCCGAAGCAGGCCAACCGGCCGATCTACTCATACCGTCTGTCCGTGGTGCACTTCTGGGCCCTGATCTCCATTTATATGTGGGCCGGACCGCACCACCTGCACTACACCTCCGTCCCCGACTGGGCACAGTCGCTCGGCATGGTGTTCTCGCTGATCCTGCTGGCGCCGAGCTGGGGCGGCATGATCAACGGGATCATGACCTTGAGCGGCGCGTGGGACAAGCTGCGCGACGATCCGATTCTGAAGTTCATGATCGTGTCGCTGTCGTTCTACGGCATGTCCACCTTCGAGGGGCCGATGATGTCGATCAAGACCGTCAACGCCCTGTCCCACTACACCGACTGGACCATCGGCCACGTGCACTCCGGCGCCCTGGGCTGGGTGGCCATGATGACCGTAGGCGCCATGTACTGCCTGATTCCAAGAGTCTTCGGCAAAGAGAAGATGTACAGCACCTCGATGATCAACGTGCACTTCTGGACGACGACCATCGGGATTGTGCTCTACACGGTGTCCATGTGGATCGCCGGTATTTCCCAGGGACTCATGTGGCGGGCTACCAACCCGGACGGCACCCTGACCTACACCTTCATCGAGTCGCTGGTGGTGACCTACCCCTACTACCTGATGCGTCTGGGCGGCGGACTGCTGGTGCTGGTCGGCATGTTCCTGATGGCCTGGAACGTCTGGAAAACAGTGAAGGCGTCCAGCTCCGAAGAGAGCCCCGTGCTGGCTCCCGCAACGGCAACCTAAGGCAAGCTGAAGATGAAACACGAAAAAATCGAGAAAAACGTTGGCCTCATGGGCATCCTGATCATCGCGGTGATCAGCGTGGCCGGCCTGGTGGAGATCGTTCCACTGGCCACCCAGGCGCAGATCATCGAGCCTGCCGAAGGGATCGAGCCCTACACGCCGATTCAGCTGGCCGGCAGAGACATCTACGTCCGGGAAGGCTGCTACGTATGCCATTCGCAGCAGGTCAGGCCCTTTCGCAGTGAAACCGAGCGTTACGGCCACTACTCCCTGGCGGGTGAATCGGTGTACGACCGACCCTTCCAGTGGGGTTCGAAGCGTACCGGGCCGGATCTGGCCCGGGTCGGTGGGCGCTACAGCGACCAGTGGCATCAGGTTCACCTGATCAATCCGCGGGATGTGGTCCCCGAGTCCAACATGCCGGGCTATCCCTGGCTCAACGACGCTCTGATCGACGGCGAGGTGATGGCTGGGCGAATGGACGCGCTAAGGACCCTTGGCCACCCCTATAGCGACGAGCAAATCGCCGGAGCACCCGCAGCGCTCGAGGGCGTGACCGAGATGCAGGCCCTCATCGCCTACCTGCAGGGGCTGGGCACAAACATCGGCCGCGGCGCGCTGCGCCAGCAGGGGCAGCAGATGGCTGACGCCAGCCAGACCGCGGGCGAGGATCGCGCGGCGGGAGGTGCCCAATGATGGCTGAAGCACTCGATCTGGGATTGATCCGCGGGATCATCACGGCCGTCCTGCTGGGCGCCTTTATCGGCATGGTCTTCTGGGCCTACAGCACGCGGCGACACGGCGAATTCGAGGAAGCCTCCCTGCTACCGCTGGAAGACGAATCGGAAGACAACTGGAGCGAGCAGCTGGAAATGCCCCGCGCCGACTGGGAAATGGAAGGAAACAAACGATGACGATGAGCAGCGGCTGGCACTGGTATGTGGCAGCAATCACTCTGATAAACATCATTGCCTGTATCTGGCTGATCCTGTGGTCTTCTCGTCAGGGTGACGCCGCCAAGGGCGACAGCGACACCCTGGACCACACCTGGGATGAAAACCTCTGCGAGCGGAACAATCCGCTGCCGCGCTGGTGGCTCTACTTGTTCGTTGGCACCATCATCTGGGGCCTTGGCTACCTGGTCTACTACCCGGGCCTGGGCGCCTACCCCGGCGTGGGCGGCTGGAGCCAGAAAGGCCAGTACCAGGCGGAACGCGCCCGAATTGACGCGGTTTACCAGGAGAAGTTCGCCACGCTGGCCGCGCTGGACTACGAGGCGCTGAGCCAGAACGCGGACGGCATGGATATCGCGGGCCGCCTCTACGGCGCCAACTGCGCCACCTGCCACGGCTCCGATGCGCGGGGCGCTGTCGGCTTCCCTAACCTGACCGACAACGACTGGCTTTATGGCGACTCCCCGCAGGTCCTGACGCATTCGATCACCCAGGGTCGCCAGGGTCTCATGCCCGGCTGGGCCGCCGCGCTGGGTGGCGAGGAAGGCGTCCGTCAGACCATGGAGTACGTCAAATCCCTGTCGGGTATGAACCACGACGCCACGATGGCCAGCGACGGCCAGGCACGCTACAACACCGTATGTGTGGCCTGTCACGGCGCAACCGGCACCGGCATGCAGGCACTGGGTGCGCCCAACCTGACCGACGGCATCTGGCTCTACGGCAATTCAGATGAAGCGCTTTATGAGTCCATCGCGGTAGGCAGGAACGGCGTCATGCCGGCACACCAGACGCTCCTCAGCGAAGAGGAAATCAAGCTGCTGGTGGCGTACGTCATGTCTCTTGGCAGCAGCGAGGCCGGCGCCACCGGAGCGCCCTGATTCGGCGTCCGGGCTCAGGCCCGGGCCGGCCGTTCAGCGCTCAGGCACCGATTGACGATGGCTAAACACTGGAACTGGCGCCAGCGCAGTATCGCGGTCATCGTCTGGCCATCGTTTCTGATGGCCAGCGTGGCGACCCTGGTGTTTTTTGCCAAGATGGACCCGGCGCTGCTGCTTTCAGCTTTTGTCTTCCAGGTTGAGATGAGCAACCAGGCCGTCTACTCCCTGGGCTTTTTCTTTTTCTGGCTGATCTGTGCCGGCGCGTGCACGCTCAGCACCTGGCTGATTCGCACGGAACGACGGATGGACAGCTTTCCCGAAGTGCCGCCCGATCTGCCGGTGGACCCGGAGTCATGACCACAGCAACGCCGATCAAACCCGGCAAATCGAAGCGTGATGCCATACCCGTGGAGGTTTCGGGCTCGCTCTATCAGAAAGAGTCCAAGATCTACGTCAAAGACGTTAAGGGTCGCTTCGCCCGCCTGCGCAACATCGCCATGTACGTTCTGCTGGGCCTGTTTTATGGCGTGGTCTGGCTG
>JANQOZ010000049.1 GCA_028285525.1 Lysobacterales bacterium
CCGCTGCACCTACGAGCTGACGGCCGCCGGGAGCGCGGCGCTAAAGGCGCGGCTGGACGCCATGGCCCGCGTTACGCGGGTCGGGCTTGATCGGCTGCAGCCGGCATGAGGTGGGCCTTATGGCTTTACCCGGCGTCGTGGCGGCGTCGCTACGGCGCGGAGCTGGCCGATCATCTCGCTAACGAGCCGTTTCGCCTGCGCACCCTGGCAGACCTTCTGGCCGGTGCCGCGGACGCGTGGTTCAACCCCAACAACGTACCTCGAGAAACCGAGACCCAAGGAGCATCCGTCATGATCAAAGCCGTGCGCTGCACCAGCAGCGAGTTTTCCAAAGGCGAAAGCCTCAGAAGCGCCGGTCTGATGCTGGGCGTAGCGCTGTTACTCACGACCATCTCGGTGACGCTCGACAAGACGTTCGGCGACCACTTCGCGATCGAAGCGCTGAGCTACGCAGCGTTTTTCATCGCCCTGCTCGTCTCATCCAACGGAACCTACCTGCGCCCGTATTCGAGCACCGCCCGGTTCACCATCATCACGGCCGGCAGCATCGGCTGGTACCTGTTCTTTCTCGCCGTTACCTGGTTCGGCACCCGCATCTGACCGCAGCTCGATCGGGGCCCCAAAAAGTGGGCGCAGCCAGGCAACTCGGCGGATGATCAGCTCATAGAGCGCCCAGCACCCGACCGCGGTCCCACCCAACACCAGCAACGGCTCGAGCACCGGACCCAGCTCAAAACGGGCCAGCTCGCCGCCGAGCATGACGGTCAGCGTTTGGTGAAGCACGTACCACGGAAAGACCGCCGCGGTTCCGTAGCGGACCCACGGCCGAGGCTGGTTGAGGTAGCGATACGCGAAGGCCATCAGGACCAGAATCCAGGTCCAGCGATTGACGTAGACCGACAGAAAGCTGAGCTGCTCGATCAGCCAGGACGGATTTTCGGGCACCCACCACTCCTGCGTTCGCAGTGACGCGTAGGCAGCCAGCGCAATCCAGAGCAGAACGCGGCGCTGGCCTGCCAGCGCCTCCCACCATCCGGTGTCTCTGCCAATCAGGTAGCCATAAAAGAACAGCGTGCCGAACATCGCGTGGCCGTAGGCGTCGGCCACCAGCGTGTGGTTGACGCCGGGGAAATGCGGAAACACCACGTTGCCGTAAACCATCAGCGGCACGACAGGCACCGCAATCAGCCAGAGGCCGCGCAGCCGTTGAAAGGCCAGGTGCACGCGGCAGCGGTGCAGCAGTCCGCCCAGCGCGATCGCCAGCAGCGTATAGAAGAGCACGTACGGCAGGTACCAGAGATGGTTCCACGTCCACTTTAGTGAGTTCTCGCCACCCCACGCTTCGCCCGGAAAGTCGTGAAACGTGAGGTATTGCAGGTAAAAGCGCCAGAATCCCGGCTCGATCAGGCCTTTGCCCAGCGTCTCGTAGTAGTGCTGCGGCGCCACCACCACCATCATGCCGAACAGCAGCGGCAGCCCGAGACGCCACAGGCGGCGTTTGGCCAGCTCACCGCCCGTGTACTTCCCGTGCACAAACGCCACCGCCAGCCCCGAGATCACAAACAGCAGCGACATGCGCCACTGGTTCAGGAAGCGCATGGGCTCGGTCAGCCATTCGGCGGTGTAGGCCGACTTGATGTGCCAGCCCCAGCCCTCCACGTAAAACATCCCGCAGTGGTAAAGGATCAGCAGTCCAAAGGCGATCGCCCGGAGGGCGTCGACGTCATAGCGGCGCGGCATCTTGGTGGAATTCATCACAACTCCTGCTGGATTACTGTGTCGCCATGCTGCGCCGACAATGAGACTTTCGCATCCGATAAGTGACTGATTGTCAGACGGTTGTGATCAGCGGTGGGCCGGCAGGGATAAGCGGTGGTGGCCTTGTCGCCGCAACAGGTATCCTTGCCTCATGACGCTGCAGGCCTATCTCAAGCGCCGCCGGCTGTTCGAAACGGCCATGTTCGTCACGGTGACGGCCATCGGGTGTTTTTCGAACGTGGCCACCGAAATTGTGGACTACGCGCGCAACGACATCGGTTTAGCGACACCCATCGCCTGGATTTTGGAAGGCACCAGCCACCTCGCGCTGCTGGCGGCGATCCCGCTGGTGTTATGGTTTGACGCGCGCTTTCCGCTACGCATGGCGAACTGGCGTCGCAGCGTGCCGGCGCACCTGGCCTTTACAGTGGTGTTCTCCGCCGTCCACGTGGCCCTGATGTACGCCGGGCGCAAGCTGCTTTATCCGTTGGTACTGAACGCAAGCTATGGTTGGGACAACGTGCCGGCGGAATTTGGCTACGAATATCTGAAGGACTTTCGAACGTACTTTCTGATTCTGGCGCTGGTCTATCTTTATCGGTTCATCGTCCTCCGACTCCGGGGAGAAGCCGGGTTTCTGGACGCGGACGAGGCGCCGGAACCCGCCGCGCCGCCGGTGGACCGCTTCCTGGTCAAAAAGCTTGGCAGAGAGTTCCTGGTGCGCACCGAAGACATCGAGTGGATCGAGAGTGCCGGCAACTACGTCAACCTTCACGTAGACCAGCGGATCTATCCCCTGCGCGGCACGATGACCCAGATCGCGGAACGGCTCCAGCCCCAGGGTTTTATCCGTGTCCATCGCCAGGCAATCGTGAATGCCGACCGAATCGCTGAGATGTCGGTATTCGATTCCGGTGACGGTGAACTGCTGCTCCGATCGAGCGCGAAGGTTCCCGTCAGCCGTCGTTTCCGCCAGCAGCTGCGATCAGCCATCGGCGCCGCGAGCGCCAACGCCTGATGTCGAAGTTTTTTAGGCCTTTACATCTGGCACTCCTACCTCATACCACTACACTGTAAGTTGGCTTGAATACAGCAATCAGGGATTGTTTTGGCTGACGTTTTTATCTCCTACGCGCGCGCCGACCGGCCCCAGGCAGAGCGGCTGGCAAGCGCCCTGACCGAGCGAGGGCTGACCGTCTGGTGGGACCGCGGGTTAACGCCCGGTGCAGATTTCTCCGCGCAGATCGAACGCGAGCTCAGCCAGGCCGGCGCGGTGCTCGTGTGCTGGTCGGAAGACGCTCTGCAGTCGCGCTGGGTGAAAGACGAGGCTGACGAAGCGGCCCGCTCCGACAAGCTGGTGGCGGTCACGCTGGACGGCAGCATGCCGCCGCTCGGCTATCGGCAATACCACGCGCTTGATCTGACCGACTGGGACGGCGACGCCAACGGAAGCCTGCTGACCGAACTAACGACGGCGCTCAGTGCGCGTCACGCCTCCGAAAGCAATCCGGTTAACCCCGCTCCCGCGACGGCGGCGACAGCAGGCCCGAAGCGGAATCTGCTGCCGTTTTTTGTCGTTGCGGTGGTCGCCCTGGGGGCGCTGGGGTTCTATTTCGGTCAGCAGCAGTCGAAGGCGGACCGTGAGTCGGCCGCGTCGGGGGCTCAAACATCAGAGCCGAGTCGGGATGCGGGTCGAGAGCCGCCCGGTCGATCAGCTCCCCAGCCAGCGTCGATTGCGGTCCTGGCGTTTGCGGACCTTTCGGCTGACGGTGATCAGGGCTACTTCGCTGACGGCCTCGCCGAGGAGATTCTCAACGTGCTGGCCCGGGTTGACGGGCTCAAGGTGGCGTCACGAACCTCTGCTTTTGCGTTGCGTGATCGTCCAGAGTTAGGGATCAAATCCATCGCTGAGGAGTTAGGTGTCCGGCACGTTATGGAGGGCTCAGTGCGAAAGGCGGGCGAAACAGTTCGGATTACAGTCCAGCTGATCGATGCACTCGAAGACAATCATCTCTACTCCGAGACCTTCGATCGCGCCCTGAGCGCCGAGAAGTTGTTTCAGCTGCAGGAGGATATCGCCCGCGAGACGGTAGCGGCGCTAGCCAAGCGGGGCCTTCTGCCGGACGTGGATAAGGAAAGTATTCAGGTAGCGACCGAAACCAACAGCCTGAGCGCTTACGAGGCCTACCTCGAAGCCCACGAGATTTTTCTCAGTCGGGACGCCACGGTTTTCGAGAAAATGCTGGCGCTGTATGAGCAGTCGGTTGAAGACGACCCAACGTTTGCCAGGGCCCACGCGGCGCTCAGCAACGCCTACACCATCATGCCAGGCTGGGGCTTTGAGGGCCGACCCTACGACGATCTGGCCAAGGCATCCGCGGAAATAGCGCTCGAGCTCGATCCCGACCTCGGAGCACCCTACGCCGTGCTGGCGGGCTACGCTTGTGAGGCTGTCGGGGTCTACTGCGTGGCGCGTGAGGAGATGCTCAGCAAGGCCATCACCAACGACCCGGAGAACCCTGCGCTGTACAACTTTCGCGGACAGTATCTGCTGGACTCGGGCTATAACGACGAAGCCAACGAGGATTTTCGACGTTGTCTGGCAATCGACCCCGCCCGAATTCTGTGCCGGTCGTTCCTCATGATCACGGAGGCCCGGGCAGGCAGGCTGTATGAAAGCCTGCAGATGGGACTGGACCTGGCGCCAAACCGAGTGGCGTCACTCCATGTTTTTACCGTGGCGGCGACGCTATATTCGCAAGGGCGCGTGCAGGACGCCCGGCAGCTCATGAAGCTGATGCCTTATGACGAGTTCGATCAGTTTTCGAACCTCATGTTCGCCGACACCCCGGCGAAGCAGTCCGACCTTGACATGGTCTATCAGTACCTGTTGGAAATGGCGAAGCGTGATCCCAAAAACGCAAGCCGGAATGTGCCTCCCTCCATGCTGTATTTTCTGCGGCAATGGGATCAGCTCGAAGTATTTGGCCAGTTTGTCGTCTGGCAGACCTTTCACGAAGACTTCCTGCAGTCCCCGGTCCGTTACTCGATGTTCGAAGACATTGGCCTACCGGATTACTGGCGGGAACGCGGCTTCCCCGACCGGTGTCAGCCGCTGGAAAACGCCGCCTCCGGAGAACGGGACTACCGCTGCGACTGAGCCGCCACGCGCAACACTACCCTAAGCGAGCCCCCTCTTCCCCGTCGCCGCGGTCGTGTTTTAGCATAACGACAGCCGATTCGAAAAAGGGGACGTACGCCACAGGATTTTCCAGCCTGTGGGGCCTGGAGTCGGCCAGCATAGATGCAACACAATAGGGCTATTCTGGGATTGGCATTGTTAACCGAGGGGAATCTGGCACATGAACGTTCCGAGCTACGTTAAGCACGAACCGGTTAAGGCATGGGTTGCGGAGATGGCGGCGCTGCTGAAGCCAGATGAAGTCTACTGGTGTGACGGGTCGCAGGAAGAATACGACGCCATGTGCCAGGCGCTGGTCGACGCCGGTACCTTCATACCGCTGAATCCCGAAAAGCGCCCCAATTCATTTCTCGCTCGATCCGACCCCAGCGACGTCGCGCGAGTCGAGGACCGGACCTACATCTGCAGCCTCAACAAAGGGGACGCCGGCCCAACCAACAACTGGATGCAGCCGCAGGAGATGAAGGAGATCCTGAATGGGCTGATGGACGGCGCCATGAAAGGCCGGACCCTTTATGTCATTCCCTTCAGTATGGGCCCGCTCGGCTCTGACATCGCCCAGATCGGCGTCCAGATCAGCGATTCGCCCTATGTCGTGGTCAACATGAAGATCATGACCCGAATGGGCAAAGCGGTATTCGACGTGCTGGGCGAAGACGGGCGATTCGTGCCGTGCGTGCATACGATCGGCGCGCCGCTGGAACCGGACCAGGAGGACGTGCCATGGCCCTGCAACCCGGACGTCAAATACATCGTGCATTTTCCGGAGGAGCGATCCATCTGGTCGTACGGCTCCGGCTACGGCGGCAACGCGTTGCTGGGCAAGAAGTGCCTGGCGCTGCGAATCGCGTCCACCATGGCGCGCGACGAAGGCTGGCTGGCGGAACACATGCTGATCATGGGCGTGGAGGAGCCGAGCGGCGACAAGACCTACGTGGCGGCCGCCTTTCCCAGCGCCTGCGGCAAGACCAACTTCGCCATGATCGTGCCGCCCCCCGCTTTCCAGGAGAACGGCTGGAAGATCTCCACCGTCGGCGACGACATCGCGTGGATCAAGCCGGGCGCCGACGGGAAGCTCTACGCGATCAATCCGGAGGCCGGCTACTTTGGCGTGGCGCCGGGAACCTCCTACAAGTCGAATCCCAGCGCGATGGAGTCGATCAAGGAGAACTGCATCTTCACCAACGTCGCACTGACCGACGATGGCGACGTGTGGTGGGAAGAGATGGACGGTGAGCCGCCGGCGCACGCCATCGACTGGCGGGGCAACGACTGGACTCCGGCGTCAGAGACCCCGGCTGCTCATCCAAACGCGCGCTTTACGGCGCCGGCCAGCCAGAACCCGGTGGTCGACGATGCCTGGGAAGATCCGAAAGGCGTGCCAATCAAGGCTTTTGTCTTCGGCGGGAGGCGCTCCAACACCATCCCGCTCGTGTTCCAGGCCTTCAACTGGTCTTACGGTGTATACCTGGCAGCGACGATGGGCTCCGAGATGACCGCCGCGGCCTTCGGCAAAGTGGGCGTGGTGCGTCGGGATCCGTTCGCGATGCTGCCCTTCGCCGGATATCACATGGGCGATTACTTCAACCACTGGTTGAGCTTTGGTCGCAATGTGCCTAATCCCCCACGAATTTTCGGCGTGAACTGGTTTCGTCGAGACGAGAACGGCAAGTTTGTGTGGCCCGGCTTCGGCGAAAATATGCGCATCCTCGAGTGGATCGTTAACCGCGCCAAAGGCGGTCAGGCAAACGCCGTCGAAAGCCCGATCGGCTGGATGCCTACCCACCGAGACATTAACTGGAACGGCCTTGAGGGATTCACCAAAGCGGATTTTCACCAAGCGATGTCGATCGACAAGCACGACTGGGACAAGGAGCTGCTGGAAACCGACGAGCTCTTTATCCGACTCTACGATCGGATACCCAAGGAAATGATCGCCATCCGCACCCTGCTTCTGTCCGGCATGTGGCGCAGCCCCGAACACTGGGAGATGAACAACGACCCCACCTGAAACACTCGGGGAGGAAAATCCCAAGCGATCCCGCTATCCCCGGTGGCTGTTTCTCGGGCTGGGATTCCTGTTTGTGGGTATCGGCATGGTCGGCGTCGTGCTGCCCGTCCTGCCCACCACGCCGTTCCTGATCCTGGCGGCCGCCTGCTTCACCCGATCGTCAGAGCGATGGCACGCATGGCTATTGCGAAACCAAACGTTTGGGCCGCTCATCCGTGCCTGGGAACAAGATCGATGCATCCCAAGGCGGGCCAAGGTGGCGGCGTTCACCGTGATGGCGATCGTGGGAACCAGCTCGATTGTCTTTGCGCTGGAGTCCACCGCGGCGCGGCTTGGAACAGCCGCCTTAGTCGCGGTCGGGCTGATCACCGTTGCGGTGATTCCAACCTGCTCTCCAGAGCAACAGGACTAACCCAGCCTCTTGCCTACGGAGATTCAGGTGCCTCTGACGCGCCTTCGCCTGATTCCAGCACGCGGAAATCGCGATATAGGACGTCGTAATCCGGGAAGGCTTCGCCCATCAGCGTTTCTTCGAGCTTCTCGCGGAAGTTGATCACCGGGACGCCGGCGTTGCCGGGGGAGTAGACGACGTTCGGAGTGGGGCCGCGGAACTCACGGCGATACCAGGTGAACAGGCGGTCAGAAACCACGTCGTCACCGTAGGTTTCCGTCAGCGACTCAAACGTCGAGACCGCTTGAGCTTTCTCCTCTTCGGTCATGGCACCCCACAGTCGGTTTTTATCCGAAACCGCGCTCGGCCGGCCGCGCGAAGCGGCCAGGGTCAGCCAGGCATGGGCCTGCGCCCAGTCTTTCTCGACGCCTTTGCCCTCGAGGTACATCAGGCCAACCAACTGCTGCGACCGCTTGTCGCCCCACTTGGCGGCTGCCTGCCACTCTTCAACGGCGGTCTTGATAAAACCTTTCTTGAAGTGATGAGTGCCCTGGAAATAGGGGTAAGTCCCTGGCATCTGCGACCGAATAAACGCTGCCTCGGGGTCCAGGCAGTTGCAGCCGGGCATTTCGGCAGCCGGCTGCGCAACGGCAATTGCGGGCAAAACGGCGAGCAGCAGCGTTAACAGTGGCTTTCCAGGCATGATGCATTCGTAAGGCTTAACTCCCTAAATGGTAGCGCGTCTTTGCTGAAATTCAATACCCTTGCGGCGAGAACTGGCCCCGTTCAGCGGCACTGCGCAGGCAGGATTTTCTGCAGCAGCAGCATGATCGCCTCGTAGCCGGGAAGCGAAGGCGAGGCATCTACTTCCAGCGTGTTGCAGTCCAGAAAATTGAGGCGAACGGTGCCCCAGACCTGCCGCAGCACATCTTCCGGCCGAAAATCCGGGCCAAAGTTTGCGCCGCTGGTGATGGTCATTTCCATCGTCACCTCCGAACCGGTCACCGTTCCAGCGCCGATCAGCCACACCGGCGACCCATTCAGATAGGTGTACCAGGTGGCGACGAGCGTAACGCCATCCTCTTCGATGGAGATCTGAAATCCTTCGCCATCACGCAGCGGGTCGAAATAGGTACCCGAAAACTCAAAGCCCAGCTCCGCACCGGGTGGCGGGGTGGATGCCGACAGCGTGTCGCAGTTTGCCGTCACAACCCGGGTCATCGACAGGTTCACAGGCACAAAGCCAGCCTCGCTTGGCGTCGCCTGCAGTGACACTCGATTGCAGTCGAGGACAGAAAACTCGACCACTCCCCAGGAGGAACGCACCACGTCGGCAGGCACGAAGGCGGTCCCGAAGTCTGCGCCTTCGGTACGGACCATCTCAAGGACCGCCGTACCGCCGGTAATCGGGCCTGAACCGATCAGCCAGAGCTGCTCACCGTTCTGATAGGTGTACCAGGTAAGGACGACAGTTTGGCCGTCGGGCAGCAGCACAAACTGCACGCCCTCCCCGTCCCGCGACGGGTCAAAAAACGTCGACGAACTGGAGGCATCCAGCGACACCGGGGTGCCGCCGCCGCCCACCAGTCGGATTTCGCTGAGGGTGACGCTGCTGGACGCAACCAGGTTCACAAACGCAACCGTGAAGCCGTCCACGCGAGTTGGATCGAAGATGCCGCCAAAGGCTAAAAGATCCGCCAGCGGCAGACGATTGACGCCGACGCGCAAGTCCTCGATAACGCCGTTTGCGGTGACCCCCGTTTCCGCATCCACCACCGACAGCGCGAGCGATATCTCGCCTGACAGCGATTCAACGACAAACTCCATCGTGCCAAGCGTGCCGCCCTGCGTGATATCGAAGGGCGTCGTGAAGTCGTAGAAAAGGATGCAGCCGCCGTCTTCAGTCGGCAGATTGCAGGTCATGCCGTTGTTGATGTTGCCGCTTGAGGCGGTGTCGTCGACACCAAATAGCCGGTTGCCCGTGATGGTTTCCGGCGCCGGCAAAAAGCCATCCGCCTCGTCTTCGGTTACCGCCATCATCGGCGTGGTGAACGTATCGACGCTGAGCTGTGCATAACCCGATGTGGCGATGGCCAGCAGCAAAACGGTGAGCAGAATTCTCATAGTCCCTTTCTCCAGAGTTCGTCCATTGCTCGTTCAGCCTGGCAACCAGACTGTGTCCTCACAACAGAAACGTAGCCGGGAAGAAAAACCCGACATCAGTGAAAGGGTTGAGTCTTACAGCCAGACGTCGTTCGGTGCCGTCAGTTTTCCTTCGACCGCACCCGTGTTGACCACGCCTCTCGGTTCAATCAGCAAAATCTGGCACTGTTCGGAGGCAACGGGCTTGTGCTCTACACCCTTGGGGACCACATACATTTCCCCCTCGGCCAGCGATACCCGCCCGTCTCGAAACTCGATGTCCAGCTTGCCGTCCAGAACCAGAAACACCTCGTCGGTGTCCGGGTGGCTGTGCCAGACAAACTCACCCTCCACCTTCGCCAACTTGAACTGGTAGTCGTTCATCTCCGCGATGACTTTGGGTGACCAGAGATCGTCGAACCGGGAAAACTTGTCCTGAAAGTTGATGGGATTCAGATTCATGGAGCTTCAGACTATCGATCGGAATGTCTGCTTATCTTGCCCGATACACAGCGGCGGTCTAGATACAACCGTGCACGCCGCTCGTCACTAACTGCCGCTACTCAGGATTTCGGCTTCGAAATCGCAACGAGATGCCCGATAAATTGACTGACATCGACATGAGGGTGCGACAGACAGACCGCGCCGGTGACCGAACCACCATTCGGCTCCAGCTTTACCGACAGGGAAATTTCCAGCATGACCAGTGATTGGCTGCCCAACAGCTCGCGCTGAGCCGCCGCCCGCTCGCGCCTCGTGACCGCCAGATGACCCGCGGTCAAACCCTGACCCGCTGCCTCGGGCTCAAGCGTGCAAATCCAGTGCGCGCAGTTCATCGTCAGCGCTAGCAACTGATCCTGCAGCCGAACCAGCTGACCGCGATCGTTGATCATGTGCAGGATCTTGTGGACTTCGAGAAGATGGTCTTCGGGCGCCATGACCCAAAGGTAGCTCGCCGGGTTCTCACTACCTGATAACGCTGAGCGAGGGCTAGTTCAAGCGCCTCGGTCGTCCGTGAAAACCACAGGAGGCTGAGTCACTAGTATTGTGGCCAAAGGAGTTGGCATGCCTGATATTCAAGTAGTAAGGCCCCGAGTCCTCAAAAATCGGGCATTGGCTGTCCTCAGCAATAACGACAATGAGGTTTCTGCCCTCGACTCGGCCTTTGATCTGGCAGTCTGGATCGTTGGTCCCAATCTGACTAAAGTCCCCAGGACATCGACTCAACGAAACCTGCGCGCCCAATCCGCTAAAGCCCGAGTTGAGTCAAGCAAACCGGAATAGCTCGGGACTGCTCCTTGGATCCAGATTCGCGTTACTGATTCATCCCATAGCCACCCAGTACGGAGGATTCGTCTTCGCCATCGATAAACGTTTGCGACTCAAAGGACTTCGGCTTCCGCATGTTCTTAAGAGTGACTGAGTTTCGCTCCTCGTTGCAGAATTCGCTATCAACCCAGCGGGCAAAGGCTGCCGGCTGAGCCGCCGCCATGCTGGGCAAGTCTAAAATCGAGGGTTGTTGATCAGGCATGCGAGAGGACTTTACAAACTCCATCGTCATCTCTTTGCCCTCCGGACTCAGTGAATCGAGCAACGCATCGAATTCAGCAACATAAGTATCGTAGTAGGTGGTCTGAGCCGACTGCAGCTTTTCCGCCAAGGCGGCCACCTGAGGAGGTTCCGACCGGAGTTCCGTCTCGTGGAGGTCGCACGCCGCCTGGTTTGCGCCAATTGACGCTTTGGCGACCCGGAAAGCGATCTCGTCCCTATGCCCCGTAGTCGCTGACTGGAGGGCCTGCCAATCGGCGTCGCTGAGAGCGATCTCGCTTCGAGTGGGTCCCACATACATCATGTGATTTACGGCGGCACCAAGCATAACGGCCTCCGCTTTAGGCGATTCCGACAGGGAGGCGTGTAGAAGCACGATTTCTTCCGTCGACTTATCTTGGCCGACAGCAAGGGCGGGAACGGCCAAACAGCATGAAAGGACTAGATGTCTTGCTACACGCATCGCGATTACCTCATCGGCTCAAGGGACCATAGCCAGGGAAACACCCAACACGGCTACTGCTTTAGTGTTACACAACGCGATCTGATCAGCGTAGGCCCTAAAGAGTCGTTTTTCTCGACTTGAAACGCTATGTTTTGGCGAAGATTCCGAAGAATCAAGCGGGTCACTTTTCAAAGGTCGACGCAGCCTACTTGGTCCGTAAACGCTAGACGAGTCAACGGAACCTCACCCTCCCCGAGCGTCGGATCATCAGATTGATATTGTAGAACCGCCGACGTACAGGATTTGAAGAGTACCGAAAGCGTGCCCCATGCTTGGGGCTGCTGCCCTTTTGGCGGGCCAAATTCAGTTAACTGTCCACCCACGTTGGTGAATGCGGCGCCAGAGAAAAGCCCATCTTCCCGAAGCTCCCCCGTTGCCAGGATAGATACGGCATTGCCAGCCCGATCAAAGGTGTTCCAGATGACAAGCGTATTGGCGTCATTTTCCAGTACCGTCACGTAGTGGCCATCAGATGCAGGGTCATAGAAAACACCGCTGGCTCCGCCCTGCAGCAGCGCCAAAGGACGCGTCTCAACAGCACCGCGATCGCAGACGAGCGGAATGGGGTTTCGACCTAGCGATCGACGTCTGGAAAGTGCATCGAACTCCGGACAAGCACGGAAAGCGCCGTCAACCGATGGCACCAACGGCTCGTGCGCAAGCAGATCAACGCCGAGCTGTCTTCTCGCGATCAAGTTCGCAGCGTAGTCGCGAACGATGTCATCCATGCCGTTTGGCGCGCAGGTGTTATCGGTAAAGGTGTTTTGGCCTGCGCTGGTCACCTGCCCGTCCCCGGAACACTCGGTGTCCACAAATATGCTGTTGGCGATAGTGGTGATTGCGTGAGCATCCGTGATGAATGGTCCGGAATCGACAAAAGTTGCGTGATTGAGATCCAGCACACCACTTTCGTTAACAACCGCCCTCCTGAGAGAGTTCACAAACTGAACGTTCTCAAGGTACGCGGTGCCCTGGTTGTTGAGCATTCCCTCTAACCCAGTTATGCCGCTGAACACAAAACTGGATCGATCGATGGAAAGGTGGCCGTAATTCCTGATCAGCGGTTCCGGCACAACCACATTGAGGACCCCAAAGAACTTTGCCGTAGAAACCGCCCGGCCAATCGACTTGAGAAATACGACTTGCTCTAATATGAGCGAACCATAGTTAACAAAGAACCCTTCGGCAGTATTTGCCAGAACCCGGACCTCGACAAACGCCACCTGGGAAACGCTAAGGCGTCCAGATTCTGTGATCTCGAACGCAATGCCACGGGAAAAGTTTGCCGCGTTCCCGATGATCTCGATCTCGTCAGCCACGGCTTGAAGTACACCCACATCTTCAAATTCAAACGAGCCGCCCTGCAGAATGATCTTGTCGGGCTCACCGTTTTGGCTTGCTGCCTCGAATGCACTCAAAAACCCACGAGTATCTCCGGCCTGAACATCAAAGGTCTCCGCACTCGTGCTGGTGCTGATCACCAGGACGACAAGCCATTGAATGAGCGATTTCATCCGGTGAACAGCCTTTCGCTGCACCCAAGGGATGAATTGAACGCCAGCCGCTTAATCGAAAACTGCCCTGCCCCAAATTCGGGCAGATCCGAGTCATAGACCACAAAGCCGCCCTCACAGGTGCGGAACTCGATACGAAGGGTCCCCCAGCGTTCGGCTTCCTGGCCCACCGGCGGTCGGCCTGGTTGCAGGCGGCCACCGACTGTAATGAACGCCTCACCAATAAATGATCCTCCATTACTCAGTTCGCCGGTTGCGATAACCCAGCGAGGCGCGCCCGTCTTGTCAAAGGTGCTCCAGGTAACCAGCGTATTCACTGGGTTGACCACCACGGAAACGTAGTGACCATCGTTGTCCGGATCAAAGAAGAGACCCGTTGCCCCCTGACCACTGCTCACCGCAGACATATTCTCAAAGACTTCGATCGCGCCACGGTCGTACTCGATAATGCCGTCAACGTTGCCGTCGCTAGGTCTTATGCCTTGCACCCCGAGGGCAAACGCAGGATCCGCCGAGTCAACCGAAACTCCCGCAGCAGGAGGGTAGTGAAAAAGCATCCTGCGCCCAAGATAGAACCTCTCAAACGATGGGAATCGTGGTCTCACGCTTTGAAAATCGTTGCTGCCCGCCAGACGACACGTGGCGTCGGTGAGGCTATTATGACCCAGCGAAAATAATGCGCCGACGCCTGAGCATACGTCTGCGCCCGACCAGACGATCAGGCTGTTTCCAAACCGGGTCCTCCCCCCGCGACCCGTAGCAATTGCCGCAATTTCTGAACTCGCCAGCAGGCTTGCCCCATACCCTGCAATGGTCGTATTAAGCAACGTCAGATTTCCGGTGTTTCGAATCGCAGCAAACGACTCTTGAAACTCACGATAAGCAATGTGTGTGACGTTGATCTCAGCCGCGCCGCGGTTATCGAGAAACGGACCGGACAACGGCCCGAAATCGTCAAACGCCACGTCGTCGATGGCGACCGAGCCTTCGTTGAGGACAAAGGCCGCGGCGGATTCCTCGGGGACGCGCTCGATCTCAATATCAGAGATGATCGACTCGCCCCGATTGGTAATCAGCCCGCTCGATTCGCTGGCCGACCAGAAGTCCCGAAACCTGACCCCCGAGATCGTCAATCCTCCTGATTCGGCAATTTCGAAAAGAGGAACTGGCCCACCGGAGTCGCCGCTGAGAAGAGCGGAGGAAGTGAATATTTCGATAGGCCGGCGGATCGGCGGCAGGCGATCGTTCTTGCCGAACGTATACCGCCCTCCCGTGCGTAGCTCAATTCGGGGCGGACCCTCCCCAGCATTCGCGGCCTCAATGGCCGCGACAAAGGCCGAAATATCGCCACTTCTGATGAACGCTCGTTCCTCCTCCGTAGCCGAAATGAGAGGAGCAAACAGCGCCACCGAGACTGCAAACGCAAATTTCCGAAGCTTGCTGGACATAACGTAAACCGATACTGACCGAAATCACGATGGTCAGCCAGTCGATATTGCCGATCTTATGCGACGCTAAAGGTAGGCAGAACGTCACAGGATATGAGCCTCAGTTCCAATCGCTTTGGAACTCTGCGAACATCTCGAGATGATTGCATATCTCACCATCGGGGCTGACGACCTGTCCCTTGCAAAGCGTTTCTACTCAGCGTTTCTGCCGGCCATCGGCTATCAGGTGGAAGAGCATCCTGAAGGCCTTGCCTACACGCTACCGGAGCCAGGGGATCGATTTACGGCACAACCGGAGCTTTACATTGTGCCTACGTTTGACGGCGGCCCGGCGTCCGCGGGAAACGGCGCAATGATAGCGTTCAGAGCAAGAAGCCAGGCGCAGGTGCGTGACATGCACGCCGCCGCTTTGGACGCCGGTGGATCAGACGAAGGAGCGCCGGGTTTTCGCGATCGTTACGGACCAAAATTTTATGTGGGCTATCTGCGAGATCCTCAGGGAAATAAGATTGCGCTCTTCTCCGATGATCCCGACGAGCCAGGGCGGGATGGGTAGCCTGCGATGACGCTCGTCCTGTTCTAACGAAGCGAGCCGTTTCTTTCGGTCAGTGCGTGGAAGACCTCCGCGAGCCGCTTCTCGACGGTCGGGGCTCTCTTGGCGCCCGCTACAAAAAAGGCCAGGGCCCGCTGTTTACCGGGTGTTAACGCTTCCCACAGCCGAGACGCTTCGGCGTTTTCATCAAGCGCCTTGACCAGCGCTTGAGGAACGTCAACATGATCCTGATCGGCGATTCGAAATCGGACGTTAACGCGGTCTCCAAGCTGAAGACCGGCATCTTTTAGCAACGTCGGCGAAACAATGAGATAGCGTCGCCCATCACCTGTCGGCATAAACGCGCTCGCAATCGGTATTTCGGCGATTTCCCCATCTACTCGCAAGCGTGGAAACTCATCAAAAGGGAGTTCTGACTCTAGCTCAGGTGGCATAAACACCACCCGGTACCAGACCTTCCTGGCTTTGCCGACGCCAAACTTTGCAATTTCTGATTCAAACTCGTGAGTGAAGTAACTATCCACGTTTAGAAACCACAGTCAGTCAGCAGTTGTCATTTGGCCGCCAGAGGGTTGCTCGGTTCTCCGCTCCTGAATCAGCGTGCGGCGCAACAGCTTGCCGTCTCTCATGTACTGCGTCGCGCGCAGGCGCTCGTCCAAGTTGTTAGGGTTTTGACTGATGATTTCTGATACGGAGATGCCCGATCCGTCGTTGAAGTTCATCGTAAAAGCGTATGTCAGGCCACTGTCATCCAGGTCCAGGTCTTTTGACCAGCCTTCCAGCCGATTATTGAAAAAGTGGAGGCGGTCAACGTTCCATTTGCCATAGCTTTCAATCACCTGCTCATTGCTCTCGCCAGGACGATAGATGTTAAGCTGGTGGAAGTCATATTCGTGTCCGTCAGGCAGAAAGGTCGCGACAATTTTGGTGGGAAACGTTTCCAGGACCTTCCCCTCCGGATCAACCCGGGTGAACGTACCCTCCCACGTTCCTTCCATTCCGCCGCTCGCCGGCATTCTCCTCATCAGCTGTTCTTTTGAAATGCGATCGCCGTTCGCCATCTGTGGCTCGTCCGACAGGCGATCAAATCTCAGCCAGGAAAACCCGTCGATCTCGCCGCGGATCGATCCGTCAGAGATCATCATTGACCGATCTCGATAGAGGAGCTGATGCCGGGTCAGAATCATGTCAAACTCAGCGTAGACCGGCCCGCTGACAGGATGTTCGTATTTGCACGCCTGCGGGCGCATTCCGCCCTTGAACCGCTTGAGGTCAGCCTCCCACTGGAAGTAAAGATCGCAGCCGCGGGCTAAAGTGAAGTCTTTTGCCTTGAGCGCGGCCGCCGCTGAAGCGTCCATCAAAGGACGGTCGTAAGTCAGCTCCGCGGCGAAGAAGTGCTGAATGACATGCACCTCCTGGGATTCCTCCAGCCACTCAAAGGTCATAATTCGCTGGCGGTGGGCCAGCGTCGGCGCGTCAGATTTGATTTCCTGGAGAAACAGGGCCGTGTCGCCGAGCTCCGATCCCTCCAGCCGATGGACTCTCATGTCCCGACTCAGGCGTACCAGCTCCGGAAACTCCGGCACCAGGCGATCTTGATGCAGCAAGACTTGCCGTTCATTGGAGAACGAGCCAACCCAGAATCTAATAAATCGCTCGAGCGACTCTTCTGACGTTTCAGCAGCGCTCGGATTCGCTTCCTGAGCATACGCTGTCGGCCCGAATGCAGCCGCAACTGAAAAGACTAGGACAAGAACCCAGGCGGAAAAGGTTTCGGTTTTCATCGTTAATTCGCCCTGTTTTTTCCGGCAAGCCGGGTGACCGATGATTTATTGATTGCACGACTCCATCCTACGACGGAGTTGTCGCAGTTAGAACTTCTGTCGCGCATTTTATCTTGACATAAAGATATCTTTGCTCGACTGTGGCCGCCCAGAAGCAGCAAAAAAGTCGGAGAAAAGTCGTCGTGAGAATGTGGTTCAAGCGACTAGCCATCACGGTTGTCGGTTTATTTGGACTTTTGATGCTAACGGGCGTTGGTTTCTGGGTAACCACTAAACCCGTTTCGCCAGCCGTCCCGGCGGACGGAGTGATTCGCTTTGAAATTGACGACGGTTCAACCCTGGTCGCTAATTTTGCCACGCTTGAGGTTCCCGAAAACCGGAAAATGCCAGGGAGTCGGTCGATCTCTATTGCCTATCTGAGGGTAAAGGGTGATGTGGATGGCTCCGCTCCACCCATGTTTCTGCTGGCCGGAGGCCCCGGCGGCTCATATACAGAGATCATGAACGGTGGCGGGATCACGGAGGCCATACCCGTGGCCTATATCAACACCATGCGCAAATTTGGCGACGTCATCATCCCGGATCTCAGGGGTACACATTACTCGCAGCCGGACTACCTGTGTGATGGGAGTGTCGGCTCCCACCTGGCTCTGACATTGATGAAATATCACGCCGACCGAATCGATCGGGCGATTGTCTACGGTGTTGAGGGGTATGACCACACTTACGACAACCCTGCGGCGGTGCGCGACACCGCGATTAAGATAAGCGAGATGGCGTCTGGCGTTTGGAAAGCAGCGGGCCGAGAGGGCGATCCCTTGCTGGCCTTACAAAACGAAGCTGCTACCAGTTCTAAAGGTGGCGACAACTTATCCAAGCTTTTGCCATTCGAACTCGCGTTGTTCGGCATGACGGGCCAAGGCTTCAGCCTGTATAAACGCGCGACCATGACAAGCTGGCCAAACTACGTTGCCAAATTGGTCGACGGGGGACTGTCAGGACAAGCGTTCTTCTTTCGGAACGCCGGCGGGTTGTTGCTTGCACCGCGCGGTTGGTCTGGTGCAGCGGTTGGATTATTCGACTGTGCGTCAGGATTGTCCAAGGATCGCCGCGAGGCGATGACCGAAGCGAGTTCGCCACTATTCAATCGTATGAGCTTCACCTATTACGATTCGATATGTGCCGGCTGGAATGTTCCTGAATTGCCAGACAGTTTTCGTGAAGCCTCGCTTGTCACGGTGCCAACACTATTTGTACAGGGCGACTTAGATTTCGCGACGCCCTTTTCCAACGCCACCGAGACCATGATCAATTTCCCCGAGAGCCATTTGGTGGTGGTTGGCAACGGCTCACACTCAGCGTTTTTTGAGGCGCTGACGGAAACCGAAGAAATGCCGCAAGTGGTGACAGCCTGGATGAATGGGAAAGCCCCCGCTACGAGTCGAATTGATCTGCCCGCCGTTTTTTTCGATTCGGTTGTTGCAAAGGATTAAGCATGCCTGCAGATGACATTGTTACGATCGCCGCGATCCAAGCCGCGGCAGAACGTCTTGCCGGCTTCGCCATCAGAACACCCTTGCTCGTAAATGAGGTGGTGAACGCAGAGACCGGGAGGAAGGTCTATATCAAGCCCGAAACGCTGCAGGTTGGGGGTAGCTTTAAGTTCCGTGGCGCATTCAACCGAATCAGCCAGCTTTCGCTAGACGAGCGTAAGGCTGGCGTGATTGCCTGGTCGTCCGGCAATCACGCGCAGGGCGTCGCCGCGGCCGCCAAGCTTGCGGGCACATACGCCACCATCGTGATGCCTGAAGACGCGCCCGAAATTAAGGTCTCGAAGACCCGTCACTACGGCGCCGAAATCGTTTTCTATGATCGCTACAGCGAGAGTCGGGAAAAGATTGCCTACGCGCTGGCTGAAAAGCGCGGCGGCACCATTGTCCCGTCCTTCGACGATCAGCACATCATTGCCGGCCAGGGGACAGTTGGACTGGAGATTGGCGAGGATGTGTCAGCACGCGAGGCTGAGCTCGATGCGCTGCTCGTTTGCTGCGGTGGTGGCGGTCTCATCGCCGGGTGCGCTACGGCGATTAAAGCGCTAAGCCCAGGCACTGAGGTTTTTGCGGTTGAGCCGGAGAATTACGACGACCATGCCCGATCGCTGCTGTCCGGCGAGCGCGAGCGGGCGGACACTTCGGAAAAGTCGATTTGCGACGCGTTGCTCTCACCACAGCCGGGAGAGCTGACGTTTACGGTCAACAAAGAACTGCTGGCCGGTGGACTGGTGGTCTCGGAGATTGAGGTGAAACAAGCGATGGCCTTTGCCTTTCGCGAACTGAAGCTGGTTGTTGAGCCGGGTGGCGCCGTGGCGCTCGCCGCTCTGCTGTCCAGCAAGCTGCCGGAAACCTATCGAACGGTTGGTATCGTTTTGAGCGGGGGCAACGTCGATCCTGCACTGTTTGCCCGCATACTCTCGGAAGTCGACTGAACCGCTGAATGGTGCCGATCACCTCCTTAGCAGCCGGCGTGAGCCTGCGCATGCTGATTGCGAATTGCCGGGCTGGCTCCCGGGAGCCAGCCCCGCAGCTCAATAGCGCTAGCGACGATTGAATTTGGCCAGCGCACCGCTCGTAGACTTGCACTGGGCCTGCAGCGTTTTCGTAAACTCCGCGACAGCCCGCTCATACGGCTTGGCAAAAAGCTCCTTGGGCTCCGGAAGCGCCCTGATTCGGCGAGAAGCCCCTCGCCTCACCGTCTCTGCGCGCTTGAGCGTTGCATCCACAAGGTGCCCCAGCACAAGCGTCTCAAAGTGATCCGCGTAGACCTCTAGATCCTCGAATCGCTCTGCGAAATCCAGCAGCTCCCGCCGCCGATAAATGCCCAGTTCAAGGGGAATCTGCCAGATCATTTCGGTGACCCAGCAGGGGCCGTAGAACAGTTTCAAATGATTCCGCAGAACCTCTCCAAGCTCCAGCTTCGAAGCGTTTACGTGGTAATCCTGAAAGCCGACGTGCTGAAAATGACTCACGACAACGGACAGATAAAAACACTGAGTCGAAAAACCAGGCGGATTCAGCCAGACCGCCAGGTTGATGAAGTAGCGGCTGATTTTTTTCCAGTCGTTGTTGTCGGCAGCCCTGATGTTGTTGATGTTGACGTCCATCCAGTGGTGCCACGTTGAGTCGGTTGCAACTCGCCCGACGCCCGCCGTGTGTCCATCGTAAACCGCAATCATCGGGTTGTTGTTTCGACCAGGTTGCTCTCCCTTTGCGAAACGCCAGTTGTCGCTGTCCAGGTTGCTGCCGTAGGCGATGATTTCCGGCTGCGGTTTCACCCCGCCACCCGTTGCGTCGGGATATTCCGGCTCGCTGTTGAACTGCTTACTTGCTCCGAGGTCCGGCGACGGCACGCAAAGCCCCTCGTGTGCGTGGTCAGGCATCACGTCGATTGGCCCCAGCGTGGGGTGGCAAAGCACCGGGTGCGGCCGTTTCTTCAGTCGAAAGGGAAACGGCCAGTACAAAGAGCGCCAGGTCGTCCACCGAATCGGTTGTACCGTCAGGTCTCCCTGGTGCGGTGAGTTAGAAAGCGCCAGCGGACCACCCGCCACGTAATCACTGACCGGCGGCGGCGGCCTCAGCGTGTCAATCCGGTCGCCCGTGTCGGGGTCGTTGATATTGCCGATGGGCGGCACCCCATCCGCATTGGTCCAGCGACGCATCGTGCCCAGGCGCGGGATTTTGCGGCACATCGATGCGCCCAGAAAATGATGATCGCCGGTGCCAAAAAGACCGCCCTTTTTGGTGCTCATCCAGTCATCGAGTTTTTCCAGTTCAGCATTGGTCGTTGGCAGCGCAAAGGCCATGTCAATCTCTGCATCGCTGTCGCTGCCGGAATTGCTGGGCTTGAAGCCAAAACACCAGATCTGTTCGTACCTGTCGATCACGTCATCGCCATCATGGACGGAGTTGAATCGAAAGCCTCGGTACTTTGGCTGGGTCGCGCTCGGGCTGGAGAGTCTCGAAAACGGCTCATCGCTGCGCAAGGCGATATCGACCCGAAACCTCATGCAGCCAACCTGGGTATCACGGAGCAGTTCAATCACACTCGCGATGCCGAAACTGTTTACTGGACTCACGGAAATTTCGGTGTCGACAACAATCAAAATATCGACGTAGGTCTTCAGGCGCCAAGGCCTCAGCCAATCGATGATGGCCGTCTGGTACTCCGGGTGGATGGTCAAATCCTTCAGGAACTCTTTGGGTGACAGCATAGGGCCTCCTCCTCCACTGCTTTGTGTCGTCTCAAAAAAAGGAACGCCAGCAATCGCCCGTTCCCTCATGGCGACTTCGGATGACTTAAAGAATTGTGATGGGCCGGGTAACGGGCACAGCGCTCACCGGCGAGGATGGTGACTCAGTCGTCCGCACCGGTGCCGGCCCCGGGGTTGCCGCCGTTGACCTCACTCGGTGCACGCGAGTTTGACCCTCGATAGTAGCCCCGTTGCAGCGTTGCCTCCCTTTCTGCATCGGTTTCACCCACAAACGAGAACGAGGTCAACAGCCTCAGATTTGCCTCCTCCAAATGGCCTAAGGTCATACGCTCGGGAATGAAATCCGGTCGCCGCAAAACCTCTGCTACCCGGTACCAGTCCGGCGGATACGGAGCTGCGTCGGCACCCAAAAGGGCCTGTTCAGCCAGAAATTCAACGAGCAGCCTGTGGCCAAGGCCTTTTTTGGCGCGGTAGGCCGTTTCCATATCGGCCAGCAGCTTGCGCAACACTTCCGGATAGCGCGCGCAGAGCGCCAGGATGGCCAGCATGGACTGTTTCACGTCGGAACTCGGTCCAGCTTCCAGCCCCTGGCGGTACCAAATGATCTTCAACAGCTTGAATACGTTAACCAGCCGCTTCATGGTCCGAGGGCTGACCGACAACGCGCTGCAGGCGTCGGTGATCGCCTTGAATTCGTCGGGTTGAAACTGGATAACTTCGCTCGGCAGTTCCGCCGAGTCGCCCTGCGTGGCATGGGTAGACGCCGACAGCCGGGCGGTCTCGACCTGCTCCTCTGCGGTTTCGGGTTTGTCCTGTTCGCCGTCGTCTTGCCCCTCGCCGCTGTCCACGGGCTCTTCGACCTCCGTGCCCTCTTCGATTTCCATCTGCGAGCGCAGGAAGGACCGGATGGCCGGAGTGGAAACACTTCGCACGCGGTACGGGATCTGGATGATTTTTTCGATGTAGTCGAGTCCGGACGGCTCGCCGCTTCGAACCAGCACGCCCTGGTAGATCGACTCAAGCGCCCGCGTGACGTAGCGAACGTCCATGGCAATCACGACGACAAACAGTCGGGTCTTCACCAGCAGCTGAGCGGCCTCGAGAACTTCGACCACCTTATCGGGTGGACACCGGTCGAGGTCATCAATAAGCAAAACCACTCGCGGCTCGCCCCGCGGGAATAGTTGATCCAGCTTTTTGCGGTCTACGATCCCGTCGGAATGCGCCGGGACGAGCGTATCGCTCAACTCCTGGATGTCGCTCTGAACCTGGTCCAGCATGCCGAGTTCCTGATGATAAAGACCCTCCTCAATTCGGGTCTTCAGAAAATCGTTCAAACTGCGGCTGTGTCCGGTCACACCGAGGCGGGCCCGGATCCGCTCAACCCTCGCTTCGCTATCCTCGATTCTGGCGTTGAGCTCAGCAACGCTGGCCGCGGTGCTGTTTTCTTCAGCGACCTGCAAACGCTCTTCCATACGCGCTTCGCGCAGCTTTTGAAAATCTTCCTGCGCAGCAGCGAGCCGCTGTTCGTAGGCAGCACGACGGTTTTCGATCCAGCTCCACGCGCGCACGAGGGGAGCCGTAACGGCGAGAATGCCACCCGTCAGCGTCGCCCAAAGTTCAGCAACGGGCGTTAGCACCGCAACTGATATTCCGCCACCCAGGGCAACGATCATAAAAGCCACAATCGGCCAGGAAATATCTTTAAACCCAAGGCCAATTTTCTGAAGAAACGACATCCGCTGAACCACCTGTGCGAAGGTAGGAGCGTCAATCTTGTCGAGCCCCCCCTTCGTTTGTTCAACGAGTTCGTCCCAAACGGGCGCCAGGGCAACACGCCGACTTTCTCTAGCCAGCTCCTCATCGACTTCAACTTCGAGCTTACGCTGTTCGTTTAGCTTCCTGCTGCGCAGGTCGCGTAGCTCCCCTTCCTTTTTCAAAAGGTGCTTCTTTTCGACCTCGCGCAAACGTTCCAACTCAGCCCACAGGCGGCTGGGAGAGCCGTCTCGCGCAAACGCCGCCGTCGTTTCAAGCGCCTTTTTTCCGTTCGTGTCTTTGAGCAGTCGTTTCC
Organism: Lysobacterales bacterium; assembly: GCA_028285525.1. GTDB lineage: Bacteria > Pseudomonadota > Gammaproteobacteria > Xanthomonadales > SZUA-38 > JANQOZ01. The sequence continues at coordinate 23,195 of JANQOZ010000049.1, forward strand.
GCTGTTTGTCGGTAAGGCCCTGCATCAATCGCCAGACCGGTGACGACTCACAAGGGTCAATAGGTAGGGACTTAAGGAGTTCATGCTCGAGGGAGAGCTGTCGATCCAGCTCCACGAGCGTCGTCTGCATCAGACTGGCCCAGAGATTATTCTTTGCGTACGTCCAGGCGTCGAACCGGACAAGGTAGGGATGGCCGACAAACGGATACGCAGAGCGCGCTTCGGAATTGACGCCCACGGCCTGGCACCGCAGTTCCTGCAGCCGATCTTCGATCAGGTGTAAAACAAAAGACTTTCCTGTGCCCCAGCCGCCGAAGACTCCGACGACGAGCGGCGGATGCATTTTCTTGAGCGCTATGGCGTCAGCAATCGCCTGCACCTCGTCAACAATTTTGAGTCGATCAGGCCCCGCTGGCATATCGTTCAGGAGCGCCTGGCTGACGCGCGGAGGCTCTTCCTCCGGCAATTTCAAATCATGAACCCGTGAGCCCGAGAATTGCTGCCGCACTCCTTCCGGGAGACCCGAGAAAACTATGCCAACCTGATCAGGCGGCGCGCTGATCTGTTTAAGCACTTCATCCGTGAGGCCGAGCGAATCAGCCTGCGCTTTGGCGTCGACTCCGTGCCATTCGACAAAAAGCACCAAGCGCTGGCCGGCTGGCAGCTTCTTGTTGCTCCATTGATCAAGCAACGCTGGGAGACTGGAAGACGTCGGGGAGACATTGCTCGCCGAGCTCGTCTCAACCGCGGAACCGTCTACCACGTGACGCCACGAACGCTGGGACGTACCGGGCCGAAAATTCACGCCGAGCTCCGGAAGAAAATCGCCAACCGTGGCAAACCTGCCTGCGGCGATTTCCTTGAGGTCCGACGACAAATCATTCTCGAAGTCCGACCAGCTTGCACCCGGCCTCATCCGATAATGGGCCGTCAAGCAGGTATTGTTACGCTGCCTGAAGCACAGCCGGACCAGCTCCTCGAGTCTTCGTGCGCCCTCGGTCAATACAAGAAACCCGCTCTCCCCGGTTGGAAGATTTGAAACCGGAACAGAAGCGCTCTCAGTTTTGCCCTGGAGAATCTTCAGGAACCGCCCTAAATGCTGTCGTTTGCCGGCGTGTTCCGGCAGCAGCAACGAGTCGAAGTCCTCCGTGAGTTCTTGCTGGATCTGCGCTGCAAAGCTGCGCAGATAGTCGCCAAACTCCGGATCGAGCCGGCACAAGGCGAGGATGACGAGCCGTCCGTGAAGCTTGTCAACGAGCACCGGATCAAACATGGCCCGCGCTTCCGCAAGCCAGTCTTCTGCCGACTGTTGACGGGAGAATGGAGGAAACTCCACGCCTGCCATTTCCCGTGCGGTGTTCGACGCATATTCCGGGTGGCGCTCAAGGATCTTCTGGACAAGCTCCGCCGCAGTAATGGAATCTCGCGGCAGGTCTTTCAGAACGCGCCTCACGGTTGGTGAGTAGTTGATACTTTGCTGTTCCACGATTCCTCCCGGTCGCTGTTGCCGGCCGGCCGAACGCGATCAACTCAAACGGCGGTTACAGTTGGGTGTCACAAATGGCGTAAAACTCTCACCGGAGTCGGCTGTGAGTGCAGCTGAGGCCACCCGAGAAAGAAACGCAGAAGAGCTCCCATGTGCACGCAACCTATTTGTCTGGGAGATTTGCCAGCGAAAAAACACTAGTCCAAGAAGAGACAGACCAACCCTGAAACACCGCCGAGCACCGCCGCGATACCTATTGCTAAGGCGCCTGGCGGGCAAAGCCGCGTGTGCTAGAGTTTTGGTGGTAGCGGCCGATTTTTCGCCGGGTTTTTCTGAGGTAAGGGATGGCAATTTCCGTTGCCATAGTGGCGGGGATCACTGGAGAAACTTATGCCTGACTCAACCGCAATGACAAAGCTGCGAAGAATATTGCGCAGCAACGCCGACTCTTCTAAACGAGCTGTACAGCTCACCGAGATTGCAGACCAGCTCCCTGAAGCCGCGGTCGACGTCCTGGACGACGCCTTGGCCACAGAAGATCCTCTGATGCAGGTCGCCATAATGGATGCCTACTTCGAGATGACCGGCCATGATTTTCACGCCGGGGATCTGGAAGACCTGATGGCGCTGGCCAGGACTATGGGAGATGCCGGGGAACAGCTATACATGGCCGCGCGGGTCGCGCTTGGGCGCATCACCGGCCGGGTGGCCGACACGCTCGATGAGTGGGGCGATGGCGATGTGGTCATCACAGCCACCGCAAGACGGCGTCGTCGCCGGAGACGACGCGGGCGGCCGCGGGTCATCAACGAAATCACGATCATTATTCACGGCACGTGGGCCTCAGACGGCGACTGGTGGCAGCCCGGCGGCAACTTCTTTGAGTACGTCAAAACCGACCTTGGACGCAGCGACCTCTACGGCGGAGCAGACCGTTTCAGGTGGAGCGGCAAAAACCGAGATTCCAAACGGCGGCAGGCTGCCGCTGAGCTTGACCGATGGCTGCGGTCTCACCCGGCTCGGGAAGTGAACGTGTTCGGCCATAGTCATGGCGCAAACGTTGCCATGTTGGCCACCCACAAGGGCATCAAAATGGATCGATTGATCATGATGAGTCCGCCGGTAAGGAGCGACTATTTTGCCAACTGGTCAAACGTCAATGCCGCTTACAACATCCAGGCCAAATGGGATCCGGTGGTGGCCATCGCGCGCGGCGGACAGTGGTTCGAGCTGCCGCAAGTCAAAGAAAAGAAGCTCAGGGTGAGCGGTCATTCTGAGTCTCATGAGCCGGACGTATGGCGATCAGAGCGTCTTCCTGCTTTCGTCGACATGCCCTGGTGAGAGAACCTGAGCGGCGACAACTGATTGACGCGCTCGAAAGCGACGACGTTCATCAACAGGCCGCCGCCGCCGTTCGTCTCGGCCAATTGCGTGTGACGGAAGCCTTGGACATGCTGCAGCCGCTTTGCAACAGCCGGGAACCGGCCGTTGCGCTGGCCGCCATGTTTGCCTGCTGGGAGATGGGCGAAGATCGAATCGACGCTGAACGCCTCGCCACCGCGCTGGCCGCCAGATCGGAAACGACGCAGCAGTTCGCCGCCCACTTTGTCACCGCCGTGGGTGCACGGCTGGTGGCGCGCCTGACGCCAATGCTGGAGGGAGCGGGCGACCGTGCGTCGGCCATACTTTGCGCGCTTGACGACATACATACCCGCGAGGCGCGGCAGGCTGTCGTTCAGGCGCAGCTCCGGGAGCCGGAGCTCGACCTGCAACGACAGGAAATTCTGAAAGATTGGGGCGAGGACGAAACCGGGAGCATCGCGTAGACGTGAACATCCGCCCAGGCCTTCTTTGAGCGAGCCGACTTTCGGAAACTGCTAAAACTGCCCGACTACTACGGGGCGAAGATCGACGGATTGCGCATGGGTCGCAGTCTTTGAGGACCATTGACCGGAGTAAACCTCATGGCAGCAAACAAAAAGCGTGCTGTTGGCAAAAAACCCGTCAGGAAAAAGGCGACGAACGCAACAAAAGCCACAACCCGAAAAACCACCAGGAAAGCCACGCCTGCCAAGGCCACAAAGAAAAAGACCAGCAAGAAGAAGACGGCGAAGCGGACCAAAAAGCCAGCGGCCAAAGGGAACATTTCTGGCAGCGGTCTTGCGGTCACCATAGCGAACGACGATGGCGCCAACTTTTCGCTCCCATCGGATACCGGCCTTCAATCACTGGCTATGCGCTGGCGATACGTGCTGTCGCGCAGATTGCGGTGGAAGCGGAGCTCTCCCCGCGAGATGCGCAGAGAGGCGTTCCGGATCATCTCAAAGTTCGCCTTGGAAAAGGCCGTCAGGCATACGTTGGCCTCGGCGTCGGTTGTCGAAGTACAGGTGCCTTACGTGAACGAGGAAACGGCGTGGGAGGGACGCGTTGCACCGTGGGAATTCCTGCTGAGTTCAGCGGCGAAGGAGTCGGGCAATCAGACGCCTATGGCAATCGTTCGTTGGCTGAAGGTACAGCACAAGGTTCGCACGCCACGGGAATGGCGCACGCTTTACGTTGAGTGCGCCCCGGGCTTTTTGGGTGAGTTCTACGATTTCTCATCGGAACGAAAAATCGTGGAGTCGATGTTTGTCGATCATTTCAAACCCTGCATCAATCCGAGCATCGAAGAGCTCCAGGCGGCGATCCGCCAGCACCGGCCGGATATCATCCACATTGCCGGCATCGACAACAATCAAGCCAAGGAGCTGTTCGAGGATAAGGGGGAACTGCCGGAGAACTGGCCTGATTCGCGCAATTTGGACGGCGTGGTGTTTACCAGCAACCAGCCGCAACACCACCTTGGCATCGAGCCGGTCGATGCCGAGCGGCTGGCGCGTGTCCTGAATTCCGGCTCACGCCAGGTCAGCCTGGTGACGGCCAATGTCTACCATTCAGCATCCCGGATCTGCGCCATGGCGGTCGCCGAAGGGGCCGGACTGGCTCTTGGATTTCAGGACACCGTCAGCGATGCACTCGCTGAAGTGCTGCTTCATGATTTTTATTTGCATTGGAAGGAGACGAAACAGCCTTTGACGGCGTTCGTTGGCGCGCTGGATGTCGTTCGGGCGTCGGTATCACTTTCTGGTACAGGCGTCGTGCTGTGGAGCGCCGACACGCTCCTCGATGGGGCCAGCAGCAAGCTCGAAAAGACCCGGACTGCTCGCAAGCAAAAGCGAAAGGCTGACCTCCACCTGGAAGGCCAGTACTCCGACTGGTTCTCAGTCGAGATTACCGTTCGCGAGAGGCTCAACTATTCCCTGCTCCACAACGACAGCGGTGGCCTGTTCAAATCGCTGTCTTTTCGTAAGCAGAAAGAGGGCGTCCTGCGAAACGTTGGGGTGGAGGTGATTCTTTACCTTGGCTCGGAGAGCCACCCGTACAGCGCGAGTTTCACCTTGTCGGAATACCTCACACCGGTTCATGAAAAGATCAAGGTGCCGCTGACTTCATCCATTATCCGAACCGTGCAGGAGCCCATGCGAACCAGTCTGTTCGTGAAGGTCACGGTCGAGTCCACGGTGGTCTATCAGGAGACCCACCGGGTAACGCTGCTGCCGGCCGATGAGTGGAAGGATTCAGACGCCGACCGGATCTGGCTGCCCTCTTTTGTGCTGCCCCGGGATCCGGCGATCGAGAAGATTATTGATAGCGCCCAGAAGCACCTGGTGACGCTGGCAGATTACGATCGGCGAGGTTTCGACGGTTATCAAAGCATCGATCCGGACGATCCCGGCTCGCTGGCTGAAATCGACCTGCAGGTCCAGGCGATTTGGGCCGCCATCGTCAGCGACTTTGGGATTCGCTATATCAATCCTCCACCAAGCTATACCCGACTGGGCCAAAGGCTACGAACGCCAACCCAAATTGTCAGAGGCGGTCGTGGCACCTGTATCGATCTTGCGCTGCTCCTGTGCGCATGTCTCGAGTACATCGAGATCTACCCCGTCATTTTTCTTCTGGAGGGCCACGCGTTCGCCGGATACTGGCGTGATGAACAGCGCTATTTCGATTTTTTCGAGGCGCTTCAGGAGGGCATCGAAGAAGAAACGATGCGTTCCTCCATCGGGGCCACCACATCGCAAAACGCCTGGGTACTGCCGTCTGACAGCTACGCCGAGATTCTCAACGAGGTCAACAGAGGGTTTCTCTACCCCCTTGAGACTGTGGGCTTTACGACCCACGGGAGTTTCTGGGAGGCCATCGAGGAGGGTGTCGATAACCTGAGAAGCCGGAGCGAATTTCATTCGCTGGTCGATATCTGGTCGGCCCGGTCGGAGTTCATCACGCCTTTGCCGATCATCGACGATCTCAATCATAGCCGAGGGGCCAACCATCATGTCTGAGCGACGAGAAGACCCCCGCCATGATTGGCTCAACCGCCAGCTCGATCTCGCCACGGAAGGGCTGGGCATTTACGGCGCGGACCAAATGGTGCGCTCGTTCGAGCCAACGGCGGTCCATCGGCTGCGCCGCACGGGAGGCACCCGCGTCGACGACAATCTCGGCACAGTCACCCTGGTAGAAAAAGACGGCGTGCTGCGGTGGGTCGACGGGCTTGGCTTTCGCCAGCGGGATCAGCGCCGACGGCGCCGGCAGGGCCCCGGACAGACGGGGAGCATCATCAAACAGCTTAAGTATGAGCGCCTGGAGCAAAACGCGGTCGGCAGCGCCATTGCGCAACTCGACCTCAAGCTGAACGCCAATACGGGCATTCGAGCCTGGAGTTCCCCTACCCGGGCAAGGCGAGCCACACCTCGCTCCGACGGCCGCATCCTGCTTTTCGTGCACGGCACCTTCAGCAAATCTGAAGCGATCACCGACGGCCTGAACGCCACCGACAAGGGCAAGGCGTTTTTTGACAAGGCCAAAGCTCACTACGATCAGATCATCAGCTTCGATCACCCGACCCTCTCAGTTTCTCCCGTGCTGAACGCGATCGACCTCACGCGTCATCTTGCCGGCACGGACGCTGAGATCGACGTCATTTGCCACAGTCGCGGCGGACTCGTGGTGCGCTGGTGGGTGGAAGCGCTGCTCGCCAACCCCGACAGACTCGGGAAGGTCATTTTTGTGGGTTCGCCCCTTGCAGGGACAAGCCTCGCAGCTCCGCCGAGGCTGCGGTCAGGGCTGGATATGCTGACCAATATTGCCGAGGTGCTGGGGAAAGGGAGTCAGCTGGCGAGCACCGTCATCCCGCTTTTCACTGCCGTTGCGGGCATTCTCAAGATTTTCGGTTCCGCAGCAAGGGTTTTGTCCAAGACGCCCTTGATCGACGCCACCGTCTACATGATCCCCGGCCTTGCCGCACAGTCGATGACCGGTGACAACAGTTCGATTCTGAAACTGCGGGAAGGGATCAGCCGCACAACGGCGCGCGCCTACTATGGGGTGGCGTCGGACTTTGAACCGATCAGCCCGGGATGGGCTTTTTGGCGATACTTTCAGCGTCCGCTGCAGCATCTTGCTGATGCCGGAGCAGACATGGTGTTTGAAGGCAGCAACGACCTTGTGGTGGACACGCACTCGATGAGCGAGCTGTCGGATCAACTGAGCATCCCGAACACTCGAATGATGTCGTCAGGCCCCCAGGACGTCATCCATCATCTGAATTACTTTCGCCAGGAAAGCGTGATCGAATACTTCGAGAAAACGCTGAAACTTTCCTGATAGTTCTTCACTGAGAGCAAAGCGCATGGCGATCTATGTTTTTGACGGAACCGGGCAGCTCGACAGCAACGTTGAGCGCCCCGACCCCACCGATACGAACGTTGCAAGGTTTCTCCAGTGCACCGGCGCTGACGACATCGAGGCATTCTACAAGGCGGGCGTCGGCACTCGCTTTGGCCGACCTGGGAAAGTCATTGGGGGGATATTCGGAGCAGGCGCCCGATCTCGACTCGCGAAGATGTTTGAAAACCTGGAAGAAGTCTTCATGTCGGGCGACGAACAAATCGCGATTGTCGGCTACAGTCGAGGCGCAGCCATGGCTTTGCACTTTGCCAACATGATTAACGAAGCGACCATCCAGAATCAGCGCGGTGAGATGACAACCGCACCGCCGATTCAGTACCTGGGTTTGTTTGACGCTGTCGCTTCGTTTGGGCTGAGTTTCACGATCGGGCCATTGGTGGACTTTCAGGCCATCAATCTTGGCTGGAATCTGACGGTGCCTCCGAACGTTGAGTCGTGCCGCCACGCGCTGGCCTTTGACGAGCGGCGAGAAACGTTCAGACCCACGCGACTGAACGCTGACCACACGAACGCCAGCATTACTGAAGTCTGGTTCAAAGGCGACCACGGCGACATCGGGGGCGGAAACCAGAACGACGGGCTGAGCAACATCTCGCTTGCGTGGATTCTGGAGGGCGCCAAGGCGGCCGGCGTCGAAGTGGACGACGCCAAACTGGCGTCGGTACGCGCAGGCCAAGATCCCTCGGCGGCGCCCAAACTGTCGTCGCTCGACCCGGTGCAAGATCCCTATCGTGAAACTCTGCCTGGCGACCAGTTTGACGCGAATCAGTGGTCGCTCCTGAAGCTCAACGAGAGCCGATCAGTCGAAGTGTTGGCCGGGGCGCGCTATACGGATACCGGCATCCTCATCAAAAAGGGCAACCAATACGTGTTCTCCTTTGACGGGGAGTGGCGCGACGGCGACATCACCTGCAGCGGCGAGGGGTGGACGCTGGCGGACGTCAGGAAAGGCCCTCTCGAACTGGTGATGAAAGTGACCCAACCGATGAGGCGCGTCAAGGACGCCAAGTGGTTTGAGCTCATCGGGTCCCTTGGTAGAAGCAACCGAGATCAGATCAGAATCGGCAACGGGCAGTATTCGTCTGAGGAAACGCCGTTTGTCGCAACGTCAACCGATGCCCTGTTCCTGTACCCAAACGATCTGATGCACATGTATTGGAACAACCGAGGCGCCATCAGCGTCACGATCACCCGCACCGGGTGAGTTTCTTTCCCGGGCCGCGCCGGCGGTCCGAGCTTGGTCACCTTCAATGCCCACCGTTTTTTCGTCGCGCTATGAAACGGCCTTATAGATACCGTTGACGATTCTATTGGACAGCCAGGGCAAAAAACCCCAAGGTCCATGGCCTCGCTTGAACAACCCATTACCAAGGAAACCCTCAATGACGGACCCGCGCGCCAGCAGCATCGACAGCACCCACTTCGATCAGCTCTTTATCGACGGCGCCTGGGTGAAGCCGAGCACCAACCGCATGATTGAGGTGGTTTCACCCATCACTGAGGAGGTGGTCTTCCAGGTGGCTGAAGCGGTGGAAGCGGACGTGGACCAAGCCGTTGCCGCGGCACGGGCAGCCTTCGACAAGGGCCCGTGGCCAGGCATGACGCCCCAGCAAAGGGGTGAAGTGTTGGCGGAATTTGCCAAGCAGCTCCGAACCCGCAAAGCCGATTTTTCGACGGCCTGGATGGAATCCGCCGGCGTCATCAAGAGCATGGCGGCCAGCTATCCGGAATATTCGATCAGCAATATCGACCGCGCAGTCGGCCAGGCGGCGACGTTTGAATTTATCGAGCAGCACGAGTCGGCCAACGGCGCCGCCCTGCTGGTTCGCGAGCCGGTCGGCACGGTGGCGGCAGTGGCCCCGTGGAACGCCCCCCTCGCCACAATGCTGACCAAAATTGCCCCGGCCCTGCTGGCGGGATGCACGGTGGTCATGAAGCCGGCGCCGCAGACGCCCATTGAAACCTACATCCTCGCCGAGTGTGCGGAGGCCGCGGGCTTCCCACCCGGCGTACTGAATCTGGTCACCGCCGAACGCGCAGCGTCCGACCACCTGATTCGCCACCCGGACATCGACAAGGTTAGCTTTACCGGCAGCCTGACTACCGGTCGCCACATTGCGTCGGTTTGCGGCGAGCGCATCGGTCGAGTCACGCTTGAGCTGGGCGGGAAGTCCGCAGCCATTGTCCTCGACGACTACCCGCTGGAGGAGGCGGCGGCCAGCCTCGTGTCGGGCCTGTGTGTCCTCAGCGGACAAAACTGCGCGGCCCTCACCCGGGTGATCGTGTCTCGTAAACGTCACGATGAGCTCGTTGAGCTTTTGGCCAGGGAGATGCAAACCGTGACCATAGGCGATCCCTATGATACGGAAACGAAGCTTGGGGCCATCACCATGAAAGCGCAGCTTGAGCGCATTGAGGGGTATGTCGCCAAGGGTATCGAGGAGGGCGCAACGCTGGTCACGGGCGGTAAACGGCCGCCCCACCTGTCTACCGGTCTGTTCTTCGAGCCCACCCTGTTCGCCAATGTGGATAACACCATGACCATCGCTCAGGAAGAAATTTTCGGCCCGGTGCTGTGCGTGATCCCATACGACGACGAAGAGGACGCCATCCGAATCGCCAACGATTCTCTATTTGGCCTCGCCGGCGCGGTCTACACCAATGACAGCGACGCCGCCTATCGGATCGCCCGCCGGCTGCGCACCGGCACCGTGGGCCAGAGCGCGCCGTCAGCGAGTTTTGCCGTGGCGTTCGGCGGCTTCAAGCAGTCCGGCCTGGGGCGGGAGGGCGGCACCGAGGGCCTGCACGCCTACCTGGAGGCAAAGACGGTCCTGTTGAAAAACCAGCCTGCAGAGGTTTAGCGTCGCGGCTCACCCTCTTCCCTCGAGGCTCGGATATCATCGCGTATCCCGATTGCTGGTCTGGACGCTATGACCGCAGGATTGGCACCTGACGCAACACCGGATCAGGCGGCACCCACATCGCTTGCAGAGCGCATCAATAGCCTCGATGTGCTGCGTGGCTTTGCGGTGCTGATGATCTTCGTCGTCAACATCAAAATGATGGCGAACGGCTATAACCACTATGGCGACCGGTCCCTGTGGCCTGGCGAGTTCGACCAGACCATCGGCTACCTTCACAACCTCCTTGTGCATGGCAAGTTCATCACCATCTTCACGGCGATGTTCGGCGCGGGCCTCGCGCTGCTCCTCGCACGGGAAAACCCCGTTTCGCTGCCGATCGTGCTGAAGCGCCTCTTTTGGCTGACGGTCTTTGGCGCCATCCACCTCGTCTTTATCCGCGAGGGTGACATTCTCATGCAGTATGCGCTCGTGGGGTTTCTGGCCATCTTCCTGGTGAACGTGAGCGCTGGCACTCTGCTCATTCTTGGAATCGCTATCCAAGTCGCCCTATTCGTCGCAGGAATCATCTTCCCAGTCGACTTCGGCAAGATTCCGACGCTTTGGCAGGAGGGTCCGGATGCGCACCTCGCGGTTCAGAAGATCTTGCTCGGCTCGCTGGCAGAGCAGGTGTCGGCGCGCATCGACACAGTGCGTTTCTACATGTTCGATCTGTTCGTGCTGGGCAGAAATTGGATCGACAAACTGTCGGTAATGATGCTCGGGATGGCGCTGCTCAAAACGGGGTTCCTGACAGGTGCACTTGCGCCGAAAACCTACTGGAAGCTCGCGGCGGCCGGCGCTGTGGCGGGTTTAGGGTTGGTCGCGGCCCGCCTGCTTGGCGTCGCTGATTCAGCCTACGGTGACCATGTTTTGAACGCGCTCTGGACCCTGCACCGCTTTGGCGGAGCGCTGTTCTGGTCAGCGCTGGCCGTGGGTCTGGTTGCGGTTGGCTGGAACGCACGAGCGTTGGCGGCGGTCGGCCGGACCGCCTTCACCGTGTACATCTTGCAGTCGGTCATCGGGCTGGTGCTGTTCTCAAGTTTGGGTTTTGGACTTTTCGGCCAGCTATCGCTGGGTGCGCTGACCATCGTCACCGCACTGGTTTTTGTCTTTTTCCTGCTCGCCGCGCCGCTCTGGCTGTCAAAATTTCGCTTTGGCCCACTGGAGTGGCTATGGCGCTCGCTGACCTACGGTAAAAGGCAGAAAATGATTAGAGGCCCGGCGTCCTAACGATCGAAAACCGATGGCTCGGGTTTGGATTTGGGTTCGGCCCGTAGGGTCGGCCGGGCACGGGTAACTAGTTCTGTTTCTCAAAACGCCGGAACTGACGGGCAATAAGCTCGGCCTTTTGCCCCTCAAAGGAGGGGCCGGCCTGTTCCTCGAAATACTCGCCGTTGTACCAGTCTGTCACGTGGGTTTCGGTAAACACGGCCCAGGCCTTTGCCGCTTCTTGCTCTGACAGTGTGAGAGCCTGGTAAACCGCCCGTGCCAGATCCAGCCTCTTGAAATGATCATTGCGGATCAGGTCCCACTCACTGTCATCGATCTCGGTGGGACGTTCAGACCAGGCGGCGTCCCAGGATTTTTCGAGATCCTCGTTGAGTGTATCCAGACGTTGGCTGGCACAATCAAAATCCTCGCCCAGCAGGCAGATCCACAGGCCATAGTCCTCGTCGAACCACATATCTGCCAGCAACATCTCTTCGCGTAGACGATCCAGCTGAGGCAGTGCGTCCAGTGTGGTTCCGGACAAGGTGTAGCGATCTGCAATCGCTCCCGAAAAGGCGTACAGGTACGCTCCGTCTTCCAAGCCTCGCATCTCCCAGGCCTCGTCCAGCGCCAGATCGGCGGTGGCAAAGTCAGACTGATAGGCAGCGTGTTGAGCCACCGCCAGATGAGCGAACAGCATGCTACCCCTGTCGCCGAGGTTTTCAGCTGACGTCAGGGCAGATCGGGCGTAGCGCATTGCCTCTTCCCGGCCAGCACTGTAAACGGCCGCCAGCGTAAGGTAGGTATTCGTTAACTCCTGAGAGTTGCCATCGGCCCGCAGCCTGGACAGCCAGGGCTCGAGATCCTCGCTCACCAGGTCATCGCCCCGTTCATCCGCGACTCTGACGATCAGAGATCCAAACACCTCTCGACGCTGTTCGAGGGTAAGCGGGGGCGTCTGCGCCGCCAGCGCTTCGTCCAGGTACTGACGCCCCTGCGCCTCTTCCCCGGTATAGAGGAGAGATTGACCGGCTCTGATGAGCAGGTCGTTGCGCTCCGCTCCGGTCGCCGTGGCAAGCTCCGCCTCCCAGTCCACAGGATCGAACAGCGACTGGTAGGCTTGATAAGCCATGCCCAGCGGCAAAAGCAGGACAGCGAGGTACATGGCGCCGCCAATGAGCTTGTGAGGCAACTTTACCGGCGGCATGGCGTACTCTGTCAACGCGGTCTTGGCCAGCGCAGTGCGTTCGGAGAAATTCATCCGAGCGTAATCCGCGTGATGCATCGCCTGGAAAATTGACCGAGACGTCAACGGTTCCGACCCCTTCTGGTCCTGAATCCGTCTTGCCAGCGTCAGTTGGTTGTACTGGGCAAAAGCCATAAAGCCGGTCGCGATGGCGAGGAAAAACAGCAGTGGATCGCTATCCAGGTACCACGCACCAGCGCCAAATACGACGGTGCTCACCACCAGAAAGACCAGATGAGCTCGGGGGCTGCGTTCAAACAGCACCAGATTGACAATTTGTCCGCCATCCAGCGGCATCACTGGTAGCAGGTTGATGTAGTTGATCAGCAGCAACATGACAACCAGCTCAAAAACCCATGGGCTGGCAGCCAGGTCCGCGATTCCGGACTCGCCCGTTGCGCTCGCAATCCCGGTGGAAACCAGCAGCCATGCGAGGAGCATGCCTGGCACCGGTCCAGCCAGGTACACCAGGGACCGTTGCAGGCCCGAGGCTTGATGATTTTTGCCCAGAGCCGCGGCCCCGATGGGAAGAAACAGGACCTGCAAATCCTTGTAACCGAAGACCTTCATGGCGAGCAGGTGTCCCAGCTCGTGAAACAGCAGCACGGCGAACAGCACCGGCACAATCCAGAAGGACGTAAACAGGCCGAAAAACAGTCCGAACGCAGCAACGCTGGCGAGAAACAGGAAAAACTTCAGCATTGTGCCGAGGCGATGATTGGCCAGGACCTCCGCGTTCTTGTCGTAGGCGTATTGCTCCATGGCGGAGATATCCGGCAGGTCGTCCGTACCCTGCCGCTTAACCAGACGCCCCTGAGCCTTCTTTCGCCGTTTGATCGCCTTGACCATATCCCGCAGCAGCTGGACCGATTTGCCCAGAGAAAGCCGAATCACCCCCTTTTTGACACTAGCCGCCCCGGTTTCCAGCAGCTGATTTAGCGCTTCTCGGTGATCCGTTAGAACTCGGGCCAGGTGCTGCTCGGCGCTCATGAGGACAGGACGAAAGGAGGTCGGCTCACCCAGCGCGTCCCGCGCTGCAAGGTGAGCTTCAAATTGGGCCGGATAGTCAGCCGCCGCGGTATCGACGACAAACCGATCCGGCGTCACCGGCAGATCCAGACCGACATGAAAGTTGCTGGTAATCAGCGTCTTACCGCTGGTGAAGACGCTGCGGAAAACGCTGTTGACCGGCGTGAGGAAGTCCGGCAGTTCTGACGTTGCCACTTCGGCGATACACAGGCGTTCGGGGTGATAGAAGACCAGTTCATAGAGCGGGGTACCGGATCGCGCGTCCACATCGTTGGCCTCAAGGGCGTGGGAGAAGCGAAAGCCGAGCTGAAGCAGCGCCATCGTCCGGTCGTCAAACAACTCCAGGAGGTCGGACGGAATGTCGGAACGGTCGATGATCCGGCCACGGGGATAGCGCAGCGGCGCACCGTAGACGAGGAGTAGCGCGTTGATCCAGTTATAGAAAAGTAGCAGGGCAGCAATAACCGCTACCCAAAACACGGTGCTCAAGTTTTGCTTCCCTTACCCTTGAAGATGCATCGCGCTGTGTGCGACAAACGCGTGGCCGCTAAATCAGAACAGGATTGTATCCCGATGGGCGGGAAACCCCCAGTGCACCGACTGCTGCTTGGTCCTGACCAACCGACCTATGAGTCGATCTTTTGACGTCCCGTTTACGCTCCAACCTTCACCATTCCGTCACTGTTTGAGCAGCCAACGCTCAGATCCATCGCCAGCCGCTGGTTTTTTCGGCGACCCGCACCCTCGGAGAACGTACAAATGTTGCCTGGTTATCGTTCCAAGCTAACGCCCAACAACGGCGCAAAGCGTCGCCTCGGTCTGCTGGGATTTGCGGCCGCATGCTTGCTGTCCAACGGCCTGTCTTCGGCCGAGGTCGATCCGAAAACGGCCGAAGCCGGGCTTCGCGGGCAATCGCGGTTTCTGGCGCTGGCGGCCGAGCAAGCGCTCCAGGCGTGGCAACCGGACACAGCGCTGCTCCTGTCGCTGAACGCGCTGCCGGGGGTCTACGGGGGCGACCGACCACTGGTGCCGGAAGCTCAGGTGGCCCTGAATCGTGCGGTGCATGAGAGCACCCGGACCAGACAAGTTGAGGTACAGGAAGACCCGCTGTTTGCCGTCATCAGTCCCGGTGGCGCATTTGTGGCCGTGGTTCCTGAAGATTCGGACATGATCGAGGTCTTCGACGTCGCCACGGGGGTGCCCGTGCTTGAGGCTTTCCACGACGGCGTCGCTGAACACGCGGCCTTTGCTCCAGGCGATCAGCTGCTGGGTACCCTTGGGGAAGACGGTCTCAGACTTTGGGACCTGACCAAACACAGCGAGGTGGCCCATTTCGACGGGCAGCTCGAAGACACCGACAGCTCGCCGGCCGTTGAGATATCCAACGAGCAGCCGCTGTCCTCTATTTTTGAGTCGCTGTCCGCCCAGGCGGTCGACCTCCCCCAGCTCAACAGCACCAGCGACCGCGATCCTCAGCTTCCGCTGGTCGCCTTCAGCCCTGACGGCAAGACCGTCGCGTTTGCTGCCGACGGCGGCCGACTTGAGGTGCGCAGGCTGTCAGACAAAAAACGCCTTCACCAGGTCGAAATTGACCCCAAATTTCTTTATTTCGATGACGACGCTGATCGCATTATGGTGCTGGACCGCGATGATGATCAGTTCAAAACGCTGGCACTCGACACCGGCGATATTGATCAGTCAACCAGCAGCGTGACTGCTGCCAGGACCTTGAGCGGAACCGCCGACAGCAGGCTGGGTGGCGTCGAAAACGGACACCTGATTCTTTTCAACGCTGCGGGCGAGCGAACGACCGAGATCCGAACCAAAAGCTTGTGGGGAAGCAATGAGGACGACGCTGACGCTTCCGGGTCGCTGAGAGAAAGTACACTCATCTCTGCCGGACCTGGCGTTGTGGCCGGAGGCACCCGTGCCGGCGTTCTGGTCTGGGATCCGGAGAAGACAAAACAGGTCGAGCATTTTCGGGGCGGCATCATCTCCAGTCTTTCGGTCTCCCACGACGGCGAGTACCTGATGGCGGGAACATCGACTGGCGACGTTCGGCTCTGGGACACGGATGCTTTTGGCAGCCTGTGGGCCGAGGCAAAAAGCTGGGACCTCGCCAGACACGACGATCGCGTTGTGTTTGTCGGGTTTGCCGGTGACAGCAACACAACGGTGTCTCTGGCGGCCGACCGTACACTGGCTTTTCGCCAGCTGCCTGCTCGAAAGACCGAGCTAAAAGAATGGGGGCTGGAACGAAACCCGACAGCCGTCCTGTCACCCGATGGTCGCTGGGTTAGTCGATATAACACCCGCACGAGCACGCTGGACGTGTGGGACGTGCAGACGGGAGAAAGGCAAATTAGCAGCGAGCAAAGAGCGCAGCCGCTGAGCCGGACCAGCTTCCACCCGAAAAACGCCCAGATTCTTGCATCCAGCCCCATGGCGAACGTGCTGGGCGTGGACCAGCCTGCGGCAGCGGTCATCGACTTCGGCGAGGATACTGCGGTTAACGCCACTGACGGTCGACCTACCCGAGTCGATCGCTCCGTCTATGTCGATGGCGGTCGTCTGATTGTCACCGCGGCCACCGAAAAGAACCCGTCGTTCTCGCTGTGGGACGCAGCATCGGGACGCCTGCTCAAGCATGTCGAAGGTGAGGCCGTGCTGGCCGGCGCCTGGCTGGGACTCCGTCTACTGACAAGATCTGATCGAGATCTGATTCTTCACGATCTCGAAGCTGAGACGTCGGTCATCCTCACTACGCTAACGTCGACCGTCGACGTCGAAGAGCTGGCTGCCGAGTTTGACAATCACGGTACCCGCTTATTGATTCGCACAGGGAAGAGCCTGGATCTCTGGGATACCTCAACACTGGCGGTCGTCGATTCGCTTGCGGCGTCATCCGAGCCTACCCACTTCGGGCTCAGCGGTGATGGTTCTCGTTGGTTTGCCGTGGTCGACGGGGAACTTACCGTGCGTCAGGGCGGCCTGAACGTCGATCAAATCGAAGTCGATGAAAAGAACCTGTTTTTTGCATTAATCGACGATCGCATCGTCACCGTTACGCTGCGCGGATCACTCCTTCAGATCGCTGTGCCAGACCAAGTCAGCGCCGAGGCGGCGATTGCTAACCTGCCGGCCGAGCGCTCTTGCCTGACGCCAGAAGAGCGAGAAGCCTTCAACCTTCCGCCGCTCTCAGACGGGCAGTGGCGTAAGCGCGGTTGCCCGCAGTTCGCGTCACAATCAGGGACCTGACAATAACTGGAATGGATCGTCGCCGCCGCGCCGCTGTTTTCAGTTAAACGGTGGCGACCAGCGGGTCGATTTCGTCAGCAAACGATCTCTCAGCCACCTCAAGGTCGTAGCGCGTCTGAAGGTTCAGCCAGAACCGCGAGCTCTGGCTGAACACTTTGCCCAACCTGATCGATGTATCAGCGGTGACGCCCCGCTGCCCTTTGACAATCTCGTTGATGCGTCGAGGTGGCACATGCATCGCCTTCGCGAGCGCATACTGACTCAGCTCGTACTCCTCCAGGAATTCGGCCAGATGGACCCCCGGATGAATCGGCGGCCGTCGTTTTTCAGTCATCTTCGCTTCCTCCGGTCTAGTGGTAGTCACAGACCTCTACGTCGTAGGCATCACCGTCTTTCCAGTCAAAACAGATACGCCACTGTTGGTTGACGCAAATACTGTATTGGCCCGCTCGGCCGCCACTCAGCTTCTCCAGATGGTTCGACGGCGGGAATCGCTGGAATTCTCAAACTCCAATAGACAACTTCGTGGGAATTCCATTTCACACCCTACTCAATGCTTCAAAGGTCAAACGTTTTTCGCGGGTCAATCCTTCTCACAAGTTACGTAAAGCCCGAACCCTCCAAAGGTATGAAAAAACAACCTCATGTCTCCGTCTGAACGAAAGGAGCAGATCTTTTTCATGTTTTGGCGAGCAGTGAAGTGGTTTCCGTATTTGGTGAATTCCGAAACGACCACGATCTTCTCTCCATTGGGTAACTCGACCGGAGTATGATCGATGTATTGAAGGCCCCGCTCTTCTTTCCTTTCGTATGTCAATCGCAAGATTTCAATAGCTGCACCCTCATCCTGCCGAGACTCATTGGGCACATGCGTGATGGTCAGCATTCCTCCCTGCGGAGAACTCTCGGAAAGGTGTACCGCATCAAGTACAGAATTATCCTCTGGAGGCACGAGGTCCCGCCCAAACCCCAGGCTGTTACAGTCTTCGAATTCCACGACAAATGCGTATTGCTGCTGGCGACGGCCTGAAGGTAACTTCCAAAAGTGTGTTGGGCCCTGCTCAGTACTGTAACGCCCTATGTACTGCAGGTCGCCCGCCTTCAGCCCTGCCCCATTGAAGACGGTCTCGCCGTATTCCATTCGAATGTACTGTGGGAGCCGACGCTCCGTTTCCTCACCCAATCCCGTGGTGCCGAACCAGGGTGCATCCTCGATGAATTGTGTGTCCAGTTCGGCGAGGCGGTTTTGAGCCTCCACGTCGTTGGAGTCGAAGAGGCGCTCCCGGAGCTTTTCGTATTCAGCCAGAACCGCCTCGTTTTTCGCAAATTCGTCCGTCTTCATGACCTCAAACGTCCTATCAGAAGGTATCCGGCCTCACGCGACACCATCACGGCTGGCGATCGACATTCGTACGCGTTTTCTCAAGAACTGGAAAGAATATTGCCACACCAGCTCGCGCTTGGTTCTGGCGCTTGGTCTTGTCCTCTAGAATTAATCGAGCCTAAACTGGAGCCAATTTTCGCAGCGCTTTCCAACGGTTCTTTGCAGCCACCAGAAACCCGGCCGTTGAGCTGCGAGCAGTGACGGTAAAGTCGGTATCCAGCATCCAGGCCAGGCCGTCATAGACCAGGGCAAAGGGTTCGGAGACCGGAAAGGCTTTAGGCATAACGGCAAACTCAAAGGTGGCCAACTCTCCTGGCGGCACGCGTCTTTCCCGGAAACCCGCCGGCCTGTTCGGGCTGAGCCACGAATGATGCGCCAATTCGGACAACCGGTCACGCGGCGACGTTGTGGCGATACGAATCGGATCATCTTCAGTCCACGTGTGCCTGCCGACATTCTGCACGACGACCCTAATGTGGTCTTGGGCTGTCAGCCTCGATTGGTCGAAGCGTATTCTTCCTGCATAGAGCAGCGGGTGCTTTCCGTTCGCCGCGTTACAGCGCCGGCAAATTTCAGGAATATCCATGCCGTCCAACAATCGTCGTCGAAATTCCCGGAATCGTGGTCCATTCCATAGGTTATCCCAAGAATCCCGCCTCAGATCACCCATGATGGCCGCAGCGTCTTTTGACGCGTTGCAGCAGGGGAATACCCGCCCCTCTCTATCGATGAAGGGGACCTCCCACGGTACGCTGCACTGTTTGGTTTCCTGGGGATCGACCACCGGCTGATGAAACCGCCGCAAGGCTTCACGGGGCCTGTGCCGCTCAAGCAGCATGCGCTCAGCCGCAAGCATTTCGATTTCGACATCGAATTCCGCTCCCCTGTCGTGTATCTGATCCAGGTAGGCGAACAGCTCG
Organism: Lysobacterales bacterium; assembly: GCA_028285525.1. Classification (GTDB taxonomy): domain Bacteria; phylum Pseudomonadota; class Gammaproteobacteria; order Xanthomonadales; family SZUA-38; genus JANQOZ01. Next base: position 42,423 of record JANQOZ010000049.1, read on the forward strand.
GGGTTGCGCAGCAACTGGGCTTCCGGACATGAGTCGGTATAGTCCATCAAACCCTGTAGCAGCAGTTTCTTAACACCCAACCCGGCAAGAATTTTTGGAGAATGCACGAGGTCCTGAAGGTTCTGAGCCATCAAAACCGATGACACGGTCACCTTGGTTGGGTCGTTGATGACAGCCATCAGATTGCCAAGACCCTTCAATGCCTTGTCGACTTTGCCTCCTCGAATGTCTCCGTAGCTGCGCTGTATCGGTGAATCTATGGAAAAGTTGTAGTGCGCGACGTACTCGAGTGTCGCCAACTCCTGCGCGACGGACTTTGTGATGGGAGTCCCATTGGTGCTCAGTCCAACTACCACCTTTGCCTGATTTAGTTCTCTTAGCAGCGGCAGGAAGCGGGGGTTCAAAAATGGCTCTCCGTACCCTGTGAGCGTGACGTTTCCAACGCGTTTGGCGAGCGGCAATATCTCCTCCCACAGCGCTTCTCTCATGTGCCCGGGATGGACCCCCGAAAGCGTTTCTCCGGTCGTCAGCGGGCACATCTTGCAGGTCAGATTGCACCTGCTGGTGACCTCGATTTGTAGCGTTTTCGGAGAATCCCGTTCGAGCAGCGATTCGTCGATGTGGGTCATAGTCTGGAACAAGCCGATTCACAAACACTATAACGTTCGTGAGGCCAAGTGAGTATGGAATTTGATCAAAAGGACAGAGCGAACAAGCGGCCCGTTGCACTAGCTGTCAAACGCTCTGGGTGCTTAGCCACTTTGGCGTGATTTAACCTGGCCCTCACCCTGGCCTCGCTACCCCGGCAAAGTTAACCTGACCGCTTCGTTCCTTTATATGCAGCGTCAATGTATTGTTAACTATGAACGATTCCCTAGTTCGGAGTAGTAGGAATGGGTTTTAGCTACCTGCTAGCAACTTTCTTGTTTGGCTTCAATCCTGAGCCGCTGGTCGGCACTTGGAGGCTGCCGCTGGCGGAAAACAAGACTGCTGAATTCACCATGAATTTTTGGGGTAATGGCGAGGCAGATGGATTGGTTTCAATACCAAATCCGGAAACCGGCAGGGTCACATCAAAGGGGCAGTGGGTCGGAAACTGGGAAGTGTCGCAACGGAGAACGGGGGGCATGGTGCTGACGCTGAAGGGCCTCAATACCATTTCAGAGACTTTTGGGAAGTTCGGCGGATCCCTTAAGCAGCGTCTCGTCTGCGACATTGAATCGATTAGTAAAAGGCGCTTTATTTGTCGCAGTGAAACAGACACGCTAGTTTTTTATCGAGTGGGCATGCCCTAGCTGGCCTCACCCCGAGGGTCCGAGCAGTAGGGTCCAGGACCGTGGGTGATGATCAGTCAGCGGTACGCTTGCGGGAACCCTGAGTGGTCGTGGCGATATGCGAAACCGAATTGGCCGCAGCTGCCGACCGACATTCCTAAGCGTTTTCTCAAGAATTGTAGAGCCCCCCCCTACCCCGCCTTGCAATCCGATCTGGCGATTGGTCCTCCCCCTCAACTTAGAGTTCCGGCGTGAGTTCAAGCAAATAGTGTTGTCCGCTTTTGGCTTCGAATTCGACACTGGCGGTCCGGCGGTCGGCGGTGAGTACAGCCGGTTCGGCCACCTGCAAAAAACTACCCTCCGTGTCAGGCTCGAAAAGCAGGATTTCGATGAAGACGTCGCCTTGTTTTGTCACGCTGCTGACAAGCTCGATCCTAAGCTCGTCGGCCAAGACGACCTCGCTCGTGCGTCCCTCGTCGCTCAGAAGCTGGGCCTGAACAAGCCGTTCGTCGCCAGCATTCAAGCCCACGTTTAGCATCACCGGCTGGGCGAGGATGCTTGGCATGTAGAGCACAAGCGCCAAGATGGACGCGGCCGCGAGGGAAGCAACCGCAGCGAAGTAAGGCGAGGTTCCGGCTCGCCGGGGGCGCCTCCGCCCCGTTTTCCGAAGCAAGATCACGCTTTGGCAGTCAAGCGCTGCTGCGAACGCCTGAAGTGATTCCTGGGAGGCCTGCCCCCGGGCCTCGATACGCTGCACCGTCCGTAGGCTCAGGCCGGCGACGTGTGCAAGCTGCTCCTGGGTCCACGTACGCCCATTACGCAGGCGTCGGATCGTCGCGGTTTCGATGCTGAGCGGCATAACAGTGTGTCCTGTGTTTGACGGGGCACATCGTCCAACGGCATGGGAGCGGTGTCTACGACAGATACCCGCCATTAGTTAGCGGCGGCCGCTCATCCATTCGCTACCTGACACGACTTTCCAGAACTCAAGCCGCCTTTGCTGCTGACAAAAAACTGGCACATGTGCTCACAATCGATGGGCCTCGTTTAAGCTGGAGAACAGCGCTCCATACAAGTTATTGGACGTGCAGCCTTTTTGCTACTTAGGGGCACAATCTAGTCACCGAACTTGCTTTCTGAATCTCGGGTAGGGACCACGTAGATCTTAGTTTGGCCATCACGATGGATCTCGATCCGATCGTTAAACATCGTCAGCTCCACCTGGGTTCGTGGTGTGACGACCGAAGAAGCATCCACCAGAGTCACAGCGTACTCAATGCCAACGTAGTGATTGCCCTGCTTTAAACCACTCTGATCGACAGCCAAATAGCGCCATCGGGGAAACCCAGAGTTATCGAAGTAATATTCGATAATCGTCGCTGACGATCCATCGGGGCTCATTTGCGTCAGCGTTCCCTCGCCCGGATTGTCTGGATCAATCCAGATGAGCGGAGAGGTGAAATGATTGTGCGGATCAATGGTGACCTGCGTAGACTCAACAATTTCTGTGTCGATCATCGTCAGTACCTCTCTGGGTTGGTGCACCCCCTCTCCAATGATGAAGAAGCGGCCAGTTGTCCCCGGAGGAATCTCAAGACCATGCGCTTCAGACCAAAACAGATCGGTTTCCGTTTGCACAACGCTTTCCAGGCTGCACCAAAGTGGTTGCAGCGGACGACGGCCGGCAATTTCTACCCCTGGTGCGAGGTCTGTGACGCCATAGCGTGAACGAGCAAGCAGTTCCCCCGAACTTCCGTCGGACCTGCGATGAGTGCAACGCCTGCGGTAACTCAGGTCATCTTGCCCCGTCGCCGGGCGAGCTACAGGGGCGAGATTGATGACTCGTCGACACCTTTCACCCACATCAGTGCATCTCCGGCCGGTTGCCTCCGGGATGTCATTGACAGGCTCCAGGCGGATTTCGCGGTCGTTGACTCCGCCGAACGCGACGAAAAGTGCCGTACATGGCTCATTGGAACCTGTACAGGCAGTTAGCAGACTCGCTTGTGCAAAAAACTCGTTGGTGCTGGCGCTGCGCAACACCAGCTGTCTGGCTGGTGCGGTACCGAGATCAATAACTTCTTTATAACCTAACTGTCCAATGAGGTCTCCGTCGACATAAACCGAAAGCGCATCTGTTTCTTGACCTGATAGGGGAATCGCGACGTTCAGCAGGGAGGCCGCGTCAGTTTCAGATGAAGACCAGAACAACACTGCAAGCAGAACGACCAAGCGAGTGTTCATCGAATGACTCCTTCGGCGCACTGATCGCCGTAAATGCTACTCAGGGGAAATGCCTCCTGAGGGCTTCTCGGCCAACTGTCAACGAACGACAAGGGGGGCTGAACAGCCATCAAAAACGCGGTCATTTGCCCACACCCGTGGGTCGCAATCCGAATAGACCCAGGGCTCGAATACCGCGATAACAGGCCATCTTGCTGGCGACGATATTGCTCGAAAATGATTGAAGTTGCAGATCCATCACTCCTTGGCCGAACCTCACGGGTGCTGTACCAGGTTGGCTGCCCCTCATCGTCGAATCCGAAGAACATGACGGCCGCTTCGGAATCATTAGCAAGTAGTGCCCACCCCCTACCGGGAGCTTTCGGAGAGAAGTAGAGCCCACTGTCGTCAGGGGACGGCATGACGAATTCCGTGGTACCGCGGAATTCCTGAAAAAACGTATGGAAGCGGGAACCACCGGTGCCGTCGTCTCCCAGAATCACGCGATAAACGCTTCCCGAATCAGTAGCAGAGTCGAACTCCTGTGACTCTGCGACTAGCACACCGTCCTCCGAAACCGCAGAGAATCGACACCTGACCGGGATGTTTCCAGGGCCTGGCATCGGCGTAGACAGGCTTGGCTGATTTGTCGTGCCATAACCATAGTGGACCGTTTTCGTCCCAGTCCCGGTACCTAAATCAGTCTCACAGATTTCTGACATGATTACGGAATCGGCATTTCTCGACAGGTGCGCCCCCTGTAGCGAATACGTGGCAAACGGATGGTTGTGGTCGGGTAGCTGGGCCCACTCGAGCGCGCCTGATGGCGTTTGTGCGAGCACAAACGTCCAGTCTGTGCCTACCGGCACGCTCAGTTGTACTTCCGCCAGCACCTGTCCATCGCGCGAGGCGGTTAGAACCGCGCCGGTCTGCATAAAGGACACGTAGCCGGTGCTTTCCCCCGGCGAAAGTCGACTCGTAAAGGTCTTTGAGGCGTCGGTCAGGACAACCGTCACGGTATCCGCCGGAAGCAAATTGATGATGAAGGCGCGTTCAGCGTGTGTCGGCAGCCCAACACAAAGCAAAAAGGCGGTAAGCACCCACCGATTCACAAAGCCAGAGACACGGTACTTAGAGGCAACCATAAGAAATCCTGATATTGACAAGTTCCTGACCAAGTAGACGAATCGTCGGAACCGATCCACTAGCGAATCCACATTATTTTTGGCTTGAACATTCAACGGACTTTTGCCCAAGATAAAAATGGCATTCGACGCACAGCGATGAGACCGCTCTTTGAGCAAGCCTGAACTCCCCGACAACGCATCAAGCCTGCTGGCACGTCACTCCGATGAACTGCTGCGGTTCGCAACCCTCGTTCTTGGGTCTCAGGATGATGCGCAGGATGTGCTTCAAGATGCGTTCCTTCGCCTTTCCAAGATGATGAACGCGACGACCGTCAGAAATCCGAGAGCCTTGCTGTTCACGATCGTTGGTAATCTTTCCAGGGACTTACTCCGCCGTCGCAATCGGTGGGCAATGTCAGAGTTGCCAGAACACCTGACAACAGGCGATGACCCGATCACAGCCCTGCTGGGCATTGAAACGGCGACACGTATCGGCGAAGTGGTCGATTCCCTGCCTCCAAGATGTAGAGAGGTTTTCTCTCTGAGAAAAGGACATGATCTGTCCTATCGTGAGATCGCGGCGCGCCTCGGCATCTCCGAGAAAACGGTAGAAAACCACCTTGCTGCGGCCATGCGGGCACTCAGGCAGTCGGTGTTAACGGATTCAACTGGTGGTTCCGCCTCGACGAAACGTCTAAACACCAAGGGGACCAGGTCAGATGACTGACAGCACCCGGCGAGAACAAGAGGATAAACAGCTGGAACAGTGGCTTCTAAAACTGGATTCAGGCGACCTGGCCGACGCTGAATACGAGCGCATGAACCGCTGGCTGGCCAAGTCTCCGGAAAATCGCGACCGTTTCGCTGCCCTAAGCGTGGTTTGGTATGGCAGCGCTTTGGTGGAATCGACGGCGCCTTCCATTGGGCAAGTCCAAAGGCGACGACCGTCAAGAACTGCAGCTCTGGCCTTGGCCGCCTGCCTCATTCTAGGATTTGGAGTTTTCTGGATTGTCGGATCCAGGCCAGCCGGCGATATCGAGGTACCGAATGGTCAAGTGTACGCTCGGGTTCTGTCAGATGGCTCGGAGATCTCTGTTCAACCCGGGTCCGTCCTGGATATTGAGATAACACCAGATCGTCGACAGTTAACATTGCGCTCCGGGGCGATCCATATTGATGCAGCGGAGGAGCCAAACCGGCCGCTTCAGGTATCCACGCCTGATGCCCAGGTGACGGTTGTGGGCACGCGCTTTGGTGTTGCGATAGAACAGAACTCGACGCTGATAGGGGTTCAATCAGGGCTGGTTGATGTGCAAGTCAAAGGCGGCCAAAGAGAGCGACTAACACCGGGCCAAGCGGCCCGCGCTAACCCAAGCGGGTTGTCACTCTTGCCGCTACCAGCGACCGCTTACTCATGGAAAGACGGCCAAATTGTGCTTGAAGGTGAGATACTTGCCGAAGCGCTTGACACAATAGCGCGATACTCAGCTCGCCGTACCCTGGTCCTCCGGAGCTTACCCGAGGAGTCGGTCAATGCTGTAGTCGCCATTGACAGCGCGGACGAAGCAATCGATGCACTAGCAAGAGATTACGAGCTCTCAGTTATTAGACCGCCTGGATTCACCATCATCTTTTGAGACAGAAAAACGGGTTGGTCCTTGACCGCTTAGGCGAGTGGTTAAGGCTCTTAGGTATGGCTTTGTGGGTCCTGACGATCTGCACGGACGCCTTTGCCTCAAGCAGCAGCACCTTGTCTCACTACCTTCAGGGCGCCTCGCTAACGCTAAAACACAATTTTCTGCTAAGCGAGGAGGCGCTCGGGCAGCTCACACTGTCGGACCGGCCGGGGGCAGGAAAGAGTTTGGAGGAAGTTGATCAGGTGCTCGACGCCTTGGGACTTGTGCGAATTGAGCTCAATCAAAGCTCATCACGGATCCAGCCAGGATCGAACGCGCAGCTATCACTGGGTACGCTCCAGGTTGACGCTGAACCAATGAGTGCCCGATGGGGTCTAGGGCTGGACGACGATGCTCGCAATGACCGACTGATCCGGAGTGAGGACGCTTCAATAGACCCACTGGCAACTGTCGCTGATCTGACGCTCCAAACTGCCAATGTCTACGGCTCCGGCGCACGTATCTATTTCCGCGGTGTGTCTCGTAGTTTTGGCGTCGACCAAACGCAGAACGCGTCGGTGATACTGGCGGAGCAGGCGCTCCCTGATTACCTTGCAGAGACTCTGGCACTGCCCGTATCGGGAAACAGCACTTCGGTGCTTCGGCGCGGAGCAGAGTTCGGATTCAGCGGTAACGCCAATCCCAGCTACGCTGGGAGCATAAGAACTTCGCTGCAATGCAACTCGGGCCGACCCAGGACTCGACTATTCGGAACGATTGGCGACGACAAGCTGCACAACTTCACGCTATCCAGTGTCACCGACTTGGTTGAAGAAGAGCTGTCCGTATGCGCAGATTTCTCCGCAGCGTCCGCCGAAGTCCCGGTATTTTCCACAGGCAGGACCGCCAGAGATGAACATGCCCAAAGCCTGCAAACCCGGCTCAGTTGGGCTCCAGCCAGCGCCCCGAACCTGCTGGCGAACCTCTCGTTGGCAAGGCTCGATAATGACCTTGATGACCTTTCACTCAACCTGTCTGACGGGTTGCCACTAGGCGAGTCCAGCCTCCGATTCTTTGGGTTACGAAAAGCACAATCAGATGGGACACTTCTCTCCGCCGAAATGGTTGGGGAATACGCTCGATCAAGTTGGCGCTTTCAAGCGGGAGCGCTGGATAGCAAATCCCGCACTACCGTGGCCAACAACGGCAGCCCTAACGCCCTGAACTTCGATGACGCTCGTTATCAGGCGAGCCTGCAATCGCTACACCGTGTGGGTCGACACACTATCCTCGGGCTGAGTGTTGGTGCCGTACGGTCCCGTTCGAGCGATCAATCTGTACTAGTCAGTGATTTGGCCAATTCTCCAGAGTTCGGGCCGGAGTTGAATCTATTCCGGCTGTTGGGAACCGCCACTCGCAGGTTTGAGACGGGCAACGCGCTGGCAAATCAGCATCGTTACCTTGCGATTCGCTATGAAGTGAACCGTGAAAACTGGCAGCTTTCAGCCAGTGCTCGTTATGATGATTACCGGCTTGACCAAGAGCTCCGTTCAGAGTTCTCTCTCGACATTTCTGCGGATTGCCTCGTCGAACTGGTAGTTGAAAACTCCATGGGGGAGCAGGAAAGCTGCACCGACTATTTTCAGTTTCTCGAGCCAACCGGTAGCTCAACGCCGAATCGCGTGCGGTCGGGGCGCTGGACACGTCAGGTTGCTCTGCAGCGAAAGTTGTCGCCGAACCTGGTTGCCGGACTTCAGTACTACGAGGGATTTCGGCCTGCCGGTGCATTACTTGGAGCCAGCCAGGACACAATCGTTGCATTGCCATATGAGGAGGAACTTGCCAGGACCACGGAGGCACAGCTCACCTATCGATGGGGCACGGACTCCTACCTGTCGTTCAACGCGTTTTCAACACGGTTCGTCGACCAGCAAATCAACCCGACGGCAGAAGAGTTCTTTGCCACGGGTCAGCTATTCATTCGGAACTCAGGGCGCTCAAAATCACGAGGCGCAGAAATCGAAGGGAACTGGGCTTTCACACCAGGAAACACACTTTCGTGGAGCGTCGGTTACCTGTCGACGAAATACCTGAGCTATGTGCCCATCGAATTAGGGTTCAACGGTCTGGACGTCAGCGGAAACCAGTTTCCCGGCGCCCCCCGCTGGAGCGGTTCAGCGCAGTGGAAGTTCCAGCTATTAGATTCTGTTCAGTTTCGACTGCTGTTTGTGGGCGCTGATGAGGCGTTTGCTGACGCCAGAAACCTCGCCAACAGAAGGTCGCCTTCGTTCGGAAGGTTCGACGCCAGCGTGACGAAGACATGGGGCAACTTGTCGGCAACCGCTTTCGTCGAAAATCTCAACGACGAACAATATCTGCTTACAACACTGCAGCCGGGAGTCCGCAGCTCAACGTTGCAGCCCGCGAGGGGCCGGACTATTGGTCTGACTGTGGGTTACGAGTTTTGACCTTTTTTGGATAGAACCTGAGCGCTCTATAGAGCTGTATTTTTAATGGCTGACGCAACCTTAGCTCCCGCCGAACAACGCCTCAATGTGGTAGAAGCGATGTCCGAGACGTGCGGCAATCCAGTGACCTCGAAGAGGTTTTGACCAGGCTCAGACCAGAAATGCCTGCGACACTTTTAGGGGGTTTTCTGGCGCAGCTCACCGCTTGGGAAACTGTGGAGTTGGTACAGGCGGAAATACCGGTCGATCAATCCGTCGCGTTGCGAAGCATTTGCAGCGACCTGCTTCAGAATCCCACCAATTGGCGACGCGTTTTCTCGGCGCAGTTGCCCTAAAACCCGGCACAACTTCGGCGCGTGAATGGAACTAGCTGTCCTAGTTCAACGACAACGTGACGTGTCGCCAGCCGGTTTGATCATGCCAGATAGTTTCCATTGCATTCGCGCTGCCAGTTCCCAAGGCGTGAGACAAGCCGACACTTGACGCATCTATGTGTACTAGTAATCATAGTACACCATGTTGCCCTTTACCGTTGTCTTCAAGCCCGGCATACCGGCTTACACACAGGTTGCCTTCGCTGCCCGCAAGGCAATCGTGGCAGGTGTTATGAAGCCGGGCGACCGATTTCCATCGGTCCGGACGCTGAGCCAGGCTCTGAAAATCAACCCCAATACCGCACACAAGGTCGTGAGCGGACTAAAGGACGCCGGACTATTGGAAGTTCGACCGGGTATCGGAACCGTGGTGTCAGCAGGCGCAATCGCCAGTGTCGGAGATACAACACAGTTGCTGGGTGATGAGTTGGAGCGGGTCGCGGTTGAAGCCCGCCAGTTGGGGCTGAGTTTTGAGGAAGTGGCTGGTGCCCTAAAGGCCCATTGGGATGAGTTAGAACCAGCCAGCGTCGTGCAAGCTGTCAAGAAATAGAGGAGTATTCTCGTGTCATCGGATGCCATTGCCACCCGCGGATTAAATCGCCGTTTTGGATCGCTTACTGCCCTTAAGAGCCTCGACATGAACGTCGCTCGTGGCAGTTTCTGCGGTTTGCTCGGACCCAGTGGTGCAGGCAAGACAACCACCATCAAAATGCTTCTAGGACTACTGAAACCCAACTCCGGCGAAGGAACCGTCGCTGGAACGCCGCTCGGCGCTATTGACCACCGGTTTTTTCAGCGTGTGAGCTACTTGGCAGACCGACCTGCACTCCCAGGCTCAATGCGTGTTGCTGACTACCTTTCATACCTGAGGCCGTTCTATGAGCGCTGGGATACGGCGTTGGAGCAGGAGTTGATCCGGCTGGTGGACCTGCCGGTGAAGCCCAAAATCAAAACACTGTCGAAGGGGAACCAGCTGAAGGCGGGCCTGGTATCGCGATTGGCCTGCCGTCCCGAGGTCCTTGTTCTGGATGAACCCTTTTCCGGCATTGACGTGGCTGCTCGGGACCAGCTCATAGAGAGTCTTTTGAAACAGTCCTCTATGGGAAGCTTGACAGTGCTAATCAGTTCTCACGACCTTGACGAGATCGAACGCCTGGTGGATCAAGTCGTCATGCTGCGCAATGGCGAGCAGTGTTTGAACGAGAGCACCGATCGACTGCTGGACCGGTTTCGCCAAATCACGATCACCGGTGATCCGGCTATGCCAGACCCGCTCACACAGCAGGGCTGGCTAACACGGGAATTGAATGGCCGCACCTTCGGCGGTGTGTTTACCGAATATCGATCGCATGAGACCGAAAAGGCTTTAGGCGAAAACTTCTTGCGTGTTGATGACATCAATGTTGCGCCGATGTCGTTGAGGTCGGTGATAGCGTCCATGTCGTCAGCTCCGACGCAGCAGGTGTCATCATGAGCTGGGTATTGACGATGCACCAGACTCGCTCAGACCTTGTCCGTGCCTGGCCGGCTGCGATGGTCGCGGTCGCGCTGTTGGCATTCAAGACCTATTCCGAAGTTCGACTCCGTCAGGTTACTGGATTCGCCGGAGTCTTTTTTCAGATTGACCTCTTCCGGGTCGGCGTCTTTCTGCTGGTCGTGGCACTATGGCGCAACCTGTGGCCTGTAGACAACGCGGCCCCCGATTTCCTGACTCGCCCTATTCCACCTGCTGTGCAGTGGATGAGCCGTTTTTTAGTCCTTCTTTTGATCGTTGCGCTGCCGATGGCGATTATTCAGACGTGGCTGGTCCACCGGACGGGACTTGACATGCCGATTTCCTACCATTTATCCGGGCTGCTGGCTGTCTGCGGGATGCTTGGTGCGGTTTCTGCGTTAGTCTTGGCGTACCCTGGTTCGCGCAACCTGCTCGGCATTGCGATACTGTTGCTAATTGTCGGATCAGTCGACCAAAGCCTTTTTATCGCATCCCTGTTTGATCCGCAGTCACTCACGCTAAGGGCGCTTCAGTGGTTGTTTGTCCTCGTTGTTTCGCTGGCGATGATCCATCGTCACCTGCAGGGGAAAGGCAACAGAAACCTGTTCCTGGCCATTGGCATGATCGGGTTTCTTGCGTTCAGCGCTTATCCATTGCTGTCTGCCAAACTCGCGACAGCAGAACGTCTGTCTGCTGTCGCGGCCACCGATCAGTACTTCCTGTCCGCCACCAATATCGGCAGGCAGCGCAAATTGTTTCTCTCAGGGGGACAGACGCCCCTTTATCGCTTGGGCAGAGTGTCTGGCGTTGCACGGTGGGCAAATGGCCGAACCCAGCCTGTAACGGTTAAGCTCGAAGGCCTGACGGGCTTTCCCGCCAGCGCGCTGTGGGAAGACTATAGGAGCCTGGACAAACGGGGTGCTGGCGAACTCAAGCTTTCCGCGACCAAGGAAAACCTCACCTCGCTGACCGTTTCGGGCTACATCAGCGAACGACAGTTCGCAGCAATCGCCACGATTCCTTTGGCTATCGGCGACTACCCAGTTGGGGAAGCGATGAGAGTTTCTATAGCGCGCATGGATGTCGGAACAAGTATGGCCTTGGTGGACGCAAAGCTCCATTTTCTTCACCCTCGAATGCTGCGTGGACGTCAATATTATGTGGCCCTGGTCAATCATGACCGAAAGGAGTTTGCGATGAGCTCCGAGGAACGCTTCGCCATCAATATGACCGATGATCCAGGTCTGTTAAACGTTGGCTACAGTGAACAAGAAAAACGGGTGCAGGTAGTGAAAGGATCCTTCGAGCTATCCAGATGGATGGAAAACGCTGAATTGGTGCTCATTGCCGAATCTGCCAAGTCGGCCGGGTTTCATGAGCTTGACCTAGACTTGAAGCCAGTGGTTTTCGAGTAAGTAACGCGTCGTGTACGAACAGAGGTCTACCTGGCAACGTATGCAGCATCCCGGTGTCAGGTCGCACGCGGCAAAGTGCCTGAAAGGGACAATCACCAATATTTCATGACTCTAGGTCCTTTTAGTTCGCGGAATTTAGGACCCGGCAACCTTGTACTTCTAGCGTCTCTAGTTTGTATGATCAGCCCGGTAACCGGAATTGCAGACAACCCGTGTCTCAAAGGAGACGAAGCCAAGCCTTCGGAGCCGTTCTCGCCGGTAGAAAGCGAGGAAGCGAACAGGATTTATCAGTTCAGGAAAACGAGGCAACATCTCGCCGAGGATGACCTTCGTTATGAAGTGCTTTTTCATGGGCTTTTTCACCTCGAGCTTGATGTGTTAATGCCCGAAGACCAGGACCGTCAGCCGGGTGAAAACGTCTGGTGCGTCGGTCACTTTGTGCTCTTCCCGGCTCCTGAGACGAAACTCGTGATAAGAAGCACGTCAACAGTTCGTTCAAAGGAAACCTATTTCGTCAAGTGGAGAGGAGTCGGAATAACGGATTCGCGCAACGATGCACAGTTCACAGTTGACGACCTCAACGGCAGCATGCGTGGTTATATCAAGGTCCGATCCCACGGTTTTTTCTGGACCATAGACCACATCACCAAAGACATTCATTTAGTGTCCGTCCTGGGTCGTGCAAAGCACCCGGTCGATAGTCATGTAAATTAGTGGAAGGGATACGAACTGGTTGTCGGTAGTCGGCGACTGCTTGGTTCCATTTCAATCCGAGGAGTGTCAACAAAGACCGTGTGGCCCACTTCCCCCTCCTCAAATTTGGTGCACTAATTTTCGACAGCTGGCCAAAGCCTGAAAACCAGCTATGGAAACGTCGAGTATCGAGAACCATTCGCGCCAAATCTCTGTGTTATCGTGTTTTCGGCCACCTGTAATAGCGGAGGGCTAGGAGATGAAGACATTCGCCGCACTGCTGCTGACTCCCCACATCACACTTGCCCAACCGGGCGAAATAACTGTAGAGCTCATGAACCAGCCCGCCTCAATGTTTGATGTGGGCATGATGCGGTTGCACGGCCACTTGACTACGTGGACCAAAACTCAGGCTCAGGGCTCCTGGAATTTCTATTCAGGGTCGAAGAAAAATATCAACGTTAACGTCGGCTACGACTTGGAGGATGACCGGATCCGCGTCAGCATCTCCGTTTTTGAGACGACGGTCAGTGCTGATCAGGCAAAGATGGGATGCGAAAAGGCCTTGGAGCCGTTCTTCGTGTCGATAGGCAAGTTTGGGGCTAGCTTTTTCCAGAGTCGGGGGGCCAAGAGCGACAGAGAAGAGTTTCACCGATTACGGAAAGGAATCCTCGAGATGATCGACCTTAGTTGCCGAGTGTACGGGACCGGATCAGACGACCTGACTTACGAGAAATCGGTGGTTTGGCAATGTGCCGCCGATCGGTGCAGTGCCTTTGACGTTGAAGACTGACTGAATGAATAGAGACGTACAAATGACCAACGCACGCCTGCAAAGGAGGGACAGGATCATGAATAAAGTCTTCGTCGTTTGGTCGGCCAGCCTCTGTTTGCCGTTACTCGCGATGTTCGCAGGTGTCGCGACAGCGCAGACCAACAACGGTTTCATCGTCGAGCGACAGGAAATCCGAGATTTTCAGGAGCTTGAGAGGTATATCGAAAAGACCGAAGGCCGCGAAGAAAGTGAGCTCGACGCAAACCGTTTCTTATCTCTCAGCGAGATCCATCTTACCGGCATCACGTACATGAGCGACGGCCTCAAGGTTAATGGGTTTCTGCTGCAGCCGAAGCGCGAAGGCAAGTTTCCAGCCATCATCTACAATCGCGGCGGCGGTCGAGAATTTGGCTCGCTTACCAATCGAAACGCGTCGGTCCAGCTTGGTGACCTCGTCCCGTTAGTTAACGCCGGATACGTTGTTGTCGCAAGTCAGTATCGTGGAAACGGCGGCAGCGAGGGTGCCGAAGAATACATGGGCGCAGATATCAATGACGTTAAGAACGCTGCCCTGGCTTTGCAACAGGTCAACGCGGCAGACACGAGCCGAATCGGAATGTACGGATGGAGCCGCGGCGGGGCAACGTCCTTCGTCTACCTGAGAAAGTTTGGCGGTATCGACGCCGTTGCGGTTGGCGGGCCCGGTGTCGACTTTAACCAGATTGCGAAAGACCACCCTGGAATTGAACGTAGCTGGACTAGCTACATTCCTGGCTATGAGGAGCCTCGGAAGCAGCAGCTACTGAAAGAACGGTCAGTCATCGAGTGGGTTGACGAGCTACCTGACGCCGTTCCGATTCTGATCATGCACGCCAACGATGATAAGTCCGCCAGGACGAGGGATGCCTTGCGCCTCGCACTCGAGCTGGATCGTTTAGAACGTGATTACCGCCTCATCGTCTTTGATCGCGGTGGACACAGTCTTGCCGTGCATCGGCAAGAAGTCTATGAGCAACTGATTCGCTGGTTCGACAAACACCTCAAGCAAACTTGAAGGGGATGTTTTCACGAACAAGGGCCCAGTTTGCCCCTTTTCTTCTCTCAAGCCGCCTATTTCTGGATAGAACCTAATCTGATCTAGGAAGAGGCGGCATTGGGATTCCCAACCGCGTCTCAATTAGCGCGCTATAGTAGTTTGCCAACTGTGGTTCGTCCCCAAGGATTTCGATCACACGTGCCATGGCGGGCCAGCCCGCTGCGCCGTTTACGAAAATGACAGCGCCATTTTGGGTGTCGGGCGAGAAATAGACGAGCGCATTTTCGCCCCGATCACTGCCGGAGTGTGTAACTACGATGTGGTCGCCCCAGCGGAACACCTGCCAGCCGAGCGAATGTCCGTATTCATCCGGGCAACCCGCTAAGTTGAGATCTGCGCAACCATAGATCGGGTCACCCTCAAAACTTGTCAGTAACGTGGTTCGCCTGACCATACGTCCAGCAAGCTCCCCGGCGAGTAGGCCCTCGAGGAGCTTCACGTAAGCCTGCACCGTTACGACGAGATCGTCCGCCGCTGCATTGGCATCGCCGGCGGCAAGGGTCGGGTTAAGAGCCTCGATACTCTCGTAGACTCCTTCAGCGTTCATCGGGACCGCCATTTTTCCGTCAACCCATGGTTCGAGTCGACCCAACGCGAGTTCTTCTATTTCAAGCGGGTCAAGAACAGTCTCTGATACCAGCCTCGGCCAGGGTGTTTTGGTTTTGGCTACTGCATACTGAGCGGCCAACTCTATTCCGGCACCGGAGTAGCTGAATCTCTCGCCTGGCGCATGATCGAACGCCAGCACGCCGTCCTCATAAGAGTAGGGCCAATTCAACAAGCCCGCACGATGGGAAAGCAGCAACTTTGGGGTCAGTTGTTCATACCGCTCGTCGTGACTAAGCTCTGGGTGCTGGACGTGATCGGCAATCGGTTCATTGAGATCGATTCGACCTGCTTCCGCCAACGCCAGCAGTGTTTCTGCGGTCACTGTCTTGGCAACCGATGCTGTGTTAAAGACGGTGTCGGCGGACATCGGCACTCCAGGACCTTGTTCACCAAAAGCACCGTGGTAAACCAGCGCACCACCGCGGATCACAGCGATACCCATCCCCGCAATTGGGCCTTCTGCAATCAGTGTGGGTGCGCGCTTTTTCAGATTTTTTTCAAGAACAACACGCGCAAGGGGCTCTGCCGGCTCTGTTGCTTCACATGGGCCGAAACTTAAGTCGCTCAGGATGAGCAACGAAAGAGGTGCAATCCACTTGTCGAATTTCATCTTTGTCCGTGTTGTCTCTTCATGTCGAGACCTATTCTCATACAACCGGTAAGAGGAAAGTAAGGGGCCAGGACCAAGTGCCAAGTCTAAGCACTCTAACTAAACAGGTCCGCGTACCAAGGCTCAAATTTGTTAATCACGTGCTCGGAAAAAGAGTTTCCGATGTGGCATGAACTGACCAGATTAAGATGGTGCCGGAGCGCAGACCCGAACTGCGGACCAACGCATTACGAAATGTGCCTGATGGAGAAACGCGAGTTAAACCTCAATAAGTTGGCGGCGGCCGCTCATCCATTCGCTACTTGAAACAACGCAGAAGAACGCGACAAAACCGCCGCTCTGACACAGAATTGGCACATCGGGCATGATGTCTTAAATTTCCCGTAGGACACGCATTCCGGAATACAAATCGCGGAACGCCAAAGCGAGAGCTTGACCTCGTATGAAAAAAACCACATTAGCAATCACAATATCCGCGGCCTTGATCTCCACCCGGGCAAACGGGCAACAGACGATAAACCTTGAGGATCTTAACGGCCAGAACGGCGTAACCATCAACGGAATTGAACCCAATGATCAATCAGGGCGTTCCGTAAGCGGTGCGGGAGACATCAACGATGATGGCGTCGACGATATCATCATCGGCGCCAACCTTGCGGACCCCGGCAGCGATAACGAAGGCGAGAGCTATGTCGTCTTCGGGCAGACATCCGAATTCCCCGCCACGGTCAATCTGGCCGATCTCAATGGCAGCAATGGATTTGTCCTGAATGGAATTGATGTCAACGATTATTCAGGTTTCGCCGTTAGCGATGCGGGAGACATTAACGGCGATGGCATTGCTGATGTCGTCATCGGCGCCTACCAGGCGAGCCCTGGCGGCAATGGGTCCGGCGAATCGTACGTTGTCTTTGGACGTGCGACGGCGTTTCCTGCCGCCATCAATCTGGCTGACCTTGACGGCGCCAACGGATTCGTCGTTAACGGAATTAACGAGAACGACATTTCAGGGGTCACGGTCGGAGGCGCAGGAGACGTTAATGGCGACGGCATCGATGATCTGTTGATCGGTGCTCACAACGCCAATCTAGGCATGGGCCGCGAAGGAGAATCCTACGTAGTCTTCGGTAGCTCCTCTCCATTTAACGCAAGTCTTGAACTTTCGAATCTGAACGGTAGTAACGGATTTGCAATCACAGGGATAATTGAATCCGGCAGCTTTGGATTCTCGGTTGACGGCGCGGGAGACTTCAACGGGGACGGAATCGACGATATTGTCATCGGCGCACCCTCTGCAAGCCTGATTTCCAGCGGCGAAGGGGAGGCCTACGTTGTCTTTGGACGGTCAACTGCATTTCCCGCCAACATCAATCTTGCAGATCTCAACGGTGGCAATGGATTCGTCTTTAGTGGCACAAACACCTACGACTTTACCGGCAACAGTGTCGGGGTCGCCGGTGACGTTAATAGCGACGGAATTGACGATGTTGTTATCGTCGCCCCCGGTGCTAGTGGCGGATCCAATGATAAAGGCGAGGCCTACATCATATTTGGACGCACATCCGGATTTCCCGCGAACATTAATCGCACCGACATCAACGGTATTAATGGCTTTGTGATCAGCGGAGTCGCTGGCATCGGCGCCGCGGGTGATTCGGTTCGCACAGCCGGTGACATTAACGGTGACGGCATCGACGATGTGATGTTTGGTGCCGCTTACGCGAGCCCACGCGGTAGCTTTGAAGGCGCAACCTACGTGGTGTTCGGTCGCGCGACTGGGTTTGCGGCGAGTTTCAGCGTCTCGGATCTTAACGGCCGCAATGGCTTTGTCATCAACGGAATCGATGCTGCTGATCTATCTGGTGGCTCGGCAACCAGCGCTGGAGACTTCAACGGTGATGGAATTGATGATCTGATCATCGGGGCTCGCTACGCCGACCCGGGTACAGACTCGGAAGGCGAGAGCTATGTTGTGTTCGGTAACGCAGCGCCGAGGCGCGTGGGCGGACCCACCGCACTCCTGCTGGACGAACTGGAGGACGACGCCAATCCCGCTGGCAGCCAGCTTGATCTCGCCCTGGCGGACAACTACCTCGATGTTGACCCATTGGGTGGATTGGCAATCATTGGCGTAGGCGACAATTCAGCCCAAGGCCGCTGGCAATCTTCACCCGATGGCGCTAGCTGGCAGGATCTGCCCAGCCCGCTGAGTGATTCATCGGCTCTCGTGCTGGACAGCCAGTCGTGGCTGCGGTTTGTGCCCGCACCAGATTTCTCCGGCCAGCCGGCTCCTCTGCTCGCCCGGCTGTGGGACGGACGCTGGCGGGAATCGGGAACGGGGATAGACATTACGTCGGCGATTGGTGCGCTAGGTGGCTTTTCCAGCGACGACCAGCTGCTTAACGTGACCTTGAACATCACGGGGATCAATGACCCGCCCATCCTCACCGCGGAGGACCCACCCGGATTTGGCGTCAACGCCGGGCCGATATTGATCACTCCCTGGGCCAGCGTCAATGCCGGCGCGCCAAACGAAGAAGGCCAAGGCGTCACGCTTTTCGTTAGCGATGTTACTAATCCAGATCTTTTCGCTGTTTCACCGGCAGTCGACTCCAGTGGCAACCTGACATTCTCACCCGCGCCGGAAGCCATCGGATCCTCAAACTTCACCGTTCTAGCCGTTGACGACGGCGGCGTCGCCGACGGCGGTCAGGATACCTCACAGCCGCAGACCTTTTTGATCACGATTCGCGCAGACGCTCTATTTGCCAATGGCTTTGAGTAGCCGTGTCCTGCGGTAAACCGCTTCGGGCTCTGCCCCATCAGTTCAGACGATTGCGTAAAGGGTCCTGCATGAAATTCCTGCAGGAGCAGAAGGAGCTTAGTGCTTCGTGACAATTCGGTGTACCGTGCCGACTGCGTTTTGGAAAAACGACATGAGCCTTCTTAGTGCCGCAACCTCGATCGCAATGACATTAATCAAGTCTATTGTGCTATTCGTTGCTCTCGCTTCCGTATCAGCGTCTTCGGCTGACGAGTTTCCCGTCGAGTGGCCAAGTTATCCAACTCACTCTGACGAATTCCGCGTCGACAGCGCGTTGGGCCGCAACGGTGGTCTGACCAACACAGTTCCCGACGTCATCGGGCCAGTCGATGGAAGCGCCAGGCTAACCATCTTCACGGAGGGCAATCAATATCCGGTGCTGCTCCCCCTGACGCTTCAGGCGTTTCCGGCGTTTTGCGCTGCTTCGCGCCAGTGTGACCTATCCGCCGATGAAATTCTGATCGTAACTTTGCCCCAGGTGATGATCACAAACGGCATCGAGCGAGGGGGATTTCGGTTCGGCAACATGACGCTCCCAGTGGCGCCTGATGGAGCAGTTTTCCCCGATATCGTTATGCTCGGGCACGGCCCAATGGCCCGTCTTGAGGAACAGAACTTACTCAGGACAACCCCACGACTTCTGGCTCGACACCGGGGAATGGGACTTCTGGTTGACCGAACGTATGTTAAACAAGCTGAGGATTTGGAGGCTCTTGCCGCCTCCGATTTGAGCTTCGTGATAGCAACGCCTTTTGAACGTGGCGCACGGAAGCAATACATCGCTACGCTCGATGAGCTGCTGGGAGTCGAACGAACGGCGTCGTTGCTGTCGCGCGAAATCCAGGATTTCCCAGGACGCCTGGCGATTCAGCATAGAGATATTCCTTATGCCGTGATGAACCGCATCGCGCCGGTGGGACTGATCTTTGGGCATCTTGCACGGTTTTACGCTGAACGTTCGCCTGAGAGGCTTGCCTACGTCGAGATTCCTGAGGCGGCCGCCTTCGGCAGCGATATCACGGTCGCCACAACCCGCCGGCAACGCGGCGATGTCGCGCTGACAAGCGTCTTCCTGGAGTTCCTCTTCGAGCGTTCGTCCGAAGCCTATGAAGCGGGCGGCTTCGCGCGGACCGATTCATTCGCCTTTGGACAGGAAATGGAGGACGAGGCGTCGACCGAAGGCTACTGGTTAGAAACTATCGGTAGTCGAGAGCAGATGCTGTCCGGCGGCGATCTCTCGGCAGCCTATCGTCTGTCAGATCTGAACGTAGATGAACTGAGTGTTGCCGTAGGACCGGCTGCCGGTCTCGACGGTGAGATCACCGTCTACAACGGCGAGGTGTTCGTCTCGCGCATCAGGCGCACAGGTCAGCTTGTTCAGGCCGATCTGTCCACCGGCGGGCCGTTCATCGCTTATGGCGCAACCACAGCCTGGCGCGAAGTAGACGTGCCGATGCCACTAAGCAGCACAAAAGAACTGGAAGACTGGCTCGGACAGTCACTCGAATCCCTGGGGCTCGATCCAGAGAAAGGCTTTCCATTTCGCATCGAGGGTGAGGTGGCAGAGCTGACATATCACGTTCTAAAGCGACCCCGGCATGCCAATGCACACACCCACAGGTCGCATCACAAGGCAAAGGTGAGTTTTCAAGAAAACAACCAGCAAGTTCGAATAGCCGGTGTGTGGGTTGCTAGCCAAAACGTGGGCGTAGTCACCCACCCAGGAGAAAGAACCCACCTGCACGTCATCGTTGATCACGGGCAAGGTGCTGGCCACGTCGATGCGCTTGAGCTGGAGCCTGGCTTTCGACTTTTTGTGCCTCAATCGACCGCAGAGTAGCGGATAAGACGCTGGCTGCGTATCTCGCTGTCAGAGTTCGGGTTCGTCCGCCCTATCTCAATTTGCAGCCAGTCGTCTTGGCAGGACCACCGAACTGCATTCAAATCCCCAGGCCTATAATAGGCACAAAGGGAATCAGGAGACCTCAGCAGTTTAAGCTTTAGCGTGCGTAAACCACTGAATCAGAACCATTAAAATGGTGCCGGAGCGCAGACTCGAACTGCGGACCTACGCATTACGAATGCGTTGCTCTACCAACTGAGCTACACCGGCAATGGGCGGGACGCGCATTATATTCGTGAGGCCTGCTGGTCACAAGCCGTTACACTTTCGGCGGGTGACGCTGCCAGGGCATGCGCGTATTCTTGCTCCCTATGGAATTGCCCCCAAAAAGCGGGATTGCGGCGGTTTTGGCTGCGGCCGGTCTCTGTGCTGGCTGTGCCCTGCCCCAGCGGGAGGCGGCAGAGCCGCTGGAGCCTGAGGCCGTCGCTGCCGTCGACGAGCCCGCGATTGACGTTGCGGCGCTGCAGGCCGATAACGCGCTGCTGCGGGAGCAATCCAACAGCCAGGCTTTTGAGATCCGACAGCTGAAAGAGGAGCTGGCGGCGACTGAACTGCGGCTGATTGCGGCCAGCGCGCAGGTGCAGCGCCTCAAGGTGCAGGTGGAGGAATCGCGGATCGCGGCTGATGACGCAATCGCTGAGGTGGTGCGTACCCAGGCTCGCTTACGCGGCAACGTCAGCCGGGCTGACGCCGCTTCGAACATTGCCGAGGCCGAGGTGCTCCTGGCCGAGTTTTCCGACAACTCCACGCCGCAGCTCGAAAAGATCCGCGAGCAGCTTTCTGCTGCAGCCGTTCAGTTTGAGGCCGGGAATTTCGGCGGCGCCATGTACCTCAGCAATCAGGCCAAGCGCGGGCTCTCTGGCGCCAGAAATCTGGTTGAGGCGCTGAGCCCGGTGCCCAACGAAGAGTCTTTTGGCGATCTCGTGCAGCTCTGGGTTACGACGGACAGCAATCTGCGCCAGGGTCCCGGCCTGGACCATCCATCAATCACGGTGCTGGAGGAAGGGACCGAGGTTCAGGGCTACTCTTACAGCGGCGCCTGGGTCCGGGTTCGCGTCGACGAAATGCTGGAAGGCTGGGTGTTCCAGCCGCTGCTCAGCCAGACGAATCCATCTCCGCAGGAATAACCTTGAGTCCAGGGCTGGTAGCGATCGCGGTACGGTTTCTGCCCTGATCTTTTGCCTCGTACAGTGCGGCGTCGGCCCTTCGAATCAACAGATCGCCGGTCCTGCCGTGCTCGGGGAACGCCGCGACGCCGATACTGGCCGTTACGTGCAGTTCGTTCTGATCGAAGTGCAGCGGCGTTGAGGCCACCGCCAGGCGCAGCCGCTCCGCCAGCTCGAAAGCGTGCTTGGCGTCCACCTTGGGCAGCAGCACGACAAACTCTTCCCCACCGTAGCGAGCGGCGTAGTCGCTCTTCCGCAAGGTGTCGCGGATGTGCTCAGCAATTTGGCGGATCGCCTGGTCACCGGCGACGTGCCCGTACTGGTCATTCAGCGCCTTGAAGTGGTCGAGGTCGATCATCAGGATTGCAAACGGTAGCCGCGCGTCGGCGCTCGCTTTAACCAGCCGCTCGAGCCGATCGTTCAGGTGCTGACGGTTGTACAGCCCCGTCAGCGAATCGGTGTTGGACAGCACCTTCAGGCTGCGGTTTTGGGCCCGCAGCTTCTGGCTGGCGTTCTCGACCTGCTTCCGCCCCGCCTCGAGCCGCTCCACCATGTTGTTGAAGACGCGCGTGAGGTAGGCGATTTCATCTTTGCCGCGAACCTTGATGCGCACGTTGAGGTCGCCGCTGGCTACCTGCGTGGCCCCCTGAGTCAGGCGTCGCAGCGGCGCCAGGGTGCGGGTTGAGAAGATGTAGGCAATCCCAGCCATGGCCAGCATCAAAGACGTACTGATGATGATGGTGAGCTGGCGGAAGCTTCGGATATCCGCATAGGCTTCGATCGAGTCTCGCTCCGCCAGCACCGCCCAGGGTGCGCTCGGAAGTTCGCTCATCCGCGCGACAACCTCCGTACCGTCCTGGTGCCAAAAGTTCACCGTGTTGCCGCCGCGCAGACGGGCCAGCAACGATTCGCCGAGCAGGTCATTATCATGAACCGCCCCGTCTTCGTTGTGGGCAATCACTCGGCGCTGGTCGTCCAGCAGGCAGATCGACTCGCCGGTTGCGGCGCTGATGCGGTTCAGCAGGTTGGTAAGCTGACGCACCCTGACGCGGCTGGTGATGAATCCGAGCCGCTCACCGGCGTAATCCGTCATGTGGAAGCCCACCAGTAGGGAGCTGGGCGGTCCCGGCTGGAACGGGCTTTCCAGATCATCCAGCACACTTGCCTTGAGCCAGCTCGGCGGCAGCTCCAGCGCCGTGCTTTCGGTGGACACCACCAGCTCGCCGTTCGGCCGATAAATCGCCAGCCCGAGCACGTCCGGAGAGCGCCGCATGACCGAGTCGAGGTAGGTCACAATCGCCTTATGAGAATCCGGGTCAGCATCCATCGCTCCCTCGATGTTGCTCACGATCGGGGTTGCACCGCTGTAAATCTGCAGAGCCTGCCGACGCTGCTCGAGCCATTTGCTGGCCTCACGTGCCGCGTTCTCCGCCGTCATCTGCAGGCCCTGGCTGATCTTGTCCTGCTGCAGCGTCAGGCTGTTGTTGTAGTGAAGCAGCCCGAGCACCACAGACGGCACGAGCGTCGCCATCAAGGCAAAGATCGAAACCTTCGCCTTAATGCTGCGCAGCATCTGGAATTTTGCCGTTGTGGGAGCGGGTTGGCTCACGGTTTTTTCGTTTTGACCCCTATGACTTTCGGCAGTCTACCCGACTGCAAAAGAAACCAAGAGAGATTCCCGTCGCAAATTATTGTTTTTTATAGCGAATCGTGAACTAATTCACACAATTACAACATTTGGCGGAAAATATTCCCACATTTTGAGTGCGATTGCCCGCAAAAATTCAGTCGGACTGCTGATTTTCCGGGGCGGTGCGGAAGCCCCAGACCACCAGAAAGACGGCAGCAACGGTGATTGCGGAGTCTGCGATGTTGAAAGCAGGCCAGTGCCACTGGCTGTAGTAGACGTCGATGAAGTCGATGACGTAGCCCAGGCGGATTCGGTCGATCACGTTGCCGATGGCGCCGCCGACGATCAGCGCGAGGGGAACTGCGGTTCGCCAGTCGGCGCGCGGCGTTCGCGAAAGCCAGATCAGCAGCACCACGCTGATCACTACCGCCAGGCCCGTAAACAGCCAGCGCTGCGCGCCGCCCGGCACGTTCAGGAAGCTGAAGGCCGCGCCGAAGTTGTACAGCAGCGTCCAGTTGAGCCCGGGAAATACGGGAATGCTCTCAAAGCGCTCTAGGTTGTCGGTCGCGATCCATTTGGTGAGCTGGTCGAGGACGATGACCACCCCCGACAGCCAGAGCCACGGCAGCGCGCTGCCGGGCTTCATGCAAAGTGCCGGGTTTCGCCCTGGCCAACCACGTTAACCAGGCACCGACCGCACAGATTGGGATGCGCCAGAGACATTCCGATGTCGGCCCGCCGATGCCAGCAGCGCTCGCACTTATCAAAGGTGCTGCGCGAGACGGTGATGCCGATTTCCTGCTCGTCCACCGTCGCCGTGAGGGCGTCCTCCGGCTTGTCGGCCAGCGGGAACAGGCCGGCACCCGAGGTAATAAGAACGAAACGCAGCTCGTTGTCGATCGGCAGGAGCTTCTGATAAAGCGCGTCTGGCAGGTAGACCGACACCTCCGCGTCGAGCGAGGCGCCGATATCACCGGCCCGGCGCAGCGCTTCCAG
Organism: Lysobacterales bacterium; assembly: GCA_028285525.1. Classification (GTDB taxonomy): domain Bacteria; phylum Pseudomonadota; class Gammaproteobacteria; order Xanthomonadales; family SZUA-38; genus JANQOZ01. The sequence continues at coordinate 66,717 of JANQOZ010000049.1, forward strand.
CTCGGGGCTCACCGCTTCGCGAACCGCCAGGACCAGCCGCCAGAATTCCTCGTCGCAGGCGTCGTCTTCCGGCTTGGCCGGCAGCGCTTCATACCAGGTTTCCATAAACACGCTGTCGCTGCGCTCACCCGGCATGGCCTGCCAGATTTCTTCCGACGTAAAGCTGAGGATCGGCGCCAGCCAGCGAACCATTGCCTCCAGAATGTGGTGCATCGCCGTCTGCGCCGAGCGACGCGCGCGGCTGTCGGGCTGTGTGGTGTAGAGGCGATCTTTGATCACGTCCAGGTAGAACGCACCCATGTCGACAGAACAGAAGTGATGGATTTTCTGGAAGATCTGATGGTACTGGTAGTCACCGTAGGCGCTGATCACCGCCTGCTGCAGTTCGTGAGCCCGCCCCATCGCCCACCGGTCCAGCGCGAGACACTCGTCGATCGGCAGCACGTCGCTCGCCGGATCAAACCCGTTAAGGTTGCCCAACAGATAGCGCGCCGTATTGCGGATGCGGCGGTAAGAGTCGGACACTCGCCGGAGGATCTCCTCCGAGACCGACATCTCGTAGCGGTAGTCCGCCGCCGCAACCCACAGGCGCAGAACGTCCGCACCCAGCGAGTTCATCACCTTCTGGGGCTCGACCGCGTTGCCCTCCGACTTCGACATCTTCTTGCCGTCGGAGTTAACGGTGAAGCCGTGGGTGAGCACCTGTCGGTAAGGCGCTCGGCCGTGCATCGCCACGCTGGTCAGCAGCGACGACTGGAACCAGCCGCGGTGCTGATCGGAGCCTTCCAGGTACATGTCGGCGATTTCCGGCAGCTCGGCCCGCCGTGCGAGCACGCAGTGGTGGGAGGCGCCGGAGTCGAACCACACGTCCAGGATGTCGGTGACCTTTTCATAGTCTGACGCCTCATCCCCTAAGAGCGTGGTCGGGTCCAGATCGAACCAGGCGTCCACGCCTTCCGCTTCGACCATGTCCGCAACTTTCCGCATCAGCTCAGCGCTGTTCGGGTGCGGTTGGTGGGTTTCCTTGTGCGAGAAAATCGCGATCGGCACGCCCCAGGTCCGCTGGCGGGAGATACACCAGTCGGGCCGGCTTTCGATCATTCCTTTAATACGCTGCTCGCCCCACTCAGGCACCCAGCGCACGCCCGGGATCGCCTCCAGGACGTCCTTCCGCAGCCCCTCTTTTTCCATCGAGATAAACCACTGCGGCGTGACTCGAAACGCGGTCGGCGTCTTGTGGCGCCAGCAGTGAGGGTAGCTGTGCGTGTAGTCCTCAGCCTTCAGGAGCACGTCGTTCTCGCGGAGGACCTCGATGATGTGATCGTTGGCCTTCCACACGTGCTCACCGGCGAAGATCGGGGTGCCTTCGACAAAAAGGCCTTTATCCCCGACCGGGTTGACCACCGGCAGCTCGTATTTTGCGCCGACGTCAAAGTCTTCGAGGCCATGCGCCGGCGCCGTGTGCACGTTCCCGGTGCCCGCTTCGGTGGTCACATGATCGCCGAGGATCAGCGGCACCTGGCGATCGTCGAAGGGATGCTTCACCTGAACCAGCTCAAGCGCGGCACCTTTGGCCGACCCCAACACTTCGGGCTCACCCTCAGCGCCGTAGCGCTCCAGGCAGGTCGCCGCGAGTTCGCCGACCAGCACCAGCAGGTGATCCGCGCCGAAGCGAACCAGCTGGTACTCAAAGTCAGGATGCAGAGACACCGCCTGGTTGGCCGGCAGCGTCCAGGGAGTGGTCGTCCAGATCACCACGCTGACGCGCTCACCGTTCAGGTCGTAGCCGAACCGTTTTGCCAGGTCAGCCGGGTCCACCGCGTCGAAGGCAACGTCGATCGCCGGAGAGGTTTTGTCCTGGTACTCGATTTCCGCCTCGGCCAGCGCCGAACCGCAGTCAAAGCACCAGTGCACCGGTTTGGCGCCACGCACCAGGTGCCCCTTGTCGATGATCTGCGACAGCGCACGAAGCATGTCCGCTTCGTACTGGAAGTTGAGCGTCTGGTAGGGGTTGTCCCAATCGCCGATGCCGCCCAGGCGCTTGAAGCCGTCGCGCTGCACGTCGATCTGCTTCAGCGCGTACTCCCGGCAGCGACGACGAAACTCTGCGGCGTCGACCTTCTGGCCAACTTTGCCGACCTTCTTCTCCACCTGGAGCTCGATGGGCAGGCCGTGACAGTCCCAGCCCGGCACGTAGGGGGAGTAATAGCCGTCGAGCATGCGCGACTTGACGATCATGTCCTTCAGGATCTTGTTGACCGCGTGCCCCAGGTGGATCGCGCCATTGGCATAGGGCGGACCGTCGTGGAGCACCCACGTCTTGTCGCGCGACGCGTTGTGCTCGCGAATCTTCTCGAAGTGGCCACTCTCGGCCCACTGCTTGAGCATCTGCGGCTCACGCTGGGCCAGGTTGCCTTTCATGGGGAAAGACGTCTGCGGCAGATTCAGCGTCTCTTTATAGGTATTCGTCACTTTCTGTCCTTATCAGGCCGCCAGGAGCTTCCGCGCCTGCCTGGCGTCCTCGTGCATCTGGACGGTCATCGCGTCCAGGTCATCAAATTTTTCTTCGTCCCGCAGCTTGGCCACCAGTGTCACGTCGAGGTGGGCGCCGTACAGGTCGCCGCCAAAATCAAAAACGTACACCTCCAGCAGCGTTTCCTTGCCGCCGACCGTTGGCCGGGTGCCGATGCTGGCCACTCCGGGCTGCTGCGTCAAGCCGCCGCCCGAAACCCGAACTGCGAAGATCCCGTTGATCGGGGTGCTGCGCCGGTGCAGCCGGATGTTGGCGGTGGGGAAACCTAGGGTCCGCCCGAGCTGCTGACCGCGCACCACCCGGCCGTACATACCAAACGGACGCCCCAGCAGGCGCGCCGCCGCTTCCATGTCTCCATCGGCCAGAACGCCGCGGATACGGGTACTGCTGACCCGTTCGCCGTCGACGCACACCGCCGGCATGGCGATGACCTCAACGGCACCGTTTGCCGCCAGGCTCTCCACCGTGCCCGCGCGGTCCCGGCCGAAGCGGAAGCCCTCCCCCACAACCACCAGCTGCGGATTGATGCCTTTGATCAGGTATTCCACAAACTCATCTGCCGACAAGGCGGCGAGGTAGCTGTTGAATCGCATCAGCCAGACCGCGTCCAGATGCTGTCGGGAAAGCTGCCGGATCCGCTGCGACGCATTGTAAATGCGGCCCGGTGCCCGCTCCGGCGCAAAGTACTCTCGCGCCAGGGGCTCGAAGGTCACCAGCACAGCGGCCAGCTCGCGATCGGCCGCCTCTTTTTCGACTCTGTCGATCAGCGCCTGATGGCCGAGATGGACGCCGTCAAAATTGCCGATGGTCGCCACGCAGGCGGGTGCAATCGGCTGGCGTAAATCGAGGTCGCGAAAGAGCTTCACAGTTGGTTTGAGGAGCAAGACATGAACGGTCGAGTATAGCCACCGGCAGGGCCAAAAACGAGCTTAGTCCGACTCCTGCCAGGCCTGTGACGGACGCACCGGAACGCGCAGCACCAGCGCCAGTAAACCATAGCTTGCCGCGCCCGTGATCACGCAAAGCGCAAGCCACTTCACGCGCTCCAGCAGCGACGCTTCCAGCCACTGCCCCGCGGCCGGCGCGAGGGCAACCACGATCGCAGATATGGCCGCGCAGCCGAGCACCATAAACAGCGTGCTGCGGAGCCAGCGAGCGCTGTGCACGATCACGCCTTCCCGGCGAAGCTGTCGATACAGCAAAGTGGCGTTCAGATAGCCGGACAGCGAGCTGGCCGCGGCCAGGCCGGCGTGCGGAGGCGCAACGGGATAGCGCATCAGCAGCGCGACAAACAGCACGTTGAGCACCATGTTGGACACCATGGCGATGACTGCCACCCGGACCGGCGTTCGGGTGTCCTGGCGGGAGTAGAAAGCCGGCGCCAGCACCTTGATCGCAACAAAAGCCGGCAGCCCGGCGCCGTAAGCAATAACGCTCGCTGCCGTGTTGATAACGTCAGCGTCGGTAAAGCTGCCGTAGTTGAACAGCGTCGCAACCAGCGGCTGAGCCAGCAGAATCAATCCCAGCGCCGCCGGCAGCGCGATCATCAGCCCTAAGCGTAGGCCCCAGTCCAGCGCTTCGGAAAACCCCTGGCTTTCGGTGCGTGCGTGCAGGCGCGACAGCGTCGGCAGGATCACGGTGGACAGCGCGATGCCAAAAAGACCCAGGGGGAACTCCAGCAGGCGATCGGAATAGTAAAGCCAGGTGATGCTGCCCACTGAGATCAGCGAGGCGATGAGCGTGTCCAGCATGATGTTGAGCTGCGCCACGGAGGACCCGAATAGCGCGGGCAGCATCAGCGTTCGGATGCGCACAACGCCTTCGTGGCGCCAGTTCCAGCGCGGCCGTGGGAGCAGCCCCAGGCGCATCAGCGAGGGGATCTGGAACGCCAGCTGGATGACACCGGCGCCGAGTACCCCCCAGGCCAGCGCCTTGATCGGCTCTGCCATGCGGGGCGCCAGCGCCAGAGCGGCGGTGATCAGCGCCACGTTGAGCAGCACCGGCGTAAAGGCGGGCACGGCGAACCGGCCGAAGCTGTTCAACACGCCCCCGGCCAGCGCCGTCAGGCAGATAGCCAGCGCGTAAGGAAAGGT
>JANQOZ010000082.1 GCA_028285525.1 Lysobacterales bacterium
GACAGGTCCGACTTGCGACCGCCGACCGCATCTTTGCCGGTGGCTTTGCCCGCACGCAGCACGGGGTAATACTGCGTGAAGACAAAGTCGTCCGCAGCGGCAGCCGCGTGACAGGCGTTACAGGCCTCGGTGGGGAAGGCCGAGGCGGTTTCTTTTAGGCTTTTGTGGTCGGGTGTCGAGAAGCTGAAATATGCCCAGTTGCCAGGTTCGTCCGGGAAGTGGCGGGCGCTTTTGATGGTTGCTTCAAGACCGATGAACTCGCCCTGGAAATAGCCATTGCCGCTGACCGCAGACTTGCTGCCGACGCTCACCAGCTCTTTGATCAGGATGGTGCCATCCTTGAATTCGCCCTTTCGCTTCCAGTGCTTCCACGCGCCTGGCTCCATATAGACGTTGTGGTGTTCCGGAAAGGCGGCCTTGCCGTTGTTCATGTCGTTCGGCGTAACGGGCGTTCCGACGTAAACCCATTCACGGTAGCCAACCGGTCGCTTGAGCTCGCCGTCCTTGATCTTGAAGGATTCAGCCAGCGCCGAAGTGGATAGGATTGAGGCGGACGCCAGCAGTGCGCCCATGATTCCCGCCGCTTTCATAAGTAGTCTCCCGATACCTGGTAAACAGACACACGGTTATTCGTGCAGGACCAAGCTATCGGCGATAAAGACCTGACAATAGAACGTCGTTGCGATGAAGCAGAACGATCTTGCGGTGTTGGGCGCTAGCGGCTCTTGCGAAAGGCCGCGGGCGACATACCCACCACGCGTTTGAAATGTCGCCGCAGGTGGTTTTCGTCGGCAAAACCCAAATCCGCGGCAATCTGTGCGACGGGCAGGCGCGTACGGGTTCTTAAGAGCTCCCGGGCCCGGCTGATCCGAAGCTGAATGTGGAATTCGTGGGGCGGCAGGCCGGTGGCTTTCTTGAACGATCGCGAGAAGTGAAACGGGGACATGCCAACAGCCTGGGCCAGCTCCTCAAGAGTCACCCGGTCACCGACCCGGTCAGAAAGGTACTCAACGGCTTGCGCCAGTCTGACTGCGCTAACCGTCGCGCCAGCGGACTCCGTTGGCGCTTTGTCCGATACTTCAGCGGACCTCAGCAGGCGGACGCCCACAAGGTTGATCAACGAGGTAACGCTGAGGTCCGCCCCGTTTTCGGACAGGCTGACCTCGGCGTGAAGCTCGCCGAGCAGCGTCGCGAGGTGCTGATCAAAGACGCGAAACTGCGGCCTCAAAGCCGCCGCTTTCCAGGGCTCGCCGATCTCCTGCGCCATGCCGTCGATGAGGCCCGGCGGCAGCGTCAGATGAATCGAGGAGGACCGATAGTTCCAGTCCCAGCTCATCGGATAGCCCGCCGGGACAAAGGTGATGTGGTTGGTCGGGCAGTTCTGCCAAGACCACTCGCCCTGTTCGGTCTGCAGTGAGGAAACGACCGGCAGTCCGTCTACCGGCGTCCCGACGCTACAGTACAGCATGTGTTCCTGCTGGCCTCGCGGAAGCTCCACGGCGCCAGGGTCGCGGCTGCGAACCATCAGCTGGGCGCCACGACCGCAGCTTGCTCGAAAGTCGATCGACAACGGGTCGACGGAGGTCGCCGACACGGGCCGGGGTTCAGTCATGAGCACTAGCCAGCGTGGTCATACTCAGCATCTTATCGCAGACCAGAGACACTATGTCGATGCGCCAACCGGACCAAAATCGGGGTCCCTGGTTGCCCGAGCCGTCAATTGCGCCTACGTTTGCTGGGCAGCCAGCCCGGGAGTGCAGCGCCGTCCAGTTCAGGAAACCCAGCAAGCCCAGCGGTCGGGCGTATCTCGAAGAGCGCTTCAGGACCGCGGTAGCCCGCTGCGCGCCGGCGATTGTCCTGCCCGACCTCCTGCCGGGCGACGCGCCGCAGGGCAAAAACGTGGTGTTCGGTGCCGGTAAGGCGGCGGCGGAAATGGCGGCCGTCGCGAACGAGCATTTAAAGGGCCGCTGCGAGGGTCTGGTCGTCACGCGATACGGCCATACAACACCGTCGAGCACCGGCCTGGTCGAGGTGCTCGAGGCGGGGCATCCGGTGCCGGATGAGAGATCGGTATTTGGCGCCCGGCGAATGCTTGAGATTGCCGAGGCTGTGGCCCCAGAAGATCGCGTCCTTTTTATGTTCTCCGGCGGCGGGTCCGCGCTCCTTTGCGCGCCAATCGATGGCGTTTCGGTCGATCAGAAAAAAGACCTCACCCAAAAGCTGCTGCGCAGCGGTGCGCCGATCGAAGACATCAACTGCGTTCGAAAGCATCTATCCGCCATCAAGGGTGGCCAACTCGCAAGCCGAGTCACGTCAGGCGCCGAACTCTCTACGTTTTTGATTTCTGACGTCGTGGGGGATGCGCCGTCCGATATCGCGTCTGGACCATCGATTCCCATGGACCCCGATCCGGCAGCGGCAATCAGAGTGTTAAGGCAATACGTTGGCGAACCGGAGCCCGGGCTGGTAGAGGCACTGAGGGCGGCAAAACGGCGTCGGGCGCCGGATCACCCGGTGGTGGTAGCAGCCAGCGCCAGGACCGCTCTGGCGGCGATCAGGACTGATCTTGAAGCTGACGGCTGGACGGTCAGAATGCTTGGTGATGACCTGCAGGGGGACGCGACGCGGGTGGGCGCGGAGCACGCTCAGCTGGCCGTTGAGTGCCGCAACGAAGAGTGTCCCGTCGCGCTGATCTCCGGAGGTGAATTGGTCGTTCAGGTCGGCAACGCCAATGGACGCGGTGGCCCTAACCTGGAGTACCTCACCAGCTTGATGCTCACGCTTGCAGGTGCCGAAGGCATTGAGGCCTTGGCCTGTGACAGTGACGGCATCGACGGCACCGAGGACAACGCCGGGGGCTACGTGAACGCCGATTCGCTGCAGCGCCTCGCAGCGCTGGGGCTCGACCCCGGCGCTCTTTTAAAGGACAACAACACCTATGCGTGCTTTGACGCGCTGGGTGATCTGATTGTCACCGGTCCTACGCGAACGAACGTGAATGACATTCGGATCATTCTGATCGACCCCCGCCTCCCAATGGCATAGGGAGCAGGGCGTTCCGAGCAGCGTTGTTGGATTGAGTGTTGTCACTCCGAAGGCGATCACTCAGTCGGAATCGCTTCCGGCGTGTATTGGGCAGCGAATTCCGCGGTCGGCGGGATCGGTTTGATGACGTCAATCAGGACACCGTTAGGATCACGTGTGATGAAGTGTCTTTGGCCGAACGCCTCATCGGTGAGTGGTTTTAACATCGGCAACTCTGCATGCTTGAGCCGCTCGAACTCTGCGTCGACATCCTCGACTTCGAAGTTAAGGATGAGGCCACGAGTCATTCCGCGCCCGCCCTCCGGGATGGTCTCGTGAGTACTCTCAAGGATTGCAAGGTTCACACTTGGGTCTTCCTTTGACTGCAGGTGGCAGTACCAGTCGGCGTCAAAGCTCACGCTGAAACGGAAGTGGTCAACGTAGAAAGCTTTTGTGGCTGCGACGTCGTCAGTCTGAATAACCGGGTAGTACTGGGTGCATTTCATGTTGTGATGCCTCAGTGAGATACATACAGTGTGTATGTATATGATCATAAACATACAGGCTGTATGTATGCAAGCCCAAAAAACCCCACGTTCCAACCAATCCCGTACCGAAGCCACGCGCAAGGCGCTGATCTCGGCCGCCAGGACGCTGTTTGCGAAAAACGGCTATGCCGACACTTCAACGCCCGACATCGTCAAAGCGGCAGGCGTCACGCGCGGAGCTCTTTACCACCACTTCGACGACAAGCTGGACTTGTTTCGCGCCGTTGTGACCCAGGAGTACACCACGGTCGCAGCAGAGATTGACGCTTCCGCCACGGCGAGCCCGCGTTCGGCCCTTGACGCGCTGCGGCAGGGCAGCCGTGGCTTTCTGGCGGCGATGGAGGATCAGGGACGCGTGCGCATCATGCTGCTGGATGGGCCCGTGGTGCTCGGTCCAGCGGAACTGAGCCGCATTGACCGCGAAACCTCTGCCGACTCTCTTCGTTTAGGGCTTGAGGCCGCAATGCAGGCCGGTGAGCTGAAGAAGCTACCCGTCGAGCCCTTAACGCTGCAGCTTTCGGCATTGTTTGATCGCGCCGCGGTCGCGATTTCTGCCGGCGACGACAAGAACCAGCACCTGGAGGTTGTCGACGCCATTCTGGCGACCCTGGCTCAGGTGAAAGAGCGAAGTTGATTTTCGACAGCGAACGGTGAGCACAACCGGCGCGGGATCGCATCTTGCGCCTCGATGATTTGCCCGTGTGATTGTCGCCTAGAAGTTCATCTCGGCTTCAAAGCCGATGATTCGGGGCGCATCAAACGGCGCATAAAAGTTCCCGTCGTCGCCACTGAAATTGCCGAATGCCAGACCGCTCTCGAGACGCTCATTGGTCAGGTTTTCCGCAAAGAACCGAAGGGCGTAGCGTTCGCCCTCGTAGCCTGCCTGCAGATTGAACACGGCGACGGAATCCCGGGTTGTAAGGCTGCGCTCGTCAAGCGGCGTGTCGCCGGTCAGGCTGATCTCTCCCCTGAGGAACAGACCGCTGTTTGTCTCGTAGCGGGCTGCCAGATTGGCGTCAAACTCGGGCACCAGTTTGACAGGCAGGCCGCGCAGGTTTTCGGTGGCCGTAAATTGAAAATCCTGGTAGGTGGCGTCTGTATAGCCGATTGCTGCGTTGAGCTTGAGATTGTCGTTCACCTCGTAGGCCGTCTCAATCTCGAACCCGGTGCTCTCGATGGAGGCGTTGGCAGCAATAAATGCTGTTGAGATAACCTGCCCCTGATCGTTAAACAAAACCTGTACTTCCTGCCAATTGTCGGACTCGATGTAAAAAACCGAAAAGTTGGCATAGCCTCGGCCGTTGGGGAAACGGGTTTTCAGACCGAGCTCATAGCTCCAGACCGTTTCCTGGTCGAAGCGGACCACCTCGTCAGAAAGCGCAGCATCCGCGGCTGCGAGATTAAAGCCGCCAGGGATGTAGCCCTTCGATGCGCTGGCGTAGAGGTTCAGGTTATCGGTAGCTTCGTAGCTCAGAACTCCCCTCGGCAGAAACTCCTCGAACGTCTCTTCAAGAGAAATATCCTGAAAAGGAAGCTGGGCAAAGCCAAGGTCGAGGATGCCTTCCTGCTGCTCGGTCGATCGTTTGGCTCGATCCCAGCGTAGGCCAAGAGTGCCTGATAGCCCCTCGATTCCGAGTCCTGCCGTTGCCGACAAAAAGAGGGCGAAGTCTCTTGATTCGTTGGCCTGCGGCGGTGACAGGGCGTAGCTGTCCAGGCTCGCAGGTCCGAAGGCTGTACCCAGCTGGATTTCGTCCTCTTCGCGATAAAAGGATGCTCCGATCAGGTACTCGAAGACATCGCTGTCGGGCGAGGTGAATCGCACCTCACCGCTTACGATGGTCTCTTGTTCAATATCGCGACCCGCGATGGTTGGGAGCGCCGTCAAATCCAGATCCAGACCTGCTGAATCTTCGTCGGCATCAGCGTAGGAGAAGGCGAAGTCCAACGCGCCGTAATCGAGCTCATAAGTGGCGCTCAGGCCAGCTACGATGTTCTGTTCGGTGGTCAGTTTTGGCGCGTCATTCAGGAACTCGAACCGACCCACGCTTCGGCCACCGTTGAAGGAATCCCGATAGGTCTGGTCATAAAGGTCACGATCGAGCGGCGCATACTCTTGTTCAAACAGCCCCGGCGCGTCCGTATCCAGGATATAAGCCGTTGCGTTGATCTCCAGGTTTTCCGTCGGCGTATAGGTCAGCCGCCCCTGAAGGAAAAGATCACGGATCTCGCCGGGCTCGCCGATCGAAGAGGCGGGGTTGGAGATGTAGGCATCTTCTTCCGAGGCTTTAAAGGCCAGGGAACCCAGCAAAGTCCCGTCGATCAGGGGGCCGCCGACAAACCCGTCGACCCCATAGCCCAGGTCGCCGTTGTAGGTTGACGCCGTCAGTCGAACCTGACTCTCAACGGTTTCCTGGGGTTGGCGTGTTGTGATCAGGATCAGCCCCGCCTCGCTGTTCGCGCCGTAAAGCGTTGACTGGGGGCCGCGCAGTACCTCGATCGAGGAAATTTGATTGAGAACCGCGTTACTCAGTTCGCGAAATGGTATCCCGTCAATGTATATCGCTGCGCGGTTGACGATGAACGGGTTTGATTCAATCCCGCGTATCGAGACGAACACAGAGCTGAGCTGTCCGCTCTCGTTGAACTGGACATTAGGTACGAGGTCGTCGATGCGACGAACGTCGCGCAGCCGGGTTTCTCTTATGGTCGCCGCGTCCAGAACAGTGACGGACAGGTCACTCTCCAGCAAGCTTTCTTCGCGCTTCTGGCCCGTAACAACAATCTCTTCGACCTCTGCTGGCGCAGACTCCTCCTGATCAGGCTCTGTTTGCGCCGAAACGGTGACATGAGGTACCAGGACGGAACCGATTGCGAACAGCAGCGTGTAGATCGGTTTACCGGCGGAAATTTGGGGGGCAAAAGGGCGATGCATGGCCGATGCGGGCTCCGACTGCGACAGAGGAAACGTTACAACGTAACGTTTATGAACGTCTCAATACTGCAGGAGCGATCGTGGCCCCAGCAAGCGGGATTTCTACGCGATCGAGCGGTTTTCCTACGCGCTGCGACGCTTGTGATTCAGCAGCTTGCTCGGCGGGAATCCGTAGTACCTGGCAAAGGCGGTACTGAACGCGTTAGGGCTGTAACCAACCGCGTTGGCCGCGGTGGCAACCAGTGCACCAGCCTCGAGAAGAGCAGCAGCTTCTTCCATGCGTCGTCGGATGAGGAACTCGGCGATGGACTCACCAAAGGTGTTCCGGAACGCGGTGGTCAGGACCCGAGCACTCATTCCGTGTCGTTTCGCTAGATCATCCAAAGTGACCGGTATGGCGAGACCAGCCTCGATGCCATCCACGACTTCCTGCATTTTGCGTTGGAGTCTGCTCGACTTGACGCGGCCATAGCGCCCCTGCAAGAGCGACGACACCATGGCGCTGAGTTCCAACGCTCGGCTTTGGTACATCATCTCCAGATCTTTTCCGCAAAACTCGTTGCTGACTGACGTGACGAGGCGAGGAACGGATCGTAGTGCCTTGCCCGCGATAGGAATCAACGGCGCGCCTTTGGCGATCTGAGCGATGCCGGCGATTACGCCATCGTCATCTTCCAGTGCCTCAGCAGGCACAAAGTAGCCAAAGGAGCTGACGGCACCGGACCCTACTTCGGTTCGGAAGCAGACGGAATCATCAGGTGCGTAGAGTACGTTCATCACCGGGCCCGCCGCCTCGAACCCTCCAAAGCCGTCAGCCTGTGTACGGATGTTGGCGATCCCGCAGCTGATATGAAGACCGGCGGGAAGAAATGCATCGTAGGAGCCGGCTGGCCCGTTGGCACGGTGCGAGTACCAGATGACGCCCGAGTTCAGTCCGATTTCTTGGTTGCTGACCTGGGCCTTTTCAGCAAATTCCTCGAACTCTCGGGTCACGGCTGGTCCTTCGGGTTGGCGCTACGGACGGCGTTCCAGGTAGACCGAATTGAGTGCAATGATTTTCCGGTTTTCCAGGATGGTCCCGCTCGCGTAGTCTTCGTCTCTCGCGCTCACCTCCAGCATCGCCCGTCCGATCGATTCTGCGGCGACCGCTGCCTTGATGGGCGCCAGGATGGCGTAAAGAAATCGATGCCCGAGGTGGGCCTCGGCCTCGGTCGGCAGGATGACCGACGGGCGGTAGGACACCACCCGGATGTTCGAACCTGCGGCCATGCTGGCCAGCTGCGTCTCCGCCCGTGCTTTTTCCCGCGCCCACATCATGCGGGATTCGGCCTTGGCGCCGCTGCCGCTGACGTAGTGGAATGACGCTTGGGGCTTTTGGCTCGCGGCCAGCCACTCGGTTAGGAACCGAGAGGGATAGTCCACGTGGATTTCGCCGTACCTTTGTTCGTCGACACCGGTTGAACTGATCCCGATCGCCCAGTAGACCGCGTCTACCTCAGCGATCGAGTCCGTTAGCGACGCATAGTCCAGGTAGTCTTTGTGGATTGTCATGGTGACCTTGCCGGTTGCCACCCCGGCCTCAATCCGCGGTGACGGCCGGCGAGTGATGACGTGAATGGCGTTGACGTCGGGGTCGTTGAGCGCCGCCTTCAGCAGGCCGTCCCCGATTGTGCCCGTCGCGCCAAAGATCGCTACTTTTCCGTACATGCCCGTATCGAGTTTATCGCCGTGATCAAGCCCATCACCTCCGGCTCTCGCCAGGAATAAGCCGAGGTAGGCGAGAGCGACAACGGCTGTGACCCCGAAAAGGAACTTGCGCACGCGATCAACCCAGGGCCGTCATGACCGCGTCAGTGATCAGATTCCAGCGCGGTGCCGGTGGTGACCGGCAGCCCCATCGAGGTCCAGCGTAAGATGCCTTCGTCGATGACAGCCGTATTTTGATAGCCGAGTTCGCGCAGGTTGTTGATCACAAAATCGGACGCCGCGTGCGGACACGCACAGTACGCGACAATCCATGTTCCGTCGTTTGGCAGATTCTCTCCGGCTCGTTCCTTCTCCCGGTAGTACGGCATGGGAACAGCGCCAGGGATATGACTGCGCTGCCAGGCTGATGCGGGTCGGGTATCGAGCAGTATGAACCGCTTTTTCTGCTCAAGGGCGGCGACCACCTCCGCTGCCGGCACGTAGCGATCCTCTCGCAGCGTGAAAGTGGGCGTCTCGCCGTCAGGATTCAGGACATATTCTTCGGGTGAGGGCGGACTCACGAGCTTCGGCGGATTCGGGCTCCAGCCGGACGACTGGCTGCGCAGGTAGGCGACAACGCTGTCGATCTGTTCGTCGCTGAGCACATCCGAAAAGCTTTTCATCGGCGTGCCGTCGCGGCCGTTGACAACGGCGTAGCGAAGAAACTGATCGGAGGCGTGTGCGAGCAGGGCCTGATCGCCAAGCGAGGGTGCGGTGACACCCTGGCCCGTTTCACCGTGGCACTCGGCGCAGTTTTCGGCGTAGAGGGCTGCGCCTTGTTCTGCATCTCCGACCACCGAGTCGGTCTGCAGCTCGATGAACTCGACCGGCTCCACCGTGGCAAGCCAGACTGTGAGAAGCCCGATGTCTTCACGGCTTAACGGACCCCCCATCTCTTTGCTGTAGCCCTCCATGGCGGTATTGGCTCGGCCCCACCCAATGGTCATATAGACAAAGTTGGGCAGGCCGGTGCTCAGAAGGGATTTGGAGCGAAGGGAGGGGGCGTGGTCAGCCGCATAGCCCTCGCGATCTTTCCCATGACAAAGCGAGCAGTAGGTTTGGTACATGTCCTCGGCGCGCTGCATATCCTCTTTGCTCAGTTCCGGCGGCTCCCACGCTGCCTGGGAAGCACCACCCGCCACCATGGCAGCAAGAAGAAAAATGCAGCTCCACACCTGTTTCATTCAGCCTTTCCCGGTTCCTAAAACCAGTGGCCACGTTAGCAGATTACGGTCGAGAATGGTGGGCGCCCTAGCGAAGACGGAGCGAATCCGGATGGGTCAGAGTGCCGGGTTTTCGTCAACTGCGACGCCGGTGAGATCACCGAGGACAGTTACCCGTCGCATGGAGCGTCGCTCCATCGGATCAACTCGATCACCGCGACGATGCAACACTCGTCGATTGTCCCAGATCACCAGGTCGCCGACCGCCCAGCGATGGCTGTACTGGTTCTCGACCTGCGTTGCCTCCGACAGCAGCTCGTCAAGCAGGACCGTGCTGCTTTCCTCGTCCAGCCCTTCGATTTGTCCCGCATGAGAGCCGATATAGAGTGAGCGGCGACCGGTTTTGGCGTTGGTGTAGACCAGCGGGTGGGAAAACGCTGCCGGCTTCTGCCGCTTATCCTGGAAGGGGTCAACATAGCCCGTCTTCGCCCGGGAGAACCGCAAGCTGTGCAGCGCCTTAAGTCCCGCAATTTTGTCCCGAATCGCTGCGGGGAGCGTCTCCAGGGCGCGGGCGGTGTCGGCAAACTCGGTTTCGCCGCCGTACGCTGGCACTTCCAGCGCGCAGAGCATCGAGTGGGCCGCGCCGCCGGCGGTAAACGACAGATCGGAGTGCCAGAAGCGATTTCCGTCCGAAAACTTCTGGGTTTCGTGCGCGGGAGGGACCAGCTCGCCGTCGGGTCCGAGGTTCGATATCTCAGCTACGCCTGGCGGCGCAGTCTTCTTGCGGGCAGGGTTGCCCGGACCTTTGTAAACCGGGCCAAAACGTTCCCCGAAGGCCAGGAGCTGCTGATCGGTCAGGTTCTGACCTGGCAGCACCACAACCCCAAACTCATCCATCGCAGTGACAATTTCGGCAAACCGGTCCGGATCCAGCGTATGGCGGGCGAGATCAACGCCGCGCAGCTCAACGACAAATCCTGGGTGAAGCACGTTGTGGGTAAGTTTTTGCATCGCAAAGGGAGCCGGTTTTGTCTGAATAACTGTCTTCTGGACCCCACAGCTACCGTTCGCAGGCAGCATCGCCGCAGCGATAGAGACGAACCGTGGACGACGTGTTGTCCTCGTAGGCGATGATGGGAAAACCTTCCTCGGATAGCGCGATGCTCGTGGGGCCCGCCAGCACGGTGCGCTGGTCGAGGCGCCGGGCGATGCCGCTGCTGCAGTTGCTGTCCAGGCAGTCGTAAAGTTTGAGATCGTCGTTGGTGTTGTCGATGTAGCTCACGATCGGCAAGCCGTCGGCCCGAATCACAATGCTGGTAAAACCGCCGACGTTGCTGACTGTATCCAGGACCACGTCTGTGCCAAAAGAGCAAACGAAGTTACTGCAGCGATAGGCCTTTAGCTGATCAAGGGTGGCGTCGTAGTAGGTGATGATGGGGAAATTGTCGGACTTGATGGCGATGGCTGTGAACAGACCGACGTTGCCGTCACTATCGAGGATCCGCGCAGTACCGGCGCTGCAGGTGCTGCCGTTGCAGGCGTAGAGTTTCAGTTGGTCGTTGTCACCGTCGTAGTAGCTGATGACCGGAAAACCATCTACGCCGATCGCGATGCTCGACTGAAAGCCCACGGACGCGGTGGCGTCCAGCGTACGGGCAGCGCCGATGGTGCATGTGGAGTTCGTGCAGTCGTAGACGTTTAAGGAGTCGGTGACTCCGTTGTGATAGCTGATGATGGGGCGACCGTTGTTTCTGACAGCGATGCTGGTGGCCTGGATGGCGGATCCCACGCCGGTGAGTTCCCGTGCCACGCCTGTCGTGCAACGGGCGTCGGTACAGTCGTAGAACTTGAGCTGATCGCCGCCGCTATCGATATAGCTGATCAACGGTAAACCGTTGGCTCTCAGGGCTATATCAGAAAAGCGGCCGACCACGCCGCTGTTGTCCAGCGTGCGAGTTTCACTCGCGCTGCAGACATCGTTGAGACAATCCAGGAGACGCAGGTCGGTGGTCAGTCCGTCGTAAAAAGAAATCAGCGGGCGGTTTCCTTCGCCCACCACCACAGCGACCTCACCGCCAGAGGTACCGACGGGTGAAGTCACCGACCGGGCAAGACCATAAGGCAAACCGACGCACCGCACCGAACCATCGGCGTTTACGCCTGCGAGATAAGTGTCCGCAGCGCAGGAGCCGCGAACGCGCAGCTGGATCTGGTCCGATGCGACGTCGGCCGAGCCGAGGCTACCGTCAACCACCTGCGCGGAAGAAACTGAGTTGACCGCTAGCTTTGCCTGGGTAATCGCTCCGTTTTGGATCGCCTGCGTGCCTACCGCTGCCCCGGCCAAGGCTGGCGCTCCGACAGCGCCGCCCGCGATTTCGGTGGGTCCCACGGCGCCGTCGGCAATCTCAGCGGCGGAAATCGCGTTGGTTGCCACCATGTCGGCATGCAGCGCATAGGGCACGGCGGTAACCTTTTGCCGCGGCGTGAGCCCTGTGTAAGGTTCGCCGGGCCCGGAAGCAGCGCGAACGGAGATGTCCAGCCACAGTTGAGTGCCGTCATAGGGCGTGTCGCCAAAATCGAGCTCCACGATGAAGGTGCCGTTGACGACGTCAACCGAGTCAATCTCGAACGGAACTCCAACCTCGGCGCCGTCCGAGGGCGCGTCAAACAAAACAAAACGGAAATCAAAGCTGCCGTTGGCGAGCTGGCCGCCTGACTCGAGCTGCCCCTGGTAGGTAAAGGTGCTGGAAAGCTGCGCGGTCGCGTCGAAGGTCAGCCCCGCAAGCAGCAAGATGATAAGGGTCGGTTTTGGCATGAAGCCTCCTAAACGGGTACCGGGCGTTGACTTAGAGGCCGCTGCCGATCAACCAGTGATGTGGGTGGGTTTTCACGTGATCTGTTCGGTTAGATTCTACGCAGAAGTCCTCCTAAAACGACAAAATTCCTCAGTCGACATCGCCGTCGGCGGTTAGCAGGGCGTTCAGCTGCTGGGCCAGCTTCGGTGACCTTGTCGCGAGATTCTCGATAAGCGCGGCGTGTTGATCAGAGTCAAGAGCCAGCGCGTCGCTGAACACCTGTTCCAGTTTGCGAAACGTATCCCCGGTCATCAAAGCCTCCTGGTGAGTTGCGGGTATTCATGTATAGCTAGCCGCAAATCTGCCGCTTTCCGGTCACCGATGCTGGGTCAATCGATCCTTCAGCCAGGCTCGGGCGAACCGCAGATCCCGACCCACCGTGGCCTCAGACAGGCCGGTAGCCGCGGAAATCTCACTCAGCGATAGTCCGCCAAAATATTTGAGCTCCACCAGTTCTGCCTTACGCGCGTCTTTTGTTGCCAGCGCGTCCAGTGCATCGGTGAGTTCGATCAGACCCGTATCGCTTGTGTCCGCAAGGGCCTGTTCGTTCAGTGTGACGCGCACCGCCGCTCCGCCGCGCTTTTGCGCCCGGCCGGCACTGACATGGTTGATTAGAAGACGTTTCATCAAGCGCGCTGACAGCGCAAAGAAGTGGGTTCGGTCGTTCCAGTCGACCTCAACCTTAACGAGGCGTTCGAACGCCTCGTGAACCAGCGACGTGGGTTGGATGGTGGGTGTGTTTCCGGATCGAAACAGGCGACGGGCCTGGCGCCGCAAGTCGTCGTAGATCAGCTCAGCCAGCTCACTGTCCACCGCCGGGTCGCCTTTGCCAAAGCGGGCAAGCAGTTTCGTAATCTGGCCGGGCGCTTCTCCCATCGTCGGACCTGCGCAGCTTCAATTGCCAGGAAAAAGGCCCTGGCGGCACCACCTTACTGCAATTCGTCAGTCCATTCGATCAGCGCTGGAGGTTTTTTCCTATCCGATGATCGAAATCGTGCCCGGTTTCGGCTTTACCCGGTAAGGACATTTCCTGGAGCGACGGACATGGCGGCAAGCTTGAGCAATTTTTGGCCAAAGACGGATGATGACACGACCAGGGCGGGTTCAGCGGCCGCGGGTTGGCGCTTTGTGGCCGGCGGTTTCGCCTTGGGGCTGAGCGGTTTGGTATCTGCCGGTGATTCTCCGGCCTTCGAGGTCATTTTCCAGGATAACTTTGAGCCGCGGACACTCATCGAAAACTGCCCGAGACTTCGTAACCCCAGCTTTGAGATTACCCCGGAAGACAGCGACGGTGACGGCGCCAACGACTGCTGGGAGCAGGCGCTGGGTACGCTGATCGACAACGCCGATACCGACGGCGATGGCCTGCTGGATGGCATTGAGGCAGACCGGTTTTTTCCCGAATCTGACCCCTTCAAGTTCAATCCGCGTATCGCCGACGTGCCAGTACTTGATATTCAACTGACGTCCGTTCCGAACGTGTTTCTCAACTACACCACAGGCGTCGGCTCGGAGGAAACCGTGGCCACTGAGCGCACTCAGGAAACCAGTGTGGCGGACACGACCTCATTTGAGAGCAGCGTCAGCGTGGGCCTGGAGGTTTCGACCACGTCCGGCGTCAGCGCGTCGCTGACCGATCTCGGGGTGAGCTCGGAAACCACCGTCACGGGGAGTATCGAGACTTCCCACACCTGGAGCGGCAGCCAGACCACAGAAAACCGCGAGGCGGCGTCCCGCTCCCAGGCCGTATCCCAGCGGGAGGACACGACCTTCGATGGCGGCAGGATCCGGATGGACGGCGTGGTGCTGTGCAATGCCGGCAACCTGTCGATGAAGGTGACTGATCTGCGCCTGATCGCCGGTATTGCTGATCCCCTGACGCCGGGGGCGTTTCGCACCATTGGCAACGGTAGCCTGGCGGTGCCGGGCGGATTCCCGGAAACCAGCCTGGGCGTATTGAGTGAGTCCTGCGATAACCCGAACCTGACCCCCTACAGTTTCAGCGGCGACATTTTTCAGGCGGAACTTGACGATGAACGGCTGGCCCAGCAGATCCTGGGCAGCTCACGCAATATTGTGGTGAAAGCCCAGGTGGCTTCGCTCATCAATGAGCAAACCGGGGTGAGTTTCGGCAATCAGGAGACGCAAATCCAGGCTGTTACCGCTACGATTCTGATCGACTACGGCAGCGAGCGAAAACAGGACAAGTTTTACGTCGCGCCGGTGAATCCAGACAGCGGCGGCAACCCGAGAGAAATGCGCCTTGATCACATCTTTGAAGACATCCTGAAGATTCCCTACCAGGCAAGCCCGGAGACGGGCATCACCAGTATTCGCGGGGTATCGGCAGACCCGGCCCGCAGCAAACGATGGGTGGCCATCTATCGTTCTTTTCAGCTCGGTGATCAGGTGCTGGAGCTGCTCAACCCTGCGGATCAGCCCTACGATATGGCTCAAATTCGGCTGTTGCCCGGATGGTCACTCACGCTGGTTCACCTTGAGGACCGGGACGGAGACGGTGTGGGTTTTAGAGAAGAGCTGCTGAACGGATCTTCGGATACCGACGAAGACAGCGATGACGACGGCATCAATGACTTCAAAGAGCTGCGCGTGGGCTGGTACGCCACCGATGGCGGCGTGTCGACCCGTGTGTTTTCCAATCCTGCAGATCCAGATTTTGATCGAGATGGCTTCGACGATCTTGAGGAGCAGGCGGCGGGGACCAACCCGAACGTACCCAATTTTAATCCCGCGCTGGCGCAGCGCCGCGACAGCGACTTCAACGCAGACGGTCTGCCCGATCTGCTGGTGAGCGCGCCCGGCACCAACGGTGGTCGAGAACGGGAGGGGCATGTTTTCGTATTGCAGCAAATCGGCACCGATCTGGAACTTCCCTTTGGTCTGGATAACGCCCACCCCCCGTTGGCGCTGCGTATCCGAGACACGATCAGCGGCTCACAGAACCATCAGCAGCTGGGAGAAGCGCTGGCAGTGGGGTTTTTCAATGATGACGCCTACGCGGATGCCGTATTCGGCGCGCCCACCCCGCTGGTGCAGGGCGGCGTTCGAGTGGTGTACGGGTCTGCCGCGGGGCTGCCGGCGATCCTGAACTGCGGAGGAAGCAACCCGGTGTGTGACGACATCTATCAGCACCTGATTGATGATGACTCTGGCGCCGATCGATTCGGCGCGGCACTGGCGGCCGGCGATTTCGACAACGACGGCGTTGATGAGCTGGCGGTTGCGCACCCGTATGAAAACACCTTCGCGGACGACACGGGCGCGGTGACGGTGTTCTACTCAACGCCCGAGGGTCCGGATCTTGTCAGGCCGCAGCGGCTGACGCAGGACAGCTTTGGCAGCAGCACGCCGGCGGAGCCGAATGACTTCTTTGGTCACGCGTTGGCGGTTGGCGATTTCAACAGCGACGGCATCGATGACCTGGCGATTGGCACGCCGTTTGAAGCCCGAGGCGCTTCGGATTCCGGTCTGGTGCAGGTCATCAACGGTCGGCAGGGAGAACGGCTGGGCGGGGTTTCGATGGACTTTAACCAATGGCAGACCGACTTTGACGAAGAAGAAGACGACCATTTCGGGTTTGCCATGGCGGTGGGCGACGTGAACGGGGACGGGACGGACGACCTGCTCGTTTCCTCGCCTGGTGATGAGGTGGAGAGCGGAAAGGGTCGGGTGCAGATCATCCTTGGTCAACCCGTCTTTGGCCTGGAACTGGGCAACCAGAGCGGCGGGGCCTTCGAGTCACCGTGCGACTGCGGTTTTGGCGCCGGCGGATTGGCCGTGGGCGACTTCGACGGCAATGGACATGCCGACGTTGCCGTCGGAGTCCCCGGGCAGACCAACGGGGGTGGGGTGATCGTTTACTACAACCTCGGCAACAGCGTGAATATAAATGGTCCGGATCGGCCCAACTGGGCACAGGAGCAACTTATCGACATGAGCGATCTTCGCGAGCCGCTTGGCGCGCCTGCCGATTTTGGGCGCACCCTGAAGAGCGCAGACTACAACGGCGATGGCATTGACGATCTGGTGGTAGGCGCGCCGGGCATGAGCCCAGAGTATGTCCTGGGCGACGGCAGCAGCTTCCCGGTGGAGGAGGCCGGCGCCATCTACGTGCTCTTCGGGTTTCTGGAGCTGGGTCTGGATGGTGATCTGTCGATGTCCCTCACGCAGCCGCTGATCGATCTGAGCAGCGAGGGAGCGCAGTACCGATATGGGGCCGCTTTGCAGTAGGCGATCAATGCGACTGACGGGACGGCGAATAGAAAAGCGTTGAAGAAAACCGAGAGCATTTGGGTTGGGTGAAGTTCGAAACGGTAAGGCTTGGGTTAAGCACGTCCATTTCGTTGCGAAACGTAGCCGTGAGTGGCAGGAAGATAAGGAGTTGGCTCCCCGGGACGGGCTCGAACCGCCGACCCGCTGGTTAACAGCCAGCTGCTCTACCAACTGAGCTACCGGGGAACACAGGAGGGACGCGATTCTGCGCTGTTTGTTGGCGGGCGTCAAGCGCAGATGAGCGGCGACCCATCGGGTCGTGTGCGGCTGCTGCGAGCCCGGCCGACGCTAGACAGGATGATGGCCCGAGGCTGCCCGCCGTGCACCTGACAAATCGTGAACGTTAGATTGCTGCCCGGCGACGCGCCGCTCGGCAGGAACCGGATGGCCCGGCGGGCTCTTGAGCTGACCACCGAGATGTTTTCGGGCAGTCGCCCGTAGCCCAGGCCCCGCTCATCAGGGTCGCGTAAACGGTTGCGATTGCTGTCCACGAAAGTCAGCCAGCCCGACTGCCACTGGGTCGATCCGGAGCACTGCTGCCCGTCTGAGCTGGGGCAAAGCACCGTTTGCCGGCCCTCCGTGATGGCGGTTGTTCGAGCGAGGCTAAGGTGGCTGAAGAGGCGGCTGTGGGCGCTGCGCACTTCCTGCGCCGCGACCAGCTCGCCAAAGGCCGGGATCCCGGCGCCCAGCAGCAGGCCCAGGATGCTCAGCGTGACCAGAAACTCGATCAAACTCAGGCCCTGCTGGGCCACATAATGATTTCGGGGCTCCATCCATCCACTCTCGGTCGCAGGACGTCCATGTCCTGCTAGGAGCGTGAAGCGATAAGCTCAAGCTGTCAGTGGATGGACAGCTTGTCGGGTCGTACGAAAGGTTACGGCAGCTTAGCTAAGAAAATTGCCCAGGCGCCGAAGGGCTTCGATGAGCAAATCATCGGAGGTGGCGTAGGCCACCCGGATGTGTCCAGGCGCGCCGAAAGGCGTTCCCGGCACCATCGCCACCTCAGCCTCTTCAAGAATCCGGGTCGCGAGCTCAATATCGTTGCTCACCGACAGCTTTGCGGCGGCTGCCGAAAAATCGGGCAGCAGGTAAAACGCGCCCTCGCCGGGCAGACAGGACACGCCCGGCAGATCGTTTAGGCCGGCGAGCATCAGATCGTGGCGCCGACGGTAAGCCTCGGACATTTGCTGGATGCACGACTGATCGCCATTCAGCGCGGCAACCGCAGCTGCCTGCGATACGGAGCAGGCGTTTGAGGTGCTCTGGCCCTGGATCTTGCGCATGGCGGTGATCAGCTCGACTGGTCCCGCGCCGTAGCCGATGCGCCAGCCGGTCATCGCGTACGCTTTGGAGACGCCGTTCACGACCAGCGTTCGGTCGGTCAGCTCGGGGCAGGCGCCGAGGAACGGCGTGATGGGCTCTTGTCCCCAGTAGATCGCGTCATAGATTTCGTCGCTCAGTACCCAGACGTTCGGGTAGCGCTGCAGCACTTCACCCAGCGCCTGGTACTCCGCTCGGGTGTAGGCTCGACCGGTCGGGTTGCCCGGCGAATTCAAAATGAGCATTCGTGTCTTGCTGGTCAGCGCACCTTCAAGGGCGCCGGCGGTGAGCTTGAACCCGTTCTCCGCGGGGCAGGGCACAATCACCGCGTCGCCGTCACCCAGCCGAACCATATCCGGATAGGACACCCAGTAAGGCGCGGGCACAATCGCTTCGTCACCCGGATTGAGCAGTGCGAGCATCGCGTTGAACAGCGCCTGCTTAGCGCCGCTGGTCACCAGAACCTGGTCCGCTCCGTAGGTCATACCGTCACGCGCCAGCCGGTCGCAGATTGCCTGCTTCAGCTCGGCGGTTCCGTCGACGGCCGTATAGCGGGTCTTGCCTTCGGCAATGGCCTGTCTCGCGGCCTCGAGAATATGTTCCGGGGTGTCGAAATCGGGCTCTCCGGCGCTCAACGAGATGACCTGCCGACCGGCTTCCTTCATGGCCAGCGCCTTGCGCGTAAATGCGATGGTGGCAGAGGGCTGAATGCGGGCGATGCGTGAACTGAGGTCCAAGGCGTGTATCCGGATGCTGACAAAGCCGCAAAATAGCACAGCCAATGCGGTGCAGGTTGCTGCCGTCGTGGCAGCTTATTGCACGCCAAAACGACGAACGGTTCGTTAAACTGGCGAATTGTCTTTCGGGGTCAAACCGGTGGAAGAGAGCAAAAAATTTGAGCTGGTATCGAACTATGCCCCAGCGGGCGACCAGCCGGAGGCGATCCGCCGGCTGATCGAGGGGTTTGACGCCGGGCTGCAGTGTCAGACGCTACTTGGCGTGACGGGCTCCGGCAAAACCTTCACTATGGCGAACGTGGTTGCGGCCGTGCAGCGGCCGACGTTGGTCATGGCGCCCAATAAGACGCTGGCGGCGCAGCTCTATGGCGAGTTCAAGGAGTTTTTTCCCAACAACGCGGTGGAGTACTTCGTCTCCTACTACGACTATTACCAGCCCGAGGCCTACATTCCGTCCAGCGACACCTTTATTGAAAAGGACGCGTCGATCAACGAGCACATTGAGCAGATGCGCCTGTCGGCTACCAAGGCACTGCTGGAACGAAAGGACGCGCTGATCGTGGCCACCGTGTCAGCCATCTACGGCCTCGGTGACCCGCAGCAGTACTTTTCCATGGTGCTGCATCTGAACCGCGGCACGCAGATCGACCAACGCACCATCCTCCGCCGGCTGGCGGAAATGCAGTACACCCGCAACGACATGGAGCTGCGCCGCGGTACCTATCGGGCCCGCGGGGAAATCATCGACATCTTCCCGGCCGATTCGGACAAGGAAGGGGTCCGGGTGGAGCTGTTTGATGACGAGGTGGAAGACCTCGCGATCTTCGATCCGCTGACCGGCGAGGTGCTGCGGCGACTGCCGCGGCTGACGGTCTATCCCAAGTCGCACTACGTCACCACGCGCCAAACGGTGCTGGACGCGGTCGACACGATCCGAGCGGAGCTGAAAGATCGACTGGAGCAGCTGCGCAGCAACCACAAGCTGCTGGAGGCGCAGCGGCTGGAGCAGCGCACGCAGTTCGATCTCGAAATGATGCACGAGCTGGGCTATTGCCAGGGGATCGAGAACTATTCGCGGCACCTGACGGGCCGGGAGCCCGGCGCGCCGCCGCCGACACTTTTTGACTATCTGCCGGCCGATGCGCTGCTGGTGCTCGATGAAAGCCACGTGGGTGTTCCGCAGATCGGCGCGATGTTTCGCGGTGACCGGTCGCGCAAGGAAAATCTCGTGGAATATGGCTTCCGCCTGCCGTCAGCGCTGGACAATCGGCCGCTGACCTTCGAGGAGTGGGAGGCGCGCGCGCCGCGGATGGTGTTTGTCTCCGCCACCCCGCGCGAGTATGAGCTGGAGCGCTCCGGTGAAGTGGTCGAGCAGGTGGTACGCCCAACTGGCCTGGTAGACCCAGAGGTGGAAATCCGGCCGGTAGACACGCAGGTGGACGACCTGCTGTCCGAAATCAACGAGCGGACGTCCTGGGGTGACCGGGTGCTGGTGACCACGCTCACCAAAAAGATGGCGGAGAACCTGACCGACTATCTGATCGATCACGGGGTCAAGGTGCGCTACCTGCACTCCGATATCGACACCGTGGAGCGCGTCGAGATTATCCGCGATCTGCGTCTGGGTGAGTTTGACGTGCTGGTCGGCATCAACCTGCTGCGCGAGGGCCTGGATATGCCGGAAGTGTCGCTGGTAGCGGTGCTCGACGCTGATAAGGAAGGCTTCTTGCGCTCGGAGGGATCGCTCATCCAGACCATCGGTCGGGCCGCGCGGAACGTGCGCGGCAAAGCGATTCTATATGCCGACAAGATCACCAACTCCATCCGGGCGGCAATGAGCGAAACCGATCGGCGGCGGGAGAAGCAGATCGCCTACAACGAGGCTCACGGGATCAAGCCGCAGACGGTTCAGACCAAGATCGCGGACATTATGGAGGGCGCCCGCAGCAGCGCGCCCACGCCAGGGCGCGGCAGGGACCGACGGGCGAAGCGGGTGGCGGAACCGGCGGGCAACTACGACGGCCTGTCGCCGGAAGAGGGCGCCAAGAAGATCAAGGCGCTGGAAAACCAAATGTATGAACACGCCTCCAACCTGGAGTTTGAGGAGGCGGCCAAGGTGAGAGACGAAATCGAGGCCATCCGTGCCGCCACGCTAGGCAGTTAACAGAAGAGATCTCGCGCCCGTTAACCAGGCGAGCAGCGGGGCCTTCGCGATCAGGCGCGTCCGAGCCAGGGATGGCGAGGCCGAGCGCACAAGGACGTGTTCACAGCGACGCCTGAGCGGGAAGGCCCCGCTGTTCGCCGTCAACGAAGACAAAGAAACGATTGGCCCCCGCCGACCTTTGTGATACCTTTCCGCGCCTTCCTGGGGGCGATTAGCTCAGTTGGTTAGAGCGCCGTCTTGACATGGCGGAGGTCACTGGTTCAACTCCAGTATCGCCCACCACTCCCATTCCACGCGCCAAACGGTTAAACTGCCGTCATGGCATCGACCTTTACTACCGTCGACTAATCACCCGTCGCCCAGATCGAAGTATCAGAGGGCGCTGGGCGCCCTTTTTTGTGCGCGAGAGAAACTGACAAGATCATGATCACAATTACGCTTCCAGACGGCAGCCAGCGGCAGTTTGACCATCCGGTCAGCGTGCTGGACGTGGCTTCCGACATCGGGCCGGGGCTGGCGAAAGCCGCACTGGCGGGCAAGGTAGACGGCAAGATGGTTGACACCTCTTATACCGTCGACACCGATGCGGAGCTGGCCATTGTGACCGCGCGGGACGAAGAGGGTCTTGAGGTCATCCGCCACTCGACGGCTCACCTGCTGGCGCAGGCGGTCAAGCGGCTGTTCCCGGACGCGCAGGTCACGATCGGCCCGGTGATCGACGACGGGTTCTACTACGACTTTTCTTACCCGCCGGGTTTCAGCGAGGACGACCTCGAGAAGATCGAAGCGGAGATGGCACGCATCGCCAAAGAGGCGTTGCCGGTCAAGCGGCAGGAGATGGGCCGCGATGAAGCCGTCGAGTTTTTCTCCCAGATGGGGGAAAAGTATAAGGCTGAGATCATCGCTGATATCCCAAGCGACGAGACGCTCTCGCTTTATGGCCAGGGCGACTTCATCGACCTGTGCCGCGGTCCGCACGTGCCGGATACGGGCAAGCTGAAGGCGTTCAAGCTGACGAAGCTCGCCGGCGCTTATTGGCGCGGCAACTCGGACAACGAGATGCTGCAGCGGATCTACGGTACGGCCTGGGGCACGCCCAAGGAGCTCAAGGCACATCTCCATCGGCTGGAAGAAGCGGCCAAGCGAGATCATCGCCGGCTGGGTACACAGCTCGACCTGTTTCATATGCAGGAAGAGGCCCCCGGCATGGTCTTCTGGCACGACCACGGCTGGCGGATCTGGCAGGAGGTCGAAAGCTATATGCGCGGTCGACTTCGCAAAGAAGGCTACCAGGAGATCAAAACGCCGCAGATCATCGACCGGTCGCTGTGGGAGAAATCCGGCCACTGGGACAAGTTTCGCGAGCACATGTTTACGACCGAGTCGGAGAACCGGACGTACGCGGTGAAGCCGATGAACTGCCCGGGCGGCGTCCAGGTGTTTAATCGCAACCTTCACAGCTATCGCGACCTGCCGCTGCGCATCGCTGAGTTTGGGTCCTGTCACCGCAACGAGCCGTCGGGCGCGCTGCACGGGCTGATGCGCGTGCGCAATTTCACGCAGGATGATGCGCACATCTTCTGTACGGAAGACCAGATTGCCGAGGAAGTGGCTCGATCTCATGACCTCGTCGAATCAATCTACCGGGATTTTGGCTTCGACGAGATTATCGTCAGGCTCTCTACGCGACCGGAGCAGCGGGTGGGTGACGACGCCATCTGGGATAAAGCTGAGGCGGCACTCGAAGCTGTCCTCAACGACAAAGGCGTTAACTGGGAGCTGCAGCCTGGGGAAGGGGCGTTTTACGGGCCAAAGATCGAATACAGTCTGAAAGACTGCCTGGATCGGGTCTGGCAGTGCGGCACGATGCAGGTGGATTTCTCGATGCCTGATCGGCTGGGGGCGTACTACATCGACGAGTCCAGCGAGCGGGTGGTGCCGGTGATGCTGCACCGCGCGATCCTCGGCTCGATGGAACGGTTTATCGGGATTTTGATCGAGCAATATGCCGGCGCCATGCCGGTCTGGCTGAGTCCGCTGCAGGCCGTGGTGATGAATATTACGGACCGGCAGGCAGATTATTGCGAAAAGGTCACAAAAACCCTTGAATCACAAGGGTTTCGGGTCGAAAGTGACTTGAGAAACGAGAAAATCGGCTTTAAAATCCGCGAGCGCTCCCTGCAGAAGGTGCCTTATCTGTTGGTCATCGGCGACCGCGAGGTGGAGAACGGCGCCGTTGCCGTCCGCCAGCGAGATGGAACTGACCTGGGAGCGATGCCCCTGGAGCAGTTCTGCGCGCTGTTGAAAGAGCAGGTGGATGCCCGCAGTACGGGGCTTGAGAAAAACACTGAGTAACGCGGCCGGAGCCGCGCCATTTGGAGGAATAGCTAATCGCCCAACATAAACAGACTCGGCGTAACGAGAAAATCATCGCCCCGGAAGTGCGAGTCATTGCAGAGGACGGTGAACAGGTGGGCATCAAGTCCATCGAAGAAGCCCAGGCCCTGGCCAAGGAGGCCGGACTGGATCTCGTAGAGGTTGTGCCCAACGCCGAACCGCCCGTGTGTCGCATCATGGACTACGGTAAGTACCGTTTTGAAATGTCCAAGAAGGCGCAGGCGGCTAAGAAAAAACAAAAACAGACCCAGGTGAAGGAAATCAAATTCCGACCGGGGACCGAAGAAGCCGACTATCAGGTCAAGATGCGAAACCTGCGGCGCTTCATTGAACAGGGCGATAAGGTCAAAGTCAGTCTGCGATTTCGGGGCCGGGAGATGGCCCACCAGGAGCTGGGAACCAAGCTGCTGCAGCGGATCGAAGAGGACCTGACCGACGAAGTGGTGGTGGAGCAACGGCCGTCGATGGAAGGCCGGGTCATGGTGATGATGCTGTCACCGCCAAAAAATTAAACTATTGCAGAGACGCTGACGGCGAGCCTGCATTTCAGGCTGCTGCCAGCCTTCACACTTTGCAGGCCTTCGGGCCGGAAAATGGCGGCAGCTGACGGTGTCGCCATTTTGTTTCTGGGCCTTTGGGCCAGGCGACAGCCATGGATTTAGCCAGATCGGCCCTCGGGCCGGCGGTAAAAAGCATCCCGCAAGGGACTATACGCGGCGGCGAGTACGGACAGAAAGCGCCTTTGGGCCACTTGTCGACGTCAAATAAATGAAAAATGGAGAAGACCCATGCCAAAGATGAAAACGAATCGTGGCGCGGCAAAACGCTTCAAGAAGACGGCTTCCGGCTTCAAGCGTGGACACGCGTTCACCTCACACATCCTGACCAAGATGAGTCAGAAGCGTAAGCGAAACCTGCGCGGCACCACCCAGGTGGACGCTGCTGACGTGAAGTCCGTGAAGCGCATGCTTCCGTACGCCTGAGGAGTGTGAGCAATGGCTAGAGTAAAACGTGGTGTTGTCGCACGGCGGCGGCACAAGAAAGTACTGAAACAGGCCAAGGGCTACTACAACGCCCGCCGTAAGGTCTATCGCGTTGCCTATCAGGCGGTTACGAAAGCGGCTCAATACGCCTACCGTGACCGTCGCGTGCGCAAGCGCGAGTTTCGCGCGCTGTGGATCGTTCGGATCAACGCAGCGGCGCGCGAGTGCGGCTTGTCTTACAGCCGCTTCATGAACGGCCTCAAGCGTGCCAACATCAGCCTGGACCGCAAGGTGCTGGCCGATATGGCGGTGCGCGACAAAGCCGCTTTTGCCGCCGTGGCGGAAAAAGCCAAAGCCGTTCTTAGCGCCTGATCAGGCCTTGTTCCCGCGGCTTTGCCGCGGGAGCAGACCCCACCTAAGTGGAAGAACTCTCTGAACTGCTGGGCGATGCCCAGGCGCAGGTCGCCGCCGCTGCTGACGAGGCTCAGCTCGATGCGGTGCGGGTGGCTTTCCTCGGAAAATCGGGCAGCCTGACCGGGCTGCTGAAGTCGCTGGGCAAGGCGGCGCCGGAAGAGCGTCGGGAGCGCGGCCAGGCCATAAATCGCGCCAAGGGTGAGCTCCAGCAGGCACTCAACGAACGTCGCGAAGCGCTGGCTTCCGCGGCCCTGGAGGCGAAGCTCGCCGCCGAGACAATCGACGTCACCATGCCGGGCCGCCAGGGTGCAACCGGCTCGCTTCACCCGGTGACCCGAACCCTGAACCGCATCACCGCAGTCCTGGCCCAGATGGGTTTCGAGGTGGCGGACGGCCCCGAGGTTGAAGACGACTACTACAACTTTGAGGCGCTCAACTTCCCGGCTCATCATCCAGCCCGCGCGATGCATGACACCTTCTACTTTTCGGACGGACGCCTGCTCCGCACGCACACGTCACCGGTGCAGATCCGGGCGATGCAGCGCATGGAACCCCCGATTCGGGTGATTGCGCCCGGCAAGGTGTACCGCAGCGACTCCGATCAGACTCACTCACCCATGTTCCACCAGGTGGAGGGGCTGCTGGTGGGCGAAAACGTCTCGATGGCCAACCTGAAGGGTGACCTCCACAGCTTCGCGAACGCGTTTTTTGAGCGCGATCTGCCCATTCGGTTTCGCCCGTCTTACTTCCCGTTCACCGAGCCGTCGGCTGAGCTTGACGTGCTCTGGGATCAGGGTGACGGCAGCGAGCCTCGCTGGCTGGAGGTGCTGGGCTGCGGCATGGTGCACCCCAACGTGCTCAAAGCCGGCGGTATCGATCCCGATCGCTACACCGGCTATGCGTTCGGCATGGGTGTGGAGCGATTCGCGATGCTGCGCTACGGAATCCGCGACCTGCGGGAGCTTTTCGACAACGATTTGAAGCTGCTGAATCAGTTTGTCTGAGTCAGGGGCGGGACTGACACATGAAATTTAGCGTGAACTGGCTGCGGGAGTGGGTTGAGGCTGACCTCGAGCCTGCCGCCTTAGCCGAACGGCTCACCATGGGTGGTCTGGAGGTGGACGCGGTGAGTCCGGCCGGCGCTGCCCTCGACGGCGTGGTGGTCGCGAGAATCACCGGCACCGAGCCACATCCGGATGCCGACAAGCTGCAGGTGTGCGAAGTGGACTGCGGCGCTGAGGAGCCGGTTACGATTGTCTGCGGCGCGGCCAACGCGCGGCCCGGTCTGACGGCACCTCTGGCGACCGTTGGCGCCGTGCTGCCATCGGGCATGAAGATCAAACCGGCCAAGCTGCGCGGGGTCGCCTCACAGGGGATGCTGTGCTCGGCAAGCGAACTCGCGCTCGCCGACGACGCTGCCGGACTTATGGAGCTCCCCGCTGATTCGATCCCTGGCCAGCCGCTGTCCAAGCTGCTTCAGCTCGACGATACCTGTATCGAGATCGATCTGACGCCCAACCGAGGCGACTGTCTGTCGATCGCGGGAATCGCGCAGGATGTTGCCGCGCTCGCGGGCGGCACCTTTAAGCCAATGACGGTCGAGCCGGTTGAACCGACGCTCGAGGATCAGCGAGAGATTGAGCTGACCCACCCGGATGAGTGCCCGCGCTACCTCGGCCGAATGGTGTGTGGTATCGACAACCGCGCCGAGTCGCCGCTGTGGATGGTCGAAAAGCTGCGCCGCTGCGGTCTGCGGTCAATTCATCCGGTGGTCGACGTGACCAACTACGTCATGCTCGAGCTCGGACAGCCGATGCACGCGTTCGACGCGAGCGCCATTGCCGGGCCCGTTTCGGTGCGGCGCGCGAAGGCCGGCGAGTCGCTCCAGCTTCTCGACGGCACGGACGTGGAGCTGACCGAAAAGCTCCTGGTGATCACCGATAAGGACCAACCCGTCGCCCTGGCCGGGCTCATGGGCGGCATGGGCTCGGCCGTGACGCCCGACACCACCGACGTATTTTTTGAAGCCGCCTGGTTCGATCCGGCCAGCATCATCGGCCGGGCTCGCGACCTGGGCGTGCACTCCGACGCGGCGCATCGTTTTGAACGTGGCGTGGATCCGACCGGCCAGCGCCAGGCGATGGAGCGCGCTACGGCGCTGCTGCTGGAGATTGCCGGCGGCGCCTGTGGCCCGGTAGTTGAGGCGGTTCGCGAGGCGGAGATTCCCTCGCGACCCCCAGTCACGCTCCGAAGATCGCGACTCGACCGGCTCGTGGGGCTGTCCGTGGACGACGCGCAGGTCAGCCGGACGTTCTCGGATCTTGGCATGGCCGTCGCTGAGGTCGAGGGCGGTTGGGAGGTGACCCCGCCCGGACGACGTTTCGACATTGAGCTGGAGGTCGATCTGATCGAAGAGGTGGCCCGTGTGTATGGCTACGATCGGCTGCATGAGTCGGTGCCGGGCGGCGACCTGCCGCCGGTTTCGATTCCTGAGGCGCAGGTGCCAATGGCGCGGATCGCGCAGGTGATGAACGAGGCGGGCGTCAGCGAGGTGGTGACCTACAGCTTCCGGTCGCCGGAAGAACTGCTCCCGATGGGCGTGGACCAGCCGCTGATGCTGGCAAATCCGCTCTCGCGGGAAATGTCAGCCATGCGCACCAGCCTGATTCCGGGCCTGCTGAAGGCGCTGGAGCACAACCAGAAGCGCCAGCAAAGCCGCGTTGCGCTGTTTGAAACCGGACGGTGTTTCCTGCCTCAGGCTGACGGGTCGGTGGAAGAGCGCGACCGGGTGGCCGTGGTTGCCGCCGGACGCCGCCATCCCGAGCAGTGGCTGCGGTCGGAAGAAACCCTCGACTTTTTCGACGTCAAAGGCTGGCTGGAGGGCCTGGTGGCCCTGTCGGGCGCATCGGCAGATTTTTCCTTCGAGGCCGGGAATCGCGCCTGGCTCCATCCGGGGCAGCAGGCGGAGATCCACCGGGACGCCGAGCCGGTCGGCTGGGTGGGTACGCTACACCCAAACTGGCAGAAAAAAGCCGACTGCAGGGGCCCTGTGGTGGCGTTTGAGGTCGATCTTGCAGCGATCGTGGGCGGAAGGGTGCCTAAAGCGCAGCCTGTGTCTCGCTACCCGTCGATCCGTCGAGATCTCAATGTGGTTGTGAATAAAAGTGTCAACTGGCGGTCGATTCAACAAATTGTTGAAGAAACCGTGGGTAACTTATTGACAAGTCTTGTGGTTTTTGACGAATATACGGGGAAGGGAATCGACGCTAGCCAGCGCAGTCTGTCCTTCGGGCTGGTAATGCAAGATCAAGGTACGACGTTGACCGACGAGACGGTCGATGGGGTCATGAGCACGGTAATCACCCGCTTGCATGATCAATTGGGCGCGGAGTTGCGAGGGTAGGGATGGCGCTGACGAAAGCGGATCTGGCCGAGAGGCTTTTTGAAGAAGTGGGGCTAAATAAGCGTGAGGCAAAAGAATTTGTCGACGCGTTTTTTGAGACCGTCCGGACCTCTCTGGAGGACGGTGAACAGGTGAAGCTGTCCGGCTTCGGCAACTTCGATCTCCGCAGAAAAAACGAACGGCCGGGGCGAAACCCCAAGACCGGGGAAGAAATCCCGATTTCAGCCCGCACCGTGGTGACCTTCAGGCCCGGACAAAAACTAAAGTCGAGAGTTGAAGCTTATGCTGGATCCGGGCAGTAACAACGAACTGCCGGCCATTCCGGCCAAGCGCTACTTCACCATCGGCGAGGTCAGCGACCTGTGTGGGGTCAAGCCCCACGTGCTGCGCTACTGGGAGCAGGAGTTTCCGCACCTGAAGCCGGTCAAGCGGCGCGGCAACCGACGCTACTACCAGCGACACGACGTGATCATGATCCGTCAGATCCGCAGCCTGCTATATGAGCAGGGTTTCACCATCACCGGCGCACGCCAGCGGCTCGAAGGCGATCAGGCAAAGAGCGACGTCAGCCGTTCCCACCAGATCATCCGTCAGATCCGCGGCGAGCTGGAAGAAGTGCTTCAGATTCTGAAGCGCTAAGCCCCCAGTTTTACCAGCGGCACCCGCCGCGCTTACTCGCTCCAGCCGTCCCAGCCAGGCCCGCGAACCACCCGGCCAGGCATCGCGCCGGTATGCTCACTGTTCTTGAGCACCTGTGTGCCGTTCACCCAGACGTCCGTGACGCCTGTGGAAAGCTGATGTGGCTGGTCAAACGTGGCGTGGTCGGTGACCGTCTGGGGGTCAAAAATGACGACGTCAGCGTAGTAGCCGGCCAATAGCTGCCCGCGCTCCCGAATCTTGAGGTTCTCCGCCGGCAGCGAGGTGAGCTTGCGAACCGCCTCTTCCAGGCTGATCACACCTTCCTCGCGGACATACTTCCCAAGCACTCTCACAAAGTTGCCGTAAGCCCTTGGATGTACGCCGGATTCCAGAAAGAGTCCTTCGGGTGCCGGGGCCTCCGCGTCCGAACCAAAGCTGACCCAGGGCAGGGCGACCTGTTTGGCGACGTTCTCCTCTGACATCAGGAAGTAGACGGTGCCAACCCGGCTGTTGTCCTCGATCACCAGATCGATCATCGTGTCGGCCGGCGTGGTCCGGCGCTGCGCTGACACCTCTGCCAGGGTCATGCCGGTCAGCGGCTTCAGGGCCTCGCTCTTGAAGGCGGAAAACAGCAGGCGTGACGGATCGCCCGCCGCCAGGTAAAGGTTTTCCCACTCGTCCGTTGGGGTTTCGATTTCCTTGAGCACCCGGGCGCGGATCTTGGGGTCCCTGAGGCGCTCGACCCACGCATCGTGACCGCCTTCCTGCACCCATGGCGGCATCGCAGCATCCAGCCCGGTGGCGCCCGCCGTGTAGGTGTACATGTTGGCGCGAATGTCGACGCCGGCGGCGCGCGCCGCCTCAATCGTTTGAATGGCTGTCGCCATCTTGGGCCAGTTCGCCTCGCCGGCGGCTTTCAGATGATAAATCTCCACGGCGGCACCGGTCGCCTCAGCGATTTCCAGAACCTCGTCGATGCCCTCGAGGAGCCGGTTACCTTCGGACCGCAGGTGAGTGACGTAAAAGCCGCCAAATTCGGCGGCGGCCGCCGTCAGCGCAATCAGCTCGGGCGTTTTGGCGTAGAACGCCGGCGCGTAGATCAGCGCGGTGCTGACGCCCACGGCACCCTCGCGCATGGCGTCTCGAACGAGCTGCTGCATGCGGGCCAGTTCGGCGTCCGTCGGCGCACGGTCTTCCTCGCCCAGCTCGTGAACGCGAACCGTGGTGGCGCCAACGAAGGAGGCGACATTCGGCGATACACCCCGCCGCTCGAGATACTCAAGATATTCGCCGAGCGTGGTCCACTCGATGTCGTACTTGATATCCCACTGCTGCTCGAGGGCATCTGCTTTCATTTGGGCACTTAGCGGCCCCATGGACCAGCCCTCACCCAGAACCTCGAGCGTCACGCCCTGGCGGATATCGGACAGGGCGCGACCGTCTGCGATCAGGCTTTCGGTTGCCCAGCTCAACATGTTGATGAAGCCGGGGGCGACGGCTTTGCCGCCGGCGTCGACCACGTGTTTAGCCTGGCTCTCGTCCAGGTCACCAATGGCTGAGATGCGGTCGCCGATGATGGCGACGTCAGCGAGCACCGGTGCAGCGCCGCTGCCGTCGTAGATCCGGCCGTTGACGATCACCGTATCGTACGCGGGCGCCGCCTCCTGAACCCCGCAGCCGAGCAGCACCCCGGCGATCAGCAGCTGAAGCGTGAGCGCTCGTAGTGACATAGGAAGATATCGATTGGAAACTTGGTCGGAGCGGGGAGATTCGAACTCCCGACCCCCACAACCCCATTGTGGTGCGCTACCAGGCTGCGCTACGCTCCGATCAAGGCCGCGCATTGTACTTGATTGTGGTCGGTTGTCACCATTCGGCGCTGCCGCGCCATCAGGTGGGATAGGGACCGTTGTAGCGCGTATCGCGGATCGCCTTTTGCCAGCGCTGCTTGCCGGTCGTCAAGTCCATCGCCCGGAGGGTCAGGCCTTCCCGGCGCATCGCGCCGTCCCTCTGTCGCTCGCTGTAGGGTTGGGACACGAACAGCAGTGTCTCGCCCACCACAACAAAAGGCGAAAAAGCCATGCGGCTGCGGGTTTCGCCCAGCTTGTTGCCTGATGCGTCAAACACCTGCCAGCGGTATGCCAGCCGCTGCTCGGGCTCACGCAGACTGACCAGCACGTGCGAACCGTCAGCGGCAAGAAACTGCCGGCCCTCTACGCCCGCAATCGGGCGGCTTGGGGTGGTTGCGGCTCGGCTCTCCTGGGCCTTCAGGCTGGCCGCATCGCTGAGCGGCTGATTCTTCCAGCTGCCCGATTCAGCCTCCAGCATGCCCGCGTGCCGCGTCGGCTTTGGCGCGTCAGCCATGAACGCACCCTGCACCACACGCTTCTCGAAACGCCACACAAGGCCGGCCTTGCTGCCTCTGGCCGGTCGCATTGTAAAGGTCTGGCCCAGCCCGTCGTCGACGGTCGGTCTGACCTCCGCGGGCAGGGCGACGCTGAATGTTTCCTGGGTGGTGCCCGTGGCGGCGTCCAGGCGAACAAAGTCCACGCGGCCGGCCGTTGCTGTATCGATCTGGGCCGTCAGCTCCCCGCCGA
Organism: Lysobacterales bacterium; assembly: GCA_028285525.1. GTDB lineage: Bacteria > Pseudomonadota > Gammaproteobacteria > Xanthomonadales > SZUA-38 > JANQOZ01. The sequence continues at coordinate 31,216 of JANQOZ010000082.1, forward strand.
CCACCATCACGGGTCGATCGGCGGCATCGCTCACCCAGCTTGCTTTGCCTGAGGCGATGTTGATCTGCTCAAGACCCCCACCTTCGCGCATGAAGACGACCTGGCCATTGCCCGCGTCCACCAGCAGGCCGTCGGCGAGCGTGAACGCGTCGTTTGCCGCCGCGCCTCCCGTCGAAAATAGGCTTGCCGCCGCCAGAGTCAGAACCTTTTTGCTCAGCATTTTTGCACCACCTGCCGCTTCGGACCTGCCTAGTATAGACTGTGAATGACCGGTACGGGCTGAAGCAAGCGATGAAAAAATCCCCTTTGGTAATACTCACGGTGGCCTTGGTTTCGGCCGCGGCGTTTGGCAACGAACGAAGCGGTGAACAAAAGGGGAGCGTCGGCATCTGGATCCCGCTGGGTCCAGCGCCGATCGAGGCGCCCAACGGCGGCAACAACGTGGATAACGTTGGCACCAACAGCCCGGCGAGCGGGGCGATTCACGCGGTGGCTCCACACCCGACCAATCCGGACATTATCTACGTCGGCAGCGTCAACGGCGGCGTTTGGCGGACGGGGAACGCCACCGCATTGGTACCCCAGTGGACGCAGCAGACCGATGGCCAGCTCACGGGCTCGGTTGGTGACATCGCGTTCGACCCGACCGACGCCACCAGACAGACGTTGATCGCCGGCTATGGTCGGTTCAGCGCCTTTGGCGGCCGGGGCGGCTCGCGCTCGGGCGTCATCCGCACCACCAACGGCGGCACCACCTGGACGCCGCTGGGCAGCGTGATGCAAGGGCGAAACATCGCCAAGGTGGCGGCTAGAGGCAACGTGCTCCTGGCTGCGGCCGACGCTGATGACAACTTCCTTTGTGGCAACGGTGGCGGTATCGGCTTATTCCGATCCATCGATACCGGGGCCACCTGGAATCTGGTTACCAACGGCCTGTTCGGCAGCCGGGTAGGGGCGCTAGCGGAAGATCCGACAAACAACAGCGTGTTTTACGCGACCATCATCGATTTCAACGGCGTCTGTGGTACCGGAAACGGCGTCTTTCGCAGCACCGATACGGGCGCCACATGGACCGACATTACCGCGCCCATCATTACCAACGTGATCGACAGCAACGGGTCACATTTCGAGCTGGCAGTTGCCCAAACCGGCACCGTATTCCTCTCGGTCATCTCGTCCGGCCAGCTGGCCGGCGTATTCAGGCTGCCGGCGGGGTCCAGCACCTGGGAAGACCTTGGCATCCCGGAGACGGTTGAGGGCGCTGGAACCTTCGGCGTCCATCCGGGTCGGCAGGGTGGTCTGCACTCTTCGCTGGTTGCCGATCCGACCAATGATAATCTGGTTTATGTGGGCGGCGATCGCCAGCCCTTTGGCAACGACGAGACCGGCAACTTCTCCGATCCGAACTCAATCGGGGCCTGCTCGTTTGCCGGCCGACTGTTTCGCGGCGATGCGAGCCAGTCGCCGGCCAACGTGTGGACACCGATCACGCACGATTTTTCGGACCCTGACGGGGTGGCGGCGACCAGCTGCAACAACGCTAACGGTACGGCACCGCATCCCGACTCTCGCGATATGGCTTTTGATGCTAACGGCAACCTGCTGGAGGTGGACGATGGCGGCATCTACCGGCGTCTGGCGCCTCGGAGCAGCACCGGTGTATGGGTGGACGTCAATGGCAACATGCAGGTGACCGAGCAGCACAGCGGCAACTTTGACCGGCTTTCCGCCATCGGTGTGAGCGGAAACCAGGACAACGGGTCCACCCGTCAGCAGGTCCTCAATTCGGTGGTTTGGCGGTCGTTCGGCGGCGGCGACGGCGGCGATATCGAGATCGATTACCTCGCCAATCCCGGCAACAGCCTACGGTACGCGAGCTCCCAGAACTTCGGGGGCGCGCGCCGTCTCACCTATGATGCCAACGGTAACTTTCTCGGGCAGACGCAGCTGGCGCTGACGCCGCTCGCCGGTGGTGCCCCGCTCGAGGGGCAGTTTGTCACGCCGCTCGCGGTCAATCGGGTGGTTGGCGGCCGGCTCGTCATCGGTGGAGCGAATTCGGTTTATGAGTCGCTGGATCAGGGCGATACGGTGACGGAGCTTCAGCCGACCGGTATTCAGGCGTCTCAGGGCGGCCGGCGGTCCTTGGCCTACGGGGCCAGCGGCAACGCCGATCTGCTGTTTGTCGCCGCCAGCGATGGCCAGCTCTACCGTCGAGAGAGTTCCGGCGACAGCCTGGCGTCGGTTTATACCAGCAGCGACGGCAATCAGCTGCAGGCGGTGGTCATCGACCCTTCCGACGCGAGCCAGGTGTTTGTGCTGGAGCGGGGCCGCGTTCTGCGCAGTACCAGCGACGGGGACAACGGCACGTTCAACAACATCACAAGTAACCTGCTCACGCTGTTTTCGCCTGGATCGCTGCGGTCGCTGGAATTTATGGAAACGCCGGGCGGCGACGTCCTGGCGGTCGGCACCGACCGCGGCGTGTATCTGGCCACCAGCGGGGGTGGCTTCAGCGACTGGGCGCAGTCCGGCACAGAGCTGCCTAACTCGCCGGTCTTCGATCTGGACTACGACCTCAACGCCAACCGGCTCGCCGCGTTTACGCTGGGTCGCGGCACGTTTCTGCTCCAGCTGTCGGGCAGCGCCAACCAGGCGCCGATTGCGGTGGACGACGCGGCCACGGTGGATGCCGGCGCGACAATCACGACGCTCAATGGCGGTCAGCCGTCGCTGCTGGCCAACGACTCAGACCCCGAGGGCGGCAACCTGACGCTCCAGTCAACGCCGGTCAGCGGCCCCAGCTCGGGTTCGGTGACGCTCAACGCCAACGGGACCTTCAGCTATACCCACGATGGGTCGCTGTCCTCGACCGACAGCTTTGTCTACAGCGTCTGTGACGACGGCAGCCCGCAGCGCTGCAGCAGCGCGACGGTGCAGATCGCGGTCAATCAGGGCGGACTGGTATGCGTAAGTCCCAACGTTGCGATCCCGGACAACAACCCCGGTGGGGTCAGCAGCACGCTGAACATTCCGTCGGGCGGTGCGCTGACAGATCTGGCGGCGACCGTGGAAATCTCTCACACGTTTGTCGGGGACCTGATTATCACGCTGCGCAACGAGAGTACGGGTACGAGCATTACGCTGATGGATCGGCCAGGTGTTCCGGCGACGGCCATCGGCTGCGGCAATAGCAACATTGACGCCCTGTTTTCGGACTCGGCCTCTACGCCCGTAGAAGGGGTCTGTGAGCCGGCACCGGCTATCGCGGGAAGCGTCCGGCCCGAGCAGCCGCTTTCTACGTTCAGCGGTGAAACGGCCGCCGGCAACTGGGTGCTAACGGTGAGCGACAATGCGGGTCTTGATACCGGCACGCTGAACACCTGGTGCCTGCAGCCCGCAACGGCGGGCGCCGGCGGCGCGCTGATCTTCGAAGACTCGTTCGAAGAACTCTGAAAGGAGGGGTCAGAGTAAAGGGACATGTCCCTTTACTCTGACCCCGGGGTATTTTGAGTTTGGGTCTTTGTGACCCGGGGTATTCCCCCGTTCGAATCAGAAGTTTTCGTCGTCCGGGATGATCTCGAAGACGTCCTCGGCGGCAATCTCCGCGCGCTCCATTTCCTGAATCTTCTTCTCGCCGGCGGCGGTCATCACGTCCATTTCCTTGATGGTGGCTGCCATCTTGGGCAGCGCCTCCTGGCGATAGGCTGAGATATCGTCCAGCGCGGCGTGGATGTCGGTGAAGGCCTTCTTCAGGGCCTCCATGTCGATCTGCGATGACGACGCCTGCTTGTGAATCTCGGTGCCCTGCTGGCGCAGCCGTTCGGCCGTGCCGGCGATCAGGTCGGAGGTGGTCTCGTTTACGGCCTGGACCTTGTCCAGCACAATCCTCTGATTGGCCAGCGCCACCGCCAGGGTGACCGCAACCTGGAGCGCGTTGACCGTGACGTGGCGCGCCCGGTTGACGCCCCGCACCAGCTCCTTGTTGTTACGCATGACCACTTCGAGGGTGACGATGCCCTGCTGGTTGACCGCAAGCTGCTGCTGCAGATCCATGATCCGCTGGCGCAGCGGAAACTGGAGCTCTTCCTGGACAAATTTGGCCCGGTCGGGCGAGCCCGCAAGCTCGCGCTCCACGCGATGCGTCAGCTTGGCGTCCAGCAGCTGGGCCAGCTTGATGGCCTTTTCCAGCTTCCTGGTGACCTCACGCATGAACTTCTGGTCTTCCGCCAGCGTGGTGTTGTCCTTCAGCAGCTGGTCCTTGCCGTCTTCCATCGATCGGATGATCGCGTCGATAACGGTCTGTGATGACTCAAACTTGGTGAAGTAGCGTTTGATCGGGGTGCCGACGCCCGGAATCATGCCAAGCAGTCGGGCAAACCAGCCGGGCTCGAGGTCGACCTTGCCCGGGTCGAGCTCCTCGACCTGCAGCTTGAGGTCGACCAGCGCGTTGGCCACCTCGCCGCCGTCGTCAGCTCGCGCTGAGAGCTTGCGAATGGGCTCCTGCAGCATGGCGCTCCGGTTTGAGGCGGCCTCCTGCAGATCCATCCCCATGTTCTCGATCGCGTTTTTGGCGTTGGTCGCCGCGTCGCTGGCCGGGTCCATGGCCAGGATCTTTTCCACCAGGGCATCCGCCTGCTTTTCGAGTTCCGGGTCGGCGCCGGTCTCTGCCTTCACCGCTTCCGGCGGCGTCATCGCCAGCTCTTTTTTGACCTCTTCCGGGTCTGCAAATACCAGAATGTCTTCGCTCATCGCTTGCCTCGAGTGTTGTGGGTTGCGCCCCGGATGGCGGTTTATCGAAAGCCGGATAGTGTATCGCACCGCGAGGCGATACGACGCTTCGGGTCAGTCTTTGGCCTGTTCCGCCAGCTGGTACAGAAGATCCAGCGCCTGCCTGGGCGTGAGCTGATCCGGGTCGATGTCCTTGAGCTTTTCCCTGAGCGGGTCAGGCTTCGGCTCAGCTGCTGGGGCTGTTGTGGCGGCTGCCGGCGCCGGCGCAAACAGGGAAAGCTGCTGCGATCCCCCCTGGGCGGCGTCGACGGCGCTGGCCTCGAGCTCAGAAAGCAGCGTCCGTGCTCGGGCGACCACCGGTGCGCTGATGCCGGCCAGTGCCGCCACCTGCAGCCCGTAGCTGCGGCTGGCCGGCCCCTGCTTGACGGTATGCAGAAACACGATGCTGTCGCCGTGCTCGGCGGCGTCCAGGTGCACGTTCACAACGCCCTCGAGCAGCTCGGGCAGGCTGGTCAGTTCGAAATAGTGGGTGGCAAAGAGGGTCAGCGCCCCCGTCTGCGCCAGCGATTCGGCGACGGCGCGGGCCAGCGCCAGCCCGTCGTAGGTGCTGGTGCCCCGACCGATTTCGTCCATCAGCACCAGGCTGCGATCCGTGGCGTGATGCAGGATATTGGCGGTTTCGGTCATCTCCACCATAAAAGTCGAATGCCCACGGGTGAGATCGTCACCGGCGCCGATGCGGGTAAAGATGCGGTCGACGGGGCCAATTTCTGCCCTGGCCGCGGGCACAAAGCTGCCGACGTGGGCCAACAGCACGATCAGCGCGGTCTGGCGCATGTAGGTCGACTTACCCCCCATATTCGGACCGGTCACGATCTGCATGTGGCGGCCGGGCTCCAAGATGGCGTTGTTGGGCTGAAACGGCTTGTCGGACACCACTTCGACGACGGGGTGGCGGCCTTCGATGATGCGCAGGCCGGGGTCGTCCACCAGCGTCGGTGGCGCGTAGTTGAGGGTCTCAGCCCGTTCGGCAAAGCTGCAAAGGACGTCGAGCTCGGCGATGGCCTCCGCGCAGCCCGCGAGCGCGTGTAACGATTCGTTGAGCAGGTCGAGCAGGTTTTCGTAAAGCGCCTTTTCCCGCGCCAGGGCTCGCTCGCGGCTGGACAGCACCTTGTCCTCGAACGACTTCAGCTCTTCAGTGATGTAGCGCTCGGCGGCCTTCAGCGTCTGGCGACGGGTGTAGTGCGCCGGAATCTGATCGGCGTACTGACGACCGGCTTCCAGGTAGTAGCCGTGAACCCGGTTGTAGCCGACCTTCAGGGTGGCGATCCCGGAGGCTTCACGCTCGCGCTGCTCCAGGTCGTCCAGGTACTGGTTGGCGTCGCGCGACAGGTTGCGCAGCTCGTCCAGCTCAGCGTCATAACCCTCCGCCACTACGCCCCCGTCGCGGATCAGCACGGGCGGAGTTTCCACCAGCGCGCGGGTCAACAGCTCCTGCAGCTCAGGCTGCGGCGCCGTGGCCTCAGCGAGCTCAGCGATACGCGGGCTGTCCAGCGCGGCGAGCTGCGGCGCCAGCTCCGGCAGCAGGCCTAGCGCATCGCGCAGGGTGGCCAGATCGCGCGGGCGCGCGCTTCGAAGGCCGATGCGGGTGATGATCCGCTCGATGTCTCCCACCGCCCGCAGCAGCTCGCGGAGCGGCTCGAAGCGGCCGTTGATCAGCAGCGTCTCGATAGCCTGATAGCGAAACTTCAGGGTTTGCTGCCGGCGGATCGGCTGACCCAGCCAGCGACGCAGCATCCGTGAGCCCATGGGCGTGGCGCTGCTGTCGAGGACCCCGGCCAGGGTGTGTGCGTCGCGCCCGTCGGGATGCTGGGTGAGCTCGAGGTTACGCCGGGTTGCGGCGTCGATGGCCAGCAGACTGTCGCGTCGCTCGACCCGCAGGCTCGACAGGTGGGGCAGGGCGCTGCGCTGCGTTTGTTTGACGTACTGCAGCAGCGCGCCGGCAGCACCGACAGCGGCCGTCAGCGCTTCGCAGCCGAAGCCCGAGAGATCTCTGGTGGCAAAATGCTCACACAGTCCGCGCCGCGCCGCGTCCTCCTCGAAGTGCCACGGCGGCAGCGTGCTGTGGCCGCGCCCCCGGGTCAACAGCCTGGGTGGCGATGCGTCTTCGCTGGTGAGCACCTCAGCGGGGTCCAGCCGTTCGAGCTCCGCCAGCATCGCCTCCTGATCGGGCACCTCCATCAGGTGGAACCGGCCGCTGGCCATGTCCAGCCAGGCCAGACCGATCGGACTGCTGCCGGATACGGCCAGCAGAAAGTTGTCCTGCCGATCCGGCAGCAGCGCTTCGTCGGTCACGGTGCCCGGCGTGACAACGCGCACCACCTTGCGTTCGACCGGCCCTTTGGTGGTATTCGGGTCGCCAACCTGTTCGCAGATCGCGGCGGACTCACCGAGGCGAATCAGGCGCGCCAGGTAGTTGTCCACCGCGTGATAGGGCACGCCGGCCATCGGAATCGGCTGGCCGTCGGGTGACACGCCGCGCTTGGTCAGCGTGATGTCGAGCAGGCTGGCGGCGCGCCGGGCGTCCTCAAAGAACACCTCGTAGAAATCGCCCATGCGAAACAGCAGCAGGATGTCGGGAAACTCGGCCTTGATGGCCAGGTATTGCTTCATCAGCGGCGTATGACCGGCGGTGCTGGCGGCCGGTTTTGGGGTCGCTGGAGAGGGCATAGTGGGCGTCGAGGGGGACCTGGCACGCTTCGGATCGGGGAGGCGAAAGTGTACAGTAAGCGGCCCCCACGAGGCACCCGATGATGCAGGAACCGTCCTTAACCGAAATGGCTCGCGAGCTGTCCGCTTCGTTGCTTGCGGCACGCATGCGGCTGATAACCGCGGAGTCGTGTACGGGCGGCTGGCTGGCCAAGGTCGCCACCGACCTGGCGGGCAGCTCAGACTGGTTTGAGGGTGGGGTCGTTTCGTACAGCAACGCGCTGAAGATGCGATTGTTGGGCGTTGAGGCGTCGGTGCTCGAGGCGCACGGGGCGGTCAGCGAGCCGGTGGTGCTCGCAATGGCAGAGGGGGCGGCAGCCCTCGGCGCCTGCGAGGCGGCCATCGCCGTCAGCGGCGTGGCCGGTCCGGGAGGCGGCAGCGAAGAAAAACCCGTAGGCCTGGTCTGGTTCGGTTTTTTTCTTAAGGGCCGTAGCTGGGCGGAGCGCCGTCATTTCGACGGCGATCGTGAGCGTGTCCGGCGGCAGTCCGTAGCCTTTGCGTTCAAGCACTTACAGCAAGCACTGGCAGCGCTTCCCGGCGAATTCTGACGCGGTTACCGCCGCCTGCCTGATACCCAAAACCCAAGCGCTGTGGGATAATGCCTCGATTTCCCGCCAACCCCCACCACACGTTCGAGGTATCAATGGAAGACAACAAAAAGCGCGCTCTGGCAGCAGCTCTGGGCCAGATTGAGAAACAGTTCGGCAAAGGTGCGGTCATGCGCATGGGCGATGACACCGCAGCCGACATCGACGTCATCTCGAGCGGATCGCTCAAGCTGGATGTGGCTCTGGGTATTGGTGGGTACCCGAAGGGTCGCGTCGTCGAGATCTACGGGCCGGAGTCCAGCGGTAAAACGACGCTGACGCTGCAGGCCATCGCCGAATGCCAGAAGGCCGGCGGCACGGCAGCTTTTATCGACGCGGAACACGCGCTCGACCCCAGCTATGCCGAAAAGCTGGGCGTCAACATCGACGACCTGCTGGTCTCCCAGCCGGACACCGGTGAGCAGGCGCTGGAAATCGCCGACATGCTGGTGCGTTCCAGCGCTATCGATATCATCGTCGTCGACTCGGTGGCCGCGCTCACGCCTAAGGCGGAAATCGAGGGCGAGATGGGCGATTCGCACGTCGGTCTGCAGGCCCGCCTGATGTCTCAGGCGCTGCGGAAGCTCACCGCCAATATCAAGCGGTCCAATACGCTGGTCATGTTTATCAACCAGATCCGCATGAAGATCGGCGTGATGTTCGGCAGCCCGGAGACGACCACGGGCGGCAACGCGCTGAAGTTCTACTCCTCGGTTCGGCTGGACATCCGCCGCATCGGCGCGGTGAAGCGTGGCGACGAGGTGATCGGCAACGATACGCGGGTCAAGGTCGTGAAAAACAAAACGGCGCCGCCGTTCCGCAAAGCGGAGTTCGAGATTCTCTACGGCGAAGGTGTTTCGCGGGAGGGTGAGGTCATCGACCTCGGTGTGGAGCACAACATCGTCGACAAGGCGGGCGCCTGGTATTCCTATAACGGCGATCGCATTGGCCAGGGCAAAGACAACGTGCGGAATTTCCTCAAGGACAATCCGGACCTAATGGCTGAGATCGAGGGTCGGATCCGTGCAGAGCTGCTCGGTACTGACACTGAGGTGGATCAGGACGCTGAGCCCACGCCGGAAGAGGCCTGACGCTGAGGGACGAGTTTTCGGATCAGCGTGATGACGCTGATCCGGAAGAAGCGTTTGCGGAGGCGTTTCGCCGCGCCCGGCATCGGGCGGTTGCCTGGCTGTCTCGCCGGGAGTACGCCACCGGCGAGATGCGCCAGAAGCTCGAGCAGCAGGGGGGATTTCCCGCGGACGTGGCGGAGCACACCATGGAGTGGCTGCTCCGCAACGACCTGATCAGCAACGAACGGTTCAGCGAAGCGTTCTGCCGGCGGCGGGCCCGCCAGGGCTATGGGCCGCAGCGCGTGCGGATGGAGCTGCGCCAGCGCGGGGTCCCGTCAGCGATGGCTGAGCTGGCCCTGGAGGCGGAAAGCTGGCACGAGGCTGCGCAGACGGCGTGGCAGAAACGTTTCAAGTCCATGCTGCCGGAGGGAGCAAAAGAGCGCGCCCGGCAGCAAAAATACCTTGCGCAGCGGGGCTTCAGCCACGATATCATCCGCTCTGTCATACGATAAGCCGATCATTGTTCCATGACCAGTAGCTCCGACCTTCGGGCCAGCTTTATCCAGTTTTTCGCCGAGCACGACCACCAGGCGGTGGCCAGCAGTCCGCTGGTGCCCGCCAACGATCCCACGCTGCTATTCACCAATGCCGGGATGGTGCAGTTCAAGGACGTGTTCCTGGGCGCGGAGCAGCGTCCCTATCAGCGGGCCGTGTCGTCGCAGCGCTGCGTGCGGGCCGGCGGCAAACACAACGATCTTGACGAGGTGGGCTACACGGCGCGGCACCACACATTCTTTGAAATGCTGGGCAACTTCAGCTTCGGTGACTACTTCAAAGAAGACGCGATCGTCTATGCCTGGCAGTTCCTCACCGAGGTGCTGAAGCTGCCGGAAGAAAAGCTGCTGGTCACGGTTTATGAAAGTGACGACGAGGCCTTCGACCTGTGGACCGGCAAGATGGGCCTGCCGCCGGAGAAGGTGCTGCGGATTGGCGATAAGCCCGGCGGCAAACCGTTTGAGAGCGATAATTTCTGGGCGATGGGTGACACCGGCCCGTGCGGCCCGTGCTCCGAGATTTTCTACGACCACGGTGAGGGTGTGCCGGGCGGCCCGCCCGGGTCGGCCGACGAAGACGGCGACCGTTTTATCGAGATCTGGAACCTGGTGTTCATGCAGTTCGACCGCGACGCCAGCGGCGAGATGCGGCCTCTGCCAAAGCCCTGCGTGGATACCGGCATGGGGCTGGAGCGCCTCGCGGCTATCCTGCAGGGCAAACACTCCAACTACGAAACGGACACCTTCCAGGCGTTGATCACCGCCGCGGCTGAGCTCACAGGCGCCGCCGATCGGGACAACAACTCGCTCAAGGTGATCGCTGACCACATCCGCGCCTGCGCCTTTCTGATCGTCGACGGCGTGCTGCCCGCCAACGAGGGCCGCGGCTACGTGCTGCGCCGGATCATTCGCCGGGCGATTCGCCACGGCTACAAGCTCGGCCAGAAAGCGCCGTTCTTTGCGGCCCTGGTGCCGGCGCTGGATGCCCAGATGGGTGAAGCCTATCCGGAACTGCGCGCCAAGGTGGCGTTTGTTCAGCGCGTGCTGACAACCGAGGAGGAGCGCTTCTCCGAAACGCTGGAAAACGGCATGAAGCTGCTGGAAGAGGCGATCAGCGGTCTCTCCAGCGACCAGATTCCCGGCGATACGGCGTTCAAGCTTTACGACACCTACGGCTTTCCGGTGGACCTGACCGCCGACGTTGCCCGGGAGCGAGGCCTCACGGTGGATCAGTCGGGCTTCGACACCGCGATGGAGGCGCAGCGCGACCGGGCGCGGGCCGCCAGCCAGTTCAAGACCGGGGGCGCAGTGGACGGTGAGCTGCTGGCCAACCTGCCAGCGCCTGAGTTCCTGGGTTATCAGCACCTCGAAGGCGTTTCCGCGCAGGTCACCGGCCTGATGGTGGACGGCAAGTCGGTGCAGCAGGTGTCCGGCGACGAAGAGGTCACCGTCTTCCTGTCGCAGACGCCGTTTTACGCGGAGTCGGGCGGCCAGGTGGGCGACCAGGGAACGCTGACCGGTGACGGGCTCGTGTTTTCGGTAGAGGACACCCAAAAACTCGCCGGGGTGCACCATGCGCATGTCGGCAAACTCAAAGCGGGTGAGCTGGCCGTAGGGCAGGTTGTCAACGCCAGCATCGACGTTGAGCGGCGTGAGGCCATCGTCCTGAATCACAGCGGAACCCACCTGCTGCACGCTGCGCTGCGCAAGGTGCTGGGTGATCACGTCGAGCAGAAGGGGTCGCTGGTGGCGCCCGATCGGCTGCGGTTTGATTTCTCCCACTTCGAACCGGTGACCGCCGAGGAGCTCCAGGAACTCGAGCGCATGGTCAACCGGGAGATTCGCGCCAACGCGCCGGCCGACGTCAACCTGATGAGCTTCGACCAGGCGCTGGAAACCGGCGCCATGGCGCTGTTCGGGGAGAAGTACGGTGACGAGGTCCGCGTGCTGCGCTTCGGCGATTTTTCCATCGAGCTGTGCGGCGGGACCCACGTTCAGCGGGTGGGTGATATCGGACTGCTGAAAATTGTCAGCGAATCGGGCATTGCGGCGGGTATCCGGCGCATCGAGGCTGTGACCGGCGACGGCGCGCTGGAGTACATTGCCAGTCAGGAAGCCGCCCTGAGCGAGGCCGCCTCACTGGTCAAGGGTTCAGCGGCTGACGTACCGGCAAAGGTGCGGCAGATCATGGAAAAGTCCCGCGAGCTGGAAAAGGCGCTAGCGGCCGCCCGGGCGAGTCTCGCCAGCAAAGCCGGCGGCGATCTGTCGGAGCAGGCGGTCGAGGTGGGTGATCTCAAGGTGGTTGCGGCCCGGCTGGAGGGCGTCAAACCACAGGAGCTGCGCCAGATGGTCGACAAGCTCAAAGACAAACTGCAGACCGCGGCGGTCGTCCTGGCAGTGGCTGACGAAGCCAGGGTCCAGCTCGCGGCCGGCGTGACGGCTGACGCCACGGATCGGGTCAAGGCCGGCGATCTCGTGAACCACGTTGCGGGGCAGGTCGGGGGCAAAGGCGGCGGTCGACCTGATATGGCCCAGGCGGGCGGCAATCAGCCCGGCAACCTGGCAGCGGCGCTCGACAGCGTGGTGCCCTGGGTTAAGGCACAGCTCAGCGGGTGAACGCCGCGGCGAGACGCATCCCCGCGTCTCGCGTCAAAACTTTGAATCGTTGTCGAGCGCTTGCTTTGTATCAATATGTCGATTATCGTCGACATATGGAAATGATGGATGCTGTCAGCGCACTCAGCGCTCTGGCTCAAGAAAGCCGCCTGACCACTTTTCGCCTGCTCATCAGGGCCGGTGACGCCGGGATGGCCGCGGGTGACATCGCCCGAGAGCTTGGTGTACCGCACAACACGCTCTCCAGCCACTTGGCCTGCCTGGCGCGAAGCGGCCTGGTGACGTCGACGCGCCAAAGCCGAAGCATCATTTATCGCGTCGACTTTGCGGGCACGCGTGAGCTGCTGGCGTTTCTGCTCGAGGACTGCTGCCAGGGGCAGCCCGAGGTGTGTTCGCCCGCGATCGAAAGCGTCCTTTCCGCCTGTTGCGCGGGTGAACCAACCGAGGCTGCGGAACCCAAGAGGAATCACTGATGAAACGACTGCATGTACACATCGATGTCGAAGATCTCCAAACGTCGATCGGGTTTTACTCAACGCTGTTCTCGGCGGAGCCCGAGGTCGTCGAGGAGGACTACGCCCGCTGGATGCTGGACGACCCCCGGGTCAACTTTGCGGTCAGCACGCGCGCCGGCAGCACCGGCGTCAGCCACCTCGGTATTCAGGTCGAGGACGAGAAGGAGCTGGCCGAGCTCTATCAGCGTTTGGACTCCGCCAGCGGCGATGTGCTCGATGAAGGCACCACCACCTGCTGCTATGCCCGATCAACCAAACGATGGATCGCCGACCCTCAGGGCGTGGACTGGGAGACTTTCCTGACACACGGACGCTCGACGGTGTACGGCCACGAACTCGGTGAGATGGATCAGGGGCAGACGGAATCCACCGGCTGCTGCTGAGTGGCGGAGGTTTCTACCATGGGTCTTTTTGAACGCTGGCTTTCTTTGTGGGTCGGCCTGGGAATTGTTGCGGGCATTGCGCTGGGCGCTCAGTTCCCGGGTCTGTTTGAGGCCGTAGCGGGCCTTGAGTACGCCAGCGTCAATCTTGTGGTGGCCGTCCTGATCTGGGCCATGATCTACCCGATGATGGTCAACGTGGATTTCGCGTCCCTGCGCGACGTCGGGCGCCGTCCCCGTGGGCTCTGCATCACCCTGGTGGTGAACTGGCTTATCAAACCCTTTTCCATGGCTGCGCTCGGCGTCCTGTTCTTTGAGGTTGTTTTTGCCGGGCTCGTTGCGCCGGAAACCGCCCGGGAATACATCGCGGGCATGATCCTGCTGGGCGTTGCGCCCTGTACCGCGATGGTGTTTGTCTGGAGCCAGCTCGTGCGCGGTGATGCCAACTACACGCTGGTCCAGGTCTCGATCAACGATCTGATCATGGTGTTTGCGTTTGCGCCGCTGGCGGCCATGCTGCTGGGCATCACCGAGGTGGTGGTGCCGTGGGAAACCCTGATCCTGTCGGTTGTGCTGTACGTTGTGACGCCGCTGCTGGCGGGCTATTTGACCCGCCGGCTGCTTGGGGCAGGCCAGGATTCGGGCCGGGTTGATGCGTTTACGCAGCGGATCAAACCGTTCTCTATTGTCGGGCTGGTGGCGACGGTGGTGCTGCTGTTTGGCTTTCAGGCCGAAAAGATCCTGGGCCAGCCCGGGGTGATTGCGCTGATTGCCGTTCCGTTGATCATCCAGAGCTACGGAATTTTCTTTGTGGCGTACGGGTGGGCTTATGTGTGGCGGGTGCCGTTTGAAACCGCCGCTCCCGCAGCGCTCATCGGCACGTCTAATTTCTTTGAACTGGCGGTGGCTGTCGCGATCAGCCTGTTTGGTCTCAACTCCGGCGCTGCGCTGGCCACGGTTGTGGGCGTGCTGGTTGAGGTGCCGGTCATGCTGTCGCTGGTTGCTCTGGCCAACAAAACCCGCTCGCACTTTCCGGCGCAGGGCAACCTGCGTGCAGTCGGTGAAAACTCCTAGGGCGTCGAACCTCCAGTCTTAGCTGATTGCTGAGGGGCTGCCTGCCGGTTGGCCGGCATCAGTCTCAACTTGTTCTTTCGGTTAATATGTAATAATGTAATTACATGTTAACTAATAACAGCATGGATTCGATCTTTCAGGCGCTGGCGCATGAAATCCGGCGAACGATCCTGGATCTGCTTCGCGAGAATCCTGGTTTGACCGTCGGCAAGCTGGCGGGGCATTTTGACGTCAGCCGGATTGCGGTCATGAATCATCTGGCGGTGCTCGAAAAAGCCGGGCTCGTTACCAGCGAGAAGGATCGTCGTTCCCGTCGGCTTTATCTCAACGTCATGCCCATCCAGCTGATCTATGACCGCTGGACCGACGACTACAGCGGCCATTGGGCAGGCCGCTTGGCCTCCATCAAATACGCCGCCGAGCAGGCCGCGAAGGATAAAAAATGACAACAAGCGACAGCAGTAAGGCCATCTACCGGGTTGTGATCAACGCGCCGATTGAGACCGTCTGGTCGGAGCTGGTAAAAACGGATCAGGTCCTGCCGTTCTTCTTTGGGGCGGTGTGCAAAACCCCCGGGCAGCTTGAGGTGGGTGCGCCGGTGGCGATGCAGACCACCAACGGCAAATTTTGCAGCGTCGTCGGCAAAGTGCTGGAGTTCAGTCCGCCGCACCGCTACGCCCACAGCTTTAAGTTCACCAACCACGACGATGCGCCGTGCACGGTGACCTACGAACTCAAAGAGGTCGCTGACGGGGTGGAGTTTTCGCTGATCACCACGAACGTCCCGGTGGGGACCAAAACGGAAAAAGGTATGGCTCAGGGCGGGCCGTTTATCGTCAACACCTTTAAGTCGGTGGTGGAAAAGGGCAAGCCGGGCTTTGGGGGGCGCCTCATGCTGGGCATGATTGGACTGTTTCAGCCCCTCACGCCGAAGGTTTGCCGCTCGGAAAACTGGTCTTTCGACAAAATACTGGAGCTCTAGCGCCGCCGAGGCAGTCGCCGGTGTCCTGGATATATCGTAAGTCAGTCTCTAGAAAGTACTTCCTAGCTATTGATAAACAAACGTTTTATTGCTCAATCAGTTCTGAATCACGCCGAGTTCAGCCCCCACCTTGCGGAACGCCGCAATCGCCTGATCCAGGTGTTCCCGGGTGTGGGCCGCGGAGATCTGCAGACGAATGCGGGCCTGCCCCTTGGGCACCACGGGATAGAAGAAGCCGATGCAGTAAATGCCCTCGTCCATCAGCCGGCGCGCCATCTCCTGCGACAGCTCAGCGTCGCCAAGCATCACCGGGCAGATCGGGTGCTCTCCGGCGAGAATCGTGAATCCTGCGGCGGTCATCTGTTCGCGAAAGTAGCGCGTGTTTTCGTTGAGCTGCTGCCGCAGGCCGTCGCTTGCGTCCATCAGCTCAAACACCTTGATGCTGGCGCCGACAATGGCGGGAGCCAGCGTGTTGGAGAAGAGGTAGGGCCGGGAGCGTTGGCGCAGCATGTCGATCACCGGCTTGCGTCCGGTGGTAAACCCTCCGGAGCCACCGCCGAGCGCTTTACCGAGCGTCGAGGTGAAGATATCGATGCGGTCCATCACCCCGTGATGTTCCGCTGAACCCCGGCCCGTCGGCCCAACGAAACCGGTGGCGTGACAGTCATCGATCATGACGAGCGCATCGTAGCGTTCCGCCAGGTCACAAATCTGATCCAGCTTTGCGATATACCCGTCCATGGAAAACACGCCGTCGGTAGCGATCAGCCGGGTTCGGGCGCCCGCCGCGTTCTTAAGCTGGGTTTCCAGGTCCGCCATGTCGCTGTTGGCGTAGCGGTAGCGCTGCGCCTTGCATAAGCGAATCCCGTCGATGATCGAGGCGTGGTTGAGGGCGTCGGAGATCACCGCGTCCTCGGGTCCGAGGATGGTCTCGAAGAGGCCGCCGTTGGCGTCGAAGCACGACGGATAGAGGATGGTGTCCTCGGTGCCGAAAAAGCCGCTGATCTGCTGTTCGAGCTGCTTATGGAGGTCCTGTGTGCCGCAGATAAAGCGCACTGACGCGAGCCCAAAGCCGTGCTCGTCCAGCGCCTGGTGGGCTGCGGCGATCACCTCTGGATGGTCGGCCAGGCCCAGATAGTTGTTCGCGCAGAAGTTCAGCACGTCGCGGCCGTCGGCCACGATGGCGACCCGCTGCGGCGTGCTGATGACCCGCTCGGTCTTGTACAGGCCGTCAGCCTGGATTTGTTCCAGTTCGAGTTTTAGTCGGTCCTGCGCAGCGCTCATGCTCTCTCACTCCAATCACAGACCACCTTGCCGCAGCGACCTTCCTGCATCAGGGCAAAACCCTGCTCGTAGTCGCTGATGGGGATCTGGTGTGTTAACACTTTTTCCAGGGGAAAACCGGTGAGCAGCATCTGCGTCATCTTGTACCAGGTCTCGTACATGAGCCGGCCGTAGATGCCGTGCAGCTCCAGCCCTTTGAAGATCACCTGGTGCCAGTTGACTTGGGACTCCCGCGACAGAATGCCCAGCATGGCGATTTTGCCGGCCGGGTACATCAGCTCGAGCATGTCGTCGAACGCTCGACCGTTGCCCGACATCTCAAGGCCCACGTCATAACCCTCGAGCTTCAGCTCGCGCGTGGCGTCCTGGAGCGACTCGCGGGTCACGTTCACGGTTCGGTTGGCGCCCATGCTTGCCGCCAGCTCCAGCCGATAGTCGTTGACGTCGCTCACCACCACGTTGCGTGCCCCGACGTGGCGGCAGATGCCGGCGGCAATGATGCCGATAGGTCCGGCGCCGGTGATCAAGACATCTTCGCCGACGAGGTCAAACTTCAGCGCGCAGTGAGCGGCGTTCCCGAACGGATCAAAAAAGGCCGCCAGCTCGGATGGCACCGCTTCGGGAATCCGCCACAGGT
Source organism: Lysobacterales bacterium (assembly GCA_028285525.1). Taxonomy (GTDB): domain Bacteria; phylum Pseudomonadota; class Gammaproteobacteria; order Xanthomonadales; family SZUA-38; genus JANQOZ01. Next base: position 48,412 of record JANQOZ010000082.1, read on the forward strand.
TGGAGGCGGGGACGGCGACATATTCGGCAAACGCGCCGTTGCGGTTGACGCCGATGCCTTCGGTGTAGGGACACAGATGCTGCTTGCCGCGCTTGCAGTTCCGGCACACCCCGCAGGCGACGTGGCCTTCGGCGGATACCCTTTCACCGACGTCGTAGCCGACTACGCCGGGGCCAAGCTCGGCGATACGGCCGACAAACTCGTGACCGATAATCAGGCCGGGTTTGATCGTCTGGCTGGACCACTCGTCCCAGTCGTAAATATGCACGTCCGTGCCGCAGATGGCCGTTTTCTCCAGGCGGATCAGCACCTCGTTCGTGCCGACTTCGGGCACCGGTACCTCTTCCAGCCAGATGCCGGGGCCGGCCTCGCGTTTGACGAGCGCCTGCATGGTTTGGGGAATGCTCATACGTCAATTATACCGTCAGGGTTTGTACCAACCGAGGCAGAACTTCACCTGCGGGCCCCAGCAGCGCGGCGTCGCAGTGCGGACTCAGGGGCGTTTGGGCCGGATTGATTTCGATCAGGAAAGCACCGGCACGCTTGGCGACCAGCGGCAGCGACGCCGCGGGTTCGACCACGGTTGAGGTGCCGGCTGAGATGAACACGTCGCTGGCTTCAGCAATCTCGAAGGCCCGCTCCAGGGCGACGCCGGGCAGCGCCTCGCCGAACCAGACCACGCCGGGGCGACAAAGGCCGTTGGGATGGTGCGGGGAGGGTGGCGGCAGCGCCGTCTGCGTTGCCAGGTAGCTGTCCTCGACCGCTTTCCCGGTTCGGTGGCACAGCGTTCGCATAATGCTGCCGTGCAGTTCGATCACGTCCCGCGCGCCGCCGCGCTGATGCAGGCCGTCCACGTTCTGCGTGACGATGTGGGTGGTCTTGAGCTGCTGCAGCGCGGCGAGCGCGACGTGCCCCGCGTTGGGCTCAGCGTTGGCCACCTGCTCCCGCCGCCACGCGTACCACTTCCACACCAGCTCGGGATCGCGCTCGAACGCTTCGGGCGTGGCGAGGTCCTCGGGACGGAACTGCGACCAGAGACCCGTCTGGGCGTCCCGGAAGGTGGCGATGCCGCTCTCCGCGGACACGCCTGCGCCCGTCAATACGCCGATGCTGCGAGCGTCCTTCAGCGCCCGCGCAACCGCTTCGGAAATTCTCATCGGAGGGCTTTGATCGCGTTGTCTAGACCGCTCAAGGTGAGCGGAAACATGCGGTCTTCCATGATTTCGCGCGTCATCTTGACGGAGGGGGTGTATTCCCAGCGCTGCACGGGTTCGGGGTTCAGCCAGACGGCTTTGCGGTAGTGCTCGAGCAGGCGTCGGATCCACACGGCGCCAGCCTCCTCATTCCAGTGCTCGACGGAGCCTCCCGGATAGCTGATTTCGTAGGGGCTCATGGTGGCATCGCCGACAAAGATCAGCTTGTAGTCGGGGCCAAACTTGTGCAGCACCTCCATCAGTCCGATCCGCTCGTTGTGGCGCCGGTGATTGTCCTTCCAGAAGCTCTCGTAGGTGAAGTTGTGGAAGTAAAAGTACTCCATGTGCTTGAACTCGCTGCGCGCGGCGGAGAAGAGCTCTTCGCAGATGCGCACGTGGTCGTCCATCGAGCCGCCCACGTCCAGACACAGCAGCACCTTGATCGCGTTGTGCCGCTCGGGAACCATCTTGATGTCGAGCAGGCCGCCGTTGCGGGCGGTGCTGCGGATGGTGTCGTCGAGGTCCAGCTGATCCTGGGCTCCCTCACGAGCGAAGCGTCGGAGCTTGCGCAGCGCCACCTTGATGTTGCGGGTGCCGAGCTGCACCGAATCATCGAGGTTGCGGAACTCGCGTTTGTCCCACACCTTGACCGCACGCCGGTGACGGCTGCGGTCCTGGCCGATCCGCACACCCTCGGGGTTGTAGCCGTAGGCGCCGAAGGGCGAGGTGCCGGCGGTGCCGATCATCTTGCTGCCGCCCTGATGGCGCTTCTCCTGCTTCTCAAGGCGCTCGCGCAGCGCTTTCATCAGTTCTTCGAAGCCGCCCATGGCCTCGATCTGCCGGCGCTGCTCTTCCGTCAGATCGAGCTCAGCCTGGCGACGCAGCCACTCCTCCGGCAGCTCGGTGGTGCCGAGCTTGGCGAAGGCGGATTCGATGCCGCGAAAGTGTGCCGCAAACACCTGGTCGAAACGGTCGAAGTGGGTTTCGTCTTTGATCAGGCACGACCGCGCGAGATAGTAAAAGTCATCGATGCTGTGACCGGCCACGCCGAGCTTCATCGACTCATGCAGCGTCAGAAGCTCCGTGATCGAGCACTTCAGGCCCGCATCGCGCAGCATAAAAAAGAACTTCAGCAGCATCAGGAGCGGTTGCGGCGATCCAGAAACACGAGCTGCTCAAACAGATGGACGTCCTGCTCGTTTTTCAGCAACGCGCCATAGAGCGGCGGGATTGCGCTCCGCTTGTCGTCGGTACGGAGCGCTTCGGGCGGTATGTCCTCAGCCAGCAGCAGCTTGATCCAGTCCAGGAGCTCTGAGGTGCTCGGCTTTTTCTTGAGACCCGGAACGTCGCGCAGCTTGTAGAAGGCGTTCAGCGCCTCGTTCAGCAGCTCTTTCTTCAGGCCCGGGTAGTGCAGCTCCACAATCTGCTTCATCGTGTCTGCATCGGGGAACTGGATGTAATGAAAAAAGCAGCGGCGCAGGAAGGCGTCCGGCAGCTCCTTTTCATTGTTGCTTGTGATGATCACGATAGGCCGCTGCCGAGCCTTGACCGTCTGCTGGGTTTCATAGACGTAGAACGACATCTGGTCGAGCTCAAGGAGCAGATCGTTGGGGAACTCGATGTCGGCCTTGTCGATTTCGTCGATCAGCAGCACCGGCTGCTCCTCCTGATCGAAGGCTTCCCAAAGCTTGCCGCGCACGATGTAGTTGCTGATGTCGTGGACCTTGTCGTCACCGAGCTGGCTGTCGCGCAGGCGCGCAACCGCGTCGTACTCGTAGAGCCCCTGCTGGGCTTTGGTGGTGGACTTGATGTGCCACTGGATCAGGTCTTTCCCCAGCGACTGCGCTACCTCGTAGGCGAGCTGGGTCTTGCCGGTGCCGGGCTCACCTTTTACCAGAATGGGTCGCTGCAGGGTGACCGCGGCGTTGACCGCCATTTTCAGGTCTTCGGTGACGACGTAGCGGTCGGTGGTTTCAAAACGTTCTGACATAGGGTTTGCGAGCTTCCGGTGATTTGATCAGTCGAGCATTGGGACACGGGGGCGTGCGGGCCGTCAAGGCCCGCCGCCGGTCGTCAGATGAGGCGTCTGGTCAGCAGTGTTCCAGCGCCTGATCGATGTCCTGGATGATGTCGTCGATGTGCTCAATCCCCACAGAAATACGCACGAGGTCTTCGCTGACCCCGGCCTTGGCGAGCTCCTCTTCGTTGAGCTGTCGGTGGGTGGTTGAAGCCGGGTGACAGGCCAGCGACTTGGCGTCTCCGATGTTGACCAGCCGGACGATCAGGTTCAGGGCGTCGATAAACTTTGTTCCGGCTTCTCGGCCGCCCTTCAGCCCGAAAGTGAGGATGCCCGAGGCTTTACCGCTGGTGTACTGCTGCGTTCTGCCGTGATGCGGATGATCGGGCAGCCCGGCATAGCGGACCCAGCCGACCTTGTCGTGAGACTTCAGATGATTGGCCACCGCCAGGGCGTTCTCGCAGTGTTTGTCCATGCGCAGCGGCAGCGTTTCAATGCCCTGCAGCACCAGGAAGCTGTTGAAGGGTGAAATTGCCGCGCCCATGTTGCGCAGCGGTACGACTCGCGCGCGGCCGATAAACGCGGCCTCGCCGAGCGCCTCAGCGTAGACGACACCGTGATAGGACGGGTCCGGCTCGTTGAACTTCGGAAAGCGCTCAGCGTGGTCTGCCCAGGGGAACTTGCCGGAGTCGATCAGCACGCCGCCGATGGTGGTGCCGTGACCGCCGAGGTATTTGGTCAGCGAATGGATCACGATGTCCGCGCCGTGCTCAAACGGGCGGCACAGGTACGGGGAGGGGACCGTGTTGTCGACGATCAGCGGGGCACCGCCCTGGTGTGCGATGTCGGCCAGCGCACTCAGGTCCATCACGTCGCCGGCCGGGTTGCCGATCGACTCACAGAACACCGCCTTGGTGCGCGCGTCCATTGCGGCCGCCAGCGCGGCGTGGTCGTCAGCGTCGACGAACCTCACTTCGATCCCGAAGTTTGGCAGCGTGTGGGCAAACAGGTTGTAGGTGCCGCCGTAGAGCGACGCGGTTGACACGATGTTGTCCCCGTTTTCGGCCACAGTCATGATCGCGGCCGTAATGGCCGCCATGCCGGAACCGAAGGCCAGCGCACCCACGCCGCCTTCCATGGCCGTCAGGCGCTGCTCCAGAACGTCGGTGGTGGGGTTCATGATCCGGGTATAAATGTTGCCCTGAACCTTCAGGTCAAACAGGTCTGCCCCGTGCTGGGTATCGTCAAACGCGTAGGACGTGGTTTGATAAACCGGTACCGCTACCGCGTTGGTTGTGGGGTCAGGCTGATAGCCGCCGTGGATGGCCAGGGTTTCGATCTTCATTGAGGTTCTTGCTCCGTTGCTGCGTCATTGCTGAGCACGTCCGTCAGCCATTGGCTGACGGCGTCACTCTCTTTCAAAAAAGCGTCGTGTCCGTAGAGCGTTGGCAGCTCCGTGAGTTTCGATGGTCCGACCAGCCGCTGGGCGAGTTCCCGCATGAGCGGCGGTGGCGCGACAAAGTCATCCTCGAACGCCAAAAGCGCTACGGGGAGCTGGATGTCTTCGGGCTCGAGATCCAGCAGATCGATTGACGTGGACAGGGTGAGGTAGGCATCGGGATGAAAGTCCCGCGCAAACTGGTGCCCGCGGGCAAACAGGTATTCTTCCACCTCAAAGCCCACCGGCTCACCGGGTCGAGGCTGGCGCGAAAAGCGCTCCTCAAATTCCCGGTTGGAACGATACGTGGACATGCCGATGGCTCGGGACAAACGCAGCCCGGCGGCGCTGTCGCCCAGCTCGGCGCAGGCGCGAACCGCTTCGCGCTGCACGCAGCGCAGAGCCGTAGCCATCGCCGGCGGCCGGTGTGCTGCGCCGAGGATGGCCACCCGTTCACAGCGGTCAGCGAAGCGGCGGGCAAACTCCAGAGCCACCATGCCGCCATAGGAAGCGCCGACAAAACAGGTCAGCTGCTCAACCTCCAAATAGTCCAGTAGCAAAGCGACGCAGGCGGCCTGATCAGCAGGCGCCACGGTTCGCGGCCAGCCGGTGCTGTTGCGCGGCCCGCTGGTCTCGCCATTGCCGCCAAGGAAGTCGATGCCGATCACCCGCAGCCGCGTCGTATCCAGGGCTTTACCCTCACCAACCACGGGCTCCCACCAGCCGGGTGAGGGATCGGCGTCGTGGCTGCCGGCGTGGCGGGTGGCCGAGATGCCGCCCATGACAACGACAGCCGGCGCGTCGGCTGGCCCGACACACTCATAGCTGATCGTGAGGTCTAAGAGCTGCTCGCCGGAGTCGAGACGCAGCTGTCCTGCGTTCAGGACTTCACGGGTGGCGCCCGGGGCGCAAGATGGAATTTCGGTCTGGCTCATTTCTCGGTGGAAGTTCCCCGCAGGAGTTGGCACCAGAGCTACAACGTAGCAGGTTGCCCCAGCTTCAAAGGGCCTGTCCCTCAGCTGGTCTTAATGAGGACCGGGATCGTGGCAGGAACGGGCAGGGGGGTCAAGCCTTATGAAGTTTGGTGCGGCGCCGTTGGTCGCGAACCGGACATTCGTAACAGCAGCGTCACGCGGCATTCGCTACAGTACGAACATCAACAAGGTGCTCCCCCGCTGCTACCCATACGCGACGACAATCCGACGATCCTGACGCCTTTCGTGACGGTGGCGCTGATCGTCGTCAACGTGCTGGTGTGGCTCGGGCTGCAGCAGGCCGGCCGCGAGCCCGGCCTGTCGGTGTCGATCTGCACCCTGGGGCTGATTCCCGCTGACGTCCTGGGCCTGCGCCCCAGCGGCCCGATTGTCTGTCCGATCGAGGGCGGCGGCTGGGTGACGGTCATCAGCAGCATGTTCATGCACGGCAGCTGGATGCATATTCTTGGCAACCTGTGGTTCCTGTGGATCTTCGGGAACAACGTGGAAGACGCGATGGGGCACGGCCGCTTTCTGCTGTTCTACGTGCTGTGCGGCATCGCGGCAGCCGCCGCCCAGGCCGTGGCAGATCCGGGATCCGCGGTGCCGATGGTCGGCGCCTCGGGCGCCATCGGCGGCGTGATGGGGGCGTATATCGTTCTCTACCCCAGGGTGAACGTGCACATCCTGTTTTTTGTCACGACCATCGCCGTACCGGCCGTGCTGATGCTGGGCTACTGGCTGCTGCTGCAGCTGCTGGGTGGATTCGGCAGCGGCGGCGCTGGCGGGGTGGCGTTTTGGGCGCATGTCGGCGGTTTTGCGGCCGGAGCGCTGCTGGTGCTGGCGTTCAAGGACGACAGGCTACTGGCCCGCCATCCGTACTACGGCTGGCGGCAGCAGCGCCTGCCGACCCGAAGCTGGCGCCGAATTCGCTAGTGACTGGCAGCAGCGTCGATACCGATACCCAGCTCAGAACGAATGCGCTGACTCTCGAAGCGCTCCCGCTCCTGCGCCGCGCTCGCGCTCTTGTCCGTCACCGAGAATAACCAGATGCACAGAGCGGTGACGGGCAGCGTAGCGATTGTTGGATAGGTGTAGGGGAACCACGGCTTCTCAAAGCCGAGAATGCTGACCATCACGCCGGGCCCGGCCACGATCAACGCCACCGAGAAGACCAGGCCGATGATGCTCGATAGGACTACGCCCCGCGTCGTGAGTCCCCGCCAGTACATTGCGGCGATCAGCACCGGCGCGTTGACGCTCGCCGAGACCGCCAGCGCAAAGGTGGTGACAAAGGCGATGTTCTGGTTTTCAAAGGCGAGCCCAAGGAACACTCCGAGCACGCCGATCACCACCACCGATGTGCGCATGATCACGAGCTCGGTCTTTTCCGAATGAGCACTTCCGGCAAACGTCTTGTAGAGGTCGTGGGCGATGGTGGCAGCGCCGGACAGCGTCAGGCCGGCGACAACCGCCAGAATGGTGGCAAAGGTGACCGCCGCCATGAAGCCGAGCAGCAGGTTGCCGCCGACAAACTGGGCGACGTGTACGGCGACCATGTTGCCGCCGCCAAGCAGGTTTCCGGCGGTATCGTAGAACGAATCGGGATTCTCGATCAGTATGGAGACGGCACCAAAGCCGATCACGATCACCATCAGGTAAAACAGGCTCATGATGCAGATCGCCACAAACGAGGACTGGCGAGCCGCAGCCGCGTCTTTCACCGTAAACATGCGCATGAGGACGTGGGGCAGGCCGATAAAGCCAAACAGCATGGTGAGTCCCAACGAGAGGCCGCCGAGCGGGTCGGCCATCCAGTTGCCGGGAGCCAGGAGCTGGGCGCCGCGTGGATGGTTCTCGGTGGCCCGCGTAAACACTTCGCTCAGCGAGAAATCAAAGTAGCGCAAGACCAGCACACAGGTGAGCACGCCCCCGGCGATCAGCAGGATCGCCTTGATCAGCTGCACCCAGGTGGTTGCCAGCATGCCGCCCAGGCTGACGTAGATGATCATCAGGGCGCTCACCGTGATGACCGCATACAGGTAGTCGAGCCCAAACAGAAGCTGGATAAGCTTGCCGGCGCCGACGAGCTGGCCGATCAGGTAGAACAGAATCACCGCGAGCGAGGCAATGCTGATCACCAGCCGCACCGGTTTGGGCGAGAGCCGGAACGACACCACGTCCACCAGGGTAAAGCGGCCGAGATTGCGAAGCCGCTCCGCGATGATGAACAGGATGACGGGCCAGCTGCCCATCACGCCGATGATCAGCAGGTTGCCGTCCAGACCAAACGCGAAGAGCGCGCTGGTAATGCCGAGGAATGATGCGGCTGAGATGAAGTCCCCCGCAATCGCTGTACCGTTTTGCCAAGCTGAGATACCGCCGCCGGCCACGTACAGATCGCTGGCTGAGCGGCTTCGCTTGGCGGCCCAGACGGTGATCAGCAGCGTCACCAGCACGAAGGTTAAGAACATGGTGATCGCCGCCTGATTCAGCGGCTGCTTGTCGGCGCTGCCGGTGATCCCCTCGGCCGCCAGGGTGACGTCGGCGGCAAGCAAAGCGAGGAGTGCGGCGAAGAGGACGATCCATCGATTCATGACCGCTGCTCTCCGAACTCGGCCTCGGCGATCAGCGCCTTGAGGTTTGGGTCGTAGGCGCGATTGGCCCACCAGATGTAATAGCCGGAGATCAGCGGCGCCATGATGACGAGCCCAATGGTGATCAGCAGGCCCACGTTCATTGCCGTTTCGCCCACCATGGTCGACATGAGCGGTCGCGCGTAGCCCATCATCAGCACGTAGACGAGGTAGACCGCAATATTGAAAAGCGTCAGGCCCACGGCAACCCTGCGACGTTTGCCGGCCAGGGTACGATAGCGATCGGATTCCATCAGCGCGTGGGCGCGAGCGTTGTCCATTGTGTCTCCTCAGTGCCGCTGCGACGGGCGGCTTTGTTGTTGTTTTACCCGGGTCGGCGCAGGGTGCCTTTCAGCGTGCAGTCGTAATTGAATGAATATTCAATTGAATTGTAAAGCACAAATGCGCTACGCTCAGAGCCGTCAGCAGGTGCAGTCGAACGTCCAGTTCGCTGACACCGTCGGATTGTACCTGTTGTCGCACGACAGTGAGGGAAGGGACGGGAGATGGGAGAAACCGCAGCACCGGAAAAGATCGGGCCTCTGCACGCTCGATTCCATCTCGACGACTACGTTCTGTACAACCTCATTCGCCTTTCCTCTACCTACAACGCCGAGATGGAGCGCGCGCTCAAGAGCTACGGCCTGAGCACAACCGAATGGCGGATTCTCTCTCTCCTGAAAGATCGCAGCCCCAGTACGGTTGGCGAACTGGCCCGCCGGTCGGTCACCAAGCTGCCAACCATTACGCGGATGCTCGGCCGCATGGAAAAGGCGGGGCTTGTGCTGCGCGATGCCTCCAGCGCCGATCGACGGGTCGTTGAGGTCACGATGACGCCCCAGGCTGAACAGACGCTCCAGCTGGTCCGATCCATCGGCCAGAACGTCTTCGATAAAGCATTTGACGGCATCAGCGCGCAGCAGATCGCAGAGATGACCAGGCTGCTCAAACAGATTCGGGAAAACCTGGCCCGCTCACCTTATGACGAGCAGCACGCCGCTTTGCCGGCAAAAACCGGCGGCTTCAGCGGATGACCCAGCTGGTGACCGATAGAGGCACCATCTACGATCGATTCCAGGCCGTGGCCGACGATCATCCGTCGCGACCATTCCTGCATGTACCCGAGCAGACGGCTGCCGTATATGAGCTCGAACGGGTCGATTTCACGTATTCGCAAGCGCTGCGCGAGGTTCAAAGTCTGCACGCCACCTATCAGGCGCTGGGCTGCGGCAAGGGAATGCGGGTTGGCGTGGCGCTGCACAACCGGCCCGAGTTCTTTTTTCACCTGCTTGCGCTCAACGCGCTGGGCTGCAGCGTCGTGCCGCTCAACACGGCGATGATGGATCCGGAGCTCAAGTACCTGCTTGAGCACAGCGAGACCGCGCTGGTGGTCGCTCATGCCAGCGTGGCCGAGCAGCTGAGCGGTGTTGCCGACGTTACCGGGCAGCAGCCGCCGGTGGTGACACCGGCTGAACTGCCGGGTCTGACCCAACGCTGGACTGCGGCCGCCGGGGCACTCGATGAAGACAGTGAAGCCGCGCTCATTTATACGTCCGGCACCACGGGCAAGCCAAAAGGGTGCGTGCTGAGCAACAGCTATTTCCGCGAGATTGGTCGCTTTTACGCCGGCATCGGTGGCTACTGCAGCTTCCGGCCGGGCGAAGACCGCCTGATCACGCCGCTGCCGGTGTCCCACATGAACGCTCTGGCAACGTCTTTTATGGGTGTTATGGAGACGGCCAGCTGCCTGATTCAGCTAGATCGCTTCCATCCCAGGAGCTGGTGGGACAGCGTGGCCGAAAGCGGGGCGACGGTGATGCATTACCTGGGCGTCATGCCAGCCATGCTGCTGAACGCGCCGGAAAAGGACGACGACCGAAGCTTTCACCAGGTTCGCTTCGCCTTCGGCGCCGGCTGCGATCCGCGGCACCACGCTCGTTTTGAAGAGCGTTTCGGCATCCCCCTGACGGAAGCCTGGGCCATGTCGGAGACCGGCGCGGGTGCCTGGATCACCGCATCGCACGACCCCAGGCACGTGGGCACACGCTGTTTCGGTAAGGCGCCCGAAGGACTCGAATACCGCCTCGTGGATGAGCAGGGTAACGACGTGCCGTCGGGTGAGACCGGGGAGCTGCTGGTCAGGCGCAGCGGCGAGAAGCCGAGACAATTTTTCTTCAGCGGCTACCTGAAGGATCCGGCGGCAACCGAAGAGGCCTGGGCTGACGGCTGGTTCCACACCGGGGATGAGGTTCGTGTGGGGCCCGACGGCAGTTTCTACTTTGTCGACCGGCGCAAGAACATCATCCGCCGCAGCGGTGAGAACATCGCGGCCATTGAGGTCGAAAGCGTGATTGTTCGCCACCCCGCGGTGCTCAACTGCGTGGTCTGTCCGGTGCCCGACGAGATTCGGGGTGAAGAAGTGGCGGCGCTGCTTGTGGCTGCCCCGGGCCATGAGCAGGACACCATCGCTGAGGCGGTGTTTGAAGCCTGTCTGAATGACCTGGCCTACTACAAGGCGCCGGGCTTTATAGGTTTTGTCGACGCCATCCCCTTGACTGCCTCTGAGAAGGTACAGCGAGGCGAGGCGAAGAAGCTTGCGGCCGAGGCCGTGTCGGCCGGGCGGTGTCTGGATTTCACCGCAAGGAAAAGGCGGCCGGCGAAGGAAGCGCTGAAGTGAGCCGGGGCGGCGCCCGGCAGCCGTACGACGGCGTTGTCGCCGCGGTGCCGGTGACCGTTCCTTACGAGCGCTACTCCCACCAATCGGCCCACTGGTGGGTCGGACGAGCTATGAAGGCCCTGGCTCAGGCCAGCGGACTGAAGCCCGACGAAATTGACGGCTTCTGCGTTTCGTCGTTTTCGCTGCTGCCCGATACCGCGGTGGGGCTCACCCAGCACCTCGGCCTGTGTCCACGCTGGCTCGACCACATCCCGATGGGTGGCGCCAGCGGTGTGGTGGCCCTGCGCCGGGCTACCCGGGCCGTGCAGGCCGGTGACGCCGAAGTGGTGGCCTGCGTGGCCGGCGACACCAACCAGATCAGCTCGTTCAAAAACATGCTGACCAGCTTCAGCCGCTTTTCGCAGGACGCCTCCTTTCCCTACGGCTCCGGCGGTCCGAACGCCAATTTTGCCCTGATGACCAAAGCGTTCATGAATCGCTATGGCACGAGCCGGGAGGCGTTTGGCCAGGTCTGCGTGGACCAGCGGGACAGCGCGCTGGCCATACCATTTGCCATGATGAAAAAGCCGCTGACGCTGGAGCAGTACCTCAACGCGCGGATCATTGCTGATCCGCTGCGGCTGTTCGACTGCGTGATGCCCTGCGCCGGGGCGGAGGGGTTTCTGGTCATGCGTGAGGAGACGGCGCGCGCGCTCAAGCTGCCGGCCGTGCAGGTCCTGTCCACCATTGAACGCCACAATGCGTTCAGCGCTGACCCCATCCAGCTGCGCGGCGGCTGGGAGATGGATCGCGACGAGCTGTGGTCACAGGCCGGGGTCAGCCCCGACGCCGTAGACCTGCTGCAGACCTACGACGACTATCCGGTGATCTGCGCCATGCAGATGGAAGATCTCGGGTTTTGCGAGAAAGGCGGGGTCGATGAGTTTATCCGCGGTCACACGATGACCTGCGACGGAAGCTTTCCGCACAACACCTCGGGTGGTCAGCTGTCGACCGGCCAGGCCGGCGCGGCCGGCGGGTACATCGGCCTGGTCGAGGCGCTGCGCCAGCTCACCGGCCAGGCGTTGGGAAAACAGGTGCCGGACGCCCGCGTCGCCGTCGTGTCGGGCTTTGGCATGATCAATTTTGACCGTGGCGTCTGCACCGCAGCGGCCGTTCTTGCGGGGCCGGGCAAGGCTGCCGGCGTCGAGGCCGCTGCCGCATGACCGCGCCGCTGGCCAGACCGCCGCGCAAGAATCCGCAGCGCCGCTCGCGCGTTGCCACGATTCCCCCGCGGCCCCGAAGCCGCGTTGCGCTGGCGTTCAGCGCCCGGGCAGCCCGGGGCGAGTTTCAGCTTCAGGTCTGTGCGGACTGCGGCGCCGTGGCGTATCCCCCGCGCGATGCCTGCGCCCGCTGCTGGTCGGTTGACCTGCGTTGGCAGCCGATGGAGCCAGCGGGTGAGCTGCTGGCGCTGAGCGTGCTGGACAGCAGCACCAACGTGTACTTTCGCCAGCGTATGCCCTGGCGAGTCGGCACGGTTCGCCTGGCGGCTGACGTCAGCGTGCTCGCGCACGTCCATAGCGACGTGGCCGAAGGTGACAAGGTGCGGATGATTGCGCGAACCGATAAAGCCGGGCAGGGCGTGCTGATGGCGCTCCCCGTGGAGGAGACACCCCATATGGACGACGACCCGCAGCTGCGTGAGCTGACCTGTTCCCCCCGTCATCGCCGGGTGCTGCTGACCGATATCCGCAGTTCGGTTGCGCAGGCCCTGATCCCGATGCTCAAGGAGTCCGGCGCCGCGATCATTTTTGCCGGCCTGGCGGAGCCCTGGAAACAAAACGACGCCGTCACGGTGGCCGTAGCCGATGAGTGTGTGCAGCTCGCGGAACTCAACGTGACCGACACCGGGTCAGTGCGGGAATGCGCGGCTTCGATCGGTCACAAGGTGGATATTCTCATCAACACGGCCAGCCACGTGCGCCCTGGCGGCGCGCTCGATCAGCCGCTCGTCGAAGCCAGACGCGAGATGGAAACCAACTACTTTGGACTGCTGCGGCTGCTGCAGTACTTTGCGCCGGTCATGCGCAGTCGGGGGGCAGACGGTGCCAACAGCGCGACCTGCTGGACCAACCTGCTGTCGGTCTACGCGCGGTCCAGCTGGCCGGCCTACGCCACCAGCTCGGCCAGCCAGGCGGCCGCGCTGTCGCTGGCCCAGGCGGCCCGCGCGGAGTTTGTCGGCAGCGGCGTGAAGGTGATGAACGTCTTTCATGGCCCGCTTGAGGACCCGTGGTACGAACCGGTGTCACCGCCGCTGGTCACGCCCGCCAAGCTTGCCAGCGTGACCGTCAAAGGGCTTTGCGAGGGGCTGGAGGAGGCCGTGGCCGGGGATATCGCAACGGACGTCGTCAATCGCTGGCGCGAGGATCCGGGCGTTCTGGAATTTGAGCTGCAGCACGAGCGCGAGGTGGACTGATGGGGGCACTGTCAGCATTGGCGGCTGCGATGGCCGACGGGACCGTGCGAACGGTGGACCTGACCTTTACGCTGGACCCCGATTTTCCGGTGCTGGTGCTGCCCCAGGAGCTGGGCCAGTGTGAACCGTTCCGCGTTGAAGAGGTGTCGCGCTACGACGCCCGCGGGCCAGGCTGGTATTGGCAGAACTTCACCTGTAACGAGCATACCGGGACCCATTTCGACGCGCCGATCCACTGGATCAGCGGCCGGGACCTGCCCAACAATTCGGTCGACACGATTCCCGTGGAGCGGTTTGTCGCCCCGGCGGTTGTGGCGGATTTTTCCGCCGAGTGCGCGGCGGACGAAGATTTTGTGCTGACCGCGGCGCACGTGAAGGCGTGGGAGAACACCCACGGCAAAATTGTCGCCGGGAGCTGGTTTTTGTTTCGCACCGACTGGTCCAAGCGGGACCCCGCGGCCTACATCAACCTGCGCGAGGACGGCGCACACTCCCCGGGACCGGATGCCGGTGCGCTCGAATACCTGATCCACGAGGCGGGCATCGTAGGCTTCGGCGTAGAAACGATCGGCACTGATGCGGGCCAGGGTGAGCATTTCGACCCGCCCCATCCGGCGCACCTGCTGCTGCACGGCAATAACCGGTACGGCCTGCAGTGCCTGCGGAATCTGGATCAGCTGCCGCCGGTCGGCGCGATGCTGATCTGCGCGCCGCTCAAAATCAAGCAGGGTTCGGGCAGTCCGCTCCGGGTCCTGGCGCTGGTGGAGGAACAAGCATGAGTCAGATAACGCAGGGCGTCACGCTTGTGACCGGCGGCAATCGAGGCATCGGGCTGGCGATAACCCAATCCATTCTCGATACAGGCGGGGAGGTGGTCTGCGTGTCCCGGCAGGCGCCGGAGTTGCAGCATGAGCGGCTCCACAGCGTCATCGTCGACCTGGGCGATCGGGACGCAACCAAACAGGCGGTGGCGGACATCAACGCTGCACACCAGGTGCTGAATATCGTCCATAACGCCGGCGTGATCCGCCCGGCGCTGATCGAGGACGTGGCGCTCACCGACCTGGACTACCTGACCGAACTGCATCTGGCCACCATGGTGACGCTGGTGCAGGCGTCCCTGCCGGCGATGAAAGAGGCCGGCTACGGCCGGATTGTGGGGATTTCCTCGCGGGGCGCGCTCGGACTGCAGACGCGCACCAACTATGCAGCCACCAAGGCCGGCATGTTCGGCATGCTCCGCACCTGGGCGCTTGAGCTGGGCCCTGCGGGCATCACGTCCAACTGCGTGGCGCCGGGGCCGGTGGTCACCGATATGTTCGACGAAATAATGGGTGACGACAAGCAGCGGGTAAACGCGCTTGCGGGCAGTATCCCGGTGCGTCGTCTCGGTGCCGCCGAAGACATCGCCCACGCGACCCAGTTTTTTCTGAGCCCGGCCGCGGGTTTTGTGACCGGCCAGGTGCTCTACGTATGTGGCGGCGCCAGTATTGGCACCGTCGTGGTCTGAACGATGACTTTTGAAGCACTGTGTTTGTGAGGGGTCTGCTATGAGTGAACTTCAGCCTGCCTACCGTCAACCTGAGCTTGCGGACCTGGTCGAGCACGACCGGGTTCATCGCAGCATCTACACCGACCCGGAAATCTTCGAGCTGGAGATGGCGCGGATCTGGGGCAAGACCTGGATCTATGTCGGCCATGAAAGCCAGGTTGCCAAGCCCGGCGACTACTACACCACAACCTTGGCCAGTCAGCCGGTGATCATGACGCGCGACCACGAGGGCCAGCTCCACGTGCTGTTCAATCGCTGTGCCCACAAGGGCGCCCAGCTGGTTGGGGATGACTGCGGCAACCTGAAGGAGTTTCGCTGCTGCTACCACGCCTGGCGCTTTGCGATGGACGGGCGCTGCGTCTCCATTCCGCTGGAGGAGGGCTACGCTGACGCGGGCCTTACCAAAGACGATCCGGCGGCGAGCGTTCGCAAAGTGCCACGGGTGGGGAGCTACAAAGGGTTCGTCTTCGCCAGCCTGAGCGAGGAGGGGCCGGACCTTGAGGCCTGGCTCGGCGGCGTCGCGTCTTCCATCGACAATATGGTGGATCGCGCGCCCGACGGCGAGCTGGAGGTGGTGCCCGGGGTCATGCGATACGAGCACGACAGCAACTGGAAGTTCTTCGTTGAGAACCTCAACGACATGATGCATCCGATGATCGTGCACCAGTCGTCGAGCCTGACGGCGCGGGTCGTAGCGAAGCGGGAGCTGGGCAAAGATGCGCCGCTGCCGCCGGCGCTGGAGATCATCTCGCCTTTCACCGAAAGCTACGCGTTCTTCGACGACATGGGGCTGCACGCCTTCGACAACGGTCACGGCTATTCGGGCGGCAAGAACAGCATCCACGCCGCCTATTCGGACGTCGAGGCCTACAACGAGGCCATGAACCAGGCTTACGGCGAGGAGCGGGTCAAGGAGATTTTTGCCGTCAACCGCCACAACACCGTGTTCTATCCCAGCCTGACAATCAAAGGCGCCATTCAGACCATCCGGGTAGTCAAACCGGTGGCGGTCGACAAGACGATCATCGAGTCTTACACCCTGCGGCTAAGAGGCGCGCCGGACGAGCTGCTCAAGCGCTCGATCCTGTACTGCAACCTCATCAACTCATCAGCCAACCTCGTCGGACCGGATGACCAGGAAGCCTACTTTCGACAGCAGGAAGGCCTGAAGACGCAGGGTGACGACTGGATTCCGCTGAGCCGGGACATCAACAGTGATGAGGAGCTCGAGCCGGGCCACTACTATGCCAAGGGCTCAAGCGACCTTGCGTTCCGCAACCAGCTCAAGGCGTGGAAACAATACATGCTGGCGGAGGACTGATATGGGACTGCCGGACGCGCTGCTGCTTCAGCACCAGGTCGAGCAATTTATCTATGCCGAGGTTCGTCTGCTCGATGAGCGTCGCTGGGAAGCGTGGGAGGCACTGTTTGCCGACGGGGGCACCTACTGGGCGCCGGCGGCCCACGAGCAGCCCAACCCTGAGGAGCACGTATCGCTGATCTATGAAAACGCGCTGCTGCGGAAGGTTCGCCAGCAGCGCTTCAAGCACCCCAACGCGTTCTCGCTGCAGCCGTTTCCCCGGACTTCTCACCTGGTCTCCAACGTAATGATTGACGAGGAGGCGAAGGACGACTCACCCCTGGTGGCCAGCGCGCGTTTCATCATGCACGAATTCCGACGCGGCCAGCCGAACAGCTACGCCGGCGCCTACCGCTATGAGTTGTTGCCGATTGAAGACACTTTCCTGATTCAGCAGAAAAAGGCCACGCTGGTGAACTGCAACGGCACGTTGACCAGCAGCGCGATGTATTTCTGAGTATCTCTCGCGGACCGCGCCGCAGCAGAATCAGGCGTTGCCGGTCGCTGCGCTTCCAGCGGGCACATCGGCACCATCGGAGGTAGCGAGCATCGCGCGGATCTCATCCGGGATGGTGGCGGATTTCAGGTTGCCGTCTTCCTGGATCCTGGCATAGATCCGCGTTGCCACGCCCTCGGTGATCAGCTGGCCCGAGTCGATGTTGACGGCACGACACTCCCAGCGGATCGTGGCACGCCGCATTTCGGTCAGCTCGATCGTTGAGCGGACCCGGTCGCCATAGGCGGCGGGGCCGACAAAGCGAAAGTTGATCTCACCCATCACAAAGGCGGTCCGGTCCTGATCGACCATCTTGTTGACCGGGTAACCTACCTGGGCAAACATTTCGTGTTCGGTATCGTTGAACCACGCCAGCATACGCGGGAAATACACGAGCCCGAAGGGGTCCGACTCACCCCAGTTCACCACCAGATCGCGGGAATAGTTCATTGTGTGACAAACCGTCCTGTAAAGGATTCACCAAAGCGAATCCGGCGTTATACGCGCAGTGGCGATCGGGTTCAAATCGACGCTCACCATGGCTTCGACGACATCCCCACGCGTTTGAAGGAAGCTAATCCGCTGGTTCACATCCCGTTCTCCGCGAAGCTGGAAAATGACAGGGCCTAACACAGCCGCGACCAGGACAAATCGATGGGACAAAGCGTAATTGTCATCGGGGCCGGTATTGCCGGCCTGCGCTGCGCAACGGTGCTGGCGGAGGCCGGGCTTGACGTCACCGTAATGGACAAGGCCCGCGGACCCGGCGGGCGATGCAGCACCCGACGGCATGAGGGATTCCGCTTTGATCACGGCGCGCAGTACTTCACGGCAAGGTCGCCGGCGTTTCGTCAGCAGGTGGATACCTGGCTTGATCAGGGCGCCGCGGCGCGCTGGGAGGGCAGGCTGGTTTCGATCGATGCGGCCGGCGTTCAAGAGCCCCTGGCGGAGCAGCGCGAGCGGTATATCGGCACCCCCGGCATGAACGGCATCGCGAAGGTGATGGCGAAAGGGCTGAACTGTCTGGTTGGCAGCCGGGTGGTGTCAATTCAGCGCGCGTCAAACGCCTGGAAGCTGACGACCGAAGCCGGCGAGACGCTTGAATCCGAGCTGCTGGTGATGACGCCGCCGCCTGCCCAAACGGCTGACCTTCTGGCCGGGGTCGCGCCCGAGCTGGCGGAGCGGGTACAGCGGGTCGCCATGCACCCGAGCTGGGCCCTGATGCTGGGTTTTACGGAAAACCCTGTGACCGAATTCGACGGGGCGCTGGTTGAGGCGCAGCCGGTTGGGTGGATGGCCAGCAGCCGAGGAAAAGCGGGGCGGTCGGGCAGAGGCGCCTGGATTGTTCATGCGAGCGTTGCCTTCAGCGAGCGGAATCTCGAGGACCCCGCTGACACCGTCGCGGCCGAGCTTTTTGAATCTTTCTGCCGGCTGACGGGACAGCGTCAGCCGCCGGTGGAAATGGTCGCTCACCGCTGGCGTTACGCAATGGCCGCGGAGCCGCTGGGGGTGGGTTTCTTAAGCGACCGGACACGCGCGCTCTGGGTTGCCGGAGACTGGTGTAACAATTCGCGAATCGAAGGGGCCTGGCTGTCGGGACAGGCGGCTGCTGAGGATCTGCTGAGCACCCTGCAGTGACCAAGATTTCCGAAGGGAAATACTCGACAAAATTAATTGAAATGTAAATCAAAATCACGTAGCTTCAGGGTCTTCAGCAACTGATCGGACATGGCGGGGAATGGCAGAGCGGTCCTTCAGCAACGAGGTCAAAAAGCTGCGTGTGGGCAGCGGCGAAACCTTTCACGGCGAGGGGATCCTCGCGGTCACCAAGGCGCTTCTCCAGTCCGGCGTCAGCTATGTCGGAGGCTATCAGGGGGCGCCGATTTCCCACCTGATGGATGTTCTGGCGGACGCTCAGGACATCCTCGAAGAGCTGGATATCCACTTTGAGGCCAGCGCCAGCGAAGCCTCCGCCGCCGCCATGCTAGCGGCGTCGGTCAACTACCCGCTCCGGGGTGCGGTAACCTGGAAATCCACGGTCGGCACCAACGTTGCTTCCGACGCCCTGGCGAGCGTCGCCTCCAGCGGCGTCAAAGGGGGTTGCCTGGTTATTGTCGGCGAGGACTACGGTGAAGGGTCCTCAATTATGCAGGAGCGGACCCATCCTTTTGCGATGAAGTCGCAGATGTGGCTGCTCGACCCGCGACCCAACCTTGAGTCCATCACCGAAATGGTGGAGCGCGGCTTTGAGCTTTCCGAGGCGTCCAACACGCCCGTCATGCTGGAGCTGCGAATCCGCGCATGCCACGTGCACGGCTCGTTTGTGGCCAAAGACAACATCCAGCCGACGTTCAAGCTGCGCGACGCGATGGAAAATCCGGAGCGCGACTGCAGCCGCGTGGTGCTGCCGCCGTCGAACTTCGTGCATGAAGTTGAAAAGATCGAGCAGCGCTGGCCGGCCGCCATCGAATACCTGAAGCAAGCTCAGCTCAATGAAATGCTCGGCGGCAGCGGCGGCAGGGTTGGCTTCATCGTGCAGGGTGGCCTTTACAACACCTTGATCAGGGCCCTCGAGCTGCTGGGGCTTTCCAACAGCTTCGGAGACACCCCGCTGCCGATCTACTGCCTGAACGTCACCTATCCCATGATCGACGATGAGGTGATTGAGTTCTGCCAGGACAAAGAAGCGGTCCTGATGATCGAGGAAGGTCAGCCGGAGTACATCGAGCAGGCGATCAACACGATACTCAAGAACGCAGATCTGCCGTGCAAGGTTGTGGGCAAATCCATTTTTCCGCGGGCGGGGGAATATACCGGCAAGGTGCTGCAGGACGGCGTCAAGGCTTTCCTTCAGGAAAACGATCCAAACCGGCTCCCCGCCAAACACAGCAAATCAGCGTCGCTGAAGAAGGCAACCATCCCGGTTAAGACGGTTTCACCCACGGTGCCCGCCAGGCCATCGGGATTCTGCACGGGCTGCCCGGAGCGTCCGGTGTTCTCCGCCATGAAGCTGGTGCAGAAAGAGATTGGCAAGTTTCACGTCAGCTGCGACATCGGTTGCCACCTGTTCTCCATTCTGCCGCCCTTCGATATCGGCAATACCACCATGGGCTACGGACTGGGCTGGGCCGGGTCCAGCGCGCTGCAGGCTGACAGCCGCCAGCGAACCGTCAGCGTTATGGGCGACGGCGGCTTCTGGCATAACGGCCTGACCAGCGGTGTCGGCAACGCGGTGTTCAACCGCAACGACAACGTGCTGGTGATTGTCGACAACGGGTACTCGGCGGCAACCGGCGGTCAGGATCTCCTGTCGTCCACCGCAACCAACGCCCGCCGGAACACCAACAATCCGATTGCCCGGGCGGTCAAAGGCCTGGGAGTGAAATGGCTTAAGGAGGTCAACACCTACGACATCAGCCGCATGAAGCGGGTGCTGACCGACGCGATGACCACCAAGGTGAAGGGGCCGAAGGTGATCGTTGCCCAGTCGGAGTGCATGCTCAATCGACAGCGACGGGAAAAGCCGCTGCGCAGGAAAGCCATCCAGGCGGGGCAGCGCGTGGTGCGAAGCCGCTTTGGCGTCGATGAGGATACCTGCACCGGGGATCACGCCTGTATCCGGCTCTCGGGCTGTCCGTCGCTGACGCTGAAAGACAATCCCGATCCGCTGCGCGAGGACCCGGTGGCGCACGTCAACAACGACTGCGTCGGCTGTGGCGTCTGCGGCGGCAACGCCCACGCGGCGGTGCTGTGCCCATCGTTCTACCGTGCGGACCTGGTCTACAACCCCAACCGCTGGGATCTCTGGTGGCAGCGGCTGCGTGGGCGGGTCATCGGCTACCTGCAGCAGCGCCGCGATCGGCAGCGCGCGCGCTACGCCTTCGACTGACGCTTATGGCCAGCGACCAACATCTTAAGATTGCGATTTCGGCCCTCGGCGGGCAGGGCGGTGGTGTGCTTGCCGGCTGGATTGTGGAGCTGGGTCAGCTCTGCGGGTATATCGCCCAGTCGACCTCCGTCCCCGGCGTTGCGCAGCGCACCGGGGCGACCGTCTACTACATCGAGCTGTTTCCCGAAAAGCGGGCCGAAGCGGCGGGCAAGGCACCGGTGCTGGCGCTGATGCCGGTGCCGGGCGACGTGGACATCGTGCTGGCGTCCGAGGTGATGGAGGCCGGCCGCGCGCTCGAGCGCGGCATCGTGACCGATCGGACAACGCTGATTGCCTCCACGCATCGTGTCTACGCGATCGGCGAAAAGATCAAGATGGGCGACGGCCGGCAGGACCCGGCGGACGTGCTGGAAGCCGCCACAGCGGCGGCCAAAAAGGTGCTGCTCGCTGATATGGACGCCTGCGCGGCAGCGTCAGGCAGCATCATCAGCTCGGTGTTGTTCGGCGCGCTGGCGGGGTCCGGGGCGCTGCCGTTCGAGCGGGCGCAGTTCGAGCAGGTGATCCGCAATCTGGGTCGCGCCGTCGAGAGCAATCTGGCGGGCTTCGCCGCGGGTTTTGAGGCCGTCAGCGAGACTGACGTTCAGGCTTCAGCCGCTGGAGATGCGGCTGATGCGGACGACAGCGCGGCTGCCTCGTTCAGCGCCGCCCAGGCCGCGAAGGCAGCGCCGGCGGTTCGCCCCCTGGTTGAGCGGCTTCTCGCGGACATTCCGGCGCCGGCCCAGGAGATGGCCTACACGGGTCTCAAAAAGGTGGTCGACCACACAGACCCACGCTACGGACGACTGTATCTGGAGCGGCTGACGCGCTTTGTCAGCCTGGATCAGAGTCAGGAGAGCGAACTGGTAACGGCCGTGGCCCGGTATCTTGCGCTGGCAATGGCTTTTGAGGACACCATCCGGGTAGCGGATCTCAAGACCCGGGCCTCGCGCTTCGCCCGCTTCCGAAAAGACGTGGTGGCTGAGCCCGAGCAGATTGTGCAGGTGTATGAGTACATGCACCCGCGGGTAGAGGAGTTTTGCGATCTAATGCCGCCGATCGCGGCCCGCGCCGTACTGCGATCCACGTGGGCCCGGCGGGCGCTGGGACTGGTGCTCGGCAAGGGGCGCCGGATACCGACAACCACGCTGCGCGGCTATCTGCCGCTGTACGCGCTTTCGTCGCTGAAGTTCTGGCGCCGCTTTACCTTCAAGTATCAGCAGGAAAATCAGCGGATCGAAAAATGGCTGACGCTGATCGCTGATACCGCCGGAAAAGACGCGGCGCTGGCCGCAGAGATCGCCGGACTCCAGCGACTGATCAAGGGTTATGGAGACACGCACGCCCGGGGGCTGGGCAACTACCACCGGCTGCTCGAGTTGCTCCAGCAGGTCGAAACGCAGCCCGACCCGGCGCTGGCGATGCGTAGCCTGAAGCTTGCGGCGCTGGAGGACGAGGAGGGTGCGGCGCTTCAGCGTGCCATCGAAGCGTTGACGCCGGTGCCAAAGGCGGCCTGAAGCGGCGCGGCGGTCCGCCTCGTCAGCTTCGCTTCCACGCGGGGGCTGTCGTGCGACGCTTACCGTCCGGCGTGAGGCGGCTGCCCGGCTCACCGCGATCGATGCGGTCCCAGAGCTGGCAGGTCACCATCTTGTGTTTTGAATCGAGCCCCTCGCAGTAGTTGGTGTATTCACACAGATTCACCTGATCGCCGCAGCCGCTTTTAACCTTGGTGAACCAGTCGGGATCCGCCAGGGCCTGGCGGGCAAAGCCGATGATGTCCGCGCTGCCAAGCTTGAGAATCTCTTCCGCCTGCTCAAAGCTGTGAATGCCGCCGGCAACGGCCACGGGCGTGTCGAGCCCGTGGGCCCGGAGGTTCTGCGTGATCTTGCGCCCCGGTGCAACGTTGCGTCCGAAAGGGCCCTGCTGATCTGACAGGTAGCCCGGCATGCACTCATAGCCCGATGGCCCCGTATACGGATAGATCGCCTGGCCGATGCCGGGCTTCTTGGCGTCTTCAAACTTCCCGCCCCGCGACAGCGAAATAAAGTCCATCCCCGCCTCGGCAAACCGCTGGGCGAAGTACGTGCTGTCATCGACGGTGGACCCGCCGTCGATGCAGTCTTCGGTCAGCATCCGGCACCCGCAGACGGTTTCGGGCTTCAGCGCCTCGCGAACCGCGGCAAACACCTCCAGCGGCAGACGGACCCGGTTCTCTCGGGAGCCTCCGTAACCGTCCTCACGCGTGTTGAGCGCGGAGAGGAAGGACGCCATGGTGTAGGCATGCGCGTAGTGCAGCTCGACGCCGTCGAAGCCCGCCGCCTCCGCGCGACAGGCCGCATCGGCAAACAGGCGAGGGAGCGATTGCGGTAGCTCAGCGATATGCGGCTGCTCTGTGTCGGTAACCCGCTCGCGAAAGCCCCGCGTCAGGCTCTCAAAGTCTCGCGGGCTCAGCAGCGCCTCCAGCGCCTCTTCATCCTGTTCACACAGATAGTCGCGCAGCGCCTCGTCGCTGTCGGCGACATCGGCCAGCGACGACCGCAGCGCGTTATCGATCCGCAAAAACTCGCGCAGAAAACGCTCCTTCTTGGGCCGGCGACGAATGGCCAGGAAATCGATGAGCTGGATAAACAGCCGGGTTTCCCCACCGCTGGCTTCGCGCACCACTTCCACCAGCTTCTTCAGTCCCGGCAGAAACCGGTCGTGTCCGATACGCAGCAGCGGTCCTGACGGCACGTCCCGGATACCGGTAGCCTCCACCACAATGGCGCCGGGCCGTCCTTCGGCGAACCGCCGGTACCAGTCCAGCACGTGTTCGGTCACCTCACCTTCCTCGGTTGCGCGCCATGGCACCATGGCGGGGATCCAGGTGCGCTGAGCCAGGTCGAGCCGGCCATGCTGAAACGGGCTGAACAGCCGGGAGCCGGCCGCCTCGGCTTCGCTCGGCCAGTGTCCTCCTTCAGCCTTGTACTTGATGCGTTCCGCCGGCTTCCACATGTCAGCTTGCCGCCTGCTGGTAGTGACGCCGGTTGGGTCGTGCCTTGCTGGCCAGGTCCAGCGCCTTGGCGTTTTCCTTGGCCGCGGACGAAAACAGCTGGTAGCAGCCCGAGTCGTACTGCATTGGCCACGACAGCCCTCGAACCCCATAATGCCCCGCCGCCATCCGGGTGAAGTAGGGGTTGTTCAGATGAGGTCTGGCAAGCGCACAGAGGTCCGCCCGGTCATCGGCGATGATCGTATTGATCTGCGCACCAGTGGTGATGTCTCCGACCGCAATCGTCGGAATCTCCACGTGATGTTTGACGTGTTCGGCGAACGGCGTTTGCCACATGCGGCCCCACACCGGCTTCTGCCAGCGCACCGTTTCGCCCGAGGAAACGTGAAGGATGTCGGCGCCGGCCGCTTTGAAGGCCTTGCCGTAGTCAACCACGTCGTCCAGGGTGACGCCCCCGGGCGCCCAGTCGCTGGCGGAAAGACGCACCGACATCGGCTTGTGGTCAGGCCAGACTTCCCGCACGGCGCGGAAAACCTCGAGCGGAAAGCGCACGGCGTTTTCGGCTGATCCGCCGTACTCGTCGCTACGCTGGTTGATCAGCGGCGACAGAAAGCTCGCCAGCAGGTAGCCGTGGGCGCAGTGCAGCTCCAGCATGTCAAAACCGGCTGACTCGGCCAGCACCGCCGACGCCACAAACTCATCGCGAATCCGGTCCATGTCCTCGCGCGTCATCGCGGCGGGCACCTGGGAGGTCCCTTCGATGTACGGGATAGCGGAGGCTGAAATCAGCGGCCAGTTGCCGTCAGGCTTCGGCATGTCCATGCCGTCCTCCGGCGTCATGGTGGATCCCTTGCGGCCGGCGTGGCCCAGCTGCATGCAAATGCGGGCATCGCTCCGGTCGTGGACAAAGCCAACGATGCGGCCCCACTGCTCCGCCTGCGCTTCGTTCCAGATCCCGGTGCAGGCGTCGGTAATCCGCGCCTCCGGTGCCGTACAGGTCATCTCGGTGAAGACCAGGCCGGCGCCACCCAGAGCCCGGGTGGTGTAGTGGCTGAAGTGCCATTGACCCGGCATGCCGTCCACGGCGCTGTACTGAGCCATCGGCGCCACCACAACCCGGTTGTTGACCGTCATATCTCGCAGAGAGAACGGCGTGAACATAGGCGTGGGGCGCTCGCCGTTGAGTGAACGACCGGTGGCTTTCTCGTAGCGTTCGTAGAAGTCGGTCTCCGCCTTGTCCAGAAACTCGGGATCGCGCAGCTTGAGGTTGTCCCAGTCCACCGACTTCGAGCGCGACATGCAGGAGAAGGCGAACGCCGTGTCGGTCTTGTGCCAGTGCATCGGCATATTCTCGAACCAGCGCAGCGATACCTGGGCGTTGTGCTGGGTGATTTCCACCGGCGTGCGGCGAACCTGCTCATACTCGGCAAAGGCCGCCTGCGGGTCACCCTCGTGGTTGACCACGGCCTCGGACAGCGCGATCGCGCATTCCATCGCCAGCTTGGTGCCCGACCCGATCGACCAATGCGCGGTCGCCTTGCAGTCGCCGAGCAGCACAATGTTTTTGTGCGACCAGTTCTCGCAGGCGATGGTGGGAAAATTGCGCCAGACCGAGCGGTTGGTGATGAACCGATGCCCCTTGAGCTCTTCGGCAAAAATATCGCTCAGACGGTCGGCGCTCTGCACGTCGTCCAGCTCGCCGAAGCCGCTGGCTTCCCAGCATTCCGGCGTGGTTTCCATCACCCAGGTGGAGCGGCCCTTTTCGTATTGATACGTGTGGGCGCAGATCAGTCCATGAGGCGTCTCGCGGAAGAAAAAGGTGAACGCATCGAGCGGCGTCTCGGCGCCCAGCCAGGTGAACTTATTGCGGGTTTGCCCGACGTTGGCCCCGAAGGCTTCGGCAAAACGCTGCCGGATCGGGCTGTTGACGCCGCCGGCGTCGACGATGATGTCGGAGTCCGCAAACTGATGCTCCAGCTGGTCGGCCTCGATGCGGGTTTCGAAGGTCAGCTTGACCCCGACGTCCCGGCAACGCTGCTGCAGAAGCAGCAGCAGCGTCATGCGGCTGCAGCCCGCAAATCCGTTGCCGCCGATGACGATTCGCTTCCCGTTGCGCTCGACCACCATGTCGGTCCAGTAGGCAAAGCTGTCGCGAATCAGGTCATAAGACTCCGGGTCGGCACTCAGAAACTCGTCCAGCGTCTCGTCAGAAAAGACGACGCCAAAGCCAAACGTGTCGTCGAACCGGTTCTGTTCAACAACCTCGATGTCGAAGTGTGGGCAACGTTTTTTGGTCAGCAGCGCAAAGTACATGCCGCCGGGACCGCCGCCGATAACCGTGATTTTCATGGTGCTGCTTCCTCTTCCGGGATCACCGCGGTGACCTCAATCTCAATTTTTGCCTCGTCTTCCACGAGCGCCACCACCTGCACGCACGCCATGCAGGGAAATACCTTGCCCAGGACCCGGCGCCACACGGCGCCAACCTCCGGCAGGTGCTCGACGTACG
The DNA here is from genome assembly GCA_028285525.1 of Lysobacterales bacterium. Taxonomy (GTDB): domain Bacteria; phylum Pseudomonadota; class Gammaproteobacteria; order Xanthomonadales; family SZUA-38; genus JANQOZ01. Next base: position 74,636 of record JANQOZ010000082.1, read on the forward strand.
CCTCCTTGTCCGTGATGTACCAGGTCATGCGCACGATGTGCTCAGGCCGGGCTCCCGCCTGCTCCAAAATGGCGACGGTATTGAGCAGCGCCTGCTCCAGCTGCCCGAGCAGGTCCTTGGCGGCAAACTCCTCGTCTGCGTTCCAGCCGACAATCCCCGCGGTAAAAACGAACGTGCCGCGCGCGGCGATGCCGTTGGCATAACCTTTTGGCCTGGGCCAGTCCGGTGGCTGCAGCGTCTGATGCATCAGCAGCTTCCTCCCTGAAAGTCGCTCAGATGCTGCCTGGCGATCACAATTTTCTGAACCTCTGAGGCACCCTCGTAGATACGCAGGGCGCGAACCTCCCGGTAAAGCTCTTCCACCTTGCTGCCTCGCTTGACGCCCAGCCCGCCGAAGAGCTGGACGGCGCGATCGATCACTTTTTGTGCCTGATCAGTGGCGTAGAGTTTGGCCATGGCCGCTTCGCGCGTGACCCGGCGCCCGGTCACGTCGCGGGTCCAGGCCGATCGATAGATCAGCAGGGCGGACGCGTCCACCTCGAGCGCCATTTCGGCGAGCTGCTGCTGCGCAATGGGTTGGTCGGACAGCGTTGCGCCGAACATGTTGCGGCTCAGCGCACGATGCGTCGCCTCGTCGAGCGCGCGACGGGCGAAGCCAAGCGCCGCTGCGCCAACGGTCGTCCGAAAGATATCCAGCGTGCCCAGGGCAACCCGCATGCCGGTTTCGGGTTCGCCGATAACGTCATCCGGACCGACGGCGACCTCGTCAAAGCGTATGGTCGCCAGCGGGTGGGGAGCGATCACGTCGATTCGCTCGGCAATGGAGAAGCCCGAGCTCCCAGCGTCGACCACTGCGGCAGTCATCTTGCGACCGTCCTGACCCTCGCGGGCCACAACGGTGTAGAAGTCCGCGATGCCGCCGTTGGAGATCCAGGTTTTTTCCCCGTGCAGGTGACGCCCGTCGCTGCCGGCGTCGAAGTAGGTCTGCATGGCCGCAACGTCGGATCCGGCGTCCTTTTCGGACAGCGCAAAAGCCGCGATTCGATCGCCGCTGGCGACCGCGGGCAGATAGCGGGATTTCAACGTCTCGCTACCGAAGGTGCTGATCGCGCCCGAGCCGAGTCCCTGCATGGCAAAGGCAAAATCCGCCAGGCCCGAGTAGCGGGCGAGGATCTCCCGAATCAGGCACAGCGAACGCACGTCGAGACTTTCGTGGATACCGCCATACTCAGCGGGCACCGCGTAGCGGAGCCAGCCGGCTTCACCCAGCAGTCGCACCAGCTTGCGGCAGGTATCGTCCACCTGCTCGTGAGCCTCGTGGCTGTCGGTCAGCGGGGGTATTGCCGCCGCCGCCCATTCGTCGAGCTCCACGGCCAGGGTTCGATGATGGTCCTCAAAAAAGGGCCACGCGAGATATTGCCGGTCACTCACGTCAGTTGCCCTCGAACTGCGGGCGGCGCTTTTCCAGAAAGGCCTTATGTGCCCGCTCAAAGTCTTTGGTCTGCATACAGATCGCCTGCGCCTGGGCCTCGGCTTCGATGGCCGTGTCCAGGCTCATGTCCCACTCCATGTTGAGCTGATTTTTCGTGATGCCGTTCGCAAACGCCGGCCCGGCGGCAATTTTCCTGGCCAGCGTCTCTGCCTCGGCGTCGAGCTCATCAGCCGCCACGACGCGGTTGAAGTAGCCCCAACGCTCGCCTTCTTCGGCACTCATCGAGCGGCCGGTGAACAGCAGCTCGCTGGCCCGACCCTGTCCGATCAGGCGGGGCAGGATGGCGCAGGCGCCCATATCGCAGCCGGCGAGGCCAACGCGGTTAAACAGGAACGCCGTCTTGGAGTCAGGCTCGGTCAGGCGAAAGTCTGCAGCCATCGGAATAATCGCGCCGGCACCGGCGCTGACGCCGGCCACAGCCGCGATGATCGGCTGCGGACAGGCCCGCATCGCTTTGACCAGGTCTCCGGTCATGCGGGTGAACTCGAGCAGCTCGGGCATCGCCATCTGGGTGAGCGGCCCGATGATGTCGTGCACGTTGCCGCCGGAGCTGAAGTTGCCCTGGTTGCTGGCGAACACCACCGCGCGGACCTCGCTCGCGTAGACCAGCTGACGAAAAAGATCGCGCAGCTCGGCGTATGATTCGAAGGTCAGGGGGTTTTTCTGCTCCGGCACGTTGAGCGCCACGGTGGCGACGTGGTCCTGGTACTGCCAGAGGAAATGCTGTGCCTGGTACTGGCTGGCGGAAAATTTCATGCGGGTTCCTTGGGGTTAAAAGCCCCTGACAGCCGGCCCATCAGCGACTGCAGGCGCTTCGTGTCGGTGTCCGACAGCTCGTCGAAGATCTCTTCAATCCACTGCCGGTGTTCCATCGCCATGGCGTCAAACAGCGCTGCGCCGGATTCTGATAATCGGTAAATCACAACCCTCGCGTCCATTGCATCCGCAGACTTGGTGATCAGGCGGTCCCGGAGCAGCTTTCCCATCAGCTGGGTAATGTTGCCTTCGCTGACCACCATCTGGCGGCTGAGCTGGCCCGCGCGGATACCGTCGGCACCAGCGCGCTGAAGCGCGGACAGGGCGTCGAAGCGCGAGATGGACTGGCCGAAGCTGGCCTTGAGGCGGCCGTCGATGTCTTTTTTGATGCGGTTGGAGGTCCGCAGCAGGCTGAGCCACGTCAGCAGCGCCTGTTTGCCGCGCCCGTCCATCAGCCGGCCAGCTCACCGCCGTCGATGACAACCGCCTGGCCGTTGGTCGCCGCCGCCGCATCACTGACCAAGTATTGGACGGCCGCCGCAACCTCCGCGGGTTCTACGGCCCGCTTCATCGGATTGTCTTTGAGCAGGGCAGCCAGCGCCTGGTCCTCATCCATACCCGTGGTGTTGACAATGTTCTCAACCGAGCGTGTCAGCAGCGGCGTATCGCTGAACCCCGGGCAGACGGCGTTGACCGTGACGCCCGTTTTGGCGAGCTCCAGAGCCAGCGTTTTGACCAGCCCCATAACGCCGTGTTTTGAGGCGGTGTAGGCGCCGGTATAGGGATAGGCCTTGAGCGAGGAGGTCGAGGCGACCACTACCATGCGTCCCCAGCCGCTGTTGATCATGGATGGCAGCGCGGCGCGCGCGCAGAGAAAAGCGCCGGTCAGGTTGACGTCGAGCATCGCCTGCCAGGTGGCGAGGGAGGTTTTGAGCAGTGGGGCGGTCTGGGCGGCACCGGCGTTGCTGATCAAAATATCCACGTCACCCAGTTCAGCAAAGGTGCTTTGTACGGATGCCTCACTGGTGACGTCCATCACGACGTAGGGTAGTCCGACCTCCGCCAGCGTTTCGGCGGAGCGTCCGCTGATCGTGACGTCATGCCGGTCAGACGCCAGCTGTCGGGCGATGGCGAGACCGATGCCCGTGCCGCCTCCAGTCACCAAGACCCGCTTCTGAACCATGGAGAAACTTTAGTATTAAAGTATTTTCCTGTCAATCGTCGAGCGAGTCGGTTGGAGCATCACGGGAGGGCCTGCTGGTGCGGCGTAGAGGCCCTCAGGCAGCGTCGGGCAGATACTGTTCGATGCGGTTCAGGCGCTGCGCCGCTTCGATGAGCGTGGCGTCGTCTTTGGCAAAACACAGCCGAAGCCCGTGCTGTCGAGCCTCGGGCGCGTAAAACACCGAAATTGGAATGGTGGCGACGCCCGCGGCCCGGGTCAGATGTTCGGCCAGCTCAACGTCCGAGACGCCCGACAGGTGTCGATAGTCGACCATCTGAAAGTAGGTTCCGCTGCTGGGGATGAGCCGCAGCGGACCGTCCCCCAGGAGTTCGGCGAGTCGATCCCGCCGTGCCTGAAAAAACGCCGGCAGTTCGGTGAGGTGCTCGGGATGGTCCCGCAGGAACTGGGCAAGGCCGAGCTGAACCGGATTGATCACGCTGAACTGGCAGAACTGATGCACCTTGCGAAATTCTGCGGTCAGGGCCGGCGGAGCAACGAGGTAACCCACCTTCCACCCCGTCGCGTGAAGGGTCTTGCCGAACGACGATACGGCCAGGCCCCGCTCCCGCAGCTCTGGGTGAGACAGCAGGCTGAGATGCGACCTGCCGTCGTAAACCATGTATTCGTAGACCTCGTCGCTGAGCACCAGGATGCGGCTGTCGCGCGTCAGCTCCGCAAGCTGGTTGAGGTCATCCTGGGCAAGCACGGTGCCCGTCGGATTGTGAGGCGAGTTGATGATGATCATGCGGGTCCGAGCGTTGATCGTCGCCCGCACATGATCCCAGTCCACCGCAAATTCTGGTGCCGCCAGCGGGACGTGTCGCACCACGCCGCCGGCCAGCGTTACGGCAGGCTCGTAGCAGTCGTAGGCCGGATCAAACACGATCACCTCATCATCTCGGCCGACCAGCGCGTTGATGGCGCAGAACAGGGCCTCGGTGGCGCCAGGCGTGACGGTGATTTCCTCCTGTGGATCGAGCCTGAGCGCAAAGCGTCGATGCAGATTGTCCGCCACGGCCTCCAGCAGCGGCTGGGCGCCGGGCATTGGGGCGTACTGATTGGCTGCCCCGGCAAAGCTTGCCTGCACGGCTCGCACGAGCGCCGCCGGCGGATCAAAATCCGGCACACCCTGCGACAGGTTGAGCGCCTCGCACTCCCTGGCCATGCGGGCCATGGTGGTAAAAATGGTGGTGCCCGTGTTCGGCAGCTTGCTGGTGAGGTTCATTTATCCAAAATCTCCCGCTGTTTCTTGCCGCTGAGCCCGCTGAGAACCAGGGCATGGGAGTTGCGAAGCAGCCCGCGAACCTCCGCGTCGCTGAGGAGGCACTCGCCAGGAATGACCTGAACCCAGTGAAAGCGAGCCAGGTAGGGCGCCGGCCTGACGCCGGGCTGGTCGGTCAGCTCAAGAAACCGGTGCGTTTCCACCTTGAACGAAAAAGGCTGGCTTTTCTTGAGACCCGTACAGGCGAACATCTTTCCGCCGACCTTGAATACGCGGTCGTTTTCCCACTGCACCTGATCGGTGCTGCCCGGCAGCGCTCGGCAGACTTTCCACACTTCGGCGTTGGTCAGCATCGGGACTCCGAAAGCCGGTTCCTGCCTATTGGTTCGCGGCTCCGAAACCGCAGACTTGGGCGCTCGTAATGTGGCACCATGCGGGTGTTGTCCATCACGATATGTTAATGCGCTTTGAACCAAAAAGCCCGACCGGAGAAACTGCGGTTGCAGCCTGGAAGGACGCTGTAACAAGGGTGAACGGACCCGGTGACTGAGTCTGAGGTACGGGCACTGGTGCACCGATGCATGGCGCAAGCCAGGCTGCTGTTCGGAGACGCGGTCGGTGCAGCTCCGGAGGTGCGTATGGACCTGCGGGGCCAGAGCGCTGGCCAGGCGAGCGGCGGCGTGCTGATTCGACTCAATCGCGGTCTGCTTGACGACAACCCGCAGCACTGGTCGGCCACCGTAATCCACGAGCTGGCGCACATCATCACCTGGCGATTGCATCCGCGCTGCCAGGCGCACGGCTGGCAGTGGCGCCAAATCAATCGCGCGCTGGGTGGCGTCGACCAGGTCTGCCACCAGATGGATACCCGAGCGCATCGGGTCCGAACGCTCGAGTATTTTGCCTATCGAACCGCCGGCGGCGACTGCGTCTGGCTTTCGAGCATTCGACACCGTCGAGCGCAGAAAACCCTGCGCCGGCTGGGTTCGACCGGCTACCAGACAGCGCGAGGTGAGCCGATCCTCTATTGGCTCGGGACCAGCCGACGCGGCGCGCCGGACCCACGATCGCGTCAGGCGCAATCCCCTGATGAACAGTACGCCTGACGCGCGCTAGCGAACGACGTGCCACTGAGTCTGGCGGCCGGCGAGATAGCGCACCGAGGTTCCGTCAAACACCGCGTCTTGCTCGAGCTTGATCTGGACCGGCTCGCCGCCCCACTCGGGCAGGCCGGTCTTGATGTTCCCTTCGATGGCGTACACCGTGTCGGCGTAAAGCGGCCAGTCGCCGCGGATCGGGGTTGGTCCCTGGTTGTCCCACATGCCGATTGTGGGTCCGGGCGCGTGGCCAAAGTGGCCGAGCGGATGGGTGTAGATGCTCCCGTCGATACCCGCTTCCCGCTGGGTCTGGCGGGCCGCCGCCAGAATCTCGTTGCCGGTGCGGCCGGCCACGTAGCTGCCGGTGAGAATGTCCTGCCATCGGTTACCCTCAGCGAGCGCATTGACCAGGCCCTCCGGCACCGTGTCTTCCCCCGCTCTGAGGACATAGCCCATTTCCTGGGTGTCCGTACACAGGCGCAGGTAGCAGATTCCCACGTCGGTGTGCAGCACGTCACCACGCTCGATCGGTTGGTCATTCAGGCCATAAAACGGCGCGTCCGGGTCGGTGTTGCTGCCGGGCCGCTGGACGTTGACGTACGGCTGAAACCACGGGGCAAGACCCAGCTCCTCGAAACGGTGGCGGATGTACCAGGCCACGTCTGCGGGCATGGTGACGCCCGGGGTGATCACTCGCTCCGAAAACGCCTCGCTGATCACGGCGCGAGCAATGGCGACCACCTGAGGGTAAACCTGAAGCTCCTTCTCGCTGCGCGTTTCGATCCAGCGAATCACCAGGTCCTCAGCGCTCACCACGCGGGCTTGCTGCGTTTCGGACAGTGACGCCATAAACCGGTCGTACAGCGAGGCGCTCAATCCGTCGGCCACCGGCCAGTCCGGGCTGCGGTTGACGGCAATTTTCTTAGGTTTCCGTTTGCTGATGACCTCGCCGAGCCGCTGCCACTGCTGATCGAGATCGCCGCCCTCCCAGGCGGCTTCATAGAAATCTGGGATGGGGTAGCGGCTCACCGTGAGCCGCTCCACACCTTTACGGGGCCCCCGATCGAAAAACACCAGCACGGTCGTCCGGCGCGCGGCAAAGACGGGCTCGGGCACGAGCGTCAGATAGACCGGGTCCTCGTTGTACTCGCGGTTGATCACAACCCACATGTCGATGCCCGTTTCCCGCATCAGTTTGGGCAGCAGCTGGTCGAGGCGGTCGGTCAGCAGTTCACCGATCACCGCAACCCGCTCGCGGTGCGGCAGGATGGCGGGAACCTGATTGATGACCCGACCCTGGGATGCGGCCTGGGTCGCGGCTTGGGTCGCGGTTTGGGCCGAAGCGTTCTGGGCGTCAGAGGGCAGGGCCCACACAAAAAGAAGACAGACCAGCGGCAGCAGTAGTTTCATGGCGGACTCGTGCTCGGAAAGCTCGCCATCTTAAGGCTCGACGGGTCTTCAGAGAAGCGCCGGCCGCAAACGGCTACGGCCGGCGCTTCGTCGGTGGTCGAGGTAAACGACCTAAACGATGAATTCGGCGATCACCCAGAGCGCCAGCAGGAACGCGGCCATCAGCTTGATGAACTGGTGGCGATCCAGGTGTTCCTCCCGCTCGAGCTTTTCCGGTTCGGCGCCGTAATAGGCGGGCGCCAGGAACAGGTGGCATCCGACAAAGATCAGGCCTGCCGCGCCGAGCACGTGCTCGACACCTTCAGCCTCAGCGATCCAGAACAACCACAGCGATGCCGCGATCGTCAGCGCCAGTCCGATGATTCTTGGGTTGAATGGGTAGTAGCGCTTCTCGTGCCAGCGGGGCGCAGAGTCAGACATCGTTAGCCGGATCTCCTCAGTGGATGTGTAAGCCGAAAAAGTCCTGGATATTGTCCAGAGCGGTGCTGATGGTGCCACCGATCGTCATTTGAGTGTCGTACGACATCGCGTCGTAGATCTGGGTGCCGACAAATGCGCCCAGGGCGCCCGAAACGGTCAGCGGCGCCTGCACGACCCTGAACGTTTGATAGGTGGCTGAGCTGACGCTGGCGCCGGCATTGCGAAAACCCTGAAAGATGGCGCCAATCGGCGCGTCCCAGATCGGGTTGTTCGGCGTCTCGCCGCCGGCAACCGCATCGAGCTGCTGATCGTTCAATGTATACACGGTGAATCTCCTTGTTGAGTTGGCAGGGAATCCTTCCCTACTCAACAACGCGCAAGCGAAGGCTGGAATTGATCAGCGCGATGGACGATGAGGAGACGGTTACCGGCGCGAAAACCGTACCTTGGGGAGCTAGCGGCCTTTTGACTTCGCGGCGGGCATGCGGGCCAGGCAGCGGCGCAGCCGCTTGATGCCAAATGGCTTCTGGAGGAACTGCTGCACCTTCATGCCTGCGAACCGCTCACGGACCTGCGGCAGGTCGTGGCCGCTCATGACGATCGCCGGCAGTTCCGGCAGCTGCTCGTGGATCAACGCCAGGGTGGATTCTCCGCTGATCGCCGGCATGCTGGTGTCCAGCAGGACCAGATCCGGCTTTGGATCGTCCGACATGAGTATGTCCATCGCCTCATGGCCGTCGCTGGCTTCGACGGCTTCATAGCCCAGGTGGGCGATGGCGGCCACGAGAAAACGCCGCACGTCCGGTTCATCATCCACGATAAGGACGAGCCCTGCCGGGGATTGTTCCGACGCGGTTTCCGGCAGCTCCCGCTTGTCTTTGACAGCGTCCGGCAGGTCGCTGCAGGGCAGGGTGATCGTGCAGCGTGTTCCTGAGCCGACCGAGGAGTCGAGCTCGATACTGCCGCCGTGATCACTGATCACGCGCTGCGCGATCGCCAGGCCGAGACCCCGCCGTGGAGTCTTGGTTGAGAAGAAAGGGTCGAAGACCCGAGCACGGGTGCTCGGATCCATCCCGCAGCCGTGATCCGTGATGCTGATGGTTACCTGGTCGCCGACCCGTCCGAGCTGAAGCTCGACCAGTCCAGACGGTTCGTCATAGCTTTCGGCAGCGTTGATGATCAGCCCGAGGAGCACCTGCCGTAGCTGGGTTGCATCAGCCCGAACCGCCACGTCAGCCTCGGCGCCGCGCAGCTGCAGGCTGGCGGAGCGGGGCAGGCCGCTTTTGACCAGGTCGGTGGTGCTCTTGAGGAGTGGGCCGAGCGACACCGTTTCGAACGAAGGCGTTCGCTCTCCCGCGAACGTCAGCAGCTCGTGCGCCATCTCGGTTGCTCTGCCGGCTGCCGACTGAATGTTGCCCAGCAGCTGGGATGCCTGGGGGTCCTGACCGACGGTCTCCTGGAGCAGGCTTAGGTTGCCTAGCACGGCCATCAGGCAGTTGTTAAAGTCGTGTGCGATGCCACCCGTGAGCTGAGCGAGGCTCTCCAGCTTTTGCGACCGCTGGGCGGCGACCTGCTGAGCCGCCGACAATCGCTGTTGCCGCCGGTGTTCCAGCTGATCGACCACCAGCTGACCCAGCTCTTCCAGGGTGTGGCGTTCGATCTCGTCCAGCGTTCGTGGCTCGGTGTGCATGATGCACAGGGTGCCGATCGCATGCCCACCCTCGGTGATCAGCGGCACGCCTGCGTAGAACCTGACGTGCGGGTCCTGATTCACCATGGGGTGGTTTTGCGTCAGGGCATCGGTAGAGGCGTCCTCCACCACGCTGAGCTTGCCCTGTTCGACGGTGGTGCTGCAAAGGCCTTTCGTCAGCGGCGCGCTGCCGGTTTCGACGCCGATGGCTGACTTAAAGAAAAAGCGGTCCTCATCGAGCAGCGTGATGCAGGCGATAGGCACACGGAGCAGCCGAGCGGTCATCTCGGTGATTCGATCGAAAGCTGCTTCGGCAGGCGTATCGAGGATGTCCAGTTCCCGAAGCGCCTGCACGCGCTGCGTGATTTCCGTCATGCTGCCCTATGGTTGAATCGACGCTGGGCCGCATTCTGGCTCCTGCTTCAGGACGGGGCAACGTGGAGAAAATCCGGGTTAACCGTCGGGATTTACCCCCAGCCGCTCGTGCATGACGGGGCTGGTGGTGGTGTACTGGAGATGTACCTTCTGATCGGGAAAAATCTGCTTTTTGATAGCAAAGGCGGCAAGCGCCGCCTCGTGAAATCCGGACAAAATCAGCTTTTTCTTGCCGGGGTAGGTATTCACGTCGCCGACGGCGTAAATGCCTTCGACGGAGGTTTGAAATTTCTCGGTGTCGACCGGCAGAGACTTGCCTTTGATCTCAAGCCCCCAGTTGGCGATGGGCCCAAGCTTCGGCGCCAGCCCAAAAAACGCCAGCGCTCGATCGACCGGAACCTGCGCCAGCTCCTCGCCGTCGCGGTTGATGATGGTCGCCGACGTCAGCTTGCCGTCTTCGCCGTCCAGGCGCTGTATTCGTGCGTTCTCATAGAGATCCATCTTTCCAGCGGCTACGAGGTCTTTCATCTTGTTGACGGAAGCGTCAACGGCGCGCCAGCCATCACGTCGGTGGACCAGGGTGATGCGCTCGGCTCGCCCGGCCAGTTCCAGGACCCAGTCCAGCGCTGAGTCCCCGCCGCCCAGAATCAGGAGTCGGCTGCCGTCGTACTGCTCCGGGTTACGCACCCGGTAGTGAAGGCTGACGTCTTCGAAAGCGTCCGCGCCAGGGACGCGCAGGCGTCGGGGCTGAAATGACCCGAGTCCGCCGGCGATCACCACCGCCTGGCAGTCGAAGTGTTGGTCCGCCGCGGTAACGACATGAAAGCCGCCTTCGTCACGGGGGGTGACCTCGGTGACCTCCTGGCCGAGATAGAACTGTGCGCCGAAGGGTTCGATCTGCTTCATCAGAGAATCGATCAGTTCCTGGCCGGTGCACTCCGGGACCGCGGGAATATCGTAAATGGGTTTGTCCGGATACAGCTCCACGCACTGGCCGCCGGCCTCGGCAATGGAATCGACGACCACCGATTTGAGATCGAGCAGCCCCAGCTCGAAGACCTGAAACAAACCGCAGGGGCCGGCCCCGATGATGACAACATCCGTGGTAACTGTGGACACTTCGATTCCCGTTCAGCAAAGGCCGTATTGTAATACCGGAGTCCGGTTGATGGTATGGAGCCGAAGACCCTGGGGGCGAGTTTTCAGGAAAGGTGAATGACGATTAGGGACTCTGTTCGATCTCAGGACGGTAGCTGGTCGCGATGTACCGGGCGCCGGTCGCTTCCTGGAGCGCGGGTGGAGCCTCCGTGACCGAGAAGCGCCAGGTGCCCAGGTGCCAGCGATTGATGGACAGCGCCGAGCGGGGCACCAGGAGCAGGTTTTTGGGGATTTCAGTCCCGTCCGTGCTCCGCGCATCAGCCAATCGAACCTTGTAAATTTCGCCGCCGAACGGGAAGCACTCAAGCGAAATGCGGACGTCTGAAACCCAGACGGGCCGATTGTCCTGGCACCGATCGAACATCCAGCCGGTGAACTCCGCCTGCGTCGGGGCGGCGGTGAAAGTCGACGGCAGCTCCTTCGGTGGGCGCAGGGTGCTGCAGCCGGCGAGTACCAGAGACAACAGCAGCATGGGTCTAGTGACGCGGTTCGAGCGCATGAGCTGAGGCTATTGACCCTGAGCGGGTGCGTCAAGGGCGCGACGTCTTCCGGTCGCTTTGGTCATCGAGTGAATTGGATTCACGGGCCACAGGCCGCTGTTGATATCGTAAGCGCGTGATCGGTGGACCAGATCAGCTCATGGCGCCTCTCCGGCAAGTACAATACGTCGCACACGCCGGCAGCCTGTCGAGCGAGATGTTTACCCCTGGAACATTCATGAACCTCAATGAGCTGCTGGACCCTGTAGAAACGCTTTGTCGGGAGGCCGGCAAACGCATCCTCGAGGTCTTTCGACGCGACGTTAAGGTGCAGAAAAAATCTGACGAGTCCCCGGTCACCGAGGCTGACCTGAGCGCCCACCGCGTTTTAAGCAGCGGTCTTTCGGGGCTCCTTAATGTGCCCATCCTGTCGGAGGAAGGCGAGCTTCCGGGGTTGGCGGTCCGGGGTGCCTGGGAGCGCTATTGGCTGGTCGATCCGCTGGACGGCACCCGTCAGTTTATCCGCGGGAGCGAAGACTTTTCGGTCAACGTGGCGTTGATCGAAGGCCATCAACCGGTGCTCGGCGTGGTTTACCTGCCGGCTCACGGACTGTGCTATCGCGCAGCCAGCGGCGCCGGCGCGCAAAGCCAGGACGGCAGCGATGAGCGCCGCGACATCACGGCCTCGACGGCCCGAAGCCCGCTTCGCGTGGTGGTGTCGACCGCTCGCAGCGGCCCGAAGCAGAAAACGCTGCTGGAGCTGCTGGAGCCCACCGACGTAATGCTTCGCGGCAGCTCGTGGAAATCCTGCCTGGTTGCTGACGGTACCGCCGACCTTTACCCGCGCTTTGGCCCGACCTGTGAGTGGGACACAGCGGCGGCCCAGTGCATTGTCGAGGAAGCCGGCGGGATCATCGTCAGCGAGACCTTCAAGCCTCTGACCTACAATCGCCGGGAGTCGCTGATCAACCCCAGCTTTTTTGTTTTCGGTGACCCAGCAATCGGCGATTCGCTAAGGGCGCTACTTCCGCAATTACCGTAGCTCTACTCAACCGCGGGCTGGTAGACTGTTCGGATGAGCGTAAAGATGCAGTTCGACGCGTCGCTCGACGCGGTTTTTGAATATCTGGCCGATCCGGATTTTCTGGTGGAGCGCGCGATGGCGGTGGGTGACGTCGAAGCGTCCTACGAGGTGGAAGAGGACGACGAGACCGTCACCGTTGTGGCTGAAAGAACCACCCGCACCGAGCTGCCCGGCTTTCTGGCCAAGCTGTTTAAACCGGAACAGGACATCACCATCACCGAGTCCTGGAGCGGCGACAGTGACGTGATGAAGGGTGACTACGAGATGGTCATCCACGGCCAGCCCGCTAAGGTCCAGGCCAGCATCACGCTCAAGGCTGATGGTGATGAGGCCTGCACGTACACCATTTCTCATAAGGCGAAGGTAGATATCCCGCTCATCGGCGCGAAGGCGGCCAAGTTCCTGCTCGGCGAAACCGAGCGGGTGGCGGCGCTGGAGCTCGACTACCTCGCCGAGCAGCTTTAACTCAAACCCCGTTCGATCCCGGATGGGTTGACCTTCCCGGTTGGAGGATTTGTGATGAAAAAAACCTACTGTTTTGCTGCAACGATTGCCCTGAGTTCGTTGCTGGTTGGCTGCGGCGGCAGCGAGGAGCCCGCAACAAGCGCGGAGGTTGCTCCGCCGGAAGAGCCGCCAAAAGAAATGACCATGGTCGATGCCCCCGAGGACTCGAGTCAGATCCTTACACGGGTTCTGGCCGACCAGCCGGACGAAGCGAAAGCGCGCTTCACGGAGCGGCATCCGGAGGAGACTTTGAGCTTCTTTGGGATCGAGCCCGGGATGACCGTCGTCGAAGCGCTGCCCGGTGGCGGCTGGTACAGCAAGATCCTGCTGCCGTACCTCGGTGCCGAGGGCAAGCTGGTGGGCATCAACTACAGCGCAGAAATGTGGCCGCTGTTCGGCTTTTTTGACGAAGAGGCGGTTGAAGGCTTCAAGACCTGGACCGAAACCTGGCCGCAGCAGGCGGCAGAGTGGCGAACCGACGACAGCGCCTCGCTTGGCGCCTACGAGTTCGGCAAAGTGCCGGCGGACGCTGCCGGCACCGCGGACGCCGTCCTGCTGATCCGGGCCATGCACAACCTGCGTCGCTTTGAAGACCAGGGCGGCTTTTTCACCGGCGCCATCGCTGATGCCTTCACCGTGCTGAAGCCTGGTGGAATTGTCGGCATTGTTCAGCACCAGGCGCCTGACGACTGGAGCGATGACTGGGCCGGCGGTGGACGTGGCTACCTCAAGAAGGCCGACGTCATCAGCGCCATGGAAGCGGCTGGCTTTGAATTTGTCGCCGAATCGCCGATCAACGAAAACCCGAAGGATGTCCCGGGGGAGAACGACGTGGTGTGGCGCCTGCCGCCTAGCTTCAACGGCACCGGCGACGATCCGGAGATGAAGGCGAAGGTCGCTGCCATCGGTGAGTCGAACCGGATGACGCTGAAATTCCGCAAGCCCGCCTGAGGGCGCCAGCCCTCAGTCTGACTGGAGCGCCTGGACCGGGTCCAGGCGCGCCGCCGACATGGCGGGATAGACGCCAAAGCCAACGGCGATCGCCATGCACACAATGACGGCGCTAACGATCACCAGCAGCGACCAGGCAACGGCCCAGCCCGCAAATGCGGCGATGGTGTAAGCGAGCAGCACTCCAAGCACAACGCCCGCGGCCGCGCCGAGCAGGGCAATGACGGTGGCCTCCACCAGAAATTGCCGCACGATGTCGCGCTCGGTGGCGCCGACAGCTCGCAGCAGGCCAATTTCCGACTTCCGCTCCATGACGCTCGCCAGCATGATGTTCATGATGCCGATTCCGCCGACCAGCAGCGAGATGCCTGCGACGGCCGACATGACGATGGTGAAGATTCGCTGCGTCTGACGATGCTGGGCCAGTAGCCTGGCCGGCACGGTAATCTGGTAGTCGTTCTGTTCGCTGTGGCGGCGCTCCAGCAGGTGCCGGATCGCCTGGGCTGCCGCTCCGGGTTCGATTCCGTCGCCGACCCGGACCTTCAGCTCATCGAGCTCCTGGCTCAGGGCATCCAGCTTGAGCCGGGTCAGGCCGGTGCGCAGAGGCACCAGGATCTGGTTTGCCTCGCCGCCCACTTCGCGACCTTCAAACTGCTCGTCCGGCAGCTGGCGATCCTGCAGGACGCCGACCACCTCGAGCCAGAGGTGATTTACCTTGATTCGCCCGCCGACCGCGCCGCCGTTTGGAAACAGCTCTCGGGCGGCGTTGCTCCCCAGAACGGCCACCTGCGCGAAGCGACGGTTGGCTGCATCGTCGAACAGGGTTCCGCGCTGCGCGCTGAGGCTGGAAAGCTGGAAATAGGATGGGCTGACCGCTAGAACCTCGGCCTTGCTCTGGCCTTCGCGGCTGAACAGGCTCCAGGTGCGGAATGCCTTGGCACCGGACCAGCTCTCCACGAAGGGGAGGGTACGACCAATCGATTCGGCGTCCCGTACGTTCAGGCCCGCGGAGTACTTGCGGACTTCCTTGGCGGTTTCCGAATCGAGCTCCCGGGCTTCGACGATCAGGTTGCGCAGGCCCATGCCCTCAATCAGCTCGAGCGCCTGCCGCTGGCCGCCTTCGCTGACGGCCAGCATGGCGATGACCGCTCCCACGCCAAAGATCATTCCGAGCAGCGTGAGAGCGGTGCGCATGCGGTGATGGGCGAGCTGGCCGGCGGCCTGCCGCACGTCAACCATGATGCTCGACAGGGTCATTGCGCTGCTCATCCGGTTTCCTCGGGCGGAGCGATGAGGCTGATTCGCTCGCCGGCGGCAACGCCGCTGGTGATTTCCACGCGATCCGGGCTGCGGCGACCCAGCTCGACCGAGCGCCGCTCGCTGGTGCTGCCGCCGCTGACCACGTAGACCCAGGCGTTGCTCTGATCGCCATAAACAGCTTGCGCCGGCGCAACCAGCGCATCGCGAACTTCGTGCGTGATCACCTCGGCGCGAAGCCGGCTGCCGACGCGCATGAGGTCCGCATCGACGTTGTCGATTTTGGCCTCAACGCGAAAGTACTTCTGTGGGTCGGTCCGGTTTCGCGGGCTGGCCACCGGCGAAACGGTCGTTACCGTGGCGGTGAATTCGCGGTTGCTGTCGGCGTCGAGGCTGAAGCGAACGCGCTGTCCGCTGGCCAGCCCCACGGCGTCGTTTTCCGGTACGAACAGCCTCGCTTTCACCTTACCCCGGATCGGCAGCTGGCCGATCGGGCGGCCGGGAAACGCGGCCTTGCCTTTGCCCAGCTTTTCGCCCCACGGGGTTCGAGCATAGATGAAGGTGCCGTCAGCGGGGCTTCGCAGCTCCATCATGCCGAGGGCGGTCTCCTGCTTTTTGAGCTTCGACAGCTCGGCATCGCGTTCAGCGAGAATCAGATTCTCTTCGGCGCTGATCCGTTGATCGAAGGTGTTGGACTCCCAGGCAAGGAAGGCTGACTCCACGTCGAGATAGTCGATATCGGCAAGCGCGTCGATCAGCTCGTTGCGGCTGAAAAGTCGCTCGTCAGCCCCGGCGAAGGTTTCGGTGTACTCGCGCTCACCGACAACCCGCTGGCTGTCGTGAGAGATCCGGGTCTTCTCGATCTCTCCGCCGCGCTGCACGTCCGCAAGCTCAAAATCACTTTTGGTGACGTTCAGCGCCGTGACGTCCCGATCCTGGCGGATTTGTACGTCGTCAAAGCGTGCGATCACGTCGCCGGCTTTCACCTCCGAAAACTCCGGGGCCATCCAGGCGATGTTGAAGCGCATGCGCACCGAGGCGGGCAGGGAAATCGGCAGCGACTCGGACGCGACCAGCTCACCTTCCGCGCTGATGGTGAATTCGGTGCTGGCAGGTTCCAGAACAACTCCGGGTGTGCCCCCACCGCTTTGGCCACAGCCGCTGAGGGCCAGAGTGATCGCTAGCCCAACACATGCAAGGCCTGGCGCACGCTTTCCGAGGTATTCGTTCAGGGCATTGCTCATAGCGCTACCTCTACGCCAGCTTCGACGCCGGCATCAACAATTCGCAGACCCCCGCTGGCCGGCCCGAGGGTCACGGGGCTCCAGCCCTCGCCGCGAACCTCGACGCCCGGCTGACCATCGCGATAGCGCAACGCCAGCTCGGGAACCGCCAGGGCTCGGCTCCGCACGTCGGTTCGGATCACGATTTTTGCGGACATGCCCGGCCGCAGCCGGGCCATGGCTTCTTCGGGCAGCGACAGGGTCACGTCCCTGACCATGGCCTGGGAATAGCGCGACTGCCGCCGCACGATGCTGGCAACCGCGGTCACCTCAGCTTCGAGCTCGTTGCCCCCCGCCGCGTCGATGGTGACAACCGCGTCCTGGCCGACGGCAATGCTGGCCGCCGCAAATTCCGGAACCTCAGCCTGGATCAGAAGGTTCTCACTGTCCGCGAGCTCCGCCACGATCATTCCCGGGTTGACGGCGTCGTTGACGTCGAGCTTCTGACCCTCGTTGTTGCTGCCAACAATGACCACGCCTGCGCGCGGGGCGCGGATCGTAAACGACTCCAGCTCGCGCTGTGCGCCGGCCAGTTCGCTCTCAAGGCGCCGGACGTCGGCCCTCAATTCGGCGATCTGCGCCTCGCGAACACGCTGGGTGAGCGCAAGCCGCTGCTGCTGGCGCTCGTAAAGATCTTCGGCGGCCCGACGCTCTTCGACCAGCTTGCGATACTCCAGGTTGGCGTAGAGATCGGCACTCACGTCCGCCTTGCGGCGCGCCTTGTCGGCGGCGCTACGCGCGCTGGCAAGCTGCACCTTTTCCTCTTCGATCTCCTGGGCCTGAATTTCCAGCGTTGACTCAAGCTCCGACTTTTTGGCGTTGAGGTCGCCCGTCAGCGTGCGCACCCGATCGTCGGTGCTGCTCGCGTCAAACTTGGCCAGCACGTCTCCTTCGCTGACCTTGCTGCCTTCTGCCGCAAGTTGCGTGATGGTGACGCGCCAGCTGCGGCTCGGCGGTGGACCGAAGCGCTGAGAATTGGCGGAATTCACGATGCCGGAGGCGGAGACCGTGATCGGCCGGTCGGCCGGCTCGAGCGTCATCCACTGCTCCGCGCCGGCGGTGGTGCCACTTAGTAGCAGGACGGAACAGAGCAGGGTTCGGGAATCGAGTCTCATGATTCTGCTGCTCCAGCGGTCTCGGCCATCACGCTCATGCCGGGCATAAGCTGCTCGGGCACCTGGCTGACCGGCTCGGCGATCAGCTCAAAGTAGCCGCCGGCGCTCCAATCCTGGCGCTCGACGGCCTGGCTCGAGCTGTAGGTAATCGTCGCCTTAAACGGCTCCAGACCCTGCGCATCCGCGGTGATCTGCAGCAGCTGACCGAGCTTGAACTGACGAATGTCCGCCTCGTGCACCCAGAAACGGATCTGCAGATCCTGCCGGCTGGCGACCGAGGCTATTGCAAAGCCGCCATATAGCGTTTCGCCGGGAAAAATCTTCTTGCCGGTCCAGGGGTTTTCGCCGTAGATGACAAATCCCGCCTTCTCAGCCTTGATGACGGTTGCCTCGAGCGCTTCGCTGATCCGGTCGTAGCTGGCCTGGGCCTGCTCCACCTCCAGCTCGACCCGCTTGCTCACGTCCTCCAGCTCTTCTTGCGCATTGAGCAGCTCCGCCTGGCTGCGTATCCGTTCCCGCTGGGCCGTTTGGAGCGCCAGCTGGTAGCGGTCGTAGTCCAGGCGCGGGATGGTGCTTTCCGGAATCACCGCGTCCAGTTCAGCCAGCCGGACCGCAGCGTCAGCCTCCGCCACCCGCTGTTCGGCATCCATCACCTTCAGCTTCAGCTCGTCCACCTGGCGCGCGGCTGAAAGCTGCTGCTTTTCCAGATCGGTGCGGGTCTGCTCTTCCTGCGAAATGAGATCGCCGGGATCGAGCGTGACCAGCGGGTCACCGATGGTGACCTCGCTGCCCTCAGTCGCCATCCACTCGATTCTTCGTTGCCAGGCCCCGGGAAGGGAGGGCATCTCGACGGTCTGGGCCTGCACGTCTTCGACAACGCCGGTCAGCAGCGACTGGGCGTCAGCGGCGCTCAGGGCGAATCCCGACAAACACAGGACGATCAGCGGTTTGTTCATGCGGCTTCCTCGCGGCGCGTATCCGTGGCGATTTTCCCGTCTCGCATCGCGATGACGCGGCTGGCGTGAGCGGCGATTTCGTCCTCGTGGGTAACCATCACAATGGTCTGGCCTTCCCGGTTGAGCTCTTCAAACAGACCCATGATTTCCTCGGAGGTTCGGCTGTCCAGGTTGCCGGTGGGCTCGTCAGCCAGCAGCAGCGGCGGCTTGTTGATGAGTGACCGGGCGATCGCGACCCGCTGACGCTGTCCGCCGGACAGCTGGTTGGGTCGATGCCCCATCCGATCTTCGAGGCCGAGCCGGGTCAGCAGCGCCCGGGCCCGCTCTTCGCCGCCGGCGGGGGAGCTGCCGTAGCGGAGCGGCAGCAGGACGTTTTCCAGGGCGCTCAGGCGGGGCAACAGGTGAAAACTCTGGAACACAAAACCGATCTGCTCGTTGCGGAACTGCGACAGCTCGTCGTCCGACAGGTCGGCAACCTCGTGCGACAGCAGCTGATAGGAGCCCGCGTCCGGTGTATCCAAACAGCCGAGGATGTTCATCAGGGTCGATTTGCCCGAACCGGATGGCCCCATGACCGCCACGAACTCCTGCTCTTCAACGGCCAGATCGACGTGGTCGAGGGCGTGCACCTCGGTGTCTCCAACCTGGAAAGTGCGACAGAGCTGGCGCGTTGTGATCATGAGCCCTCCTGCGGATCGGGCAAAAAGTGGCGCGGAGTATGGTGTAGGCCTCGTCCATACCTTGTGAAACGAGGCGCGGCGGTCGGTGGTTAGCCCTGTAGGCGGAGCACGCCCTGATTAGACGAACCTAACCGGCTACGCGTTTACATTTTCCGCATTATGGCAAATCACCTCGAACACGAAGCTGATTTGAAGCTGGGCTGACCGTCTAGTGCCCTGTTTGGAAAGTTCGTTGCGTTTCAGAGCCCCGTTGGGCGCCAAGAACAAGGCGCATCGCGCCGCCAATGGCCGTAGCCCTTGGCAAGCGATGCAAC
>JANQOZ010000085.1 GCA_028285525.1 Lysobacterales bacterium
ATTGAGGTGATCTCCGGTGAGGAAGAGGCGCGACTGATCTATCTCGGCGTGGCGCACGGCGTGTCCGAAGAGGGTCGGCAGCGGCTCGTGATCGACATCGGCGGCGGCAGCACGGAGCTGGTGATCGGCCGCGAATTCAACGCGGTGATGGTCGAGAGCCTGTTTTTCGGGTGCGTTGCCATCACCCAGAAGTTTTTTGGCGACGGCCGCATCACGGCCAAACGATGGCGCAAAGCCAGCGCCGCGGTCCTGTCTGCGCTGCGCCGCTATGCGCCGCAGTTTCGGGAAATGGGCTGGCAGGAGGTATTTGGCTCCTCGGGCTCAATGCGGGCGGCCGGGGCGGTATCGGTGGCTCAGGGTTGGACCGAGCATGGCATCACCACCAGCTCGGTGGCCGCCATTAAGGAACACCTGCTGAACGCAGGACACATCGATCAGATCTCGCTGTCGGGCTTAAGCGAACGCCGCCAGCCGGTGTTTGTTGGCGGGATGGTGGTCGTGGAAGCCTGTATGAGCGAACTGGCGCTCGACCATGTTCTCGTGACCGACTACGCGCTGCGCGAAGGGCTGCTGTATGACCTGATCGGCCGCATCGAGCATCCGGACCCCCGGGTTGGAGCGGTACGCTCCCTGCAGCAGCGCTATCCGGTGGACAAGGCACACGCCAAAGCAGTCGCCGATACCGCTTCCGGACTTTTTGATCAGGTCGCTGGCCGCTGGCATTTGGAAGATGAGGACCGTTTCCTGCTGCGGGCGGCGGGTCAGCTCCATGAGCTGGGCTTAAGCATCGCGCACCATGGCTACCACCGGCACGGCGCCTACCTGCTCGAGCATTCAGATCTCCCCGGGTTCTCCAAGCAGGAGCAGAAAATCCTCGCTGTGCTGGTTCACAGCCATCGCGGCGCACCGGTTCAGGCGCTGTTCGACGAGCTGCCGGAGCGGCTGCAAAAGCGCGTCCGGCGGCTGGCGATCCTGCTCCGCCTGGCCGTGGTGTTCAATCGTGATCGTCTGCATCAGGACGTGCCGGTGGCGCGCGTCAAGGCGGCCAAGGACGAGAATCAGCTCAAGCTTCACCTGCACGAAGACTGGCTCGCGGAGCACCCGCTGACGGCGGCGGATCTGGAGTCAGAGCAAGCGAGCCTCAATAAGATCGACGCGACGCTGAAGCTGGTTCAGGAAAACCGCGCCGAGAAGGCCTAAGCGCCAGAGCCGGAAGCGGAACCTGCCGACGCGGGCGGGTCGACCGGCGTTTCGTCCTGGGCTGCTGCCACGACCGCCTCGACCGTCGTGTGTCGGACGTCTTTGCCTTTCACCAGATAGATGATGTATTCGGCGATGTTCTGACTGCGGTCGCCGATTCGTTCCAGCGCGCGCGCGGCCCACAGGATGTTCAGCACCGCCGGAATAGCGCGCGGATCTTCCGCCATGTAGGTGATGAGCTGGCGGGTAATGGACTCGTACTTCGCGTCGACCTTTTGGTCAGCCTGCACCACCGCTACCGCCTGCTCGACGCTCGTGCGAGCGAATGCATCCAGGACGTTGGCCAGCATGGCGCGAACGAGCTGACCCATGTGCTCGAACTCGCTCATCACGTTTTCATGCAGCCGGTCGCCACCCATGAACTTCGCCATCTTGGCAACCCGCTCCGACTCATCGCCGATTCGCTCGAGGTCCGAGATGGTTTTGATGACCGACATCACCAGCCGGAGCTCAGAGGCTTCCGGCTGACGCTTGGCGAGCAGGCGGGTGCACTCCTCGTCGATCTCCACCTCCTTGGCGTTGATCCGGTAGTCGTCTCGCTCGATGGTGCGGGCCTTGTCCGTATCGCCGGCGATCATGGCCTCGATCGCACCCTGGAGCTGGCCCTCAACCAGACCACCCATGGTCAAAACTTCGCTGCGAACGTGCTCAAATTCTTCGGCAAACTGTTGTGGCATAGGGCTGGCAGTCGTGTTCCGCGTCGCTTGGATTGAGGAAGGGGCGGCCGATGAGCGACGCCCGGTCAGGAATCTCGGTCGCACGTGCAGTGTACTCTTTTTTCCAGGAACGTTGGGCGCAGTCTCGCTGCGAAGCGGTCGTCGCCATGTCATTTGGCCGCAATAAATGTGTCAACGAACCGCAATCCATCCCCGTTACGGTGTGCCGAACTGGCCAGGAGACTTCCCGTGGATCACGCGCGGATGCACATCGCCATCGTATCGGAGACGTACCCGCCGGAGATCAACGGTGTGGCGCTAACCGTCAGGAGCATGGTCGACAGCCTGCGGGGCCGGCACCGTGTCACCGTCATCCGTCCACGGCAAGGTGCCAAGGACACGCCGGCCGCCGATGCGAGCCTGATCGAGCATCTAACACCGAGCCTGCCAATGCCGCGCTACGAGGGCCTTCGGCTTGGCCTTCCGGCCATTCGCCGCGTGGCGAAAGTAATCAATGAATCCCGTCCGGACGCTTGCTACATCGCAACGGAAGGGCCGCTCGGCTGGAGCGCTCTGAGAGCCTGTCGGCGGCACGGCGTTCCGGTATTGACCGGATTTCATACCCGGTTTGATCAGTACATGGAGCATTACGGCGTCGGTGTCGCCGAGCGCGGCATGGCAGCGTACCAGCGAGGTTTTCACAACCGGGCAAACGGGACGCTGATTCCCACCCGCGAACTGCAGGCCGGGTTACGGAAAATGGGATATCACAACGTGATGTTGCTGCCCCGAGCTGTGGATACAAAGCTTTTTTCGCCGTCCAAACGAAGCAACGAACTCCGGCGCCGCTGGGGCGTGCCGGATAACGGACTAGCGGTGATCTACGTCGGTCGTCTGGCCGCGGAAAAAAATATGTCGGTCGCCGTCGAGGCATTCGAAGCGATCAAGGCACGGAACCCCCGCGCCCGATTCATCCTGGTTGGAGACGGCCCGGAGCGAGCTGCCCTGCAACAGGGGCATCCTGACTACATCTTTTGTGGGCTTCAGGTGGGTGAGGCGCTCGCCACACATTATGCCAGCGCTGACATGTTCATGTTTCCAAGCGTCACCGAGACTTTTGGCAATGTGGTTTTGGAAGCTCTGGCCAGTGCACTCCCCGTCGTGGCCTATGACTATGCCGCAGCTGCGGAACACCTGCGCAACGGCGAGAACGGTTTTGTTGTTCCCTTTAACAACCAAGACGCTTTCGTCAGCAGCGCTGCCGTGCTGGGCGGCCTCGCCGCGGACTTACCGGATCTTCGATCCGGCGCACGCGACAGTGTGGTTCATCTTGAGCCCGACAGTGTTGCTGACGAGCTGGTTGTGCTGTTTCAAGGGTTTGCTAAGGAGATGGCCGCATGAACGTGAACACAAGCACAACGGGATTGCTGGCACAGCATGACCATAACTTGAGTCTCTGGCTGAATCAGCTTGGAGAGATCACCGTTCTCGAACGGGCCCTGGTGCGAGTTAGTCAGCTCGGTGACGGGGTTATTTGGTATGTACTGATTCTGGGTTTGCCGTTCGTGATGGGCACTAGCTTTGTTCCCGTCTCGCTGTGCCTTGCACTCACCGCCCTGAGCGGCGTGTGGGTCTACAAGAGGATCAAGGCACACTACCGGCGCCCGCGACCGTACCGCAAGGATCCGAACTTTCTTGCGCGCGCGGTGGCTCTCGATGAGTACAGCTTCCCGTCAGGCCACACGCTGCACGCAACGGCGTTCCTACTGGTGTTCGCCATGACCTATCCGATCCTTGCGATGCTGTTCGCGCCGTTTGCCGTCGCCACGGCGGTTTCGCGTGTCATACTGGGAATGCACTACGTGTCGGATGTATTTGCCGGTGCGGTGGTGGGTTCAGCGGTCGCCGGCTTTTGGCTCGCTTCCCTGAGCAGCCTGGGTTTCCTGAGTCTTTAACAACGGGCGGGAAACAACTTGACGACCGATAGGCCTGCAACACTTTTTCTATGTACAGGGAATGCCTGCCGCTCTCAGATGGCGGAAGGCTGGGCGCGGCATCTTGACCCTGAGGGTATTTACCTCTCGGCGGGCATAGAGACGCACGGGCTGAATCCTCATGCGGTAGCCGTGATGCGGGAGGCGGGAGTGGATATCTCCTACCACTCGAGCAAGACGCTAGACGATATTCCTGAAATCGACCGAATCGACCTGGTCGTTACGGTCTGTGATCACGCCAGCGAAAACTGTCCGGTATTTCCCGCCGACGCGACGGTCATCCATCGGGGCTTCCCCGATCCACCGAAGCTGGCAAAAGCATACTCAAACCCTGAGGAGCAGCTTGACTGCTACCGGCAGGTGCGTGACGAGATCAGAGAGTTTGTCGTCACCGAGTTACCGCGCTTGACGACTGCCTAGCCAAGGCAGTCTTTCCTTCAGCTAGCCGTTAGTAAGCCATCCTCGACGGTTCGCGCAAAACGCCCAGGCTGCGCTCCTGGCGCTCCTTGATTTCCTGTGCGTCCAGGCAAAGGTTGGCGATGGGTCGGGCTTCCAGCCGGGCAATCCCAATCGGCTCACCGGTGATCTCACAGTAGCCGTAGGAGCCATCGCGGATTCGGTCCAGCGCCATGTCAATCTTCCGGATCAGCTTGCGATACCGGTCGCGGGTTCGCAACTCGAACTGCTGACTTTCGATTCGGACCGACTCATCGGCCTCGTCACCGATTTCCGGCTGCGTGTCGCGCATGTGATCGATCGTCTGACGAGAGGCCTGCAGGAGCTCCCTGCGCCACGTCTGGAGACGCTCACGAAAGTACTCGAGCTGTGTGTCGCTCATGTAGGGCTCATCAGGTGTCCATGGGTGCGTCTTCATCAGAAGTCTCCTTCAGTCCGTTGTGGGTTGCGCCACGTTCCGTGTGAGCCGACTACGCCGCAGTTGAGAGCGGTGAGTCGGTCCACCAGTGGCTGGGAAGGGTTGCGAGGCGTTCGCTGTGGTCGGCGCAGCGCCAGAGTTCAAAGCCGCCCTGCTCGAGTTCACAGATGGTTGTGCAGTGCTCTACCCAGTCGCCGTCGTTCAGGTAGGCAATGCCGTCCGCACAGCGGATATTGGCAAAGTGGATATGACCGCAGATATAGCCGTCGACAAGGAGTCCGCGAGCCTCGTTCATCGCGCGCTCCTCGAAGCATTGAATGTATTCCATGGCTTTGCTCAGGCGGCGCTTCATGCTCACCGACCATGGTGAGTAGGTCAGATCCATTCGCTGACGCGCCGAGTTGTACCAGGTGTTCAGTCGACAGCTGAAGCCGTAAAGCGTCTCACCGACACTCTCCAGCCAGCGCTTGCCCTGGCCCAACTCGTCCAGCTCATCGCCATGCCGAACGCGGTAGCGGGATCCGTCAACGGCGACGTAATCGAGCTCTCGCTGAATTTCGATGCCGCGCCACTCGGCGCCGCAGAAGGCCCGGGCTTCCTCGTCATGGTTGCCTGGCACGTAGACCACTCGAGTTCCTGAATTGGCGAGCCCCAGCAAGCGCTCAAGCACCCTCGTGTGGGTGGGATGCCAGTAGGCCCGGCTACTCATGGCTTTGATGTCGACAATATCTCCGACAAGAAACAGCTGCCTGGCGGTTGTGGTGTTCAGCAGGTTGAGCAGGTGTCCCGCCTGGCAGTCGGGCGTGCCCAGGTGAACATCAGAAACAAACAACGATCTGACTCGACTGTGCATGGCGTTTCACCTCTCGCTGCGCGACCTGTAGCTAGTTGGATTCCAAAGGAAAAAGGGTTTCTTTTGGATCTTTGGCGCGAAGCTTGAGCGATTGCTGTTACAGCAGTTCTAAAAATCTATGTCAGTTTCTTTTCGGTAGTGAGGCTTACACTGGCAAAAAACGTTCGAACCTGATGGAACTTGGCATTGGCGGAGTGAATCGAGACCAAGCCGCCGGGAATTAAGGGACAGACGCTTTGGGTAGGAAAGCTGTTGCTCACCTCTTCCAAAAAAAAGGGGGGCAATCGCCCCCCTTTTTGATCGTGCTGGTTTTGGTTTACCGATTGATAGCCGGTAACCCAAACGACCATGGCTTGGTCCAGTCGTCGTTCGGGCTGGCGAACGGACCGACGTAGTTGTTGAGGTCGAAGAAGTCAGAGTCAGGCTGCTCGCCCGGTTCGGCGTCAATGCCGATGAAACCCTCGTAAACGCTTGAACCCGGTGCCGGAATGTACCCGTCGACCGTCAGGGTGGTTCCGGTCTCGATGCCCGGAAAGCCGCTGATGAAATCGCTTACGTTGTAAGGGTCGCTTGAGCTGTCTTCGAAGGGACCATTCACGCAGTCAAACAGATTGTTTGCGTAAACGTGATCGCCCGTCGGAGCTCCTGGGGTGCCGGCTGCGGTATAGGTCGGAGCGTCGTCCCAGTCGATGCACTCATCGCCGGTGCCGATAATCCAGCTATTCCACATCTTCAAGAGCGTACCGCGGCGGATTTTTGCACCGTTGTCAGCGGTAGACGCGCCGATGATACCCAAGTTGGCGAACTGGCCCTGAGAACGCGGCTCAAGGTCGAAGTTGTCTTCGTTGCTGTCAGCTTCGATGCCGCGGTCGCCAAAGCCCTCTTCCTGAAGAACCAGCGCGTACTGGACTTTCCCACGCCAGCCAAAGCCCCAGTCGATGCTGTCATCTTCTGCTCCGACGACAATCAGGTGGCGGACGTTCGCAGTGCCGCCAAAGAACTCGATGCCGTCATCGGTCGATCGGAAAATGCTGATGTAGTCGAACACCGTACCGGCGCCAACGCCGAACAGTGACAGACCCTGAATCTCGCGGTCGGGAAGGACCTCTCGACCGGTGTATCGGACCTGCACGTAGCGCATGCGGCCGCTTGAATCGAGATCGTTGTCCCCGCCGTACGGAAACTGGTTGAGCGCCTCGTCGGTGAGCACACAGGTAACGCTGGTATCGGTGCAGCCATTGATGGTGGCAAGACCCGTAATGACGATACCCGCCACGTCGCCCGAGGCCGGCGTCAGAGCTGGATCAACGTCTGCTGCCGAGGTGAAAATGATCGGACTTTCCGCATTTCCCTCAGCGATGATGTTGGCGTTCTGCTTGATGACCAAGACCGAGTTGGGTTGACCCGCAACCGTTGCTCCGGCTTCCACGTTGAGGGTGTTGGTCGTGGTGCCATCACCGATTTCTACCTGGCCGTCATAAAGCCAGAGGACGTTATTGGCCCAGGTGAGGTCTTGCGTATAGATACCGCCGGGGACACTGCAGACGCCCGCAGACAAGGCTGAGCCGCCGCCGGCTGCGCAGATCGTATCGGTGTCGGCGGTTGTCTCCGGGACTTCGTTGACGTACGGGCAGATCGAGGATGAACCTTCGACTGCACCCGTCAGATCTGCGGTGAACTCAATAGAGCCAGCAGCGATTCCGTCAAAGTCAGCTTCGGGCGTGACGTCCAGCGTAATGCGCTCGCAGCTGTGGACAGTCAGGACGGCATCGTTGTCAAGGTTGGTCGCATTGACCGCAGCGCCTGGCACAAATGACCCGCCTGACGAAGTGATGAGAGGAACCGTGTAGGTCGTCACACCTGGGATGGGATTGAAACTGGTTGCAACCCAGATCGGACTCCCGTCAACCTCGGTGTTGGTGTAGAACGCAAAAAAAGCGGTTTTTCCGGTCCTGATGGTCTCAGGTGCTCCGGGCGCGTCAATGAAGCTGAGCTGTGCGCCGTTTCCGCCAACCTGATTTGAAAACCAGACTTCCGGGAAAGAGGTATCTACTGTCGTAGCAAACGATGTGCTGGCGCTAAGTGCTAGCGCGGCAGTCGCTGCCTTCGCGAGGATGTTGCGCATTAGGGATCTCCGTGGAACTTGGGTTTATTTGAATGAATTGAGAGGCCGACCGTCATGCCTCAGCCCGCAAGCAGAGTAGAGTTCCATTGAGAAGGATTTATGAACAGGATGTTGCAGATTTATTACAGCGTGGTCGTTGCAAAAACCAGGCGCCTGGACCGCTCAAAAAAACGAGTATTTCAAGGAAAGTGACGCGCCCACACCCTTCTTGAATTCTCGAAAGACCTCGTCACCCACGGTGAACTGAATAGACTCGTCCAGGATGTTTCTAACCTTAAATTCCATTTCAAGGCCAGGCTCAAATGTCTTTTTGACAATCAGATCAAGCTGGTTGAACGGCTGCTCGAAAACATCTGGGTTGCCAACCAGTCCGGCGGTGGCGATCCGCTCTCCATAGGTATTGAATACAAGGGCTGACTCGATACCCCGTTGGTCATCTGTGTATTCGACCTGCACATTGACGATGTACTCGGACTGGCCCTGTAGCGCCCTATTGGTGTTGGTCACTGATAGGGCCTGCTCCGGGTCCAGACTGATCTCAGACTCGATAATTGAGAAATTTGCCGCCACCGTAATTCGGTCCAGCCAACGCCAGGACGTCAATCCAGCAAGCTCCTTGCGACCCTCGACTTCGATACCTCGGTTTTCCGCCCCCAGCGCATTCTGTAATCGCTGCCGGCGAGTCTCACCTGGCTCCAGGACAATTTCGATCGGGTTCAGAAATTCTTTCTCGAAGTAGGCTACGGATATGCTCTCGCTGGACGACGGATAGTACTCCCAGCGAATATCTCTGTGTTCAATATCCGTGGGCACCAGCCCGGAGTTACCCACGGTGATCGCGTCAGTAACCGGATCGACAAACGGCGACTCCGTCAGCTCGCGAAAGTCTGGTCTCGCCACCGTCTCGGCGAAACTTACGCGAAGTTGATGTGAGTCGTTGATAAACCAAGTCAATGCTGCGGCGGGCAGGCGATCGTTGGTGTCCAACGTAGCGATGTCGGGTTGGACGTTTTCAAACGGCGAATCGGTGATCACTTCCTGCAGGTTCTTCTCCTGCCGCATGCCAAGCGTCACCCTAAGCGTGTCCCAGAAGGTCGAATCCGCCTCGAGATAGTAAGCGTCCTGCTTCTGAATTGCCGTATAGAAGTCGGTGACCTGCGTGTTGTCCTGAAGCTCGATAAAGGACGGCCGAACGTTGTTGTCGCCAAGAATAAGCTCAAGCGGATCGGTGCGGATGACCTCCCGCCTGGCGGCCGGAAACAATCGATAGGTAAACCGCCTGATTGAGGAATCCCTATCGCGGTCAATGGTTTCGTACCCGGCGGCAACCTGGCCGACGACTTTCGTAGAGAAGTCAAAGGGCAGCGTGGCCCCGACTCGGTAAACCCGACTGTCGTCGATCAAGTCTGCAAACTCGATGTTGGGCTCGTTGCCAAAAGGGTTGAGCTCAAACTCGCCGTCGCGATTTTCATTGTATCGATAGGAGCGGGTATTTGGAGAACTACGCCGGGCTCTCGCGTCTGTGATCTGCCAATCGAGCTTGATGTCTGCCAATGGAAGCAAGTTTGCGCCGGTAAGCTGGTGCATCAGCAGATCGTTCTCGATCCACTCAAGAAGTACCCTTTCTAAGAGCCCATCAAAATTGTTGTCGATTCCGAGATCAACCCTGGTCTCATCCTGAGAAGTTCGTACAAACAGCCCGGTGTATTGAACTCGGTGCGCTTCGGTATAGCTCGCCTCTGCGGTGACAAATGAGCTGAGCGCAATGTCTCTCAGGCTGCGACGGACGTTGAATTGCCTGATGGGATCCAGCACGATCTCCCCGTCGGACCCTTCGCTAGCCGTGAACTGGTTGCGCTGCTCGTTGTTGGTATCCCAACCCTGGTCATAGTTGACCGCACCCAGAAAGCCGAGCGTCCACTTGCCATAATCGAATCGGTCGCCATAGCTGATGTCCAGACCGAGATTGATTGGTCCGTCTTCCTCCTCGGGAGTGAATTCGCCGGCAAGCTCCTCCCCAAACAGCTCGATGTCTTCAGGGCTGGAGCATTCGGGAGCGAACGTTGACCGCACACAGAGTCGTTGGTTGGCGATAGCCTCAGAGAGACTTGTTGGGATATCCCGCCGACCGTTGTCGAAACCGGTCCAGTCACTACCGCCGCCATCATAGGTGAGAAACGCCTCGCCAGTGGCCTGCGCGTCACCCCCCAAGGAAAATCCCACCTTAAAGAATCTTGATTCAGGGATACCCCGGGTACGAATATCAACCGTTCCGCCGCCGAATTCGCCTGGGACCTGAGCAGAGAACGATTTTTGTACGGCCACACTGCCGATGATACTGGTCGGAAAAAGGTTCAGTGGGACAACTCTGCGGGTCGCGTCAGGGCTAGGCACCTGGGCGCCGTTGATCAGCGTCGTGGAATATCGCTCCCCCATCCCACGAATATAGATGAAGCTCCCGTCTACCAACGTCAGCCCGGTCACCCGCCGAAGTGCGCCCGCCGCATCACTGTCGCCCGCCCGGGAAATCTGTTCTGCCCCGAGGATGTCGGTCACCGCGGCCGACGTCCGTCGTTCCTCAATTACCGAGGCCAACGAGCCTTCGACAAATGGCTCCAACACCACAAACTCCGGCAGCTCAAGGCCGGCCGGCACCAGCTCCAGCTCCAGCGGCGTCGTCTGTTCGCTGACAATTTCGATGCCGTCCTGGGTCAGCGTGGCGTGATCACCATGCATCACAGAAATTGAGTAGGTTCCCGGTGGCAACTCGATCTCAAACTCGCCCTCCGGCGTCGTTTGCAGGTCCACCGGCGTACCGCTTACGAAAATCCTCGCGCCGTCAACACCCTCACCCGTCTCAACCGAAAACACTTTACCGGTTAACGTCCCGGGATCACCGACCGCCATCATTGGCTGGGCGTCGTCGCCGCCCGCTACACCTTGGCCTTGGTTGGAGCTATCCAGGACGATGCTGGCGTCCCGGCCATCGTCGAAGACTGTGATGAGCAGCTGAGCCGATTCGTCCGGTATCAGGGTGAGCGGCAGGGTCGCAATCAGCGATTCGCCATGGCGGATTGTAAGCTCGTGATCCCCAGGCGGCAGCTCGAAAAAAAGGGCGCCGCGATCGTCGGTCGACCCGAGCGGCTGCTCTGCAGCAACCTCAACGCCTGCCTGCGGCACGCCCGCGGCAAAGACGAACACGGAGAGCCGGGCGTCCTTTGGCGGAGGGAGCTCAGAGTCTGGCGCGATCGATGAATCCGAGCGCAGCGTTACGGACTCGGAAGCGGACTGGACACCCTCCTGCGGTGCCTCTTGGGCACTTGCACCTGTCAGCACCAGCAGCCACATGACTGCAATGGTGATGGTTAGCCTGAACATGGAAACCGCCTCAGACGCAGCGCCAGGGTTCCGCCTGGCAGTCGTCCATCGCCTTCCGCAGCTCAACGCCTTTGCGAAACAGATCAGGGCGTTTGAGGAGAGCGATATGGCGAATCGCGTCGTCGTACTGGTTCATCTTGAAGAACGCATAAGCCAGGGCGTAGCGAAGGTCTTCCTCCGCCTCAAGCAGTCCCGCCCGGTTCATGGCGTCTTCCATGGTGATGATGCTGCTGTAGTCCTCCAGTTCGAGCAGGATGGCAAGACGTTGTTTCAGTTTGATGTCCTGCTTCTGGATCTCGGTATTGAGACTCAGCGCCCGATAGAGTTTCCCGGCTCGGCGATACAGCTCGGCCGCCTCAGAGATCAGGTTTGGATCGTCGAGCGACGCCTGATAGAAAATTTCCGCGGCTGCCAGCGAATCACCGCGGCCGAGGTACGTGTGCGCCTTGACCTTGGCCAGATCGAGGTTTCCAGGGAATTTAAGCCCGCCTCGCTCAAGAAAACGCAACGCTTCGTCAAACTGGCCGGCGCTGCGCAGCGCATTGCCAATTGCCACGTAGTCCTCAGCGGTGCCTTCAGAAGCATCCAGATAGGCTTTGCCCAACTCCGCCGCTTCCTGATACAGGGCAAGCTCAATCAGGTAAAAGACTTTTCTGCGGGTAAACGAATAGTTTCCGGGGAAACGATCCGAAGCGGATTCCAAAACGCTCCATGTCTGGTCGCGCTCGTTGAGCAGCCAGTGAGAGTGCGCTCGCATGATGTAAGTGGACGACAGCCTGGCCGCAGCTTCGCCGGCCTTCTGGATCGCATCGATCGCCTCCCGGTACTCCTCGAGAGAATAGTGCACTTGAGCGAGATAGATGTAGATGACGTCAGGCGTCTTGCCGGTGGTTTCGTCAACAAACCCTTCGTCGATTGCTTTATAAAAATTGGTCTTGGCCAGGGCGGCTTCGCTGCGGTTGAGATGCACCAACCCGTAAACCGCGTAAAACTTTCCCCGATCAACTTCGTCGTCCTGCTCCAGGTCGACGTTCAGCAGCGCCTCCTCAGCGCGGTCGTAATGTCCATCCTGGACCAAGACCGAGGCCAGCTCGATAAAGTCGACCTCTTCGTCTTTGGCCCACACGCAGGAGCTGGCGGTCAGCAGGACGCCGACCAGGAGGAAACGCCACACCGGAGTCATGTCCTCAGTCGATCAGGAAAGATCGAAACGGACGCGCTGTCGGGCCCACACGCGCACGCTTTCGCCGTTGTAGCTCGCAGGTTCGAATTTCCAGCTTTTCACGCCGGCTACAGCAACATCCTCAAAGATACCGCTGGGGCTGGCTTCGAGCACCTTAACCCGCTCAACATCGCCCGTGGGGCTGATCAGGACCGAAAGGAGCACATAACCCTCGATCCCTTTCGCTTTCGCCCGGGGCGGGTATGTCATCGCGCTTTGTACCGTTGGCCGCGGTGGATCGTCGACGGAATCGTCGGTCATAACAACGTTGTCCGAACCGCCCAGAAGGTCGCCGGTCAGATCGCCCAGGTCATCCGCATCGAAGCCGGGAAGGCCAAGGTCCAGCCCCGACAGCGAAGACAGGCCGGCAACCGGTGCCGGAGCGCGGCGGGGCTGTGGCTTTCTCGGCGGCTTCTTCTTTTGAACCTGCTTTTTCGGCTTGGGCTTTTCTTTCTTCTCATAGTCGATCTTGGCTGTCTTGATCTGTTCCTCAGCCTGCGGGCCGTCCGCATACTTATTAATCAGCACGATGGTGCAGAACACCAGCGAAGAGCCAAGCACCATGGAGAGCATGGCGACCGCATGTTTTTTGATACTCATTAGCCTAAGCCTTCTTGTCTAATGTCCCCGGGTCTATCCTTCGCCCGCTTCTGCTACGGTGGCTACACCCACGTCTTCTGCGCCGGCCAGCCTTGCCTGGTCAACCACCTCGACGAGACGGTTAGTCGGCACTATTTCGTCTGTAACTACCAGAACCGACTTGTTGGTTCCGCCTTTCAAAATATCTCTGAGCCGGCTCTGGATAACCCAGACTCGGATTGGCTCGCCGTTGAGATACGTGTCGCCGCTCTTGTCGATATAGAGCCGCACGGCCTTAGTGGAGGCCACACTGCTGCTGGATGCCGCAGGGCGCTCAAGATCGAGCTTCATGTCTTTGACAAAAGTCGTGCTTACCATGAAGAAGATCAGCAGGATGAACACCATATCGATCAGCGGAGAGATATCAATACCTTCCTGACCGCGTTTTTTTTCCCGGTATCTCATCGTTTGTTCACGCACTTTGGGCCGTCAGAAGATCTTTGATTTGTGCCAGCTCGAGCTCCAGGCTGCTTTGCTGACGGTCTAAGAATCCTTTCACCAACAAACCAGGGATCGCCACGGCTAACCCCATCTGGGTGGTGAAAAGCGCCTGGGAGATTCCGCCAGCGATGCCGCCTGATTGCGAATACAGCGACATGTCGCCAAGCGAATCGAAGGTTTCGATCATGCCGCCCACGGTACCCAGCAGGCCCAGCAACGGCGCAACCGCAATGATCGACGTGATCAGCGCGTTATAACGCACCAGATCCTGGTCGAACGGTGCAAATGCGTCGTCGAGGTAGGGCCGGGCGCCGTTGGGATGGCATCTGGCCACCTCAACACCGGTGAGTACCGCCCGGTCAATCAAGCCTTTGGCCTTCTTGAATTCGCCCGTTTTCGCCCGACCGAGCAAAACTCTTACGCTGCGGCTGTTGCCGCGCTTGAGTAGCGAAAATCGATAGCCGATCGCGAGCCACAAAATCACGGTCGCGAGCACGAGTGGCGGCATGACGTAACCACCCTTGGCGACGTAGCTCATGATTTCGGCAAGGAACGACTCGATCATGGATCAGGCTGCCGCCCGCAGTTGGGACTTACGATCCTGGCTTACGTTGATGACGTGGAGCGCGGCTTTCTCCATCTGGTCTTTGATTCCCTCAGACCAGCTCGACAACATGTTGCCCAGCAGAAGCAGCGGGATAGCCACAATCAAGCCGAGCTCGGTTGTCACCAGCGCAATCGCGATACCACCCGACAACAGCTTCGGATCGCCGGTACCAAATTCCGTGATGATGTCGAAGGTAGAGATCATGCCGGTCACTGTTCCCAGGAGACCGAGCAGAGGCGCCACAGCCGCGATAACCAAGATGAAGATGCCAAACCGGTTCAGGTGTGGGCTTTCATGCAAGATCGCCTCGGAAACTATGTCCTCGATGTGATCCCGGTCTTTGTCGAGATTGCGAATCGAAGCCGCCACAACGCGAGCCGGAGCGCTTTTTTTGTTGCGCAGATACTCCATGGCCTCGTCGTGCCGACCCTCCCGCACCATCTCGCCTACGCGGTCGCCGAGCTTGCCCGCGCCCGTGCTGGCCCCGCGTAGGAAGACAAACCGCAGCAGGCAGAGAATGAGCCCGATCGCGCCGAGGGAGACGATAACCCAGCCGATCGTTCCGCCATCATTGATAACGTCGATTGGGGTCTTGTCTTTTTTCGTCTCAACCTCTTTGGCAAGCGATTCAAACAGAAACACCGGGATAAGCTGGCCGCTACCGTTTGAAATGACACCATTGACCGCATCAGGCTCGCCCGCTGGCCACACTTTCAACCGGTCGCCGCCCGCCGGCGCCAAAACCGACGACACACCGGCGCCGCGACCGTAGGCTGCGATGTTGCCGATGCGAAGGATATCGCCGGCAATCTCTTCACCGTCGGCGGTGTAGAACACGCCCTTCTCACGGCGGATAGTACCCAGTTTTTCAATCAGGGCCGCGCCCTCTTCGAACAGCACCGCTACGCGCTGATCATCGGTCATATTGCTGAACGCCTCGCCGTCGAGGGTCCCGATGTTGTACTGCTCGAGCGTTACGCCGGCCTGCTGGAATGTCGCCGCCAGGATGGCTCGATTGTCGGCATTCGCCAGGGCTTGCTCTTCAGAGGCGTTAACCTGCTCGTTGACTTGATCTGCGCGAGAGTCAAGGCGAACGACAGCGCGCTGAAGGCCGTCTACCTCAGCCTGAAGGGTTGCTGTCGCCTGGGCATTTCGCGCCTTCGTTTGTTCGATCAGCTTCTCAAGCTCCCTGCGCTGCGCCTCCAGGAAAGCAAACTCCCGCTGATAGGCCTCTTCGACGGAGCGTCCCTGCGGCGCTGGCGCCGGAGGCGGCGCCTGAACAGCCGGTGACGTGGTTGTCTCACCCTCAGACGTTTCCTGAGCGGCAGTCAGGCTCGGGAGGACGAGGAAGGCCGCAATCAGAGCGGCTGAGGGGCCGCTAAGTCTCATGACGGCACCCTCCCATTGAGGGTGTTGGGTAGTTCGAAATAGCCTTGCCGGATTTGCTTTTGCAGGGAATCAAACAGGTTGGCGATGCTGGCGATCGACTCGGGATCTTGAACGGCCTCAAAGCGCCATTGCTCCCCGGCTTTGACAACCTGACCGTACTGCTCATCGGCGGTGCGGTAATACATCATGACCGTACCGATCTTCGCAACGTCAGCAAGCATGCGCTTGCCGCCTAGCTCGATCGTTTGGCTGTAGATACCATTTTCCCGCGTCAGCCTGATTTCATCCTCATATAAAGCCCAGAGTCGGTTGGCCGCTCGGTTTGGAGGAATCACGCCTGTCTCCAGCTGGACGCGGATTTCGTCCAGCTCGCTCAAGCGCTCTTCTCTCTTAAAAGGAAGGGATTGGCCGATGTAGTCGCCCATGTCGGCGATAGCCTTTAACACAGCCGGGAGAAGCACGTCGTTATCGACGCCCGCTTCGGCTGCCTCCGCGCGGTTCTCCTTCAGCTTTTGCTGAAGCTGCTGAACCTGGGTTTCCAACCGATTCTGGTTGGCCGCAAGTTCGGTCTTCTGGGCCGCCAGGCTGGCCATCGTGGCGCGCTGCTCGTCCTTTAAGATGTCGAGCTCCTGGTTGAGCTCCTCGACTTCCGTGCGCAGCGTGATCAGCCGGCTCGCGAGCTCGTCGATCTCGTCGCCAAATACCGGGGTCGCTAGGACCAAACTCGCCAGCGCAGATGCGCCGAGCCGCCAAAGTGTCATGTCGTTAATCCGTTAGGCCGTTACGAACAGAGTTGCGCCAGCGCCCTGACGGACTTCTGGTGCCGCAAGGATAATCAGGCCATATGACACTTTTGTTACAGAGCCGCGAATCGAGCCAAGAGATGTCATATTTGGTGCTGATGGCGCCGTTCGATTGCCACAACACGCCGGCAGGCTCACGCCGAATAGGAGGCGTTTTTGCTCAAAAGATCAGAAAATTAGCCTAACTTACGGCAAAAAGGCAAAGTTCGCGGCGAAATGCCGCGAAAACGGAAAACTTGGCGGAAATCGCTGACCCGGAGGCCTATTTTCGGTTAGCGGCTTCCGCCATCAGCGCGGTCGGAGAGTCCTGACGGCAGATTCGGGTGCCCGTCAGCGGCAGGCACGCGTCTCGGCGGGCAGACGGCAGCTCGCTGCCGGCCAGGGTGAACTCGAAACGCTGATTGAGTCGCTCCTGACCCGTGACCGTAGCCGGGTCGAAGCGCCAGCCTTTGATCGCTCGCTTGGCGGAACGATCGAAGACCCGACGGGGCCATGAGTCGACGACGCGAACTTCCTCAACGCGGCCGTCAGGCGTGACGCTGAAGGTGAGCTCAACGAACCCTTGCTGACCGGACACCCTGGCGCGCACCGGGTACTCCGGGCTCATGCGGCGAATCGCCACCGGGCCGGCGGGCTCGGGCAGCGGTGCCGGCACTGCGCGTTCAACGGCGGGTGCCGGCGACACATCAGTTGGAACGGCCGGCCGAGCTACCAGCGGTTCGGCCAGCGGGCGGGCGGACGCGACTTCCAGCTGCTCAGCGCTGGCTGTCGTGGGCACGGCAACCGCGTTGTCGTAGCTGACGGGAGGTGACCAGGGTTGGACCTCCGGGGCCGTAAACGTCGGCGCGGGCGCCGCAGACTCACTTACCTCGGCGACGGAAACAGCCGGTGCCGTAGCAGGCTTCGGCGCCGACTCGCCAGTTGCGGCGGTATTGACCGTTGAAACCTGGTCCCGGTCCGACCTGGCACTCGCGGCGGCGGTTGTCTCAACCGGCTCTGGCAGAACTTCCAGTACGGGCTTCGTAACGACGCGGGCTTCCGCCAGCGGCGCGTAGGTGGACTCACCCAGCGCCTGCTCGGCCTGCAGCTCGCTGATCAGCGCCTCGGCCAGGCGAGAACGGCGATCCTCGAACACGCCGATCGGATCCGCCAGCTGGGCCGCAAGGACGACCAGACCGGCGATGACAAACACCACCCCGCTGTTGGCGCTGAAGTTATCCCGCTCGCGATGGGTGCAAACGATGCGCTCGATGCGCTGAACAAGCTGGCCGCCGGTAGCCGCGAGCGCGGGCTCGAGCTGCGGGCTGCGCATCGACTCGAGGTTTGCCAGCGCCCGGGCGTACTGGATACGGTTACCGCAGGCTGCCACGACCATGTCATCGCAGCACTGCTCGCGCTCCTCGCGAACGCGTCGCGACACCCAGCGCACCATTGGGTGGTAGAACAGCAAGGTCTCCACCAGCACCTGGAAAAGGTTGATCAAAAAGTCCAGGCGGCGGATGTGCCCCAGTTCGTGGGCGATCACCAGATCCAGCTGCGCTGGGCTTAAGCCCACCAGCGTTGAGGTGGGCAGGAGAATCATCGGTCGGAGCCAGCCGAGT
Source organism: Lysobacterales bacterium (assembly GCA_028285525.1). Lineage (GTDB taxonomy): Bacteria > Pseudomonadota > Gammaproteobacteria > Xanthomonadales > SZUA-38 > JANQOZ01. The sequence continues at coordinate 17,843 of JANQOZ010000085.1, forward strand.
ACCGTCGGCACCTGCGCGACGGTCGTCTCGACCACCCGCACCGCCTGCCGAACGCCCATCGACTGCTTCAGCGCTTCGACCCGCTGCTCAAGTTCCGCGCTGATCGGCAGAATGCCTACCCGGCTCAGACGAATAAGGCGCGTCCAGTTGACTGCAACCCGGGTGCTCATCGCCAGCACTCCCAGCGCCCAGATGCCGACGATCCAGGGCAGCGCCTGTTCGAGGGAAACGGAGACGGTCTCGGGCGCCAGCCCGGTGCCGGCGGCCACGGCCGCAATGGCCGGGTCAGCCCAGACCTGGAGCGATGCGGTATCGGTAAACAGCAGGGTGCCGGAGGATTCCAGCAGCAGCGTAAACGTAGCGAGTGGGGCGAGCAGCATGGCGGCCAGGCAGCCCAGGCCGAGCCAGTAGCGATATTCCGGGCTGCCGCCACGCAGCAGCCATGATCCGGCGGCAAACGCCGCTCCGAGCAGCGCGCCCTGCCAAACAAAGTGCACAAGCGCCCAGCCCAAGGCCGTAATCCATGGTCCGACTACGGCGGGTTCCAGTCCAAGTCCGATCAACAGCTCGGTCATGAGTACCCCATCATTCCTGTCACCGACGGCGGTGACCCCCTGTCAGGACTCCCGCGGGAGCCGCAGAGAGTCAGCCTTCGTCTTCTTCTATCTGGTCTAACATCGCCCGAATCTGGGCCAGCTCGTCGGCGGTGGCGCGCCTGGAGTTACCCAGAGCGTGCAGCACCAGCTCGGAAGGCGAGCCGTCGAACACCCGCTGAACCAGGTCGGTGACGAACTGGGTCTGGGTGTAATCTTTACTCATCGCTGGTTTATAGACGTGCGCGCGCTGCGAGTCGTCGCGCGCAACCAGCCCTTTCGTGTGCATCACCTGCAGCAGCTTCAGGGCCGTGGTATAGCCGGTGTTTTCTTTTTTATTAAGAATTTCATGGACATCCCGCACCGTACTGGGGCCGCGCTGCCAGAGAATGCTCAAGATCGACAGCTCAGCTTCTGTAGGTCTCGGAATGCCCGACTTCTTCATGCGTCGCATTGCATCGTACTCCGGGCGAGTGCCAACAGTGCTGGAAGTATAGCCAATTTAACGACGCCTGTCGTACGTTCAGGGTCGTAACGTTCGCATTTTTCGAACTCTCGTGCCCCTCTGCCTAACATTTGACGCGCGCGCCGCTCCTTTTGTTACAGCGTCAGGAGAAAAAGGACCTCACCTCACCCAGCTCTCTGGTGTAGCGAGCCGGCGGCAGACTCTTCAGGAACACCTTCCCATAGCCCTTGCTGGTCAGCCGTGGGTCACCCACCACCACCACCCCACGGTCGTTTTCGTGCCGCAAGAGTCGCCCCACGCCCTGCTTGAGGGTCAGCACCGCGGCCGGCAGCTGGTAGCGGCCGAACGGCGCCTCGCCTTCCTGGCGCAGCTTGTTGAGCCGCGCCTGGATCACCGGGTCATCCGGCGCGGCAAACGGCAGCTTGTCCACGGCGACACAGCTCAGCGCGTCGCCGGGCACATCCACACCGGCCCAGAAGCTCGCGGCACCCAGCAACACGCCGTTGCCGGAGCGGCGGAAGTCCTCCAGCAGCTGGTGTCGGGGCGCATCCCCCTGGACAAAAATCGGTAGATCCAGGGCGTTAGTGAGGATGGCGCGGGCCTGCTGCAGGTTTCGATGACTGGTGAACAGCACGAACGCCCTTCCCCCGGTGATGTCCAGCAGCGGCAGCAGCGCCGCAACAAAAGCCGGCACAAAGCCTGCTTCAGCAGGCTCCGGCAGGCCCGACGGGTGGTAGAGCAGCGCGCGATTTTCGTAGTCGAAAGGGCTGTCGATCGACACCGACCGGGCGCTCTCAAGACCAAGCTGGCTCTGGAACAGATCAAAGCGGCCGCCGACCGACAGCGTGGCGGACGTGTAGATCCAGCAGGGCGCCGCCGCCTCGCGGATGCTCCCGAGAGCCTCAGCAAGATTGAGCGGCGTACGCTGCAGCTGGAAGCCCTGCCGCGACGCCTCATACCAGCAGACGTGGTCGCTGTCCTCGTCGTTAAGGAAGGCTGAAGCCGCCGCCTGCAGCCGCTGACTTCGCTGCCAGACCGACTCAAGGCCGGCGGTGGCCGGCGCCAGGGGTTTAAGCGCCTGGCTGAGTCGACTGAGCACCTCGGTGACGCCCACCAGCTCCTGCTCCAGCCCGTCGCGCCGCCGCGCTTCCTGCCAGGGGCCTCGGTTGCCCAGCCTGCCGCTCACCGTGCTTACGGCGAGCCGGAGCCGCCGCGCCGCCGCGTCGAGCTCTCTTAAGGTGTCCACAAGCACCGGCAGCGCGCCCGGAGCACCCGCGCCCTCGCTGCGACAGTCCCGCGCCAGCTCGGTGAGCTGACGAAAGGAAAAGCTTCGGCCAAAAAACCGGCTGGCCACGTCCGGCACCTGATGGGCCTCGTCCACCACAATCGCGTCACACTCGGGCAGCAGTTCACCAAACCCTCCCTGCTTCAGCGCCAGGTCGGCAAAGAGCAGGTGGTGATTGACGACGACCAGGTCCGCTTCCTGAGCCTGACGCCTGGCGCGGATGACCCAACAGTCGCCGTAGTTCGGGCATTCGCCGCCGAGACAGTTATCGACGGTGGAGGAGACCTGCGGCCGCAGCGGCGAATTGTCCGGCAGAAAAGTGGCCCCGACCAGGTCGCCGTCGTCCGTCCGCTGCGCCCAGCTGCGGGTCTTTTCGAGCAGCGTGAGAAGCTCAGGCGTGTCGACCACGCCGCTGTCGCTGGCGTGGTTCATTCGATGGATACACAGGTAGTTCGATCGGCCTTTCAGCAGCGACACCCGCGGCTTGAGCTCCAGCGCCGCCAGCAGCTGTGGGATATCACGCTGGTAGAGCTGATCCTGGAGCGTGCGGGTGCCTGTTGAGACCACCACGCGCTGCTCCGACACCAGCGCCGGAATAAGGTAAGCAAACGTTTTGCCGATGCCGGTTCCGGCCTCGGCAATTAGCGGCTCACTCGCCTCCATGGCCAAAGCGATTTCCGCCGCCAGCTCGCGCTGGCCGTCGCGAGCCCGGAACTGCGGCCAGGCCTGGTCCAGCTCGCCGCCCGACGCGAGCAGGTCGTCAACTTTTTCAGCCAGACTGGACATCTGATCGGTAACGCTGGATTGCGAACGCTTTGAGCTGCCGCGTTGCGACAAACGCGCTTAGTAAGTGGAGGGGGTTCGAACCGCGCACTCTTCTGCCCGAGCGCCGGCCTGGATCGCCGCAGAAGAGCGGCGCAGCGCCTCGTTGGCCCGCTGGATCGTCAGCCAGTTACGCGCGCAGATCTGGCCCACCCGCGGCCCGAGTTCGTACGACTCACGCGCATGATCGATCGCCGCCGAATACTGGCCCTGCTCAAGCTCGATTTCGGCCAGATACTGCCAGTGGCCCGCGTCCTGCGGCGCGAGCTCGATCGCCTGAGAGATGAGGATGCTGGCCTGCTCCAGGGCTCCCTCAGCCTCAGCCTGGCGTGCGCGCTCGATCAGCGCGCCGTCCTCGCCGCCGCTGAGCGGAAACACCTCAACAACCCCGGCGGTCTCGGCCGCCTGTTGACGCACCTGGGCAGCCAGGCTTCGTTCCTCGATGGGAGCCGGCCGCTGAGCACAACCCGCGAGGGCTGCCACGCCCAGGATCAGGAGCGGCAGAACCTCACCAATAGCCCGATTTTTCAACGGTTTGTCGTTCCCTGAATTTGCGTGCGCGCATTGTACACCCGCGGCTGTGGATGACACCTGACGCGCAATCGCCGATAATTCCGGTCCACCCAATCCTTTAGGAATCGGCATGAAATCTAAGCTTAGCTGTGCTGCTCTGGCCGCCGCGGGAATCGCCCTGTCGGGAACCGTCGCGTTTGCCGACACAACGATCATTTACGCCAACAGCGAAGACGGCGCCGTCGAAAACGGCAAGACCGAAATCGCCAACGGCAAAATCCGCATGTCGGCGCCGGGCGGCGAAGGTTTTGCGATCTTCGATTCCGAGAACGGCCAGTTCATCGCGATCAATCAGGACGATCGCAGCTACATGGTGATGGGCAAGGAGCAGGTCCAGAAAATTGCCGATATGCAGAAGCAGGTGATGGCTCAGATGGAGCAGCAGCTGGCGGCCCTGCCGGCTTCGCAGCGCGCCCAGATGAAAAAGATGATGAGCTCGATGATGCCCAAGATGGCCGGCGAGGCGAAGCCGCGGAGCTACGAGCGAACCGGCGAATCGCGCAAGATTGCCGGTTACGACTGCGAGGTGATCGAGGTCTATTCCGGCGACAGCAAGTCGTCAGAGCAATGCGTCACCACCGCCAAGGAGCTGGATATTCCTGAAGAGGACTACGCCGCCGTCCGCGGGATGATGACCTTCGTCCAGGATCTGGCCAACAGCTTCGGCCAGCTGTCCGACGGCGTGCTCGACTTCGGGGAACCCGGTCGAGACGAAATCCCGGTGCAGTACACCCACTACGACCCGCGGATGGGAACCAGCACGGGCCAGCTGAAGTCGGTGTCTCACGACGACATCGACCCGCTCGTCTTCGAGATTCCGGACGGATACAAAGAGATCGAAATGCCGGACATGGACGACCTCGGCTTCTGAGCCGTCCAGCCAATCGCTAACGTCTAAAGATCAACGAAGCTTTCGGTATGAGCCAGCGCTGCGCGGTGGTCCTGTGGAGCGCTGCGTCTGCCGCTGACCAGGAAACCGGTTACGGAGAAACGCTCAAACGGGCGCTGCCCGACTGGGCGGAACTACCTGAGCCGGACGCCGCCATTCACGGGAGTCCGCAGGAAGCGCTGGCCGCCGGGCTCGCGGCGGGTTGCGACGTGCTGGTGCTTGAGGCCGGCACGGCGCTCTCTCCGATGGCGCTCGAGCGGCTTTACCGCTGCCTGGACGCGCAGCCCGATGCGCAGGTGGTTTCAGCCCTGCGCCCGGATTGGCTGACCACAAGCTGGCCGCTGGCTGAGACGGATTCCGCGCTGTGGTGGGTCACACCGAGACTCGCCTTTCCCTGTCGAGACGTTAACCCGGCGTGCTGCCTGTGGCCCTCCCCGGGCTCAAGAACCGTCTGGCCTGACCGCGCCGCAGACCCATCGCAGGCGCAGCGCCGGCTGGCATGTTCCCACCTGCTGGTTGGGCCAGCGCCGACTCATGCCAAAACCTCAAAGGCGATCGACCCCCGAGACCGACCGGCGGCAACGCCCCTGGAGCAGCTGAACAGCCGCCTGTGGGAAATCACCGAGCAGACGCCTGCGCTGCCCCTGCCCTATGCGGGCCTGGACAACAAGCCGGTCGTGCTTCATATCCTGCACAGCTGGGGCGGCGGCACGGCCCGCTGGGCCGCCGACACGGCGCAGGCCTGGGACTCGGCCTGGCATCTTTTTCTGCTGAGCTATGCTAATCCGGGCGACGCCGCCCAGGGGCAGGAGCTCAGACTCCACGTCGGATCCCTGGAAAGTCCGTGCGTTTCCCGATGGGCGCTGCCGATCCCGATCGCCGGCAGCGTGGCTGACCAAAGCGCCTATCGCCAGGTGCTCGACGCGATCTGCAGTACCCACGGCGTGTCCGCCGTTCTGGTGTCCTCGCTGATTGGCCACAGCGTTGAGGCGCTGGAAACCGGGCTCCCAACGCTGGCGATGCTGCACGACTACTATCCGGCCTGGCCGGACCTCGGTTTACTCTTCGAGTCACCGGAGGCCGAATTCTCGGATGCCCGGCTGCCTGAGGCTTTGGCCCAGAGCCACTTCCACGCCATGTCCCCGGAAAGCTGGCGGCGGGTTCGCGAGCGCTGGCTGGCGGCGCTCAAGGGCCCAGACGTGGCGGTGCTGGCGCCGAGCGATACCGTCAAAGCCAATCTCGGGCGGCTGGTCGGCGGGGACGCACTGCCCGACATTACAACCGTCAGCCATGGCCTGGTGCCATTCGAGCGTGCGCGTCAGCCCCAGGCGTTTTCCGACGGTCCTCGCTGGCGCCTGATGGTGCCGGGGAGGATCAGCGACCAGAAAGGGGCCGGCCTGCTGCGCGAAGCGCTGCCTGAGCTGACCCGGTATGCCGACGTTTACCTGCTCGGCGGCAGCAAGTTCGCCGAAGCGTTCTACGGCTGCAACCACGTTCATATCATTCTGGAATATCAGCTCGACGAGCTGCCGGCGCTTCTCGATGAGATCCGGCCCGACCTGGCGCTGCTGCTGTCGCAGGTGTCGGAGACGTTCAACTACACGCTGAGCGAAATGTGGGCGCTCGATGTGCCGGTCCTTGCAACCCGGGTGGGCGCGCTGGCCAAGCGGATCGACCAAGGGAATACCGGCCTGCTGATCAACCCGAACCCAGACGACCTGGTGCGGACCGTAGCCGAACTGTCGACGCAGCAGCTCGAGGCGCTGCGCGCTTCGGCGAAGCCGCTGTGTTCGCCGCAGGAGGCGGTTGCGAAGTATCGTTCCCTGCTGCCCGGCGGCGAAGCTGCGCCAGCGCCCTGCCGCTATCCCGTCGCGCTGCCGGCACCGGGTGATCTTGCCGGCGCTGATCGAGCCCGGCGCGTCCATGAAGCGAGCGTCCTGGCCCGGACGCTCCAGGACAAGGTGGCGAAGCAGCAGACGGAGCTGGAACAACGGGCGGGCTGGGCGAGCCGCGAATCGCGCCGGGCCGAGGAAGCCTTGGTGTGGGCCCGGTCGCTCGAAGAGGATCTCTCGCAGCTCAGGGCGACCCACCAGCAGCTGCAGGACGAATTTGAAGATCGTTCCGCCTGGGCGCTTCGCCTGCGCGACGAGACCGAGGAGCAGCGCGAGCGCCTGGGCCAGCTGGAAAACCAGGTCAAAGAACTCTCCGGCCAGCTTCTCGGCGTTGCCCAGGAACTGGAGATGGTGCTGTCCACACGCAGCTGGAAACTGACCCGCCCGCTCCGAGTGGCTGCACGCGTCGCCCGCCGAGTGTTGAGCGGCTTTAATTTTCACCAGCAGCGGGCTTCCACCCTCCAGCAGCGCGCCCGGAACAGCCTGCGCGTTCGAGGCCTCAAGGGTACGCTGGAGCGAATTGGCCAGGAGCTGACCCGCGGCGATCCGGAGATCGGTCCCAAGGTGCTTGCCGAACTCAATACCGATGAGCCCTTTGAGCCGCTGACGTTCACACGGCAGGATGCGCCAGCGGTATCGGTCGTAATTCCAACCTTTAATCACTACCACCACACCCAGGCCTGCCTGAAGTCGCTGAGCGCCCTGAACGACAGCGCAACCTTCGAAGTGATTGTCGTCGACGACTGTTCAAGCGACGAGACCCGGGATCGGCTGGCGGAGCACAAGGGGCTTATAGTCCTGCACAACGAGCAGAACAGCGGCTTCATCGACACCTGCAACCGCGGGGCTGAAGCTGCCAGCGGCGATTACCTGTTTTTCCTGAACAACGACACGGTGGTCGAACACGGATGTCTCGATCGACTGGTGGAGACGTTTGGTCAGCATGCAGACGTCGGACTTGCCGGCGCGAAGCTCGTATACCCCGACGGCCGGCTGCAGGAGGCCGGCGGCATCGTGTTCAGCGATGGGTCCGGCTGGAACTTCGGGCGGTTCGAAAACCCTTCAGCGCCGGCGGTCAACTTCGTGCGCGAAGCCGACTACTGCTCAGGGGCGGCCATCATGCTGCGCCGGGAGCTGTTTGCCGAACTGGGCGGCTTCGACACCCGCTACCGGCCGGCCTACTACGAAGACACCGATCTGGCGTTTCGGGTGCGCGAACGGGGTCTGCGGGTTCTTTACCAGCCGGCGGCCCAGGTGGTGCATTTTGAGGGCGTCACCAGCGGCACTGACACCAGCAGCGGCGTCAAACGCTACCAGGTGGTCAACCAGGAGAAGTTTGTCGAACGCTGGCGGGAGGTGCTCCCCAATCAGCCCGACCCCGGGGGTCCGCTGGACCTGACGCGGCGCCACCGGCGGCAGCGCAGCGTGCTGATCATCGACGCAACTACGCCTACACCGGACCAGGATTCGGGTTCCGTCAGGATGGTCAACCTGCTGCGCCTGCTGCTCGACCTCGGCTGGCACGTGCGCTTCATGGCGGAAAACCGCGCGTTTGATGAACGCTACACCCCGCCGCTGCAGCAGCTGGGTGTAGAGGTGCTCTATCACCCGTTTATCAAGTCGGCCCACCAGTATCTGAAAGAGGTGGGGGATAATCTTGATGCGGTGATCCTGAGCCGGCACTACATTGCCAGCAACCATATCGAGTCGGTCAGAACCTGCTGTCCCAGCGCGCGCCTGCTCTTCGATACCGTCGACCTGCACTATCTGCGCGAACAGCGGCTGGCGGAGCTGGAGAATCAGCCGGCGCTGCACACGGCCGCCGCCAAAACCCGCGCCCGGGAGCTGGACGTCGCCCGACGTTGTGACCTCACCCTTGTGGTCAGCGAGTATGAGCGCGAGTTCCTGCGCGAGGATGCGCCGGACGTTAAGGTGTCGATCCTTTCCAACATCCACCCGGTGCACGGCCGGCGCAAGCCGTTTGAGGACCGTCAGGGCCTGCTGTTTGTCGGAGGCTTTCAGCATCCGCCCAACGTCGACGGCATCACCTGGTTTGTGCGTGAGGTACTGCCGCTGGTGCGCGCTCAGCAGGAAGGGATCAAGCTCACGGTGATCGGCAGCAAGATGACCGACGCCGTGAAGGCGTTGGCCGGACCCGATGTCGACGTGCTCGGTTTTGTAGAGGATCTCGAGCCGTATCTGGACGGCTGCCGCCTGTCGCTCGCGCCGCTGCGCTACGGTGCCGGCGTCAAAGGCAAGATCAACATGGCAATGAGCTACGGCCAGCCCGTGGTGGCCACCAGCCCTGCGGTCGAAGGCATGCACGTCGTGCCGGGCCAGGAGGTGATGGTCGGTGATACGCCGGAGGAATTTGCCGCGGCCGTGGTCGATGCCTACAGCAACCCGACCCTCTGGCAGCAGCTATCAGACGGCGGCCTGGCGAACGTGGAGCAGCACTTTTCCTTTGCCGCGGCCCGTCAGGCGCTTAAGGACATCCTGGCGATCGAGGGCTGACCTTCCGCCTTGGCCTCACGCTACTCGCTCGCGATACTGAGCTGTAGCTGCAGGGCGTCCAGGTCGGGATGCCCGGGATCAACGTCACTGGCTCGGGTCAACCAGCTGCCCGCATCCTCCAATCGCCCCGCATCGATCGCCACCCGCGCAGCGTCCCGCAACGCGGCACCGAGATCCGCCCGCAGCAGCGGTAGATTCGGGTTCGCCGGATTGGTCTGCTCGGCGTCGAGGAACGACGTCAGGGCTGATTCAAGCTCCCCGGCACTCAGCTGGCTGCGTACGCGGCCGGACAAAAGCTCCGAAACCCGGCTCAGCCCCTGCTGCGCCTCGGTGTTGCCGGGCTCAATCCTGAGCACCGCCTTAAAAGAATCGAAAGCCGACGAGCCGGGCGGCTGCATGAGCAGCCCGTCACCCAGCGCGCTGCGCGCCTGAGCCAGCAGCCCGTCTACCTGCTGCCGATCCGCTTCGCTGAGACGCTGGTTGAGCTCGTTTTGTTCGCGGTAAATCGCCAGCCGACGTTTCGCACGCCCCAGCCCCGCCTGTGCGGGATTCAGATCCTCGATGTGGCCGATCATCGTCTCCGCCGCATCGAGCTCATCGTCTTCCAACGCCTGCTCGGTCAGGACCATGTAGCGACGGGCGACGCGTTCAAGGCCGTCACGTGCCGCCTCGTTCGCTGGATCGGCACGCAGCACACCGCGGAACCGGTTGCTCGCATTCTCGCCCGGCGGCTCGCTGAGCTGATCACGCGCCAGAAAGGCCTCGCCCTCCTGGAGCATCTGAGCGATGCGCTGCTGGCGCACCTGTTCGGTACGCTGACGGTTTTCCGTTTCGCTCCGCAGGGCGTCGAGCTGCTGACGAGCGTTGTTAAGCGCGCTGGCATCTTCGGATACCAGCACCAGCTTCTGCAGCGCCTGATCAGCGGTGTTGATGCTCTTCGCCGCAATGGCGGCCTCAAATTCCTGACTCAGGCGGCCATTGATGGTGGCGCGCCCGGCCAGCGCCTCTTCCTGCTGTGGATCGATTTCCAGCACCTGATCGAACGCGCTCAGTGCGCTGCCGTTCGCGGGTCTCACCAGACGGCCGGCCTGTAGATGGTCCTGGGCCTGCTCCAGCAGGGCTGCGATCTCGGACGATCGGTCGACGGGCTGAGGCTCGGGCTCGGCCGGTGCAGCGTCGGGCTGCTCAAGCTTCGCCGCGATTTCCGCCACCCGCGGAAGCTCCGGTGAAAGCTCCCGGGCCCGGGAAAGCAGCAGCGCAGCTTGGCTGGCGTTGCCGTCAGCCAGCGCCTGCTCCGCTTCGTCGCACAGCGACAGCGCGACCAGTTCCAGCCCGGCAAGGGCCCGGCGATTTGCGGGATCAGTTTCGAGAACCCGCTGGTAGAGCACGTTCGCAAAATCACTCGACTCCCCGTACCAGCGGCCAAAATCACCCGCCTGCTCAGCCTGGGCCAGCCACCGATCAACGTCCTGGTTAGGCAGCAACGCCAGCAGCCGATCCTGCTGCCAGAAGCCGACCCCGCCGATGCCAGCCAGGAGCACCAGGACAACCAGCCAGCGGCCGCCGCTGCCTTTCTTCTGCCTGCTTTGACCCGCCGCCGCCTGTGCCGGGTTGTACTGCGGATGGCTGACGGTTCGGTCAAAGCTGCTCAGGTCATCCATCGAGCCCAGCCGGGGCTCCTGCCGCATGCTGCCGTCGGGGCGGGGCGTTGCAGACAGCGGTGGGCCACCCGACGGCGGATTCTGGGGCGCGGACGTCTCGGCCTTTACCGGCTCGGGTTGTTCGCCGACCGTCGGCGTCGGCATGGCGCGGGTTTCATCCAGCGGCGTCAGCTCGGGCAGCGGCCCGGCTGACGGCGGATTGCTGATCCGCGTCTCCCGGTTCGACCCGGCCACTCCGGGAACCATCGGCACCTCACCGCTGAGCAGCCGCTGCTCAAGGTTCTGCAAATCGACGAGCGCTTCGCCGCCGGACTGATAGCGGTCGTCCGGGTGCTTGGCCAGGAAACGCTCCAGCACGGGTTGAATGTAGTGCAGCTTGTCGGGAAGCCGGGGAACCGGCTCGGTCACGTGCTGGATACCGACGGCGACGGAGTCGCTGCCCTCAAACGGCACCCGTCCCATCAGCATCTCGTAAAAAACGATACCAAGCCCGTAGAGATCGGAACGACCGTCGAGGTCTTTGCCCCGCGCCTGCTCTGGACTCATGTATTGAGGCGTGCCGACCACCGCGCCGGTCTTGGTCATTTGCGTTGCCGAATTGACCGCCCGGGCAATACCGAAGTCGGTCAGCACCGCGCTGCCGTCTTCGCGGAAAAGAATGTTCTCCGGCTTGACGTCGCGATGAACAAACCCTTTGCTGTGCGCGTAATGCAACGCGCTGGCGATCTCTCGCACCACGCGAACGGTGCTTACGAGCTGGATGTTGTCGCCGCAGCGAACCGCCAGGTCTCCGCCCGACAGATACTCCATCGCGATGTAGTGCTGCTCGTCGTAAACCCCAACGTCGTGCACCGCCACAATGTGCGGGTGGTAGAGGTTCGCAGCGATCTTCGCTTCGCGCATAAAGCGCTCGCTGAAGCTTGTGTCCACCAGCAACACGCGCGACATCACCTTCAGCGCAACCCGCCGTTCGACCGACTCCTGGACCGCCGAGTAAACCACGGCCATACCGCCGCGTCCGAGCTCGCGCTCCACGGAATAGCCGGGAATAGCTACTGAGTTACCTGAATCCATTGAATCGGTGTGGCTCGGGGCTCCGAACGGCACGCTCCCTGCGCGCGTCAGCCGTACCCCTTATGCTTTGTTAGTGGTCAGAATAGTAAGGCAATTTTGGCGCAAAAGCCCCATTTCGGGGTGAATGATTGTGATAGTTAAGTCGTCCATTCTGCGCCGATAATGCCCTGCCAGACCCAGCCCGTGAGTCCATCTCATCCGGTTCGCACCGCGCTGGTCACGTTGGGCAGCGCCACCAGGCGGTTGAGCAGGTCGTTGAGATGGTCAAAGTCCGTGACCTGAACAAGCATGCGGATCTCCGCCTCGCCCCGGGCCGCGTCGACCTGGGTATGGAAGCTGAGCATCTCGCTGCGCAGATTGGACGTCAGCTGACCGATGTCGCGAACCAGGTTCTTGCGATCGTATGCGTGGAGCAGCACCTCCGCCTGGTACTTGCCCTTTGTTTCGCCGCCCCAGGCAACCTCAAGCATTCTTGCCGGATCGGAGCGAATCAGCCGATCGACGTTTTTGCAGTCCCGGCGGTGGATGCTCACGCCGCGGGTCTTGGTGACAAAACCGATGATCGGGTCACCCGGCAGCGGGGAACAGCATTTGGCAATGACCGTTAACAGCTGACCAACGCCTTCGATAATCAGGTCGGAATCGTTGCGGGCCTTTTTCTGCGGCGCGCGTACGAGCGGCAGCGCCTCTTCGTCGCTTTTGCTGAAGTCCTCAAGGGCGGCCGCCACCTGGCCGACGGTCACCTCGCTGATGGCTACCGCCACGTAGAGCCCGTCCAGATCCTTGAAGTTGAAGCGCTCGACCAGCGGCTGGAGGTCCTTGACCGGCAGCCCGAGGCGTTTGAGCTCCTTGTCCAGAATCTCGCGGCCCTCCGCCAGGTTTCGATCGCGGTCCTTCTGGCGAAACCACTGGCGAACCTTGGAACGCGACCGGGCGCTTGCCAGATAACCCAGGCGCGGCACCAGCCAGTCCCGGCTCGGATCCTCCTGCTTGCTCGTGAGGATCTCCACCTGCTCACCGTTATGGAGCTGGTATGTCAGCGGCACAATTCGACCGTTCACCTTCGCGCCCTTGCACCGGTTTCCGACCGACGTGTGGACCTGGTAGGCAAAATCCAGCACGGTGCTGCCGCGCTTCATGTCGAGCACCTTGCCCTTGGGCGTCAGCACGTAGACCCGGTCCTCGTCACCGTCGGGGCCAAACTCATCCAGGACGGTCGCCTCGTCACCCCCTTCCAGCAGCTGGCGCATCCAGTTCAGCTTGCGCTGGTAGCCGGGGTCGTGCTCCCCGCCCTCCTTGTAGCGCCAGTGAGCCGCCACGCCGAGCTCAGCATGCTGGTGCATCGCCTCGGTGCGGATCTGGATCTCGACGGTTTTGCCCTCCGGACCGAAAACCGCGGTGTGCAGCGACTGGTAGTTGTTGCCTTTCGGGTTCGCAATGTAGTCATCAAACTCGCCGGGGACCGGGCGCCAGAGAGTATGGACGATACCCAGCGCCGAGTAGCACTGCGCGACGTCGTCCACCAGCACCCGGACGGCGCGGATGTCGTGGAGCTGGGCAAAAGCCAAACCCTTGCGCTGCATCTTTTTCCAGATGCTGAAAATGTGCTTTGGCCGCCCGACCACCTCCGCCTCGATGCCCACGCCGGCGAGTTCGGTTTTGACCTGATCGATGAAGCGCCGGATATAGCGCTCGCGGTCCATCCGCCGCTCCGAGAGCAGAGCCGCAATCCGCCGATACAGCTGCGGCTCGAGAAACCGGAACACCAGGTCTTCCAGCTCCCACTTCAGCTGCCAGATGCCAAGACGATTCGCCAGCGGCGCGTAGATCGCTTTGACCACGGCCGCTCCGCTGCGCTGCTCCGCTTCGGAGGCCGAGGTAAGCTGCCGCAGGCTTACGAGGCGCTGCACCAGCACCACCAGCACCACGCGCACGTCTTTCACCATCGCCATCAGGAGCCTGCGAAGCCCTTCGTCCGCGCCGGCATCCGGATCAAAAGACGCCTCGAGTCGGTCGATCTGCAGAAGTTGCCGGGTCAGAGGGAACCGCGCCGAGCGCTGGCCTTCACGATGGGAAAAATAGTCGCAGTAGACCGCCAGGCAGTAGGGGTCGACCTCAAGATCCCCGAGAATCAACAGCGCGGGCAGCAGCTGCTCGCGCGCGCCGTCATCGCCCAGCAGCGGAGAAATCACCGCGTCCAGGTCCTCCAGGGCGCTCGCATAATGAGCCTGCTGGTAGTAATCCCACCAGTTGGCCAGATTGCGGTATTGGGGCTTTTGACGCTGCATGTCAGCCGCCTATTGTAGAAAACAATTGGAGCTCAAGAAAAAGGCGGTACGGCACGGAGGCCTGCGGCATCCACCAGGCGCTCAGCCCAAACGCAAGCCCTGACGACGCAAAAAAGGGGCCAGGTTAAGCTTCTGGCGGTTTCCAGAAACGTAACCTGACCCCTTTTCGCCCCGAGGTCGCTACGGCGTAGCGGCAACCACCGTCAGCGTTGCGGTGGTTGAGGTATCTTCGCCGCCGCCGCTGGTGCCACCGTCATCGACAACAACAATCTCAACCGTTGCGGTCCCATTGCTGCCGCTCAGTGCAAAGTTGAGACGCCCACTGGTTTCGAAAGTGGGCGCGAGCGCGAAGATCGAGTCAGGGTCGCTGGTGACAGTCGGGGTGATTGTCAAAATGTTCTGCCCACCCTCGAACGGCCCTAACGCCTCATCGCCGGAGACCACAAGAAGGCTGTTGATATTAGCGATTCCGGTGATTGTGGAATTCAGCGTGAGTGTCGCGGCGTCGGGACCCGTTTCAGAGAAACTGATGACGTTGTCGTCACTTTCGATGGACGCCTGTCCCGCAAACACAACCGACGGAGCGTCATTCACATTGTCCACGGTCACCGACACGATGCCGGGCAGCGAGGCGGCCGTATCGGTGGCCACCACCGACAGATCGACAATGCCGAAGGCGTTCGGCTGGGTCGTAACCGTGATCTGAATGTCGTTGAGATCCGCGTCGTTCACCACGATGTCGCCGTCGGCTACAAGGCTCTGGTCAGACGAGGTGACGCTGATCGTGACCGCATCGTCCTCCGGATCTGACGCGGCAACAAAGAAGCCTCCGCCCGAGAGCGTCACGCCTGCCGATTCTTCGGCAATGGTGTTCGGCGCCCCGGTCACGGAAACGACCGGCGGCGAGTTGTCCACCATGATGTCGAAGGTAAAGACGGTGGTGTTGTCGCCGGCCTGATCGTCGGTGACCGTAATGCTGACGGATGCCGTGCCGCTTTCCCCGCTGAGAACGTAATCCAGGTCCCAGGTGCCCTGCACCTCGTTGGCGCGCAGGTCCGGCCGGCCGGAGGTGCCGAAGAACAGCGCAGGGTTGGACGGCGCACCGATGCTCACGCTAGTTACCTGACCCGCCTCGTCGGCCGGCCCCGGCGTCACCGCTACAACCCAGTCACCGAAGATCGCCTCGAACTCCACCGGTACGTCAGACGGGTAGTTCTGATCGGCGCAGTCAGAGGCCGACGTCTGGTTACAGTTCGGACCGGCAAAGATCGGAGTGCCGCCGTTGTAATCGAAGCCGCCGAGCACCGTGATCGTCGGTGGGTCGTTCACGGCGTCCACCGTGATGTTCAGGTCGACAGTGCCGATACCGCCAAGGTTATCGGTAACCGACACCCTGATTGTTGCGGGGCCGTTGGCGTCCGCCACCGTGGCCACCGGCAGACCGGTGATGGTGATCGTGTCAGTTCCAACGCCGGAGAAGGTCGGATCGCCGACAACGGTCAGGATATCCGAGTTGAGCGACGCCGCGCTGACGGCAGCGATGGTTCCGTCGGAGTCCGTCACGCTGATCGCGAAGCCTTCCGCGTTGTTGCAGCCCGCCGCGGCAACGTTAGTGGTGCCGGAATCTTCGTCGATGGTGCAGCTGCCGGTGGGCGTGCCGGCCGGAAGCTCGTTGTCACGAACGTCAAATTCCCAGGTCGCGATATTGTCCGCCGGGTCGTTCTCGCCGTTGCCGTCCAGCTCCGCCACCGACGCCGTAACCTGCAGCGTGTTGCCCGCCGCACCTGCGGTGAGCGGCCGATCGACGTTGATGACCGCGGTCGCTCCGGGGTCCAGCGTACCGATGTTGACGTCCACATAGCCCGAGCCGCCGGCACAGGTAACGCCAGACGTACAGCTCCAGGAACCCGCTCCTAAACGAGTCGGTTTGCCCGACAGGCTGCCGGTGGGATAGAAATCGCGCACCACGACGTTGCTGGCCGGGTTGTCGCCGCAGTTGGTCACCACCAGCTCGTACACCGCGTTCTGGAGGGTTGTTGTGTTCGGGTTTTCGATAAGGCGCAGATCGATCTCAAGGTCGGTGCTGGCCGCGCCGCCGATCGGACTGCCGACTTGTTCAAAGCCGTCGGCGAAGAAGATGTCTGACGGAGAGCAGGTGCCGGCTGGAGACTGCGGGGTCACAACCTGCGCCAGATCCGGGAATGCGAGGCAGACGGGGTTACCGTCCGTGATCGCGCGCAGCGTCGGCTGAGCTGATCCCGAACCGCCGAACGGCCTGTAGTCGAGCGACTGGAAGCCCTGGAAGGTGGTCGTTTCCAGGTTGGTATCCGTTATCGACAGGCGCACGCCATCCTGGCCGGGCCCCTGCAGACAGAGCACGTCTTCGGTGAGGCCCAGGGAGATAGTCGCCGGTGGCGTGAACACGTCGTAGCCGATCCCGTCGACCACGCCCAGGTCGCTCGGAGGCTGACCAAGGACGTCGAGCTCGACATTGAGCCCGGACGAGGAGCTGCCTTTGGTGCCAACCACGGAGACGAGCTCCGGCGCCGATCGCGGCACGACGCAAAGCGGGAAAATCTCACCTGCGATCACCGGGGTGACCTCTAGACGCTTTTCGTTTTTGCCTTCGACCCGGAAACGTTCCAGCGGATAGCGGACACCATCGAGAATCAGTGTTTGGCCGGTGCTCTTTCCGGAGCTGATACCGCAGCGCCGGGCACCGCCCTGGCTCGTCACCCGCAGCTCGCCGGTCTTGGCATCGAAGCGCCAATCTTTAATCGCGATGGCCTGGACGATGCTGCCCGAATCGTTCCTCGCAAGACGCAGCGAACCGCCCGTCTCGCTGTACGCTGCCGGGGCAGCCAGTACCGCGGCCAGCAATCCTGACGTGAGAATGGCGGCACGACCTGTCCCCAGGGTGCGGCTGCAGCCAGTCCGGTTGAATAAACTCATAAAATGCTCTCGAGCACGGTCAACTCCGCGCTTCATTTAATCTGTTGTGTGTCCGCACCCACCCTGGCCTGAGACCGGTGCTTTGGGTGCGCTCCCGCTATTAAACCAACCGATGAACCGGTTCGTTGCGCCGCTCGGTGTCCCCCGACTCTGGCTTAGGCTCTGCGCGGTTGGCCCACTTACTTAAAGTAGTTTAACAAATGCCGCCGCAAAACTACCGGACCTAGGTCCAAAATTTCGCACAGGCTAGCAAACAAACATTAGCTCAGCGTTAAATTTACGTTCTCGATCCGCGTTGCAAAAAACCCCGTTTGTCGCTCAGAATGCCCCCGGCCGTTGCCGAAACCGAACTGGAAAACCGTATGCATCGATTTGCCCGCTTCTTGATCCTCGCTGCAGGTGCTCACCTTTTTGTCGCGAGCGCCGCATTGGCGCAGTCGACCGTTGAGGAGCGCATGACCGGCCAGGAGTTTGAGCAGGCCGGCCTCGATAAGCTTAGCCCGGCGGAACTAGAGTTTTTAAACCAATGGCTAAAAGACGACCGGGGTGCGGTGTCTCCCCCAAAAGCAGCGGCTGCACCGGCAGCCGGAGCTCCGGCGCAGGCATCCAGCGCTACCGCGACAGCACCCACGGTAGCGGCGCGAGAGTCTGCCACTATTGATCAGCGAGGTCTACGGCCTAAGGACTCTTCTCGCACCCCGATCGAGGCACGAATCGACGGCAAGTTCACCGGCTGGTCTGGCCGAACGCGCTTCAAACTCGATAACGGCATGGTCTGGCAGCAGGTCGGTTCGGGAGAAGTTCGCGCCAACTCCGACAGCCCCAAGGTCACCATCGAACCCAAATCACTAGGTTCCTGGAAGCTGTATGTCGAAGGGGTTGGCCGCTCCGTGAAGGTTAAACGCGTCAAGTAGCCCGCCGGCCCTGGCGCATCAGCGCCGGGTTCCGTTTCCCAGACGCACAACGCGGGGCGTCAGCAGTCCGAGCAGCAGCCCCCGCGCGACAAAAAAAACCATAAAAGCGGCCCAGAGCCCGTGGTTGCCCCACCCCTGCAGCAGCCACCACGCGGGCAAAAACGCCGCGAAGGTCGAAATCAGCATCGTGTTGCGCATTTCCCGGCCGCGCGTGGCGCCGATAAACACGCCGTCCAGCCAGAAGCTCCACACCGATACCAGTGGCGACAGAATCATCCAGGGCAGGAAACTGGCGGTGGTGGTTCGCACGGATTCAATGTCGGTCATCAGCGAAACAATCCACTGGCCCGCCACCAGGTAGAGCAATGCCATACCCACAGCACACCATAGCGACCACCAGCCGCTGAGGCGGATGGCGTCGACGATGTGTTTTCGCCGTCCCCCGCCGATGCCACGGCCCACCAGCGCTTCCGCCGCATGAGCGAATCCATCCAGCCCGTAGGCCATGAAGCTCTGGAGATTCAGCAAGATGGCGTTTGCCGCCAGCACAATCTCACCCTGCTGCGCCCCCTGGCGGGTGAAGAAGGCAAACGTAAAGATCAGGCACAGCGTCCGCAGCATGATGTCGCCGTTGACCCGCAGCAGGGCGCGCAGCTCGCTGCCGTTGAATATCCGAGCCCGGTTGCGCCAGGCCAGACCCAGCATCCGGCGCCGCGCAACGAGGGCAAGGCCCAGCGCAACGGCCAGGTACTCACCCAGCAGCGATGCCCAGGCAACGCCCGCTACGCCCAAGTCCATAGCGACAACAAAGATCAGGTCGAACACGATGTTCACGACGTTTGCGGTCAGCATGATCAGCAGCGGCGAGCGGGCGTCCTGACAGCCGAGGAACCAGCCGACCAGCGCGTAAGTGAGCAGGGTCGCCGGTGCCGCCCAGATCCGGATCGCGAAATAGGTGCGAGCGCCCGCGCCGACCTCGGGCGGGGGGTCGATCAGGCCCAGTGCAATCTCCCGGATGCCGACCTGTGCCGCAATAATCAGACCCGCCAGGAATAGCGCGAGGAGTGCCGCCTGGGCCAGGAGGATCGTTACCCGGACCTGGTCCTGCTTACCGTAGGCCTGCGCGACAAAACCCGTGGTGCCCATGCGAAGGAAACCAAACCCCCAGAACACGAAGCTGAAGATGGTGGCGCCGACCGCCACCGCCCCAAGGTGGTGGGGCTCCGGCAGGTGACCGACCACGGCCGTATCGACCATCCCGAGCAGCGGAATCGACACGTTGGACAGAATCATCGGCCAGGCGAGGTTCAGCACCTGGCGATGACTGGGCGACGCAAGGTCCGATTGAGTGCTCATGGCATCGGCTGGAAATTTCGCCCGCGGCCCGCGTCAGGCGGTGGCAGAGCCGGGGTTGGAGACTTTGACCCAAGCACTCTTCAGGCGCTTGGCTGAGACCGGCTGCGCGGTCTTGAGGGGCTGGGAGAAGAGCGAAATTCGGTATTCCTCCAGCAGCCAGTGAAACTCGTCGAGCGCGGCAGGATAGCCGTCAACGATGGCGCAACGCTGGATGTAGTCGTCCCAGAAGCCGCTGATCTGTGCCTGGTGCCGCCGGTCTTTGAGCGGGTCTTTCTCCAGCCTCTCGAGCCGCAGCGAGATGCCGTCCAGATAGCGCGGATAGTGCGCGAGACGCGCGTAGGTGACCTCCGTCAGGAACCCGGGATAGATAAGGTACTCCAGCTGCTGCTGTACGTCAGCGATCGCGCTCGGGGAGATCTTTTCGAGCTCGTCGTTGAGCTGTTGCTTGATCTGGTGAAACCGTTGAAGCACCTCGGCCACCAGGGTCGACAGCTCGGTGCCGGCGCGCACCACCTCGGATCGGGAACGGGCCGTCAGGCTCTCAAACTCAGCCTCGCTGCGCGGCGGGGAATCACAGCCATCGACCAGCGCCATCGAAACGGCAAACACGATGTCCTGCTCCAGCTCTTTGGCGGAGCCCACGCTGGCGTACTGCAGGTAGTTTTCCGGCGTAAGCGCCAGATGCCGTCTCAGGTACTTAAACCGGTCCGCCAGGCAGAGCACCAGCATACGGCGCAGCCCGTAGCGATGGTGCTCGCGGGCCTCTACCTCGCCGTCGAACACTCGAACACCCACCGCATCGCCCTGATCGACCAACGCAGGGTAGGCGGTGATCTGGCCGGGCAGGTCCGTCGTTTCCGGGATCGAACCGAAGCGCCATTCCCGGGCACCGTCGTGCCGCAGCGTGGCTTCGCTCAGGCGCAGAAACTGTTCTCGGCCTCGCTCCTCCCAGCGACGCGTGATGGCGCTGAGGCTCCGACCCTGATCCAGAACCTCGTCCCCGTCGAGCAGGCGTACGTTCATCCGCAGCCAGGGCTCAAGGTTTGCCTCATCAAAATGCGTGGCGCTGAACTCCTGACCCGTTTCCCGTGTAAGGAAGGTCGCCAGCGCCCCACGCAGCGAACCCTGCCGATGTTCAGCCGAGAGGCTGTCGAGAAATTTGCGCGCGTAGTCCGGCGCCGGAACGACGCGCCGTCGCAGCGCTTTGGGGAGGCTCTTGAGCAGCGCCGTCACCTTGTCCGCCAGATACCCGGGAATCAGCCATTCGAGCGGCCCCGGCTCCGGGAGGTTCACGAGGGCCAGCGGCACCTCGAGCGTAACGCCGTCGTCCTCGGCAGCCGGATCGAATCGATACTTCAGCGCGAAGCGTGTCCCGGCCAGCTCCAGGGCGTCCGGCCAGTCGTCAGCCGACGGCAGGGGTTGGCTCGTCGAGACGTCCGCCTCCGTGAGACACAGACACTGCGGACCATCCTGCTCGGCCTCGCTGCGCCACTGTTCAAACTGTTTTGCGCTGTGAATGTGGCCGGGCACGCGGCGGCCAAAAACCTCGGCCAGGGTTTCGTCGTCCACCCGCAGGTCGGCCCGCCGCATGCGCTGCTCGAGCGACTCCACCCGGGCCAGCAGCCGACGATTGGCCTCGGCAAACTTCCCGCGCGTGTTGAGCTGCCCCCGAGCGAGCGCCTCCAAAAGAAACAGCCGGTGCGCCTCAGCGGGCTCGTGCGGCCCGAAGTGCACCCGGCGCTTTCCGACCAGAACCAGGCCGTACAGACTGACCTGCTCATAGCCGAGCACCCTGCCCTGCCGCCGGGACCAGAAGGGGTCGAAGAAGCGGCGCTTGATCAGGTGCGCCCCCGCCTGCTCTACCCAGGCAGGCTCAACGCTGGCATTGAGGCGCGCATAGAGGCGAGTGGTTTCGACGAGAAAAGCGCTCACCATCCAGCGCGGGCCGCGCTTGAAAAGGCCCGACCCGGGAAAGATGTCATAACGCCGATCCCGGGCGCCGAGGTAACCCTTTTCATCCTTGACGCCGACGTGCCCTAAAAAGGCGCTGAGCAGCGCTTTGTGGATACGGTCGGCTCGGCCCTTTTCCGCCGCCGCCACCTCCCGCTCCGAACCCTCGGGAGCCGGGCGCCGACCCGGTTTCGACACGCCCGCAACATCAGCGAGCTGGCGCGTGAGGTCATACCACTCGCGCAGGCGCAGGTAGCTCAGGAAATGATCTCTCGCCCAGTTTCGCTGCTGGCGCTGCGACTGCTCGGCCCGCACTTCCAGCCACTCCTGCCAGAGCCGCAGCACGCCGGCGAAGTCCGACAGGGGATCCTGCCAGCGCGCCTGCTGCTGGTCGGCCGCCTGCTGAGCATCGAGCGGACGCTCCCGTGGGTCCGGCAGCGACAGAAACGCGGCGAGCACCATCGCGTCGTCCAGACAGCCGAGCTTCTCACCCGCCAGCACCAGCCTGGCCAGCCGAACGTCGAGGGGCCATCGCGCCATCTTGCGGCCGAGCGCCGTCAGCTTCTGCCCGGCGTCGATCGCGTTCAGCTCGGTCAGCAGGTGATAGCCATCGCGAATAAAAGCTGCGGACGGTGGATCAAGGAACGGATAGTCATCCACATGACCCAGCTTGAGCAGCTCCATCTGAAGAATGACGGAGGCGAGGTTGGTGCGCAGGATCTCCGGCTGGGTATAGCGCTCGCGAGCGTCGAAATCGTCTTCGGCATAAAGCCGGATACACACGCCAGGCCCGAGCCGACCGCAGCGCCCCGCACGCTGGTTTGCACTCGCCTGCGAGATGGGCTCGATCGGCAAACGCTGCACCTTGCTGCGCTGGCTGTAGCGCGAGATTCGCGCCAGACCGGAGTCGATCACAAAGCGGATGCGCGGCACGGTCAGCGAGGTTTCGGCAACGTTGGTGCTGAGCACGATGCGTCGGGCTGCGCCCGGTCGGAAAATCTTCTGCTGCTCTTTGCGGGACAGGCGGGCGTAAAGCGGCAGGATCTCCGTATTGCGGAGTTGGGCTTTGCCAAGGGCGTCCGCCGCTTCCCGGATATCGCGTTCACCCGACAAAAACACGAGCGCATCTCCGCGAGGGTCCACCTGGCTGAGCTCGGCAACGGCCCGGACGATGGCGTCGGGCAGGCTGACCGTTTCTCCGGCGTCGTCCAGCAGCGGCCGGTAGCGGGTTTCGACCGGGTAGCTCCGGCCGGAAACTTCGATCACGGGCGCATCGTTAAAGTGCGCCGAAAAGCGCGCAGTGTCGATGGTTGCCGAAGTGATGATCAGCTTAAGATCCGGCCGCTTCGGCAGCAGACGCTTGAGATACCCCAGCAGAAAATCGATGTTCAGGGAGCGCTCGTGCGCTTCGTCGATGATCAGCGTGTCGTAGGCCATCAGCTGACGGTCGCGCTCGGTTTCGCTCAGCAGGATGCCGTCGGTCATGACCTTGATCAGGCTGTCGGTTCCAACCTGCTGGTCGAACCGCACCTGGTAACCGACGGCGTCGCCGACGGACACGTTGAGCTCTTCGGCGAGCCGGGCCGCGATGCTCCTCGCGGCAATTCGGCGAGGCTGGGTGCAGCCGATCCACCCGGCGCGGCCGCGACCCGCCAGCCAGCAGGCCTTGGGAAGCTGGGTGGTTTTGCCGGAACCCGTTTCGCCCGCCACGACGAGTACCTGATGCTGTTGAAGCTGTCGGCAGATCTCATCAATGTGCCCGCTGATGGGCAGCTTAGGATCGAACTCGACCTTGAGCGTCGCGGCATCGCGGGCTTCGCGCTCGGTGCGCGAGTCCGCCTGCATCGACTCCATCGCTGCGACGGCCCGGTCCACCGGCTTACCCTCCCGGCGGCGCCGCGCAATCAGACGGGCGCGCCGCTGCAGTTCCGGTACATCACGGCTCATGACACCACTGACGTCCAGCGGATCGGCTGTCACGGCAACGTCGCCTGCGCGCTGAGTTGGCGGCGGATTGTTCGCTTGGGCTTTCGTCATTTAATAGCAACACTCAATCAATATCATCAAATCAATTGATTTGAACAATTGATAGCCAATGCGTACCATAGACGCATCGAGTGAGGAGTACGAACAATGAGCATCAACATCGGAATTAACGAAACAGATCGGAACCAGATCGCTGACGGCCTGTCCCGACTGCTGGCGGACAGCTACACATTATATCTGAAGACGCACAACTTCCATTGGAACGTGACCGGTCCGATGTTCGCGACGCTGCATACGCTGTTTGAGACGCACTATATGGAGCTGGCGACGGCGGTCGATGAAATCGCCGAGCGGATTCGTGCTCTCGACGTGGCCGCTCCGGGGTCCTACAAGCAGTTCTCTGACCTGTCTTCGATCGAAGAAGAGACCGGCGTGCCAAGCGCGGAAGATATGATTCGGCAGCTCGTGGAGGGCCAGGAAACGGTCGTGCGAACGGCGCGAAGTGTGTTTGAAGCGGCCGACAACGCCGGCGATGAACCCACCGCGGACCTCCTGACCCAGCGAATGCAGGTCCACGAGAAAAACGCCTGGATGTTGCGCAGCCTTCTGGCCTGACGCCAACACGCTTTTCCAACGCTAACGCAAAGGTCCGAGAATCCATCTGGATTCCCGGGCCTTTGACTTTATGAACGCTGACTTCTGGATAGCCAACGAGTGACCACTCTGGACTCCGATCTACCGCTGATAGACCTGCATCGTCACCTGGACGGAAACGTCCGGCTGACGACCATCCTGGACCTCGCGCGCCAGCACGGCGTTGAGCTGCCTGCCGACACGGCTGAGGAGCTGCTCCCCTACGTTCAGATCGACGGCAATGAGCCCGGGCTGATGGCGTTCCTGGAGCGATTCCAGTACCTGACCGCCATTCTGGTGGATCTGGATGCCTGCCGCCGGATCGCCTATGAGAACGTGCTCGATCTTCAGCGTCACGGGATCGACTACGCGGAGCTGCGCTTCAGCCCGTGGTTTATGGCCGAGAGCCACCAGCTGGATCCGGCGGGGGTGGTTGCGGCGGTCGCCGATGGCGTTGCGCAGGGCCGCGAGGAAACGGGCCTGCCCTGCCAGCTGATCGGCATCCTGAGCAGAACCTACGGGCCCGAGATCTGCCATCGCGAACTCGACGCGCTGCTGGCCAATCGCCAGCATCTTGTTGCGGTGGACCTCGCTGGCGACGAGGCCGGCTTTCCCGCGCCGCTGTTCAAAGAGCATTTTCGAAAGGTGGCAGACGAAGGACTTGCCGTGACCGTTCACGCCGGCGAGGCTGACGGCGCGCAAAGCGTTTGGTCCGCGATCAACGACCTCGGCGCCAGCCGAATTGGTCATGGCTTTCGCTCGCTGGAAGATCCGGCGCTGGTGGAGTATCTGGCTGAACACGAGATCCCGCTCGAGGTGTGCATCACCTCTAACCTGCACATCAGCGCGGTGGTCGATTACCCGTCACACCCCGTGACCGAGCTGGCCGAAGCGGGCCTCAAGGTCACGCTCAACAGCGACGATCCCTCCATCAGCGGGATCGACCTGCCGCACGAACTGGAAAAAGCGGCGCCAGCCACCGGCCTCAACGCCGATCAGATCCGGCAGGCGCGGCTCAACGCGATTGATGCCGCGTTTCTTTCCGAAGCGGAAAAGACGGAGCTTCGGGCCAAAAAATCCGGCTGACGCGGGCGCGTGGGGAGACGGCGCAGCAGATGTGGCCGGCCTCGAACGAAAAAGCTCCCGGCCGTGATCGGCCGGGAGACGTTACGAGTCAACGTTCAGGGCGCGGCTGACTCAGTACCGGAGCTCGAAGGCTCCCTCAGAAATCTTGTCCGGACGGTGCTGCCCTATGAAGGACACAAACAGCGCCGGGCGCCCACCGTTCCAGTTTTCCTTGGAAGCCAGCTCCTGAAACGGCCCGTCTTCGCGGGTAATCACCACCGTGATGATCCCATCATCATCGTTGCGCACCGCGTCTGTCAGATCGAAGCTCGGCGATGAGTCGGGCGACCACAGCACACCCTCTGAGACCGGCATGCCCGTTGGGGCGGGCGCGTTGTCGGCCGTGATGTTGTGTTCGTTCCAGCTGGTGTCATCAGCGGTATCGACGCTGATCACCGCGGCCGAATTCGGCAGGCTTCGCAGGCTGAGCTTGGCGTGCAGCACGTCTTCAGCCGGTATTCGGCTGACGTCGAAACGCAGGTAGATCGAGCGTTCATTGTTGCCCACGCTGAGCAGCGGCAGGCCGCCAAAGTTACCGCCAGGCTCGGTGGTATCGACCGTGGCATCGTCGTCGACAATCATCGGATGCAGGCCGCGCAGCGCCAGGCCTCGCCACCACGGTCGGACAAAATCGGTGAGCGCGTCGAAAAACCGCGTCAGCCGCCGTCCAACCTTGAGCTCGCCCCGAAGACTCGGGTGCACGCCGTCAGCCTCAAAATCGCGTTCCAGCCACTTAAGGCCAGACTCGCTTTGGTTCACGCCATCCGCCCACAGGTAAGGACCCCAAAGCAGCAGCGGCGCCTCGACCGGCCCAGCGTCCGGATCGAAGTTCAGCGACGCGTCACCGTCGATCTGCGCCTCGATCAGCCACTTCACCGCAAACCCGGTCTCATAGCTGATCGGTTCGCCGCGGCTCGGGTCGTTGCTGTAGCCGCCATAGATACGGCTCGACAAAAACGCGATGCGCAGATTCGGGAACAGGTCGCGCGCAACGTTGAGTGTGGCGACCAGTTCCGTCTGCAGATTTTGCGCGTGGCTAGGGAACGTGCTCGCCGGGTCGGACTGCGCCAGCTTGACCCAGGCGATCTGCACCTGCTCGTTGCTGAGACCAGCCGCCGCAAGCTTATCCTGGACCACCTCCCAATAGCGCGCGGTGGGGTCAGCGGTAAGCTCAGACGATTGCCCGGCCTGCGCCGTGTTGACCAGCACCACGCGGGAACGGCGGCTCACGGTCAAGTCTGCAAAGCGCTCAAAGACCTTAAATTCCTGGGTGGTGTTCGACATACCAATGGCAATGAATCCAGTTTTTCCCTCCGGATCAGGATTGCCCATCGCATCGAGCGGCGTGATGGCGTCCGCCTGTTCGCGGGCCGCCAGCGCGTGCGCCTCGGGGACGTCGTTAGAGCCGTCAGGATAAAGCCCACCCTGAAAACCCTGGTAGGTGTCTGTCCCGAGCGTGGGTAATGGGATATTCCCGGTAAACGGCTGGGCCGACAGCCGACCAACCCCAAAAATCATCAGTAAACCGAATAACAGCAGGCGAATTTGCATATGGTGTCTCCCTGGTGAGTGTGTGCCTCTCACCGGTGACAACGCGCATCGCGAAAATCCGTTGACCTCGCCTCTGTACAGCCAGCAGCGATTACATTATCATTCGCCGCCTTCCTGGGGGCCGTTAGCTCAGTTGGTAGAGCAGTGGACTTTTAATCCATTGGTCATAGGTTCGAATCCTATACGGCCCACCATTTTTCCGAAATTTTTCAGTGCTTTAGCCCGGCCTCCGTTGGGGCGCATTGACTCTCGTTTTCAAAACGTGCCAGATTTGTGCCACTGACGTTAGACGCATAGGCGGCTACGTGACTCGGAGCGAGATGGGCATACCGCAACACCATCTCAAAGCTCGACCAGCCACCTAACTGCTGCAGCACCTCCAGAGGCGTTCCAGCCATCACGTGCCAGGTTGCCCACGTATGCCGAAGATCGTGCCAGCGAAAGTTCTCCTGGTGCTTTCCCCGGTGCGGCTTTAACCCTTCCGCACGCAAAGCGTCGCGCCAAGCTTTCGTGTTGGCTCGCTTAACAGGCCTTCCCCGCCAAACAAACACGTGATCCGGGTGGCGACGGTGCCAGTACCCAAGGACCCGAATAGCATCCTCATTTAGCGGCACCGAGATAGCACGCCTGGACTTGGACTCGCTGGGCGAGACCCAGGCGACTTTTCGAGGCATATCGACACGCGACCACCTCAGGCCAGTGACGTTCCTTTCTCGCAGCCCCGTAGCCAGGGTGAATCGCATCATGTCCGCAATGTGCCGATGGGGTTTAAGCCGTAGAAGCAGTCGGTCGGCCTGTGTACGGGTGAGCCATCGATATTCCTGACGGCTTCCCGGACCTTCCGAATGAAGCTTGATCACCGGCGGCCGATCCAGCCAATCCCACTCCCCCGCCGCCTTGCGCAGGATCGAACGAACCAGAGCAAGGTAACGGTTGGAGTTTGCGCGTGTCGAACCACCCTTGGGGCCATGGCCACCTTCGATGCGGTCGCGAATGGAGCGAAGCACATCCGGGCGGACCTCATCCAGCATCAGATTCCCCAGGTACGGATCGAGCCACTTCAACTTTGCAATGTCCTGCGCATGGGCTCGCTTGTGGGTCGTTTCCTTCAAAAAACGAATCACAGCTTCCTGCCATGACCTTCGGGGACGATCCCCGAGTTTACAAACGCGCCATGAATCCGCCTTCAGTTTGTCGGCGTATTCCTGGGCTGCCTTTTTGTCGGTAGTCCCAGTGCTGACGCGTATTCTTCGGTGATCCGTCGATGTGAACCGGACCCACCAGATGCCGCGTTTACCACGTTGGTAGATTTGCATGAATGCAGTCTCCTTCCTGATAGGTGCGGCGACCGCTCAGGACCAGTATAGCCCCGCACGTAGTTGAGGACGTCAGCCCGGAGGAATACCCAGGACCGGCCGACGCGGCGGCCTGGAAGTTCGCCGGCGCGCGCCCGGCGTTTGATCGTTTCAGCGCAGCAATGCAGGAGGCGAGCAGCTTCGGTCGTACCGATCGTTGGAGTCTCATCGAAGGGCTTGTTATCGGCCAAGGTAAGTCGCCGTGATCTGTTCGCGGGAATGACCCAGTTCGGTACTGATCTGGAGGCGAGCTGCCTGGTCAGCAGCCTTTTCCTGAGAGGTGAGTTCTTTGGAGCATTTGCCGCCTGCTGCAGGCGCATCCCGTCCGGTCATTTCCCGATAGCGGAGTTGCGCATAGCCGTGCCGCAGACCATGGAGTTTCGTGAGACCAGCCTTGGCGGTCTGCCGCTCGTAGCGGTGAAGCTGGTCAACGTAACGGCGGTCTGCGGGGATCATGGCCCCAGATCCGGCGAGCGCTTTTGCCTCCTGAAGCAATTCGCGCTGGGTGTCGCTGGTGATCGGAATCACCCGTGGGCGTCCGCCTTTCGTCCAGCTTCCCCTCAGAACGAGTTGGTTCTCCCGGATGGCATAGTCGGGTCGGAACTTGATCGCTTCTTCTCGCCTGAGTCCAAAAGCCTCCTGTAAGCGAACGCTCATCCGAACATAAGGGTCGGTGATTTTCGCGAGCCGCTCCGGACTCAGAGTTTTGGCCTTCGACTCGTTGGAGACAAATTGCCTCGACCCAATCCCGTAGGCGTCATTCGACCCGGCCACGACGCTGCGCTTGTTCACCTTCTCCGCCCACCAGCGAAGCGCTGAAAGACGGTTTTTGGTGGTCCCGATGCTGACGTCCTGCATTTTCCACAGCGAAACCAGCGCCCGGACATGTTTCGGCCTGAGGGAACTGGCCCGCATTCTCCGATAGCCCAGGTCATGAAGCTGGTTCGCCATCAGATCCAAAAGGCGGGATCGGCTGGCTTGGGTCGAGTAGCCCCCGTCCCGGTTGTTCCGGCACAGGTTCTTCAGCTGATAGTTCAGGTCTTTCATGGTGCATTTCTCAGTCGGTTAGTTTTGGTGACCAGCACGTGCCGTTTGAAAACACGTGGTCCGAAAAATCGGCAAGGGTCATCGGGACACCAGTCCCCAGGCCTGAAGCCTGCAAATCAGGTTCAACGACGGTCCTTTGTGAAGGACGCAGCGCTGACCATCAGCTAGCCAATAGCTGGCCAGAGACGCCAAAGGTCGTCGAATTGAGAAATGGCTCCGAGGGGAAGGACAAAAATCGTCGCTACGGTCGGAGCGAATTGGAATAGCACCGGAGCGCTATAGGGATCGCCCACCCGTTAGGGTTGATCCCGATGGGTTACCACTCAGCCGGAGTGGTCACGGTTAGTGCAGTCCAATATACGCCTGCTGCAGGTGCTTGTCATTTCGCAGGCTGCTAAAAGGCCGGTGTAATTCGTGCGGCACTTCCGCAAAGTGGATCCGAGGCCTTGCTATTGCTAGGTTCGTGGGCCGCGTCACTACACGCGTGGCTCGTAGTGACGCGGACAAAATTTGGTAACCATCCAGAAGATAGCTATTCTCTTTAGGGGCTACTTGTGCAGCAGCCGTCCAATAACAATCCACCTTGCTGAGGCAAGATAGCCCAGACTTGATCGCACAGACAGTGTCCGATCTTGTCTGAATCAACTGTCAGTTTGCTTGTTGGAAAGCCGCCGTTCAGATTTCTGATAAACACTTAGTTGCGAATCAGCGATCAACTAAGAAGAACGTCCCAGATTGACACGCCCGACACGATTGAAATCCTATATGGAGCCGCCGTCGCCGCGTTGATTGCGGTCTCGCTTGCCATCTTGAAGACCAGTCATTTCTCTCCGACAGCTGTTGTCCTTTTGGCTCTATTGTTTTTATCCGCGGCAGAATCAAAGGCCATTTTTGGAGAGATTTCTACACCGGCCGAAAAATGATGGATTCCGGCTGGAACGCCGACGCCATGAAACAATCTGAGAAGTTCCCATCCAGCCTTCGCGAGAATCACGCGCTTAAACATCTGGTTTGGTTCTTCCGGGGCTTCTACACCCGCGACGTTGAAGCTATAACGCAAAGCAATATCGGCGCTGTAATAATTCGGGAATGGGATCTGGATCAGGCGGAAGAAAGGCTGGCGCGAGCGATTCAAGTCGACATTCAGTGTCCCATTCTGTACTCCTACGTGGCGCTGATTGGGAAGTTACGAGGCGACCGCGACACCGCGACTGAATCGCTTAGTGCAGCCCATTCGCTCGGGTATCAGCAAACGAGCATCGAAGAAATCACCAACAAGGCGGCGAGTATTCTCGCGACGATAGACGGGCGAAGAAAGAAGCCTTCAAGCGAAGCTTAACTTGGAAATTAAACGACTGGAAATGGCCGAAATCCGCCCGATTCAAAGGGTAATCGTGGTTACTCCCACTGTCCGTAATGTGCGAAAAAGGATACTAAAGCCAAGATCTAATCTGACACTGACTGCAAGATCAGATACCAATCAATACATGTAGGTACTGCGGTCGGGTTCTTGTTCGCCCTAAACTCTGGAAGTCTAGGTGTCTCTATATCGCACCGTACCGCTTCAAAAGAGCCAGCTGTTTTTCCAGTTTCTCGGTATCTAGACTCGAATCCAGACTGACGTTTACATTGAAGATCGCACGCGGCGGTGGCGCATCGCTTTGATCAATTGCGTCGCGCTCTGACTCATGCTCTGATTCTTCTTCGCGTTGCCGTTCAGCATCCGCCTCG
Organism: Lysobacterales bacterium; assembly: GCA_028285525.1. Classification (GTDB taxonomy): domain Bacteria; phylum Pseudomonadota; class Gammaproteobacteria; order Xanthomonadales; family SZUA-38; genus JANQOZ01. The sequence goes on from JANQOZ010000085.1 coordinate 48,500, forward strand.
ATCTCGGCATCAGGATCGAGGTTTTTGCCTTCTGAGTCATCAGAGTCAGCCCCCCCACCCGCGCTTCCCGCGGCTAAATCGGCATGCGACACATGAAGATAGTCATCACCGTCGGCCATAATTAGGTCAGCAAGCAATGCCGAAGAAACGTAGTTGTCTACGCATGCGTCTACCTTATCCGGATGGACCTTAAGATCCGCTGCACGCTGTTTCAACTTTGCTCGCGATACTTTGTCTCCGTGAAAGGTGTCAAAGAGTGCCTTGAATATCTTGGGCCCCAGTGTCGCTTTTCGATAGTGTTTGACGAGTTCTTCGAGAGGTGCTGCGGCCATTAGCTTTGCTGCGCGAGACGCTTCGAAACCAGATTTTGCGTCCCCTTCCGCGAAACCGTACTGCTTAAGAGCGGAAATTCGTTCGTTACCAGTCGCGCCTTTGACGTCAAAGACTCCAGAATAGACTACGTCCTTCGGCTGAGGCCCAGTGTGCGTTTTCGAAACCAATCTCTTCGCGTACGCGACAGCTTGCTCTAGGTCGATGCGTGGAAAAATAGAGCCGCCCTTTCGCCCACCTTTCGGCATTTTTTTCTTATCTGTCTTCGCTTCTGCCATGGCCTACGCCTTCAACGCGTCAATGAGATCCTTTAATCCCGCCTTGTATGACTTCGAAAAGTCCGCGTACTTCTTGTCCGAAATAATCTCTGGCATCGAACTATCGTCCAGCTTTAGTGGCAACACAGAAACGTGTCGACGTTCAATCTCTTTCAACAGCGCATTGTTTAGTTCTTTCTTCACCCACTCAGATGCAGTCGATGCCTCGCTGACCGCGATCAAGTAGTAATCAGATTCCGCAAGTCCTTGTGCAATTCTGTCTGGTATCGAATCTCCGACATGAATCCGCTGTTCATCGAGCCACACACCAACTTCGTTGGCTATCAGGTCAGCCGCCAACTGCCGGATGAACGGCTTGTCGTGCGAGCTGTGAGAGAGAAACGCGACACGACGAGACGCATCTGTCCGGTGACGCTCTGCCTTAGCTGCTTCTGCATTCTCGACAAGTTCTTCAGGGACCATGCGAGGCCGCAACGCGTCAAGCTTCTTTGCCCATTCGACGAGAGGCAAAAGATCGCCTTCGATGTATGGTGTGATCCCTGCAACAGTCGCCGATTTTCTTAATGCGTCTTCGAGCGAATCCCCGAGACCAGTAAACTGACGGACCCCTGTCAAAAGCGGCATCCGTACCAACGCCTCACGAACAACTGCCTCCTTCTGCTCCGCTGAGCCTTTGTAGGGATACGGTAGGACCAAGCTATACTTTTCTCCAATCTGCTCAACTAGTTCTAACTGGCGTGCATTCTTTAACAGCTTTCCAGCGGTACGCGGATCAATGCCGGCAAACTGCGCGATCTCTCCGGAACCAGGCATATCCAACCAAGCAATTGCATCCAGCACTACGAACAACGAGTCAATTTTCGCAGGCTCGAATCGGTGTGGAGACTTCTTGGTCGCTTTTTTCTTGGTTGTTTTTTTCTTCGCCACCATGTAGCACTCGTAGTTTCATTGACTTAAAGGTTGCGGACTGTTTGCACAATCGCGGAGAACTAACACGATTAGGCACCCTACGACCTTATACAGTGGGGCCTGACACTACAAGGCTTCAGGTCCCAGCAAGCGATTGAACTAGAACTGCAGGAGCCGCGAGGCTCTGTGATACGGCCTGAAAATCCCCGACATTTTTTGTGGTAATAGTCATTGATGATCACAAGAGGGGACCGATGGGCAAAGGCATTCGTTATGCCGATGAGTTCAAGCTAGAGGGTTCTACCCCACTACTTCGGACGCATCTGAAAAGGCCGAAAAGGGGCTTGGGGGAGCGTCATGCCAAAATGAAGAAGGTTCTCTACGGAGTTGAAACGCGAAGCGCTTGCCTTGGCGAACCAGCCTGGCGTCACCAAGGCCCAGGTCGGTCGTGATCTGGGTATCAATGCCAACATGATTGGCCGCTGGAGCCGTGAGCTGGCTGCTAATGGATCGAAGGCATTTCTGGGTCGGGGTAAGGCCCGAGACGAAGAGCTGGCAGCACTGAAGCGTGAGCTGAAGCAGGTTAAGAAGGAACGCGATTTTTTGCGCGAAGCGGCTACGTTCTTCGCGAGCGACCGGAAGTGAAGTTCCGCATGGTCGAGCGTTGCCGCGGTGCGTTGCCGATCGCGATGATGTGTCGGTTGCTGAAGGTGTCTCGAAGTGGGTTTCACGACTGGCGGGATCGAGAGCCCAGCGTCAGCGCAAAAGACAACGCTCGGCTGCTACGTCGGATCACCGCACTGCATGAAGCCCGCGGCGGCATTTTGGGAAGCCCTCGGATCACTGAGGACCTGCACTACCAAGGCAATACCTGCAGCAAGAACCGCGTGGCACGTTTGATGAGAAGCGCCAGCCTCAAAGGCGTGCCAATGAAAGGCCGGCCTAAGTCGCCACCCTCTGAGCCGCGTCCTGATGGCGTATCGAACGAGCTAGCCCAAGACTTTGCCGCGGACGAAGCCCGCACCAAGTGGGTTACTGATATCACTTATGTTCGCACTGGCGAAGGCTGGCTGTACTTGTGCGTTGTCATCGACCTGTTCAGCAAGCAAGTGGTGGGGTGGTCAACGAGCGCCATTCAAGATCGTCAGCTCGTGATCCAGGCCGTATTGATGGCGTTGTGGCAGCGAAATGGAAACGCCCATGTCATCCTGCGCTCAGATCGCGGCTGTCAGTTCACCAGCGATGAATACCGGCGCTTCCTGTCTGGATACAACATCACATGCTCAATCAGTGGGGTCGGAACGTGCGCCGACAATGCCGCCGCTTAGGGCTTCTTCGGCACGCTCAAACGCGAGCGGGTCAACCGGCGCTGCTATATAGATCGCCGCGAAGCTCGGGCCGATCTCATTGACTACATTGAGCGGTTCTACAATCCGCGGCAGCGGCGTCGGATGGAAACTCGGCGACAGAAAAAGTCACTCTTAACTCAACCGTTCCAATTGATGGGGTAGAACCCGTTCGAATAGTAAGGGTACTAGATCGACTCAGCGTTACATCGACCTTCAAAAAGGAGGTCGTAAATGTAGGCGGTCAGGATTTTGATATGGGCGGCAGCGTCGCGAATCTTTTTCTCCCAAAAAAGATGATCACCAAGTATGAGACACTCAGGACTGACGAGAAGACATGGGAGGATCTCCCAGAAAGTGAGAGTTACGTGGAAACCGGTGATCCGGTCATAGAGGTGAAAGAACGGGTTGATGTAGGCCAAAACGACCCCGAGGCTGACGGAAACCCGTTGTGATCGACACACCGTCTCGGTGTTGACGTATTTGACATAGTCGCGACTGGGTCAGCTAAGTGGAGTAGTCGGTATGTGGTCTTACAGGCGGATTTCTTTGCGGCTACACGTGCATTAGCTCGATGCCCATGGAAACTTTCTGCATTCTTCCTCGTCGAGCCATCCTCTGCCTAGAACACCTTCGCATAGCGACCTGGCTGAGCAAAATTTGTCCACGCTGGTGGCGGCCTTCGCTATTGCAATGAGAGATTGCCCAGCATCTACATGAGTCTCAAATACACCCTCCATTTCTCTGATCGATACGCGGGCATTTTCGGCATTCACTATCCCCGAAAAACGTTACCGATCTCTGCAACCATGTCGCTTGACTCCAGCGCTGCCAGGAACAAACCCCAACTGCGCGCCTACGCCTTCCCTTGCGCCACACGACGAACCAAACGGCAACACGATCGTCGCCGCGACAAGCGTGAGTTTTGGCGGCATGCTTCAGAGCAAACAGGTTAAAGAACAGAACCGGATTTGGAGGTTAGCTGGAGCCGAGGGCTCGGGCGATCACCGTGGCTATTTCGTGAGGGGATTGTGAACCCATCAGGGCGATGTTTTCATCTCTCTTCAAGCCATTCAGCGTTCCCTCTTCCAAGGCGGACTCTCGAATGCGAACGATTTGCTTGTGCAGCCGATCGTATGACGTTTCGGCTTCGTGTCGTGTCACGTCGTGGACCAACGTGCCGAGTTCAGTGGGAAAACCTGGCAGCAGGTGCTCGAGCTTCTCTTTTCCCTCGCGATGATCCTCGATCAAGCAGCGGGGAAGGTCGGTATCTTCGTCTTGCTGCAGGAAGGCGTCGGCCAATGCAGCAGCCGCTCCTCCAAAACGCCCGACCACGTACAAGGGCTTATCGAGTTCGAGGTGGAAGAGAGCTTCTTCAAGAATACCAGGCATGACACCCGCGAACCCGGTCGCTTTCCCGCCAATAATCACCCTAGCATCACAATCCTCTGCCATCCAGCGTCGCATGCGGGACGAAGCGTGAGCCGAGTCTCGTGAGTCTTTGATCTCGTCGCCTGATCGAGCAGCCTGCTCCTCCGCACAATAGCTCACAAACCTGTAGGTGCATCTTCGGTCCCGATCACGCGGCTCCTCCGGCAGATCAAGGTACCAGGGCCAGGGTTGATAGTTGACGAACGGAGTGCGGTGGATTTCGCTCTCGTCATCTAGCGGGGTCCAATCCAATTCTCTCAACGCAGCGGAGTGAAAGATCTTGGTCAAGCTACCTGTGCCCATGACTCCCCCGTAGGCAATGCCCGCCCCGGCTCGGAGTAACATACGGGAGATCCGCAAACAAAGCCGATTGATATGCTCGCCCGAGAAACCGCGGCTTCCGAGGTCCTCATTCTCGCTGACCGACAAGGCCACTAGTTTGCCACTTAGTGCTTTTTCACTCATCAGATTCCAGTTCCTCGTAGGTGCCGAATGTGACATTGAACGCATTCTCCAGAGTTTCCCGATCGGAAGGGTCCAACTCGCCCGGGTAAACTACCTTGGTTTTTTTGTCCTTTGTTTCGGGTTCAGGTTCGGGTAAACCGCCTAGCTCACGGAGCTGGACCATCGAAAGAGAATTGGGTATCCAGGTTATGACCACCCGATCTTCCCCGATGAGCTTCTCCGCCCTTTTGCGAGTGTAGCCTGTGAACACTCCGTGAGTGAGAGCCCGGATAACTACCTCCCTAATCAGTCTTTCTGCTCTCGTGTAGTCCCAGCGAATAATCTCGCGTCCCCCGAACTCCTGTAGCGACAACGACCATTCGCTATGGTTCAACGCGTCTATTACGAACAGGGGTTTGATGTGCCAGCATTGACTGGGTGCCTCGATCAGTCGATATGGCCTAACAGCGGTCTGAATTTCTTGCCGGCAAACGCCGCTTAGATGGAGGTTGGAAGTGAGTATTGTTACCACGACGAATGCGGCGCGTAGCGCCTCTTTCATGACCTCTTCGCCGGGATCGCCCTTTGGGATGCTCTTGTGTGCGACAAAGCAGTCCAGTCCAGCTCCGTCACGCACGTCACTTCGGAGCGACTCAGCAATCTTTGCAGCATCCAACCGCTTGGCCTTATCCTCATCATCCGGGTGCGGAGTCTCGGTGGTATAGCTGACGAAAATATTTGGGCTTGATTCACCGCTAAGCAACCTATTGGCGAAGGTCATCAATTCTCGTTTCAGCAAGTAAGGCCGCTTTTCTATTACTTCTTCATCACAAAGGCGAACAGCATTGGGGGCGAGATCTTTCCAGCCCCTCGGGTTTTTAATCATCCAAACAGGGAAAACCACCATCTTCTCTGCGGTGGCGAGCTTCTGGACCCATTGCCTCCAATCCTGGTCAGCCTTCATGCTTTCATCAATGAATGGGATGATGATGTTCAAGTCGGCCAGGTCTGGGTCGATGTCCTTGGGTAGCCTTTCGTCTGCGAGAGGCTCGTTTCTCACATTCACATCGATGCTCTGAAACCCCTCGAGCTGCTGAGCATTGGTGCCTTGGAGGAGTTTGACCAAGTCCCTGGCGAGGCTAGCGATTGGCGAGCGCGTTGCCTCAAATCCAGACACTAATTCGTCCGGTTCTGGCAACTCGTTTTTTCCCTCGAAATCGGGATGCCAGAGTAAGTACAATTTTAGGGGTGGTACGATCAAAGGACTTCCTCCAACACGAAACCGCTCGCGCGAGCGTCGGTAACCCATTGTCAATGTCGGTGTGACGGAAATGCAAGGAAATGAAGAAATCGTCAGCTGGAAGGTGTGGTTCACTCGGCACCAGTTGAAGAACTTGATCGACCCGCTTCAACACATGGCGGACGAGGGTTGGAACCCAACCGAGGCAGATCGTACTCCGGCCTGGACGCTCTACAACGAACTGAGAACGCGCGTCACACAAGAGCCCCTTCGATACCGGGACGGTGATGAGATCTCAGCATTGACTAGCTTACATTCCCTCTTCGATACCACGCGGGAAATCATGGACAAACACGGACATGAAGCCCGACATTTCGCCATTCTGGCAACCTCGATGTTGAACGATTTCCTCCGCCGCTTCACCACACGTTGGCACCGGTTGAGATTGCAGGAAAAACTCAGTCACCAGGACCACAAGCGCGGATTCCGTCGTGAGCTGATTGACTTGCAAAAGAACCTCTCCAGCTTCGTTAAAGTATTCGGCCTAATCGCGGAGAAAAGCGCTTTTATAGCGCCGTCTGAGGAGATAGAGAAAAAATCAGAGTTTGCCGCCCAGACCATCCTGCCGACATCTTTTTTAGGGCCGCAGGTCGACTGCCAAACAAGTGAATCTACAGATGCAGTCCTGAGGTTGGAACAGGATGCCATCGCGGAAAGAAGAAAGGCCGCTTACGGCGACTCAAGCTCGCAGAGAGACTATGGAGGTCTCGGTCAAGGAGAGGCCAAAGACGGAAAGAAGACCTCCAAATCAATGGGCTATTTCGGGCTTGCGCTCTCGGGCGGGGGGATTCGGTCTTCAACCTTTGCGCTCGGGGCGCTGCAGTGTTTCGCCGAGAAGAGGATTCTGCGGGACTTTGATTATCTGTCAACTGTATCGGGTGGCGGCTACACGGGCGCATTTCTCACGTCTCACCTTGTTCCGGACCCAGACACCCCTCAGCCCGAATGTGCAGGACAGGTAAAAGAACTGGGAACGGGAATCAACGATCTGCTCGTCGCCGAAGCTCCCGATGTCGAAACCGCTTTCACTCGCAAAATTCGCAATAGTAGTAAATATCTACTGGGTGAAGGATGGCTTAGCAATTTGGCCATTGGGGGGCGTTGGCTTAAGCGGGTGGTGTTTTCTCGAGCCGTGTTTCTTGCATTTCCCTTGATTGCAATTGGATTCTCATTCCCGGACCTGTTTCCCTGGGCGAAAGAGGTTCTTTGGTCGTTGGCTGCACTGACATTTGTTATCCTGGCGGACGTCAACAGCCTCCCCGTTCATCGATGGTATCGGCGGCAACTTCGACAAACCTACATCAAGCCGACAAAGGAAGGTTCGGCACCCAAACTCAGTGAACTAACCACAGCCAAACAAGCCCCCTATCATCTCATCTGTTCGGCGGTGAACCTGCCGTCGAGTAAGAACCGTGAGTTGCGAGGACGTCGATCCGACTTCTTTGTTTTTAGTCCACTGTTTTGCGGAAGCGTGCTCACTGGCTATCGAGCCACCAAACACCTCGAGGCGGCCCATCCCGATTTGGATCTCGCCACCGCGGTCGCCGTTTCGGGAGCTGCGGTTTCTTCGCACTCCGGTACGCTGAAGAACCGTTGGTATGCACGCCCCTTATTGATGCTCTTGGGATTGGGCTACTGGATGCCGAATCCTCGCTATGTCGATAAGGCCACCCGGTGGTTCCCGCCAGGCCTGTATCATTGGACACTCGAGGTGTTCGGTCGATTCAGTGAGAAGCGGCGCTACATCAATTTGTCCGACGGGGGCCACATCGAGAATCTGGGAGTCTATGAACTTCTGCGCAGACGATGCAAATTCATCGTCTGTATCGACGGTGAATGTGATCCGACCGTGGCGTGTAGCGGATTGATCAAAGCATGCCGCTTCGCATCGATCGATCTGGGAATCGAGATCGACATTGACTTGTCGGAGCTCCTCGCGGGCAAGGATGGCCTGAGCGAGGCTCATTTCGCGATGGGCAAGATCAAATACCTGTGCGACGGGCCTCCGGAAATTGGATACTTGTTGTATCTGAAGTTGTCGATGACGGGCAACGAAAAGAACTACATCCATGAGTACCGCAGCCGCAACCGGAGCTTTCCTCACGAGACCACCGCCGATCAGTTCTTCAACGAGGACCAGTTCGAGGCTTACCGTGCATTGGGATATCATGCCGCTGAAGACCTCTTTGAGAAGGATCTGTTTGGTGAGAAGCAACTCAAGGAGTTTAAGGGTGCTAAGCACAAGTCTGGGGTATGGCTGAGGGCTCTCGTGAATGCACTCGAACCCTAACCGTGGCCCCTTTCTTTGTTTCCATGGAAGCACTCATTCTGCCGTGGCCCCGGTATTCCCTCTCCGGCTCTCCGAATCCGACCGACTTGGCTTTGCACGAGCAGTGTTCGAAGTCAGCATGAATCCGCGCTATTCATTAATGACTGGCGATCTACCCTCCGTGAGAATACACCTCAAGTCCTTGTTGGCTTTCACTGCCCCTCTACGCTGATTGGTTCGATCATGCGAATGCGGAACGCTTCAATTTCTACGCCCAAAGTTGAATGGGGTCCATCCCCCGCCATCAAATCCGTAGGCATCGTCGCGCTTGCCGACATATCAGGGCGAAACTTGAATACCCGAATTCGAATCTGAACGGCGGTAAAACTCAGCCTATTCGGATAGTAGTCCCGCTCTACTAATCATCGTTGCCGGCAAGTTGACGCAGAATCTCGCCGTCGGACTTAGGTTTAACACCCAAGTCCTTTTCGAGGTCATGGAACGATCGGGTCCTTAAAAGCGCATTTAGGAACCTAACAGGCCCGAAGGACGTTGCAGTTTGTCCTTTGCGTACAACTAAGAAAGGTGATCGGTCTTGGTGCGTTCGAAAAAACAACAGATTCCTGGATGCGTAGTGATTGGGGTCTTGCTCGTTCAACCAAGCTTTGGTCAGCGCATCAATCACTTGTGACAGGTCAGATGATCTTAAGTGTAAATCTCTCATAACTGGAATAACTCGATTACGGTGCCGCAGAGTCAAACCGAATGCAATCGCCAGTGAAATTACTAGACATCCTGCCAATGCGCCGATCGCAGAAGATTCACTGGGTACGGGCATGCCCGGTCGGAGATAGACGTACCCAAGTCCGGCGACCAACGCCGCTAGAACGCCAAACCCCAAAAACTGCACCAAATAGGTTATGTATTTGAGCCATAAGCGGCTCTGCTGTTTTTCTACTTTGGTCGTTTCAACATGCAACCACTGGGAGAAGCCAGAAGCTATCGCACTCTTTTCATGCTGAGTTAGCTTCGATGGGTTCTGAGCGTAGTAGTCAACACCTTCCATAAGAACCGTTTCCTTACGGACATGTTCTTCAGTTCTTATACGTGACATTGCCTCCAGTAGGGGGCTGTCTTTGCGAATTAGGTCTGACAACTGTTCCCACTGCAAGGCTATTTCGGGTTCGGCTAGCGCAACCTCGCTTTTCCCTCTAAGTTCAATGACTCCAAGATTCTCTAAAAGGGGAGTCAATTCGCTTTTGTCAACCAGTTCACTTATGTCGTGTCGTTCGTAAGGTGAGTAGCCGAGCCGCAGCAAGAGATTCCAGATTTCTTGTCGGAACTCGGAGGTGTTGATCAGCGCTGAAACAGTGAGAATAAGCTTCCGGACACGATCATCGCGATTGTTTGGAAGAGGCGTGACAGTTCTGGCGAGCAAAATCGCGTCCGAAAACCCAGACTCAAACAGTCTTGCCACTGATTGAAATGCCCTTCCCATAGAATGTGGGTCTGACGTCCCCTCCACCAAAGCGGCAATTGACTCCCCAAAAGAGAAGTAAGGTATATGTGGAATTTTTGTTTGTTCAATGATTTGGGTGAGTTCTGTGGCGGGAATCCAGTCGGCGCATGCAGGCCCAAATTCACGTCCGATCCGTTGAATCCACTCTCGAGACAAGGTGTGTTCAGTTTGCACCTCAAATCTGGACGCGAGGGGAAATATAGTCAACTTTGATCGGTCAAACTCCAGGGTTTGTCGCTCCCTATTTGCCGATTGGATGACTCTTTTGATTCCACCAAGGCTTTGATAGTTCGGCGTGAGTACGACGGCGAGAACATCTGGTAGAAAGATAGTACACACGCCGCCGGAGTCTGTGATTCCCGTCCGGCTGTCAATTAAGACAAAGTCATAGCGTTGCTTCCATTGTCTCCGCAGTTCTTCAAGATACGCTCCTCCTCCACTGTCAAAAAAAGATGCCCAATCGAAAGACGTCAGCTGGTTGACATAGTGCCTTCCTGATCTCCCTGAGCCCAACACGTCAAGTTGACCATATTGGTCCAATTCAACGGTGGTGACACTGTCTGTGAATTTACTTTCTCGGCTTGAGAGTAACTCAATAAGTCCCGGTTTATTGCGGATGGGCACGGAGCAGTATTTGTCGAAGTAGAAATCTACCCCAGGTGCTTCAAGGTCGAAATCCACTACCAATACGTTGTGCTTTTGAGCAAGTATGGTGGCAATGTTAACAACCGCCATCGTGCGTCCTACTCCTCCTTTGTAGGAGTAAAACGTAATTATCGAACCCTTTCTGTCCGGACGCGCACTAGTAGTCTGGGTCTTCGACATCTTGAGACTCGTCGTCAGACAATCTAGGTAGTCTTTGAAGCACCTGGCTAGGAGTACCCTCCCTGGCAGCAATTATTGAAATTTCCCGATCAGCAATTGGCGGCAAGTCAAATTCGTCAATAGCTTCAACCGCCTTTCCTATGCTAGCTGCCAATTGTTTAATCTCATTCGCAAGAGAGACCGCTTCATCGCTAAATTCCTGCATCCTTGGGTTCGTAAGTCCCGTTATCTCTAGGCGTCGAATGCTGCGTATTCTCTCGTCGATTTCTTCATCTTTTCCGTCATGTACAACAACGGGGAAAATTGTGTTTGTATTGCTGCTTTCAGCTTTGGCGAGAAAAAGTTCCAATTCAGTCTGGCACCAAACGCTAAACTTATATTGTCTTGACCAGAGAATAACGACAGTCAGTGATTTTTCTATCTGCTCGAGAATTTCACTGTCCAACTCGTCGCCAGGGCCGACACAGTGTTCATCAAAAAAGATTTTTGCGTCTCGTCCAAGTTCGTCGCTCAAGTGGTGCTCGAGAAGCCTCAAAAAATGCCGCTTTATCCACGTTGGCCACTCACCACTGCGTTTGTAACTTAGAAAAACATCCCACATAGGAGTCGGTACTCTAATGCTCATCCAGGAGCTTTAGTGAGCATTAGATCGATTCTTACTTCATCGGACCTAGCAGTTCAATAGCCGCTGAAAACAAGTCGGTTGTGAAGTGAAAAAATACCGATTGATCTTGATAGAGTCAACGTCTCGCGAATTGGGCGTTGACTCTCTAACAGCCTGCTCGGCGATACCTAGGGTGATGCGCTCTTAGAGCCAATCGGTACGGGAGTAGAAAATGCAGATTGTTCTAGGTGTCTGATGAATCAAAGACTATCGTCTTTCCCGTTAGTTGCAAAATGCGACATTCGTGCTCGCTGGCTTAAGAGCAGTGGTCCTAGCATTATGGGATTGGCTATATGGCGGAATCCTCGTTATTTTGGGGACAGAGGAACCAAAGAAAAGGACAAGGCTGTGCGACTGCCAAGTTCTGAAGAAACCACCGGGTTGAAACAGAAATAATGGGTATCGTCAAATTACCTCATTGAGGTGCAAATGCCTTTGGAAGATGACCATCACCAAGTTTTTCGGTATCGACACAGAAAAGCTGCGAAGCAACGTTCCGTGTGCGAGGGCTACTGATGCGAATATTTGTTTCGCATATTCATGAGGAGAGGAAAATCGCCGAGTCGCTCAGAGACCAACTACGAATATGCTTTGCTGAGCAACTCGATATTTTTCTTGCCGAAGACATTCCGCTTGGTATGAATTGGCTAGATCAAATTAAAGACACACTGACAAAATGCGATATGCTCCTAGTGCTTTTCTCAAAGTTTTCAGTGACCAAACCCTGGGTGAACATTGAGGCCGGTTACGGAGTCATGTCTGGCAAGCAGGTTGTTCCTATCTGCCATTCGGGATTCGAAAGGCGGGATCTCCCTGTGGTGTACGAGTTGTTGCAGGCCGTGGATCTCCTTGTTGACACGGATATAGAGAGACTTCTCGACGAGGTAGCTCGCGCCACTCCAGCTGGCCGGTTCTTAGGGAACAGACTCGAAGCTGTTGCGAGGTGGAAACAGCAGATCTCATCGGCGATTCATGCCACGCCGCGATTCTTTCCGCCAATTGAATCGCCACCATGTGTTTGGGTCGTGGGATCGAACCGAGGTTTATCGAACAAGCAAATTGAACTCAACAATAAATTCGCCGGTTACCTCGCCACCGCATTGATGCAGCGGAAAATTCGGGTCGTATTCGGTCGAAGTGCTCTTTTGAATGAATTTGGTTCTGTTCTACAAAGCTCGTCGAAATCGGTTCGCGGTGATGCTCTCGGTAACGTCGCCTTGAGCGAGTTCGCTAACGCGTCGGCAATGCAAAAGAACCTTTCGTCACCTCCTCCAAACCCTATAGTCATCCTCGGCTCGTTCCGTGGAAGTAATGGAGCTGCCGAGCTGTTTGCAGAAACAATAGGGCACGTTCCAGACGTAGTCATAGTAATTGGTGGCTCGCCCGATGGTCGCACGGCTGATGAGGTCGAACATGCTACCCGTGCCGGTATCGCGGTGCTTCCGCTGGCCTTTACGGGCGGAGTCGCGGCAAGAGTAAAGCCGACCATCGACGACAGCCTCTCAAACCACCTGGGTACGATATTGAAGGCGTCGAGAGACTATGCCTCGGTAGCCCAGCTGATCTGCACAGTTCTTGAGAAACAAACAAGCATTAGAAGGGCCCTCGAGTGAGTTTTGTTCCGGGACTCGGTCTCAGTAGCGACTATGCCAACAGCCGCTTTTTCCAAGCGTGAGGGCACACCACAGTTCATCCAACCTTAAAAGCCGACACAAAACGATTTCGACGAGAGCTTCACCGGCAAGTTAATAGAACGCCATTTAGACCAACATTTATTAGAGAATACTGGCGACGCCAGACAACTATTCGGATTTAGAACTACCACGACGACCATATCAGACCGAATCGGTCGCTTGGAAATGTCCTGCCAGCTATTCTCGACCATCCGGCAGCCTGATATGCTCAGTTTCCTTCATCGAGCACGGCTCAAATCCAGGGGTGGTCATCGACTATTAGGGTGCTACTCACCGGCGATATTCAATCAACTCCGAGATGGCATTCCGTTTAACGTTTTTCAGCCACCGCTCTAAAGTTGGGCGCAGATCAGCCTTCTGCGAATCGTATAGCAGTATCCTCTGGTTTTGAACGTCAAACGGGATATCTGAGTCCGTCGAACTATCTTTTAGGAAGATGACGTCTTTGTTCAGCGCATGCGCTATCCCGACCTCATACCAAACGTTGGGGTTTGGTTCCGTGATTTCCGCTAGTACGAGAGCTGACTGGTTGATCGATACCCAAACGTCCTCCATCACAATTCCAACTTTGTGCATGTCTGTGGCTACAGTGCAATCAAAGTCTAACGTCTCCAAGGTAGGGCGGATTACGTTTTCTAGTCTGCTCGAAAATGGCTCTTTCAGCGGCATCGCGACAAAAGCAGATCGAGGGTTTTCTGGAATTCTGTCCGACGAGCATCGAAAAATTTTGTGTGTACCCGTAGACGTATTCCGAACCATCGATGCTCTAGGAAAAGACTGGCCAACCCAATGACCGGGCCCGATAGTACACTCGTCTCCTACCAAACAGTTCTCGAGATGAGAGCTTGGGCCAATCCGACAATTCTCTCCGACTACAGTCTTACCTGAGAGTGTTGTGTTGTGTCCGATCTCTGACCCTGAACCTACCTGGACGTCATAGCCAATGTTTACTGAGTCGAAATCCGTTATACGGCCGCCTTTTGCAATGATTCGTTCCTTCACCTTTACGCTTAGGTATGCAGCTGCGGCCTTAAACTGTCCCGGTTGGTTTGGACCTAACGCATCGTCTTCAGAGATTTCGTCAAATGCCGCTACCGTCCCACCGGCTCGAGTGTATGCTTCAACTGCGTCTGGAAGCTCCTGTTCTGGTTGACCCACTAGTCGAGGTTTTCGTGGCAAGTCGGCAACGGTTTCACGAAAAACTGCTCCGTTCCAAATTGAGAGGCCAGCAAAAATTTCAGCCGCCTCTGTTACCACTACCCTTGACTCCTCGGTATCAAGTACTCGAGTAACCCTACCATCCCTACCGCGTTCAATTCGGCCATAATCCCTGGCATCAGTCATGCGAGAAGTGCCCACCGTGATGCCTGCGTTGGATTCAATATGGTACTCGAGCGCGTGCTTGATAGTGGCACCAACAATAAACGGGCAGTCTCCGAAAAGTACAATCACGTAATCAGCGTCCTTTACGTATGGAATGGCGCACGCTGCTGCATTTCCGGTGCCCAACTGTTCAGTTTGGACTATTACCTTCACGTCCGTGTCAAGAATCGGCGTAATCCGCTCCTTTTCATGCCCAACAACAACCAATCGTTGGTCAATCCCAGCGTCTGAAAGATGCTGAATCGAATACCAGACGAGCGGATGACCACCGAGCGGCTGAACGAGCTTATTGAATCCCATCCGAGTTGATTTCCCCGCCGCCAACACCAAGCCAAATACGTTTGAATTCAATACCGAAAGCTCCATATTGCTGGAAAGTAACGTTTACGAGCGATTGTCGAGGTCTTCTATCGAATGCTGTTTCATATAGTTGTGTCGGACGAAGTAACGCATACGCCTCGCCGAGCTCAACATATCGAAGCTTTTTTTTCGGTCGCTTGCCCTAATCTCCAAACCCGCCATCCATAGTTTGCCTGTCTCCGAATATCAGCAGACCCAGCTTGCCCCGACAAGTCGGAGCTCATCCCCTGCCAGCCAACTGGCCGCTTTCGCTGCTCACCTCCCCTCAGTCGATTGACCACGAACCACTAAATCCGCCGTAACGATACGGAATCGGAGCAAGTGCGAAACAGGCATTTGACAACAAAGCATCCATATCAACGTTCGAGCGCTGTCACTGCCTGTCGAGAGCGAACTCCGATTTCTGCTTGAACCATAGGAATAGATTGGCCGCTTTAAAGTGCGACGGGCAGGCAGTTGATCAGCCGGGTCTTGATCGTCCAGCGCCTCACTTCATTTGACCTGCAACCCCACGACAAAGACGCTCAAGATCGTGTGGGAAATCAGGATCGGGTCTAATATCCAAACTTTGACGCTTCGCAAGCGGTGCTAGATCTGCTGGCAGTTCATTTTCATCTAGTTTTTCTCGTCCCCCAACAAGGCAAGGTATAACTGGAATCTGACGGTCTAGAGCAGTCCGAAGTTCGTACGCGATCCAATCATCTTTTCGATCAATTCGACGCTCGTTGTTCTCAAGGGGCCCCTCCCAATGTGGGCCAACTACGGCAACGATCGCATTGCACTGAGAAACCGCCTGCCGAATCGCTTCCTCGTAATCTTCCCCTGGCAGGATAGTTAAAACGTCTTTAAACACGGCGTCCTCCCCAAATACTTCCTTCAGGAAGTCGGTGATTCTTCCGGTTATCTCCTCCGAGTCGTTTCTCCGATAGCTAATGAAAATAGTTGGCTTGAGAGCAGATGGGATCCTCGCAGCATCCTCCGTCGATGGGTGTTCGGCCAGAGCGCTGGAATTGTCGCGAACGGGGCTAACTAGTAATTTAAGAAACTCCGCTAGCACCTCCGACTGATTTATCTGTGTGAATAGGCGACACCCACTATCAAACTTCCAATTATGCTCCCTGAGATAGGACGTAAATACCTCGTCTCCTGGGAGTTCGGAGGCAACGTAGAACATTAGTTCCGCTCCCGACGGCCACCGTGGAAGGGCGTCCGAATAGAGTCTTCGCGATTCCACAGTGTCACCATCCGTCACATAGCAGGAAACAACTAACACATCCTTCAGGGCCAGCTCCCTTGCAACCCTTTGAATATCCATCGGTTCTCCATCTGTTGGATCGCCGTCAGAAAGGACAAACAGGATTTTCCCTGAAAAGGCCGTTCGAGCGACTTCCTCATCGAATCGCCGTGAGACCATCCTGAACGCCTCAAGCATTGGTGTGGCGCCAAACATGGACAACGCCCTATTCCGGATGTGCTCAGAAAAACTCTGCCAATTGTTTGCAAGGTAACCCAGAGTTACGGTGGGGGAAGGAGCTACACCCTCAATAAGGTCTTGCACTGGGGCTCCGTCCCTCCCTAGCAACGCGCTTAGCGGATTTCCGAATCCAAATCCGTAAGCGAACAACTGCACCGTTTCAGCATTCGTCGCATGAGTCGATTTTGCCATTGCTTCGAGAGCGTTCTGGAAACTCTGTAATCTATTTTCTGTGTCTGCACTTTGATTCTGAATCGACGTCGTCATTGAACCCGACACGTCCACCAGTAGTCCAATAAGGAGTGGTTTAACGTTGCTTGGGAAGTCCATTTACTTGACCTCTACTTCTTCTTCTCGTGCCGAAAGCCCGCGGCGAGGAACACACTACGAATTGCGTCGGTTGCTCATTGGAACGATGAAGACTACTCCCAGGTCACTTCAGTTCCTCCTCCGCTAGCTCCAAAGACCGAAGAGAGTGCCATTCGAGTCCGGACCCATCGTGCGCCATGATACGCGACCAAGTACGATGCGCACGAAGGATCTCTCATCGAATGGAGGGCGTAGATCGAGCTCTCGTAAAGCAGAATGTCGTGAATGTCTTCTAGGTTCAGCCATCCACCTGGCTTAGCGTCAATCTTGGAATACCACCTGTCTGCGTACTCCCTATCGCTGCTAAGACCGTAAAGGATTTCTCTCCAGAAACTAATAATTGCCTCCCACGGGTAGGCAGTTCTAGCTCCTTCATCTAGACTTGCGACCCGGGCCTCGAACACATCTTTCGAGAATAGTTCGGGTAAAGCACCTGCCTTGAGATGCTGCCAAGCAGATTGAATAAGTTGTCCAATTGGGGAGCTCTTGGTTGCTTGTGCGATACTCTGTTCCAGAGTTTTTTCCGACTCATGGCTCCCGTTCAAAATGGCGGAGGGTGCCTTTCTAATAATCTCATACGCTCGTTCGCGTGATAATCCTGGTTCGGACAATACCTCAGCGAAGTTACCATTTTGTCTCGCAAGCTCCGCCATGTAGTTGCACTCCTCTACCTGGACCACGATGTCAGCTGAAGCAGTCCTATTCGGAGTCCGAATCACAAGCACCACACCCTTGTCGCTTCGCCGATTCGGTTTACTAAAAGCGCGGAGTCTTGAGAAAGCAGATTTCGGTCTTAAATGCTGCGCAAGCCCGTCGGCAGGTCCAGAGTACAAGGACAATCTGAACTCTGAACCCTCGGTGTCGTCGGCTGTTGACAACTGCCTGAGCTGCGACCAAATTCGTTCTCGATTGTCTCCTAATTCTGTGGCAAATACGTCAACGGACTCGGCCTGGAACGTGCGACCGAGAGCTTCCTTTAATACGCTCTCTGCGGTTGTGGGTACAAACAAGTATCGTTTTCCCTCCGCTTGACATTTAAGATTAGCGACTACTCTCTGGGAGCAAAGATTGCACGCCTCATTTTCCAGCTGAGTTCTGAGCTTTCCGAAGTAATGCCAATGGATCTCGGGTTTGGCCATGCTTACCATTGTTTTCTCCTTAACAGTGGCGCCTAAATTTCTGAATTCACCCGACTTCGGCAGATTTCGTTGGAGATGCATCGTGATGCATGACTGTATACTGAACTTTTTTTGGTTGGAACAGTGCAATTGGTTCGAACTAGTGTCAAGATCAAACTCCCCTCGATGGAGAATTGTGAGAGCGTCACCTCACTGTTATCACAGGATGATGTTGTATTCCGATTCTGAGTAGGTACTGATGGTTTGGCCGGGGCGAGAGCTGGGACATTGACGATGTCCGTGTCCAGGGTTGCTAATCCCGAACGATTTAGACGGTTTTGCCGATGTTTTTGTAAGAGACGTATCTTGAGGCATTACCCGATTGGCGAGCCAAAGCTCTGGTGGTAGGCAGGGCAATGCACAATCTGGTTGTAATCCTCCGTCCACATATCCACTGGCGCTTTCACGCAACGGTCGCTTTCTTACGTTTATTTCCGAGGCAGCCAACCTTAGCTCGTTCGGAACCAACGGGGTCTTTCAGGGTTACCTAGTTGACTTCGTCAACAAACTAGACGCCCCGATTTCGTCGGTCACCTGACTGATGCAACCTAGCCGGCAATTGAACTTTGGCCAATCGTCGTGCCGTTAGAATGCGAGTTTATCGGAAAAGGATGGCTATGATTTGTCTCACGGTAACTATTGCGTTGACCGGACCAAAATTTCGCTAAAGCAATTTGGGCCAATTAACTGGTTGCCGCGAGTCGTTTTTCGTACCTTTAAGTAGCGAGTTGAAGAGCGGTCACCGCGAACCTATTGATTGATAAATTCGAAAAAACGATCAGGGCCGTCTTTTAATCCATTGCTCATAGGCTCGAATCCTACTAAGGCCCACCATTTTCCGCTTTTTTGCTTCAAGACTTACGTCAGTATGAGCTGACGCGCTTATTTTCCTCCGTACGTATTTGTGCCAAACGTGGGCCAAGAAAGTTCATGGCGTAGGACGCGATAAGCCTTCGTCATCCGGACAGCCGCCCTGGTGCCTAAGCCGAGAACCCACCTGACGCGTTACACGGGGTTTCCGCCTCCGCCTACCGCCTGCGGGGTCCGCAGACGACTTTTCTGCCCTGGTTTTTTCAAAAAAACTGTCTGCCCCCTAATTCCCCCGGTGACTCCTCAAACGGTATTCGCAGTGAGAGAAAACTTGGAATCTAGGCACTAGTAGGACGTCGCATACAGCATTGCTTTTTTACAAGCCTACGGAATAACTAAGGATAAACGATGCTCTCAAAGTCAATTTTGCGCTGGTTTATTGGCGCATCGGTGCTTTTTTTGGTCTCGGGGTGTAGCTCTCTCAACCCACTTGTTAGAGAACGCGCTCGAGAGGTCTCCCAAACAGGAGAAGCTGCAATGGGCGAATTGGGCGTTTACTACGACAACCTCGAAAAAAGCCGGGCGGCCGCCTTCAAGCTCTCAATCCTCTCCGACCAAGAATGCACTCTCGGCTACAATTTTGTTCGGAAACTATTTCCACAGCCCAAAGCCGCAGCTGTTGACAAGGCCAAGGCCGAAATCAATGCGGCGATAGCCGCACCGCCCCCTGGTTCAACTGACCCAGAGTTGGCCACTTGCCCTAGCGTCTTTTCTGATTGGCATTCTGGTGCGAACACATGCTTAAACGACAGCGAGCGCATATGTATCGGCTATCTGTCAAAAGACGTGAGATCTGACTTCATCCTCTCACAGGAAATAATTAGAGAGACGCCGCCCGCCGACCCTGCAGGCGACGCGGGTAAACCGACAGATTCGATCGCCTATGCCCTAGCTTTTATCGAAACCTACTCGAAGTACCTTGTCGCACTCAATACCTACACCGAAGTCGATGACGCTGTAGCTTTTTCCGACGAGCTCAAATCGCTGGTGGAAGAAGCTATTGCCTATGGAGAGGAGTTCGGACTTGACATCGCTGCACCAACGACTCCCGATTCATTGTCCAATATGAACAAACTTGTAGAGGTTTTCCGACAGGCAATCGAGGATGCTAAAGCTGCCAAATCGATCAGAAAGAAGGTCGCTGAATCGGGCCAATCCTTCAAAGGGGATCTTGACGTATTCATCGGCGTAATCAGCAGCCAGGATCGCGTTTACCGACTTTCATACGACATGAGCGCTATTGAAGCCTACGGTGTGCTCTATGAAAAACTCGGTCCCAACCTCTCTTTCCAAGAACGTTCTGCGGTCATAGATAGTTTCTTTGACCTTGCAGTGAAATTTGAAAAACACCGGCATGGCCCGACAAACATTCTGAAAATTCTGAGAAAGCTTGGATCTATTCATCAAAGCCTAATCAACATACTTAACGGTGACTTTAGCGAGGCCGATAAGAAACGACTAGCGCAAATTCAGCGCGACCAGCTGAAGGGCCTCTTCGTTGGTTTGATTCAATTTACTCGAGCGTTTTAGGAGTCAACAGATGATCGAAGAACCCGTCTTACAGGCATACGAAGACGCACTCGTTGAGCTGGAGTACCAGCTACATCGCCGCAGCCAGGATGCCAAGCTGTCCAGTGCAACACGCGCGATGTTCCGGGCGGCCCGCGAGCAAACCGCTGTCCTCAAACAACGCTATTGGGAGTGCCGCCATGGCGGCACTATGAGCAACTGTGACAACACAAATGATGGATGTTCGGATGAGATCGAACAGGCCACAGCCCAAACAAATGATGCTGCGCACAGTGTCAGCCGAGTTATGGGGAGGCCCACGGGCCTTCAGGCATTGGAAGAGACTCAGGTAACGCTATACGAGGGTCGGCGACTGCTTTCATCCTGTGGCTGTGGGGCCGTAACAATGCGCGTCATGTGAGTTCGGTGCCTCCACTTCACGACAGTCATTACTTTCGGACTTATATGCGAGTAGGGAATTTGGTCGTTAGCCGCTACCCCTGAACGCGACCGAGGCTTCACGCACTTGATTATGAGAACGTAAGGCATGGATACTGCATCGTCGTTGGTGTCCTGAGCTCGAGACGCTGGGGCAGCAAGAAAATATTGCGCGGTTCACAGATAATCGGTCGCCCAAATCAACGGAAGGGTGAAAGTCATAGAGAGCGCTTGGGAAAAGGCTGAAAAAATTCTCCTTGAGAAAGCCGACAGATTGGCTACAAGCCAAACACCTGCGAGCAACCCGCAGATGCAAACTGATGTCGACGCCCTTCGTCAACTCGCCCACATTGCGCGAAATGGACCCGACGCGATCGCTCGACATATTGAACAACACAACCCGCCTGAATCGCTTCTCAAAGTTGCCTCAAACGAAGTCTACGGCCTTGCGTTACGCCGCGAGAACGTTGGCAGTACACGCAATCTGAATGACCCGGTGAAGCCAGGCTGGACACGTGGCGGAGATGACCACGGGCTTCCCATTCATCTTCCTACAATGCTCGAGGCTATTGAGCTTCACAAAGTTGCCCTTGCGCTTCACTACAACGACTACTGGGCATACCTCATGGGTCTGTTGCTGGAACGGGTTGGGGACTTTTCTCAAGCGGTAGCAGTCATGGAGTCACTTCGAGGCTCGTACGCAAAGCACGCGCCTGACCACGTTAAGCGATGCAGGGCAAAAATCAGTGGGACTCACGACGCCGAATCGAGCATGTCTGAATACCTCGATGAGTACGCCAGCGCGCTGGAAAAGGCGGGACAGGACGGAGGTATTGTTCAGATGCTGAAGGACCTCCTAACCCCCAAAATCAGAGAGAAAAAAGCTCACGGTGAGCCGTCTCCTTCGGCAGTATCTGGTGCGCCGCTGGAAGACGGGGCTCTTGATGAGGCGGCGCAGTTCGCGCAGAGGTTTGCCGAACTATTGACCGAAGGGCGATTCGATGCGGCAGCAGACAAGGTAGCCGCGAAGTTGAGACTCAGCGCCGACGATCTCAAGCGCGAGTATGAGAAAATGACGATCTATGATGAGATCGCTGATCCTGGCCCGATTGAAGTCATGGTGATGCAGTGCACCGCCGATATGCCAGACTTGGATTCTCATGACGTCGCCTGGGCCTACGTGGCTATTAGCGGGAGTGAGTTCAACGAGGCAGTTACCGTCGTGGTTAGCAACGTTGGTGAAAAACTTCAGATAAGTGAAATCGAATGGGGGCGGCCATAGTCAGGACAGGCAACTCGCTCTGTCGAAACGAAACGATAAAGAGCATACATGGGTCGCAGAGACGGGAGTCCAATAGACCTTTTCCATTTCGGGACGGTTCAAAGCAATAAAACCAACCCGGCCACTCCCGGGTTGCGCCCCGATTGAATGCCTCGGCCTAGGGTCTGATTTGGCTCAAAATAGTACGGTCCTTAATGTTCTTGTCATCAGCCAACAAGAAGGCTTTTGAGAGGATCAGCGCCATACGATTGTCGCCCTCAAACGGCAGAAAGACCGAATTCGCAGGAGCCGCCTTGCCCTGCGCCGCCACGATGCACAGATATTGGTCATTGGGTTCCATCAACACGTTGCCAGAGCCCAGATGAATCTTGTAGGCCCTGATGTCACCCTGGACGTACAGAAATCGATCCTGAACCTTGCATTGATCACGGATCTTCAGACGGGGGATAAGGTTCTCAAGAATCGCCTTCCGAGTATTGGCAGATTCGTTTAGCGCTCCGAAGCTGTAGCTATTCCAATAGTCCACAAAACGGCCGTTTGGCCCACCGTCAGACCATGTCGGATCATTGCCGACACTGGCTACGCCGACAAAAAGGTCCACATCGCGAAACACCTCGGACAGTGCAAGCGGATCGATGTCCCGAAGAGGAACTGGAGCGTTGAACTCGTTATCTCGCCCATGCATATAGTAACCACCGCCGCCAGCGTGAGCGCTGTTTCGCGCCGCGTCTTCGCGGTAGAAACGAACCTGGTCAGTCGCCAGATAAACATAGGAGCCAGCCTCCGTGGTATCGGTACCATAATCATCGCCGATGCCTTCCACCCAGAACTCGGCGCGCAGATTCCATCGAGGCAGGTGTTTTGACGGCGGCTCATAGTTGTCGTCTACCATAAGGCGAAGGGAGTGACGCCACCCCCTTGCAGCGCACAACGCGTTGAACTGATGCTGCTTGATCACATGCGAAGCGTATCGGTTTGAGTACACCTCCGTGTTTTCTTCTGCTTCGGTGAGCAGGTAAATCTCTCGGTGCGCCTGTTTGAAGGGCTGGGTGATTTGGTTTTTTTCGATCCACTGGCGCCAGGCAACCACCGTATCCATATCCGCGCCTACGGGATGCCATAGAGCCACAGCCGAACACTCGGACACATTCGGGATTTCAGAGCCATCCGACCCGACCAAACACTCCCCAAACCACATTCCGGTTTTCTTTACCCCGCCCGTTTCAAAGGACCAAATAAGACGTTGACCAAGCACACCCACCAACGGGTGTTTGATATATCGCTGTACCCAATCCTCATATTTCCAAACGCGGTTATTGAGAAACAGGTTGTCGATCCGTTCGCGCTGTGCGGACAGCATCTTCTGTATATCTTTGCCGGCCTGACGCAGAACCTTTAAGTCGTCGGCAAAATGTTCTCGGACTGGTTTGGGAACGGTCTTTGTTTTCTTTCCTGCGCGACTCTCCCACGTCAATACCGTTTTTTTGGCATCGACAATAGTGAGTATTGCAGTATGCTCGCCAAGCGTTTCTCGGCGGGTCCCAACTTCCTCCATTCCGTAGGCTGGAATTCCAATCTCCTCAAGTTCCTCCGGCGTCATTCCAGCTCGCTCTGCGGCTGCAGTGAGCGACGAAGAGATGCCTTTTTGCGCGGGCTTGTACTTCACTCGGACCTTCAGAATCGCGAGTGCTGCCAGCGAAGACTCTCCCGGGATTTGTCCCAGTGCCCAGACGCAGGCGTTCCCGACTTTCGTCGCCCGTGGCCCCACGCCTGGGACTTTCCTGTATGCGGAAAGTGCAACCTTCCCGATCGAGTCAGCCATCTGGTCATCGCCAACGACACCGCATAGCCAGACCAACCCCTTAAGAATGTCGGCATTTTGGTCGTCGATCATCAAGTTTGGATCTGGCGCCCACTGGGACCATTCCAGAATTGGAACGGTGCGGGGTTTGTCGATGAGCAAGAACCAGATCTGCAGCACACGAGTGAGTTTCTCTTGGCCCACCGATTCGACGAGATCACAAGCGGTCTTCGACCATTTCTTGGTTGGCTTTCCGCCATTGACGCTAGCGCAATGAGCGACCAGCTCAGACCAGTCGGACTGGTCACTCTCCGATTGTTCTTCGACAAACCCAATAGCAGCATCTGCCCACGCTTCTCCGGCTTTTAGCGGCAACTTAGGCGCCAAGCCGATGATCTTCAGAATTCGATCACCATGTTTTTGGGTATCACGGCTGGGGCTCTTCGCGGCGGTGTCAGCTATGCGTTTTGCCGTCTTGACCAACGTTTCGACGCTTTCACCCCGATCTGCATAGTCCTTGAATGCCTTGATTATCCCGGCGTAGCCAAATCCATACAGGTAGCCTTCGGAGTTGAGCTCTTTTTCAAGCCAACCGAGCAGGATCTTGATCTGTTCCGAGGTAAACGGCAGTTTTCGCCGAAGCACATTCCCAAACAGGTCGAATAGCACTGATCGGGTTCTATAGAACCGGTCGGTATACACTTGAATGCTCTCTTGCTGACGCCGTTTAAATTCGGGCTCACCGTACTCAATGCGTTGATGTACAGCGATTGCCAGCTTACAAGCCGAATTTGGGTTCAAGCCAGAGATTTCTGTACCGACGGTAGTGTCCTTCAGTGCCACCTGAGCGTAGTACGCGTCCCCCCTCTCGAAACGTTCAGACACATAACGCTCAATCAATGAGTGTTCGGGGGCGAACTCATGATGGCTGTCGAACTCAAATTCTACGTTGTGCTTTTTCTTACCGAACCCAAACATGGCTGCGCGTTAGCCTCCCACGATCGGGATGAGCTTCAAGAAAGTGACTTTTGTGTTTTCGGTAATTGCAAACTCATCATCAAGGGATTCCACTTGGCGATCGTCGACCAGAAAGAAAAACTGGTTTTTGGAAAATGCAGCTATGGCGAGCTTCACCTGCGCATTGGCGTCTATCGCTTTTTTAGTTCTAAGCTTGTACCCGTTCAGTTCCCGCTCGGCATCCCGAGGCTGGACTAGGCCAGAAAACAACTCCGCTTTCTCTGATTCATTGAATTTCTGAATCTCCTGTCGCACTCGCTGCTCGATTACCTCTCGAGCACTTACTCGCTTGCTAGCCAGACGGAGGACGGTTTCGTTGTAGATCTCTCCAGACGACGTCTCGTCGAAGATTTTCAAGCTCACCTGCATCGCTTTCTCCATTGATCTTTTTGAGTTTGCAATAGTTGTGTGAACGGAAGACGCTGCCAGTCTACCCGACAGGGACTTTTTCGCGACGAAAACAATCTTGTCACGGCCCTTTCTAGCTGGCCGATTTCTTGGTTTAGCAAGAGACTTCTAACGTCGTTTTGCGGAGTAACGAACACCGAGGAGGGCGTACAGGTAAACTGGACCAAGAACTCTGGGGTCAGGACCAGGTGCCGTGTCAGATTGGATCTGACGGTTGGTCCTGACCCCAGAATTCCTTCACTTCTCCACTACCAGTGGCGAGGATTGGTCCCAACCGACTTCTTGTTTAGCGTTTATTCAAATCCGTTTGTAAAGACGATTTCCGGCGTCTCTCCAAGCGCTGCGCGAAGAACCTGATATGAGAACGTGCCGGGTATTCCGTTAACAAGTCTCGTACCCGCCCCTTCCAAAACGGCATTCCTGCCAGTTCCCGACAGCCGGATCCGTCGATGCTCGCCGGGCGACGCCTCGCCGGTGGAGGACCTGGTCACAAGTTCGAGGGTTCGTGTCGGCCGATGATAACGATAGGCCTGCTGCACAAAACGAAGATCCAGATTCACGCCCGGCTCCACCAAATCGGGCTGATTGCAGACAAATGCCAGGTAGATTCCCGCAGATGAAAGGTCGGGGTCACGGCAATCGTAATTCGCGGAATCGGGGCCAAATCGGCCCGCGCTCACCCAGATCAGTTCCCCTGATGCGAGATCGGCCAGATAGATGTGCGACCCTGACAAAGGCGCGTTCTGGATGACACCATTGTCTGATGTTGCGAAGGCCAGCCACCGGCCGTCGGATGATAGATCAATAGAGCGCACGGCTTGGGTAAACACCGAGCCGTCAAAGCGCCTGAGCAGACTCAATTGACCGGACTGCAGATTCTTAACAAATACATGATTCGTGAAACCGAGCGGCTGATCCGCCAACACATCCGAGGCACTTAGAAACGCCACAAGCTGCCCTTCATGGGAGATCTTTGGCTGTTCAGTATCTTGATCTGCCGGCACACCTTCAGTCGTTGTGCTGACAAGCAGAGTGTCGCCAGTCGGCAAACCTGTCCGGTAAATCTGACCTACACCGTTTGTCGGCTGGGAGACGATGTCGTCGCGGCCAGAGCGAAATAGCGCAAACGAACCGTTGCCAGAAACCTGGACTTGGAAAACACTTGTGTTTCCATAGGCAACCAGTTGGCGCGTGTCGGTCCGTCTATCCAGCATAACCAATGCACCGGATTCGGAGAGATCCCAGCCTTCAAGGGCGTTGCTGGAAGTCGTCGCAACAACAGCAACCTCGGAATTACTCGAAATTGATACTCCCGAGTCTGCGCCGTTGGGAGAGGTTCCGTTTAGTCCGGTCAAAAGAACGGCCGCAGACCCGTTGGTAGAGATGACGAAGGCTCGGGAGTTGCGATCCGGGGTGAAGCTCGCAGCGTCTGTAATGAATACAATATCGCCGTTATCAGCTAACTCGACATGCGTCGCGTCTTTGTCCATACCGGACGGCCACACGTCAGCTTGCGAAGCGCGGCTGATGGTCTCGATGTTTCCCGGCGATGACTCGCGCAGAATGTTGGCAATAGAAGCTCCTTCTGCGACTTCAGTGCGTGATGCGACATATGCCGCGCCCGACAAATCGATAGCCGAGGTCTCACGTAGCTGAAGACCAGGCACGGTCACAACCGCCGCGCCGTTTACGCCGACCTGATGACGAAAAAACCCCTGCCCTGAGCCGGGAGCACCCGCAACATCATCGCCGCTGCACCAATACAACACCTCCAAACCGTTTTGAGACATCTTCGGGTTCGAGCAAAACTGGTCCACAACGGCGCCTAGAGGCGTTCTGCTGACAAGCGTCGTTTCACTGCTCTGCAGGTCTCGAAGAAAAATGCGGTCCATATTGGAGTTTGTGTCGCCAACAAGCGTTCGCCCCGATGAGACGAATACGACCTGCAAACCGTCAGGGGATAGGCTCGCGCCCTCGCTATCGCCGTCGCTTTGGATACCTGTCGAGGCGATGCTCACCAATTCGATGCTGTCGGTTTGTCGATCCGCAAGGAAAACATCCCGCGAGTTGTTGACATCGATCGAAACAAGCCGACTCTCAAGCGAGTCAAAGGTCACGAATCGACCATCTGCAGAGACGTCAGGGTTACGTCCATCAACTGACTCCCCGTCGACGTTAACGGTGATCGTTTCGTACGTCTGAGAAGTGCGATCGTATGCCACCAAACGCGCGCCGGTCCCGCCATCCGGGATCAGTTGGCTGCTGGTGTGAAACACGATCGTGCCACCATCACCAGAAATCACCGCCGAATCACTAAGGCGAAACCTGTCGGCCGTGATAGGCGTGAGCTGCTCCTCCTGCCTATCCCACAGCAAAACCTCACCCAGCGTGCGGTTTGCGTCAAAGTTCGAAGCAGATTCCAGAAAGACAACCCATCTGCCATCATCTGAAATGTCAGGGCGCACACGCCCTAGACCAGCCCCGTTCTGAGCCAACTCTGGAATCCTTTCTGTGGTTCCAGTCAGTCGGTCACGAACGAAGATATCCGGCAGGCCATTATCGTCCCCTTCGACCAGGTTCGCTGCATCGGAGGCAAACGCCACGAAGCGCCCGTCCGCTGAAACCGAGAACCAAGGCGAGTCGTCGTTTGCGCGCGAGCCGTAAAACACCGACGCGTCGCTGACTAGCTCGAAATCCTGAGCGTGTCCTTCGCGCGCCAAAACCGTGCCAAACAGGAACATGATCACTGCCAGCGGGAAGCGATTTGGGCAGCGCGAGTATAGAGCTGATGCGTTATTCAACCTCACGCACCCAGTTGGACAGAAAAGTGCTCATGAATCAACTGCAGCAGAGCGGTTGGGAGATCAAACACAGACCAGACTTAACCAGGCCAGCTCAACCCGACTTTCCTGAAGTAAGTAGCAGTAGGTAGGGTTCGGGCCAACCCAAACACCTGACTTCGCGAGAAAGCCAGCGTCTACTTCGAACTGGCTTGCCCCTAGAGCACTCAATCGCTGCACTACATAAGGCGAAAAAAACTTGGGCAAAATTTGGGCCAATGATCCAGTCGCCCACTATCGTTTTTGGTCCTTTTTGGTAGCGAATCAATGAGCGGCCGCCGCTAACCTATTGATTGATATGAACGAAAAATCGATTAGGGCCGCCTTTTAATCCATTGGTAATAGGTTCAAATCCTATACGACCCACCATTTTTCTTCGGATATATTCCGGAATACGCATATCCCACTTAAGCGCAAAACCCTAGCCGGAACGACGCATCCAAATTCCATTCCCTATTATCGAAAGGCCGACAGCTAACAAAGACAAGACCAATATCGCCAATGGTAGGGCCGACAAACTCGGCACGGCTACCGGTCTGCTGCACAACCCCAGCTGGCCGGTGGCACGAGCTTCAGTCCAGAAATCAACAATCTCCCGCTGGATTTGAGGACCACTAGGGGTTAACCCTGTTAACGTAGGAAGTCCTTCGCCGATCCCGGTTGCCTGAGTCAGGACATAGCTAATTGCCTGGCTAGACAAAGAAAACCCAGGGAGACTCGTTCGGTCGGGCGCCAAGACTCCGCCATCCCGGAACGGCCGAAATTCATCAATCCGTGCAAGCAACTCGGGAACTGCCTGACATCCCCTGTCAGTCAAGCCAGCAACAGCCGCGAAACCTTTTCCAACGTCGTCGAGCAAGTCGATCAGCATGGACGTTGTGAGCGAGTCCGGCAACTCGTTATCAACATTGATGAATTCAACGGAGACAGTGGCGAGGTCCAGGAAACCCGGATCGGTGGTTTCATCCCGGCTAACACCCACAAACACACTGACTACTTGATCACCATCCTCCTCAGCATCGTCGACCGGCCCTACCGAAACGCCGATTATCTGGCCCTCATCTGTAACGGTCAGCGACCCCGAAACCCGCACCGTGATTTCTGTGGGGTCACTTGGCTCCACCGTAAGGGTGACCGCCTGGCCAGGTGATATCCCAGTCAATGAGACGTCGAATCCGACCGGCAAGCCGCTTTCGGACACCCGCAGTACCCCAGGTATAGGTTGCTCGATAACAATGCTTTGGGCGGAGACGTTCTGGAAAAAAAGCCAGGCCAGAACGATCGCAAAAACGGACTGGTTCGACATGACTAACGAAACTTCTGACTAAGTAGTGAGCCTATCACCAGAGCACTGTCAGTCAATGGTATGGAGACCGTAAGCCGATCACTACCTCCAGTCTCACACACTCGATTTGGTTGTCATACAATCTCAACCGATTGGGATGGACGATTCGCAGCTGAAACAGCTAGCTTCAGAATCGCTAGTAAAGCCTCCCGTTGTTAAGCAGGATGAAAACTGCCTAAACCGTTTCATGCGGATCAAACTGGACCAACATCGAATCGAAGAGCGAATACCGAAGGTTACCGAACACTTGGAACCTTATTTGCCGAAAGAAACGGTAACCAGTGATGAAACCAATCTCTATCTGGGCTGCATTGCGCAGGGCTTTAACGACGGTATCGAATTTGGCGTGATGGACGCCTACTGTCGCTGTTTTAACCGAGCGACACGCGGATTCAGTGATCAGGAATGGACCGAATACATCGCACAGGTTGATGCCGGGCTGCCAATTACAGACCTCGTATCCATTAAGGCTATTTTGCCAAGAGTTGAAAGCTGTTTAACGGAGGAGTAGGCGGCAAGACGATCTCTGTGAAATGGGGTTAATTTCTGGGGTCGGAGTAAAGGGACAGAGTAAACCCACACAGCTCAAGTTGACGCCGCGAGGATTGGTTGGCTTTGATATCGCGCTTGTCGAAGGTACATTCGGCGTGTTTTTCCGGACCGCTGCCCCAGCGAGTCAAGACGCCTTTGCGACGCGGATGGTGCCCATGGCGATGCAATCCTTGAAAGAAGTGCATTGCACATTCCAGAGTAAGTACGAGGCGACTTTTTGCGAGGTCGAATAAAGGATCAGAATCTGCGAAAGTTAAAGCCCTGGAAACAATCCTGGCATCAACGTTGGAATTCGTTTCTAACCCCTGCTGACACCGCGTAAGGAACCGCCGCATGTCGACTACTCTTTGGGATCGCAAGACAGCGTTGGCTGTGGCTATTGCCCAGGCGCTGACGATACCGGCCGTGAAGGGCGCAGAAATTACCGTTGATAGCCTGCGGGACGACGGCGATGGGCCAAACTGCACGCTGCGCGAGGCGGTCATCAGCGCCAACTCTGACAACGCCGGCAGCAGCGGCTGTGCCGACGGATCGGGCGACGACGTTATTGTGTTTGCGCCTTCGGTGACCGGAACCCTGCAGCTCAGCGGTGGCGCGCTTCAGGTAGAAAATACGGTTTCGATTCAGGGTCCGGGTCTCAGCCAGCTCCACATTGATGCTGGCGGCAACTCCCGTCACTTTCTTTCCACGTATGGCGGCGGAAGCCATATCCTGACCCTAAGCGGGCTGACGCTGAGCAACGGCTCAAGCAGCCAGGGCGGCGGCGCCATCTGGACGAATGTGCCCCTCACGCTGAATTCGGTTCAGCTGAGATATAACGTTGCAAACGACGGTGGCGCCATTGCCGCTGAGTTCAGCACGTTGGACATCCGTTCCTCGTTCCTGTCCTCAAATACTGCTGTTAACAACGGCGGCGCACTGTCGGTTTCCGACTCGCAGGTCATCATCAACAACGGCTACTTCACAGGCAACAACGCTGCGAACGGCGGCTGTTTGGACATCAGTGGCGGCAGCCTGACGATATCGGAAAGCAGCCTTTCCGGGAGCAGAGTAACCGGCTCCGGCGGCTGTCTGCGCAGCTCGGGTTCAACGGTGAGTATCAGCGATACTCAAGTCTCCTATCACGAAACCGAGGGCTCCGGCGGCGCCATCCTGAGCCAGGGCGGCAGCGTCACGCTGACCGCAACAAGGCTGCGCCGCAACGAAGCGGGCCAAGGATCGGGATATGGGGCGGGCGGCGCTATCTTCCATTCGGGAGGCACCCTGACGCTGATTCGAAGCGAGGTATCGGGCAACACGGCTGACGGCGCTGGCGGGATTAACTTAACGACTGCCGGGGCCACTGCGGTCCTGACAAACAGCACCATCTCGGGCAATACCGGCGGGGTGGCTGGAGGGATAGAAGTTCGCGATGGCACCGTCACTCTTACCCACGCTACGGTGGCCAACAATAGCGGCAGCTACGGTGCGGGTCTGTATCAGCAAGGCGGGAGCGTTACCCTCAATAACAGTTTAGTTGTAGACAATCAGGGAGATGACTGCGGGTTTTTCAACGATGGCTATACGCAAAACCCAATGAGTTACCAAAACACCATCGACAGCGACGGCACCTGCAGCGTCACTGATAGCGGGGACGTGGGTCTGGAGCCACTGGACTCTAACGGGGGCATAAGAACCAGTACTCACCTGATTGCCCAGGGGGGGCTGGCCGACGGCACGGCAGACGCTGCGCTGTGCCTGCCCACGGATCAGCGAGGATTCCCTCGAATTTCAGCCAGCTGTGACGTGGGTGCGCTGGAGTTTTCCGGGGTCGACTCTCCCACTATCCAGGTGACGACCCAGCAGGACCTGACGGCTGATGACGGCCAGTGCAGTCTGCGAGAAGCCCTGGCTGCCGCCGGGAGTGATACTGCCAGCGGCTTAGCATCCGGAGAGTGTGCAGCAGGTTTCAACGAAGACCGGATCAGTTTCGCGTCCTCGATTTTGCCCGGCGCGATTAGCGCCGCTGGCGGAGCGTTTGTGGTGGACTCAGCGGTGACAATTCAGGGCCCAGGTGTTGATCGGCTCACCATTGATGGTGGGGGAACAGCGCGGTTGTTTGACGTTGACGCGCCTAACCCCAGCCCGCTGGAAGTGACTATCAGTGGTATGACCCTGGTGGGTGGTAACGCAACAGGGCCCTCCCAGCCCGTTGGTGGTGGTGCGATCTACAACAGTGAGTCGCTGTTCTTGTACGAGGCTTTGGTGCAGGGTCATCTCAGCGACGGCAACGGTGGCGCCATCCGCAGCACCGGCCCGCTGTTAGTGGAACAAGTGACGTTTGCAGGTAATGAATCAGCCGGCGGACGCGGCGGAGCGGTCAGCATCGAAGGTGCAACCGCAACGTTTATTGCCAGTACATTTTCCGCCAATACGGCGGCCCTTAGCGGCGGCGCCGTCTATCATTCCGGCACGAGTCTCAATCTGCAATTCAACACCTTGGTCAGTAACTCAGCGGCTGCCGCTGGTGGTCTGGACCTGCAGGGCTCGGCAACGGTAGATAGCACCGTGGTGTTCAACAGCATCGGCGGGGATTGTCAGTCCTCAACAGCGCCCAGCAGCACCCTGCCCAGCTGGATTGGCGACGGCGGCTGCAGTCTTGGGCCGCTGATGGGTGATCCAGGTCTCGATCTTGCGCTGGCCGACAACGGCGGCTCGACACCCACCCATAACATCCTTCCGGGCAGCAACCTGGTGGACCAGGTGCCCGAAGATGACTGCCAGGGATCTTTCGAGCAGCGAGGCAGATCCCGTTCGACTGACGGTAACGCCGATGGTGTTGGAGACTGCGATATCGGCGCGGTGGAATATACGGACATTACCGGCCCCGTCGCCGCGTTGACCGCCGCACCCAATGTGCGGGCCCGCGGCGATACCTACGCGTTAACCGTGACTTATGCTGATGCTGATGGCGTGGTAGACGCCGACAGTTTTGACATCAATGACGTCTCCATTGCCCCCGGCTCCTTCATGGCAAGCCAGGTGAGTAACGTGGGCGGTGCTGTTACCTATAGCTTTACCGCGACAGGTGGGTTGAGTAACGCAGATGTTGGAACGTATACCATCAGCCTGAACGCCGACCAGGTGTTTGACGGCGCCACCACCGGCGCTAATGCGGCGCCCGCTGGTGTGCTGGGCACCTTTGAATTACTGGCTGGCGCTTTGATCAGCGACGCGACTTTTGTGGTCAACCAAGATGCAGCGGTGGGCACGCTGGTGGGTCAGGTGGTACTGGACGACCCCAACAACGAGGTGCCGGCTTCCGGTGGCTGGATGATTGGCGGCGGCAACAGCGCTGGCCAGTACACGATCGACAGCAGCGGCATTATTCGAACCGCCCAGTCGCCTCTGGACTCAACGGTGTTAACCGTGGAAATAAACAACGGACCAACGCCGCTGGATACGGCTCAGATCACCATCAACGCGGTGGACGACCTCATTTTTGTTGACGGGTTTGAGAATTAGCCCGTCAGCGGATCAGTTGACGGCCTGTGCGATGGTGGCCGCAAGTCCTATCGTACGAACTCAGGGGTCAGAACCCCGGATCACCAGGTAACGAAGAGAGACTGACCGAACAGCTTATCCTTCCGGCGCAAGCGATTGACGGATCAACGAGCGGAGTTCGAAGCGCCCGTCGTCGTCATCATCCAGAAAATCCACCTCTTTGGTGTTTTCGATGTGGTTGCCTTTTCTGGTTCGAACGTAGCGCAGCACCGCCGGTCGGTCTTCATACGTCTCCTGGCCATCCGGTGATGCGATCACCGTTGTCCAGTTGGTTGAGTCTGTAACCGAAACGGAGAGCACGGCGAAGCGGAAGTCCTGTTGCCTGCCCTGGGAGAAGTAGGGGGTGATGATCTGGTTTCCGTCTGCCTGGGAGTACATGACAGTCACCGCACTGAACGCCTGATCCGAGGATGTGAATGTCTCTATCTTGGTCAGGACGGTATGGTCCGGCGTAGCGTCCCAATTTGTCTTAAGCCCCAGGGTTTGCGGGGCTCCGCCATCCGGGCCATAGATCTCGATCTCGCCCGTCCAGGGGCCACCCTGTTGTCCCCACAGCTTCAGGACGGTTTCGACGTCGTCAGCGAGCGCCGTTGCCGACATCATCAGCGCGCCGGCCAGAGCAAGGGGTAACGCCTTTAACGTGATTTCAGATGGCAAACTCATCCGCCAAACTCCCGGCGCAGTGCCTCGTTATGTTCGCCAGCACGGGCCACAGCATTCGCCGCGTGCGGCTGCGCTCCCGGCGGCGGGATGATGGTGGACAGCACTGGCCAGTCAATGATGTCCACCGACTCACCACCAGGCAGGTGCACCGGGCGCTGCCTGAGCTGTGGGTGCCGCAGCAGACCGGCAACGCTGTTGACGGAGCCGAAGGCGATGCCCGCAGTCAAAAGCTGGTCGCACATTTCGCTTGCCGTATGGCGGGAGAACACGGCCTGCACGCTTTCCTCCAGCGCCGGACGGTTTTCTACTCGTTTGTTATTGGTGTCAAACCTCGGATCAACGGCCAGCTCCGGACTGTCGAGGACCTTTTCACACAGGGTCACCCACTCCCGTTCGTTCTGGATCGAAATCGCGATCGTTTTTCCGTCGCTGCTTGCGTAGCCGCCGTAGGGGGCTATGGACGGATGGCGCATGCCCGCTGGCTCCGGCGCGCCGGAACCGTACTTTTCATGAATGGCGGGCACGTTCATCCAGTCCGCGAGGGTGTCGAACAACGAGACCTTGACGCCGGAACCCTGCCCGGTTTTCTCCCGGTTAAACAGCGCCTGCTGGATGCCGATCAGCGCGTTGAGACCGGCCCCGATGTCGCACAGCGAGACGCCGACTCTACCCATGGCGCCCGGCGCGCCGTTGATGCTCACCAGGCCTGTTTCACACTGCACCAGAAAATCGTAGGCCTTCATTTTCCGGTAGTCACCTTCATCGCCATAGCCGGAGATGTCGCAGGTGATCAGGCGTGGGTGGGCTTTGCGTAGCTCGTCGGAGCCAAAACCGAGCCTTCCGGTGGCGCCCGGCGCAAGGTTCTGAATAAACACGTCGGCCTTGGCCAGTATCCGCTGAAGAAACTGCTGGTCGTCGGGGTCCTTAAGATTCAGCTCCAGCGACTCCTTGCCCTGGTTGAGCCAGACAAAATACGACGCTTCACCCCTGGCCGCGGCGTCATAGTTTCGCGCGAAATCGCCGCCGTGGCGTTCAATCTTGATCACCCGGGCACCCGCCGCAGCGAGGCGGCTGGAACACAGCGGTGCGGCAACCGCCTGTTCGACGGCGACAACCAGGAGGCCGGAAAACGGAAGGTTGTTCTGCGTATTGGTCATGGCCCAGCTACGTGTTGTCGTTGGATTCGGAAACGGCCAGCTGCTCCAGGGTGCGGTTCATCTCGTTGGACACGATCTGCATCCCCTCGTCGAAACCCATGCCCGGCTTGATCAGCAGTCGATCAGGCTGGCAGGCCAGAGCCACCTGAGTGCAGCAGCGGGCTGAGAGGTCGGTCTCATTGCAGCTCCCGCCCTGGTAAGCCTCGACGCCGCCATCTTTGCAGTAGAGGACGGCCTCCACCACATTATGAATGCTGCCCAGATCGGGCGTCTTGATTTGCGCCATGTGACAGCACTTGGCGTCCACGAAGTGACGGATGTCGGTGAGCGTATTACACCACTCGTCGGCCACAATCTTCAGCGACTCGGTGTGTTCGTCAACGTATTCACGGATCTGGCCCAGGCATGCGATCTGGCGCTGGTGGTCGCCCACGTCTACCGGTCCCTCGATGTACAGCTCAAACTCCTCGGCCGCTTCTGCCAGTCGACAAAGGTATTCTCCGACGCGCCTCGGCTGGTTGTCGAAGATCAGGCCCACCGTGCCGTAGACGTCGATATGGATCGTTGGATGATAGCTCCCGGCGTCGCTGATCAGAGGCTTCACCGAGCGGATTCTCGCCACGAGCCAGCGCACATATTCGAGCAGCGCCTCACCCTGCCGGCCTAGCTTGCCGTCAACGCTGTTGATCAAAGCGTGGGGCAGCGCGTCCACCCGCCGCATCAGCATTTTGTCGACCGACGAGTAGCGATCATCCCCGCTCTGGGCGAACAGCGGCACTGCAGCATCCGGTAGCGGCAGGTCGTAGCAGCGGCAGATCACCTCGGTTTTGGAAACGCTGAGGGCCAGCGCGGCAGCGTCGAGCAGGGCCTGGCTGACGCCGTACCTGACTGCCGTATGGGCCTGTCTCTCGCCATCCATCAGGCCATCAATAAGCCCCGCGTTATGCAGGAAGCTGGTCGCGTCCAGCCCTATGAGCAAAGGCGCAACCTGATTCTCCAGGAACGGCACATAGTGGTGGGCGGTAAACAGCGGGTCGCGCCCGCCAGCGCCTGAGTACTGCACGGCACAGCAGTCGCCGACAGCCCACTGGCCTGTGTCCAGCAGGAGCATCACGCTGATGCTTTCGCCGGGCTGGCGCACCGCCTCGTAGCCTGGGGTCACCGGGCTGCCGCGGTAGACAAACCCATCCTGCGGCGCTCCCTGCTTAATCGCCGCCTGGTCATCGAAAAAATAGGCGGCGTTGCCGGCGACAAAACGTGCGTCGACGATGGCTACCATGGCAAGTCTTGCAGGGTCATCAGGTGGTGCCCACAGGTTGGGGAGACGGGCGCCACTTCATCACGTGCCGGCAGCGATGTCACGCGGTTGACGTGAGCACAGAACGGCGCCTTCGGGCGCGGGCGCATCAATCGGCACTCCTGGATCCGCCCCAAGCGTTCTGCCCCCAAGATTCCAAGGTTTACGATCACTGCTCCCGCTCTTCGATCCACTGATGGAGCACCTCCCCCACCACGCGATGTCCCGCCGGCGTCCAGTGTCCGTCATTTTCTAGATAGGTGCGCTGGCCCGTTCGCTCGACAGCCCGCAGTGCCGACGTCGGGTCGAGTACCGGAATAGACGCCACCTCACCCCATGCAGCCAGGGCGGCGGCCAGGGGATCGTCGTTGGCGGCTCGTTGGTTGCATAGCTCAGCCTCGTACTGACACAGACGCGGGTACTGTCCTATGAGCGTCGCAAAGGGCACATAAAGCAGGACCACATCACTACCCCGTTCACGAGCCCGGCGAGCCAGGTCGCGCACATGCCCCAGCGCACGCCGCGCGCTGAAATCAAATTCTCCCCGATCGAGCGGCGCCAGCTCCGACGGTCGGACTGGGGGACCTGTGTTCCGGCGCAGGTTTGCCAACACCAGGCGACCCGTCCACGATCGCGCCAGCAGCCGGCCAAACCCTTCCCGCCGCGGAACGAAAGGCCGAGCCGGCGAATCAAAGTAGCCGTCCGCGTTGACCATCAGGCTACGGCTGCCCAGACCAATCCACTGTTCGCGCTCGTCATACCAGTAAATGACGTCCTGTTGATCCGCGCCGAGATCGTTCCAGGCAAAAAGCTGCATCACCAGGAGTTCCTTCGGCAGGTACTGGGGGTTTTGTTTGAGAAAGAAATCGTAATACGGGGGGCTGTGCCCATTGGGGTACGCTAGCGACTCCACCCTTCGATTGACCAGCAATTTCTCTAGTTGAGCGCCATACCGTTCCTCAACCTCCACCGCCCATCCAAAGGCGAAGGAGTCTCCCACTATGGCCACGTCGGGACGAGCCAAGACTTCCCGATCAGATCGAAAACCCTGCGCATTGGTGCGTACCTGAGTGCAAAACTCATCACGGCAGAAACGCCTTTCGTGATCGGGCTCGGGCGCATAGAAAATGCCGGTCAGCTGGGGAACAAAACCGCCGAGCCACACCTGGTTGGCAGGATAGAGGTGGAGGTTGGCCGGCCGCGTCGAACGGACCCAGGCCCAGACCGCAAACTCACTCAGGCCACCAGCCAGCAAGACGGTGATCAGGACGAGAGCGATCCAGAATAGCCCGTTGCGTCCCATGATTTCGCTCAGCCTGCCAAGCCGAGAAAAGTTCGCCGAAACCCCACAACCCTAACCCCTTAGCGATGAATGGCATCAGGCTAGATGACACACGCTGAAAGCCCGCTGAACGACCTCGAAACCTGCAGATATTCCAGAGCTCGAGCAGCACCCATGTCACAATGACGTCATGAGCAAACGCGTTTTTGATGCCCGGTCAGCGCCGGAGGAAGAGATCCAGGGCGTAAAGGAAACCTTGGATGAAGCCGGCATTCAATACTACGAAACAAAAACCGGAAGCTGGGGCTTTGGCAGCGCGGGTCTATGGCTGTACGACGAAGCTGACCATGAGCAGGCCCGCGAGCTCATCAACGAATTCCAGACTCGCTGGGTGGAGCAGGCACGCTCCGAACGCGAACACCTCTCCATCCGCTGGTCGATGCTTCCGCTACTGGCAGGTTTTGTAGGACTGCTTACCTGGGCATTTTGGAGCTTGCTCAAGGCCTTGGGAAGCTGAGAAAAAACTCAGGTGCCGGCAAAGACTGTTCTACGGCAACTCAAACCCATCTGAGAACAAAGGATCAGGCCTCATGACTGCACCGTCCCGCTCAAAGGCACCCTGGTCGGCCAGGTCCGGTCCCAAGCGAAACAGCCCGTCCAGATCACTTGGGCTGGTCACCACGCATTGATCGGCACTGACGGAGACGGCCGACAGGCGATACTCCCCCCGGGCAGTGGTGGTGAAGTTCGGATTGCCGAGATTGCCGCCCATACTTTGCCCGTCCGCATCCGGGGTTTGAGCGTTGTTGCAGGAGCGTATGAAAGATACCTCGTTCGATACTCGCGGCCCCATGCCGTTCAAATAGATCACAGAGTCATGGATTTCCACGTTAGACCCAAAGCCGTCAACCCATAGGGGCCTGGCTTCATTGCCGGCAATCGTGACGTGGCGCATGGACAGTTCATGGTCAGTCGTGATCACAATCGCTGAAGCCTCATTGCCGGGCGAGCCGTTGTTGGCGACGAGCACGTTTTCCAGCATGAAAACGCCGGGCACCGTGCTCTGGCCGGCGAGTGCCGCGCCGGCGGTAGCGCTGGAACTGCCCGCCGTGTTCTCTAGCAGCGCCACCTGGTTCAGGCTGACGACGCCGGCAGTGAAGATGTCATCGACGAAAATAGCGCCGCCCGACTGTGATGCGCTGTTCATCGCAAACAGCGCGCAGTAATCGTTGGCCGCCAGAGCAAAAGGGTCGCAGGTGGAAAACTGGGTCCCGATCTGAAAGTTGCTGTCGCGGCTGAAGATTGCGCCACCGAGAGCGGATTGGTTGTTCGTAAACCGGACATTGGTCATTGCGCTCGACTGAACGCCTTCCAGACGAAGAGCGCCTCCGGATAAGCCAGCGGTGTTCAGGTGGAACTGCGTATCGCGGATACTCAACGATTCAACGTCGTTGGCTGCCAAAGCGCCGCCACCCTCTTCCATATCGCCCTGGTCTGCCTCGTTGGACACAAACTCAGAATCCGCGATTTCCACCGTAAGGCCATTGTCAAAAAAATCTTCCACAAACACGGCACCGCCGAACCGGTCGGCTCGGTTGCCGTCGAACAGTGCATTGCGGATAACGATTGATCCTGCCCCAGAGTACAGGGCACCGCCTCGCCCTCCTCCAATGCTTACGAATGTCACCTGGTTGTTCGACAGCGTTACCCCGTCAAGCACGATGTTGGACGAACCCGTCTGGCCCTGCGCGATTGCGCCGCCGTTTTGTGCCGAGTTCATATCGAGCAGCGCTCCACCGGTGACGGTTAGCGTGCCGCCTGCAGTGTTCAAGATGGCGCCACCATCGAGAAAGGCGTCGTTGTTGGTCAGCGACCCGGCCTCAATAGTAATGTTGCTGGAGGCGGAAAGGATTGCGCCTCCTGAATTGGCCTGATTGCCATCGAACATGCTGTCAGTGACCGTCACCTCTGAATCAACGGTCAGCAGCGCACCGCCCAGTAGTCCGCTGTCATTGCTATCCAGGGTCACCGCGTCCAGCTGCAAGCTGGCGTTGTCGGCCACATGGATGCCACCGCCCCCCTGGTTTGACCCAGACGTCGTAGCCTGGTTGTTCACAAAGGTGGTATCGCCAAAAGATGCGACGCCACCCAGCAGGGATGACCCACCGCCGCTGACGCTCGCCTGGTTGCTGTTGAAGTTGACCCCAGCGGCCGTGATCGTTGAGTCCAGGGCAAACAGTCCACCACCATTGCCTCCGGCGGTATTTGCAAGCATGTCAACATTGCCGCGGAAGCTGAGCGTGGAGCCGCTGGCGTAGATCCCGCCGCCGTTGCCGTCCGATGTGTTGTTGGGCGCCGGCGGCGTGATCCCCAGCAGTAAGCTGCCGATCCCGGCGTGCTGGACCGTAAGGCTGGCGCCAAACAGCGCTATTCCGCCTCCATCTCCCGGAGAGACGCGCCCCGCAGTCAGCTGACTGTTGCCTCCCAGGTTGAGACGGGACTCCTCGGCACCCCCTTCAACGTAGATCAGTCCTCCGCTGGCCGTCGCCTCTCCGTCGTGAACGCGAACACCGCTGAGCGTGACCGTGGCGCCACCGGTGACGGCCAAAATTCCGCCATTGTTCGCGTTGGCCGATTCCAGCGACAGATTGCGAATC
Organism: Lysobacterales bacterium; assembly: GCA_028285525.1. GTDB lineage: Bacteria > Pseudomonadota > Gammaproteobacteria > Xanthomonadales > SZUA-38 > JANQOZ01. Next base: position 88,934 of record JANQOZ010000085.1, read on the forward strand.
AGCACTTCTGCCCCGTCCAGCACGTGAACGAGGCCGCCCACGGCGTCGTCACTGCCCCCGGCGCCGCTGAGCCGGGTATCGAAAGGGTCGGCACCGGCGTTTTCTCTCTCACACCCCGTGGCACCGGGAGGACCCGGGCGACCGGGAACAATGGTGAGATCCACGTCGATCTCGCCGATCAGTCCCTCATGAAGACCGCTTTCGATGTAGATCGTGTCGCCGCTGACGGCGTCCTCCACAGCCGCCGCCACGCTGGTGTAGGCACAGCCCCCGCCATTAATGCCGGCGATGAAGTCCAGGGTGGTCAGCCCTTTTCTGACGTCGGCGCTGGCGCCAAAGGATGCTGCCAGAGCGATAGCAGTTAGAAAACGCATAGGCACTCCACTGTTTGTTCCTGAGAAGTAATACGTAGAGCGGTCCGGCCTGCGACACGCCGTTGCGTCCTCAGGCTGGCAATCAGCTCTGCTGTCGTAGCTAAAGGACGAATACGTATTAGAGTTCAGCCCGCAAAGCGTGGGCGACAGTGGACGGATCGGGCAGAACCAATGGAGGAATCGGAACATGCCAAACAGACGCGCTCACGATCATATTGGAAACTTCAACTTCAAGGTGGAAACGGAAAACGCCGAACAGGGTTCGAGCCAGGGCTACGCGATACAGCTGCAACCGCAGCACGAAAGCGACGCGTTGCTATCCGATGCAGCCGGTAACTATGTGCTGAGTGGCGTTGGTAACGACACCCTGGCGCTGGAAGGTAAGCTCTCCCCGACCGATATCTGGTTTCAAAGAAAAGGGGATGACCTGATCATCAGCATCGAGGGCGCGGCGCAGTCCCTGGTGGTTGCCGACTGGTTCACGGGTAGTCGGGCCATGATCGAGACCATCTCGACAGGCAGCTATCAGCTGGACGGAGACAAGTTGACCGAAGCATTAACGCTCCATGCGGAAGACGAACTGGTGCTGCCCGAATTATGGTATCAAGCGTTCTAAGCCCTCCTTCAGTCTCTCGGTCAGAATTGAGGGCGCATTCCTACGACTCGGACGGCGCGCGCCGTTTGGGCAGGTTGTTGCGTCAGTATGGATACACTCAGGACGCTGTATCCCGGTTGACAGGGCAAAGTTGGTCGCCGACGTTGAGAGCATCGACGCGTCAGCTGTCGGCCACCGAGCCGGCGACACCCTTGAACGCTCTGGTGCGCCTGCTGTTTCTCGGTAAAGCTGTGTCTGGTTCGCTGCTTGAAGACCTGTTCTCACACGACGAACAAAACACTCTGGCGCCCGTCCTCACCTTTGATCACGAGACGCTCGAATTCAGAGCTGAAGTCTCCATAGCTGTTGTGTCCGATCTGCTTGTCGCAGCAGACCCGATTCACCACCGTTTCGATCCGGGCTATGTGCCCGGCATCAGCCAGGTCACCCTCAGGCTGAGCCGGCTTATGCGAACGGGCCCTGACCAGACCTTTTTGGATCTGGGGAGCGGCCAGGGTTATCTGGCGCTGCGCGCGAGCGCGACCGGGGCCCGGGTGACGGCTTCGGATATCAATCCTCGCGCGCACCAGCTGCTGAAGCTCAGTCAGCAACTCAATGATTCGGCGCCGATTGTCTGCGCGACGGGGCCGGACTTTCAGCCGCTGACCGATGGTCAGCAGTTTGACACCATCGTCAGCAATCCCGGTTTCGTCATCGGCGCGCCGCCGCTGCTGCACTATTCTTCGGGACGCAGTGACGATGAGACGGCTCTGGGGCTGGCCCTCAGCGCCAGCGAGCATCTGAGTCGCGGAGGCCGCCTGCTCATGATGATGGACTGGCTGGATTATGCTCAACAACCCTTCGAGGTGCGTCTGCGGGAGCGTTTTGAGGGAGTGGATTGCGACGTCCTGGCGGTTCCCGGTTTTTCCGTGAGTCCGGAACGGTATGTCGAGCTGCGGCTCAGGGAGTACACCACTTTTCTGGAAAACTCTCGGTTGAGTGAATCTCTCTATGACGGTTGGCTGGATTCACTGCGGTCGCGACATGTCACCCGCGTTTATGGCGGCCTGCTTCTGGTGCGGCAGAGGAAGGGGCGCCGCTGGCGCCGTGTCGAGGCGGTCGCCGATCTATCTCACCTTGAAGATAGCCAGAGCCTGGCGGACCACTGTAGGAGTATCGACGCTATGAACATCATCGATGATCGGACGCTGGCGATGGCCAGGCCTCGGCTGGCCGAGGACGTCAAAACGGTGCTGTCGGTGAGGCGGTCGTCGACTTCTGTCGTCACCGTAAACGAATTACGCCGGCCTCAGGGGTTGGTACGGCAGGTGGTAATCAACGCCCTGACCCACCGGGTGGTGAGCATTCTTGACGGACGACTGACCATCAACGCAGCACTGGCAAAAGCCTGTGCGCCCGATCCTCCAGACCCTACTGAGCTGAGGGCCACTGTGACCGCAGTCAGGTCGCTGATGGAATTCGGATTTGTGGTCGCCGACCCCGAGGCCACCGCAAGACCAAGACCTGCGTAAAAACCTTCGTGCTTACGACTACGGCGGCGGGCTTTGCCAAGGACCTGCTGGGGGTCTTCTGAGATAAGGCTGCGTTTGACTTGTCGGCGTGATGTAGCACGACGTAATCATCCAAATCAGATTAATGCCAACGCTCGTTTCCTCGGGCGCACCCCAGGAGTACGTCAGGTTGCGGTCTTTGCCCCCAGAACGTTCAACCACATACATGACAAATACGTCGTTGGTAAAACCCTTGGCAACGTTGTTCATCGCCCAGTCCACGTTGCGCAGGCGAATACCAATCTGACGGTCTGGCTTTTCCTCTGTCGGCTGTGGCACAAAGTATTCTCCGCCCTGGTCGTGCATGCGGATGCCGCCAAAGTTTCCTGACGTGCCCTCTCCAGAGAATCCCATGTTGCAGGTAAACCAACGGGCTCGTAGCTGCTTATGGAGCACTTCCGGCTCGGAGTTGACCTGAACGTCATCCGATACGCGCCGGACCACATCTCCTTTCCATAACGCTCGATCGTCAAGCATCATCTGATAATCGGCGTAGACGGTCTCTCCTCCCTCTTCATAAACGCAGGCCTTCTCTTTCATAACCCCGTGATAGCCATGAATGATCGGCTTCCAGAACAGGTCGCACTCCGGAAGGTTAGTGAGGTCATCGGGCGAGAGGTTATTCAGCAAAGACATATCTTCAATGGCGTTGCGGTACGGCTCGCCATCAATTCCTATCAACATATGCAGCTTCATGCGGATGGCGTTTTCTTCTTTATCCATATGAAAGGTATAGATGCGGGGGTGCCAGCGATCCTGCTCATACAAATAGTCGAGAATGAAGAACGCGTGTTCTCCGAAGCGGTCGTTCGGGATACGTCTCACCTCGGAAGACACGCGTTCGTGGCGCAAGTCATCGGGAATGTCCAGACGACTGTTGAAATAGACCTGCTCGTTGTTGTCGTACGACCCGGGAAACAGGTGGGTAATGATCTGCAAATCCCGCTGAAGGGGATGCTGGTCCTGTGCTGCTGCAGCCGCGCTGATGAGCACCAACACGGCACATAGTCTGATAATCATTTTGGTTTCCCCACGTTCTACCCGAATATCTGGGGTCAGAGTAAACCCACAGCCGCTTCTAGAACAGCGCCCATTGGGGCCCTAGGGGATCAAAGTAAGGAAAAGTCGAAGACGAACTGGGAGCTGTCAGTGGCCAGTTGAAAAAGGGCCAGAGTCCGAAGCACTCTGATGCGTTTCCTCACACTGAGCGATACGCTGGTCGTCCTTGGCGACCCACTCACTGGCTTCACCGAACAACTCGAGGTGGATATCGCGGGCTTCGTAGAGCAGGGGCAGAGACAGATCACAGCGACCGTGGTCCCGGTGGGTCTGCGCATGACCATACAGGGACAGGGCGTAAGCGGAATGATTCCGACCGAAGGCTTTCAGGTAAACCTGCGACGCACGCTGGTGGTGTTGATCCGCTTGCTCGTAGCGCCCCATGTCATTGAGCACCGCCGCCATCTCAAACAGAAGCGAACCCTGCCGCGAACCGTAGTCTGCGCCCATTTGTCTGACAAAGGTCTCATCGGCAGACCTCAAGGCTGCCAGGGCCGCTTCGTATTGCCCGAGTTCACGCAGGACCCAGGCACGATTGGACTGCGTGATTGCACAGCTCGGACAGTCTTCGCCCTGCACATTTTTAAAAAGCCGCAGCGATTCGTCATAGCGCTCCAGCGCAGACTCCTTGTCCCGGTGACTCAGCACTAAGCCGTGGTCACCCGCGAAGCCCGCCAGCGTCTGGTCCGAAGCATCACTGGCCGCGTAAGCTGTCTGCGCTTTCGCCATGTGCTCGATCGCCAAGTCATAATTCGCCGCCCGGCGTTCTAACAGGCCGAGGCGCCGCCAGGCATTGGCATAGATTGTGTCGTTGGTCTTGCCCGTTTGTTCGTAGAGCCTAGTCAGCGCGTCATACTGCTCTCGCGCCGCGTCAAAATCTGAGAGACGATAGGTGGCATAGGCAAGATGCGAACGCAGCTCGCTGCGTTCGGTAAAGGTCAGTTCCGGGTGGTCGATTAGGGCGGGCATAGCCGCCTGCAACATGTCCCGGCTGCTCGACCACTCACCCATGGAGCTCAGGGTCCCGGCCAACGCGTTCAGGAGCCGCGCGCGGACCAGGGGCTGATCGGCGAGCTGGCGCTCTGCCAGCTCCGCACCACTAACCACGGCTTCTAGAACGGTGATAGGCTCGGACGCGTCGCTGAATACATTCGCGCCCGAAATCATTTCCAGCAAGAAATCATTAAGACTTTGCGCCGTAGCCGCCTCGAGCTTGGCCTGCTCGTTCGCCACGAGCACGGCCTGTCGTTCCGCCTCGATGGAGCGAACATAAGCGGTTGTTCCAACGACCAAAACGGTAACGATGCCCAGCGTCAGGGTGCTGGCGAGCCAGTTGCGGCGAAGGAACTTACCGGCTCGCTGGAACGCTCCTGGATCTCGCGCCATGACGGGGTAACCACCGAGGTAGTTTCGGAGATCCGCTGCCAGCGCGTCGGCTGACGCATAGCGCTCCTCGCGTTCAGCACGCAAACAGCGGTTAATTATGGCCCCAAGTTCCGCAGGTAGCCGCGTCGCCAGACGTTGCGCAACCGTCACTGAATCGCCGCGGGATGCGCGCGCGATGGCGGACGACCAGGTGTCCTTTTGAGCGTCGTCACGATGCTCGAAGAGAGACAGGAACAGCAAACCGAACTGATAGACATCACTTGCTACCGATACAGGCTCATCAAGTAGCTGTTCTGGGCTCGCATAGCTAGGCGTCAGGGGCCGGCTTTCCTCGGTAAGGCTGTCCGGCGCTTCCAGGATTTTGGCGATGCCGAAATCCAGCAGTTTCAGTTGTCCCGCTTCGGCCACGAAAACATTGGACGGTTTCAAATCGCGGTGCACCACAAGTCGTGAATGAGCGAAGGCGAGCGTGTCGGCCAGGGTCAGCATCAGCTCGGTCTTCCGTCGAATCGAGAGCGGAGGCCGGCGAACCGCCTCGTCGATCGGGTGCCCCTCGATGAGCTCCATAACGAGGTAGGGAATACCCGCATCCGTCACGCCGGCATCAAGAAGTTGGGCGATGTTTGGATGCGCCAGGCCTGCCAGGATCCTTTGTTCCTGTTTGAAGCGCAGCAGGTATTCCTCGCCGCGACCGGGTGGCAGGGTCTTGATCGCCACATTGCGCTCGAACTGCCCATCGGCCCGGATTGCACGGTAGACTCGGCCCATGCCGCCCTCGGCAATGAGACCCGTAATGCGATAGCTGCCGACATGCTGATCGATCAGAGAATCGTTCGCCGAGAGAAACTCGCCAAGGTCGCTGAGGCCACCCCCCGTTTTGAAAGAATCCCTTTTTGTCATTGGTGATCTCTCCCTGGGAATGCCAAATTGACGCTATCGCAAGGGCCACGTCACCTCAAGGCACGACCCTTCTGCCGATCGCTCGTCATGTCGTCACGTCATGCACGTCATGGGGTCAGAGTAACCGAACGGATTAAGCCCAAAAGCGACTCGTGGAATTTCCTCATTGAGCAGCGCGGCGTTCAGACGCATGGTCTACAAACTCAGAGGTGGCGCGCTAAAGCTGCTTTACCCTGTCCCTTTACTCTGACCCCAATAATCATGGAGGTTGTCTTCCCCTCTGGCCACCAGGTCGCGGCGCAACCGCTCGGACCAAGCCTCGCTGGCGGTTCGGGAAGTAGAAACGAATCTTGTAGCTTTGACCGCTCGGCGCGCCCACACCCCGAGCGCCTTTTCGGGGGTGCTGTGCCCAAAGAGCGCGCCAAGCAGGTCTCGAAGTTGACGCTCTGGATTTTCTGTCAGCGCCTCGTACTTCACCTCCAGGCATGTGAGCTGCATACGCCGGAGAAACCCATCCAGGTGATTCTCCGCCTGAACCAGCGTGTGGTAGTGAGGAACAACTGACTCGTACTGATACATCAGCGTCCCCGACTCACCGGCAGGCTCTGTCCCGACACTCTGAGACGGCGGTACTACCGAGACTTCGCGAACCGCCGACTTGTGGTTGAACCGATGCCAGATTCCCGACTGAAACGCCAGGTACCGCGAGACGGCCTGCGACGCTCGATCGGCCCTCTGAAGCCGGATGAGTACCGGCTTCTTTGCCCGGAACAGACTCGCCAAACGGGTTTTTTGACTCTCTGACAACGCCTTTTCGACCTGAGGCATCGCGTCCCAGATCAATTTGGATCCGATTCCAGGGACCAACGCTTCCCGATTCAGCGCCCGATCGAGCGGCTCAAGAAGCCGGTCAAAATCTCGCTGCCCATCGAGAAACTCTTGAATATGGCCCGGCCTGACGTCTTCCCGTATCGGGTGGCATTTCAGCGCGCGCGTCAGCAGATCACAGAGCCAGGTACTGCCGGAGCGCGAGGTCGTCAACACCAGGATGTGCGGCGACCGTTCCCTGCGCCGCAGTCCATAGGTCACGCTGGATTCCAAACTTCGGGCGGTTCCGCCCAGTAACGATCGCAGAGGCACGTGGCGTTTAGCTCTCAACTATGGGGTTCTGCAACTCTCTGCCCCATTTTGATTCCAATCATGTTCCGACTCATTATCGCCTGCGGCCAGGGTTGCGTCACTCAAACCTGTCAGCGCAGAACAGTCCACTACCTCTTCGAGACTCTAGCCCGACGCCCAGCGCGTACCTCGCCCCTGCTACAGCCTCAGTTCTCTCGCTTTTGGCAAATCCTTGGGTCGGACAAAACGCACCAGCCGCGCTTCGGGTTGACGATCCATCATACGCTGCACGGGCAGATCGAACTCGGCCAGCGCACCCGTCGGGAACTTGGCCTGCAGCCTGGCGACATCGTCCGGGTGCCCCTCGCTACACAGCAAGAGCGCAAGGTCGTGCATCCCCGGATTATGCCCGACCAACATGATCCTGGCGCCCTCGTCCCCTCCCGCCTCTTCGCCCGCTAGGGACAGAAGCGTCAATTCGCCCGCGTGATAAAGGCCCGCATGACTGGTCAGCGGAATCTGGTCGTTAAATGACTGACGGAAGAGCCGGGCCGTTGCCAACGCGCGGGCGGCGGTGGAACTGATGATTCGGTCTATTCGGAGATCAGTGCCAGCAAAGTGCGCGCCCATCGCCGGGGCTGCGCGCTTGCCTCGACCAGCTAAGGGGCGGTCGTGATCACGAAGCCCCGGATGGTCCCAGTAAGATTTCGCGTGTCTGAGAAGAATGATTCGCACGATAGCGACGAATTGTAGAGGACATGATCGCGACACTCACTTTCGCGTTGGGAAAGTATGCGTCAAATCCTGGATCGATCCCGAAACATGGCCTCACCTTTTTCGAGGTCCTCTGAACTCGCGTTTTTTCGGATTCCTGCCCGAAGCTGATCCATGGTTGCCTGTGGGATCGAGGTTCCCCGGGCGGCGGACTCATCGGTGCGCTTCATCCAGTACCAGGCCAGCGCGGCATCCTGTTCCCAGTCGTTTCCGAACAGGTAGGCCTCGGCCAGCCAGAGCTGGGCACCAGCGTAGCCGGCGTCTGCGGCGCCAATAATCATCTGGGTGGCCCGATCCGAGTCCACTGCAACGCCAGCCCCGTTTCGATATTGAAGACCCATCTGAAACTTGGCGCCCAAGTTGCCCGCCGCCATCGACTGCTGGAGCCACTGGTTGGCCTCTTCGTGGTCAATCTCAACGCCGATACCCTGGATGTACTGGAGCGCGAGGCTGTATTGCCCGTTTGCGTCGCCCAACTCTGCCGCTTTGCGAAACCACTCGGTGGCGCCAACCTCATCCTGCTCGACTCCCCAGCCGAGAGACAGGTAGTGACCTACGTAAAACGTTGCCTCCGCATGGCCCGCGTCCGCGGCTCGCTTGAGCCAGACAAAAGCCTCCGCGTCGCTCTGGTCGAAGTCTCCTGCCCCTTCGGAATGTTGGCCGGCAAGAATATGCATGGCGTACTTCAGTCCCTGGTCGGCCGCCTTGAGCAACCAGGCATTAGCCTCTACGTCGTCTTCCTCAAGCCCATTCAGCCCCAGAGCCAGCCACAGGCCCAGCTCATACTGACTCCAGCGGTTGCCCTTTTCGGCAGAGGCCCGGATCCACCTCTCCGCCTCAGCCGGATTGGGCTCTACGCCCAACCCGTCGGCATAACGCTCCGCCACGTCGTTCATTGCCCAGTCATCACCGGCTTCCGCGGCACGCAGCGTCCAGCGAAACGCCTCCGTCTCGCTGGCCTTCAGACCGCCGGCACCTTCCGCATGCTGGTCCGCCAGCGCTCTCATCGCTCGTTCGATGCCCTGATCGGCAGCGAGCTGTAACCATCGATTGGCTTCCTCGTCGTTCTCGGTCAGCCCGTTGCTGCCGTTGGCCAGCCAATCGCCAAGCTCATACTGCGACCAGCCATGCCCGGCTTCGGCAGCCTGCCGCAGCCATTGTTCCGCCAGGGCAAAGTCCTGCTCAACCCCGTCACCCTCGGCGTAGCGCTCCGCGAGGTGGTTCATGGCCCAGTGTGATCCGACGCTCGCCGCCTTCTCGTACCACCTAATGGCCTCCGCGCCGTCGCTGGTCTTCGCCAGATCGTTGTAGTTGAGGGCAAAGCTCCGATCGATGCTGGCCTGATCCCGGTCCGTGTATTCCAGATGACCAGCCCGGCGAATTTTATCGGCGGTCTCGAGGCGCGTGATGGCATCTTCGAACTCTCCGCGGGAGCGGCTCACCGCGGCCCATCGGGTATGAGCAAGAACGGCCTCGGAGGAATCGTCACCATAGTAACGTTTGGCCAGCTCCAGGACTTCCGCAAGCAGGCTAACCGCCTCGTCGAATCGGCCGCTGTCATCGTAGGTGTTGATCAGGCTGTGCTGGAGGCTGAGCTGAGGCTGGATCGGTGTCCAGGAGTCCTTTTCCAGGATGGCGAGTGCTTGCAGAACCTGAGCCTCAGCCTCGGAGTAATCGTCCGCTGCCAGGGAAACCCGAGACTCGCTAAGCAGCTGCTCGGCCTTCGATGGGCCACCCTTGCCATACAGATCAAGGCGCAGCGATTCCGCGGTTTTCATGAGCTTTCTGGCCGCGTCACGGTCCTGGTAGCGCAAGAGACCGGAACGTTCCAGAGCCTCGGACCAGGCCTGGGCCGAGCGATCCGGGTCCAGCTTCTCAACGGCGGCCAAAAGCGACTCGGTACGCTTACGCTCCGTGCCGCTCAGATCATCGTGAATTCGCTCAGCGCGACGTCGGTTAGTCTCGCTGTCTCCAGGCTCAGCCAGCAGCAGTGCGTAGGCAAACGCGCGGTCGAGCGGCAGTCCGTCTTCGCCCGACTGATAGCCCACGGCCAGCCCAAAATGGCGCGTGTCCTCCCACGTCATCCAGCGGGCCGCCTCGTCGACATCCCTCGACACGCCCCGGCCAGCTTGAAGCAGGTACGCAAATCCGGCAAAAGCATCGGGCCAGCCCAGAATCGCAGCCCGCCGCATCCACAGCGCGGCCTCCTTATCGCTGCCCTCGATCAGCCGCCCGGAAAGCAGCTCAAGCGCGAGTTCGTACGCTGACCTGCGATCGCCGAGGTCGGCAGCCCGGGTCAGCCACTCGATGCTGAGGGCGCGCTCTTCGGCGTCGGCGTCGGGCTCGCGATAAAGCTCGGCCAGCGTCGCCATCGCATCGATCTGGTTTTGGCGGGCCGCCTTCAGCGCCCACTCAATCGCGAGCTCACGGTTGGCCTCCACGCCCTCACCCCGGCGGTACATTTGCGCCAATCGAAGCTGGACCGCTGGGCCACCGGCCTTCGCCAGTTCACGAATTTGTTGCACCACTTCGGGGGGAACCGAGTTCTGACGCTGGATTCGTTGCTCGAGCATCCGAAGCTCGAGACCCGCGGTAGGATGCCCGGCATTCGCTGCGCGGCGCAGCCACATTGCGGCAACCTCGCCGTCCTGCTCTACCCCGGTTCCTTCGTCGTAGCGCTGGTAAAGACGGTACATGGACTGCAGGTGCCCGCGCCCCGCTGCGGCGGTATACCAGCGAACACCCTCAGCGGGGGTTTCTGACAATTCTGCGAGGCGGAAGGCAGACTCCGGGTAACCTCGCACAGCGTCGACGGTGTACCAGCGTTTTGCCTCAGCAAGATCCGCCGGCAGGTAACGTCCAGCCTCGTAGGCCGAGCCAAGCACGTGAGCAGCACCAGTCAGTCCCCCGTCAACTGCTTTGCGCATCCAGCCGAGCCCTCCATCGAGGTCCCGGGGCAGCTGCTCGCCAATCACAAGCAGGCTGCCCAGACTGAGCATCGCGTTGAGCCCTCCGGCTTGGGCCGACTTGACCAGATAGTCTTTTGCCCGGTTGGGATCCGCGGTGACGCCGGAACCGGTCAGGTACAGGCCGGCCAGGTTTTGATAGGCCTGGGTGTTGCCGTCCGCCGCGGCCTGCTCATAGTAAGAAAGCGCTTTACCGAAATCCTGCTCCATGCCGATGGGCTGCGCGTACATCAGGCCGAGGTTGACCAGGCCGTTGCTTTCGCCTTCGGCAGCAGCGCGCTCAAAATAGTCCCGGGCCTTCACAAAATCCTGGGCAACGATCTGGCCCTGCAGATGCATAGTGCCAAGGTTGTTGAGGGCCGGCCCGTAGCCGGCTGCTGCCGCCTGCTCAATCAGGTCGAGCACTTCTGCTTGCTTCCTGACCGTGTCGGCCAGCGGATAGAGCGCTTCAGCCAGCACGTTGACCGCCTGAGGCTCTCCACCAGCGGCCGCTTCACGCAGCGCCTCAATCGACTGGGCCCGGGCGTTGGTCGAGAGGCAAAACAGCCACGCAGCGGCTAGCCATGTTCTTAAGATCATCAGAATCTCCCTGCTTCTGACTCCCCAGTACGTAAAAGGGGCCGCAAACGTGCCATCCGAGCTACGCTGACAACCGCCTAGGGCGTGCCCCGATTGTTTGCGCCAGCCTGATTCCACTATACTGCCGCCGCACTCAGCGAGAGGTCCAATGAAGCACACCTGATCCCAATTGCCCGGTTTTTGTTACACCGCTATTGGAGGCGTGCCCATGGCCCTATCATCACTGTCGCTTCGCGACGTTAGCTTTTCCTATCCCAAATCTCCCGGTTCGATCATCCGGAACCTGTCAGTGAACTTCCCGGCTGGGTTTACCGGCGTCGTTGGCGCCAACGGCGCCGGGAAAACGACTCTACTCAAACTTGCTGTCGGGAGGCTGCAGGCAGAAAGCGGCACCGTCGGGGCGATGCCTGATGGACTCTACTGCGCACAGCGAACCGACCACCCGCCGGATGACTTCGGATTGCTTCTTGAGGATACCGGTGCCGCGGTCTACTCGCTTAGAAGCAGGCTGGGCATCGAATATGGCTGGCTCGACCGCTGGCCAACCCTAAGCCACGGCGAACGCAAGCGCGCGCAGATCTGCGTGGCGCTCTGGCGCGAGCCCTCGGTGCTGGCAATCGATGAGCCGACCAACCATCTCGATGAAAAAGCCCGGCGCCAACTCATCGAAGCCCTCGCCCAATATCGAGGTGTCGGGCTACTCGTCAGCCACGACCGCGGTTTGCTCGATGAGCTGTGCGCGCAATGCCTATGGCTGGGCGAAAACAACCGGCTCTATCCCGGCGGCTACACCGCAATGCAGGAACAGCGGGCCCTGAATCAGCTCACCGCATCCAGGGAGCGGTCGAAAGCGCTGCGCGAGCGCGCAGCCGTTCGCCGCGAACAGACAACTCGCCGGGAGCAGGCGCAGCAGGCACATCGGGCCCGCTCCAAACGCGGCATTGCCGCAAAAGATCACTCAGAGAAAGCGGCCGTCAACGCAAGAAAAAACACCGACTCCAAAGACGGGCAACGCCTGCGCCAGCTGGACGGGCGCGCCTTGCGCGCAGAGCAGGCCGTACATCGGGCACGCGTCGAAAAATCATATGCCGTGGGCATTGAGCTGCCGGGCACCGTCTGCCGCCGCGATTCGCTGCTCCAGCTTCCGGCCGGCGAGCTCGCCCTCGGTGATCAAAGAACCCTGCGCTTTCCCGATCTGCGCCTGCGACCCACCGATCGGGTTGCGCTGACCGGCGAGAATGGCGCAGGCAAATCAACGCTGCTGACGCATATTCAGGAGCACCCGAACATCGAACCTGAGCGCGTGGTCATCATGCCTCAGGAGATCAGCGCGGAACGCAGTGCCACGATTCTCAATGCCGTAAAGTCACTGCCGAGAGAAGCGCTCGGTCACGCCATGAGCGTTGTCAGCTCTTTGGGATCGAGCCCCAGCTCGTTGCTCGATAGTATCCAGCCTAGTCCGGGGGAGCTTCGCAAGCTGCTGCTGGCGCTCGGCATGACCCGCAGGCCTTACCTGCTGATCATGGATGAGCCGACCAACCATCTCGATCTCCCGTCGATCGAGGCGCTGGAACAGGCGCTAAAGGTTTGCGCCTGCGGCATGCTGCTGGCCAGTCATGACGAGCGATTTCTGACAGGACTGACCGATACCCGATGGCATATCGACCCTGCCGAGCAGGGTTCACGGCTGCTGCTGAGCCAGACGCCATCCTGTTAGACGAATTATTCGATTCCATCGCTGATGCGTGTGCCCAATTTCCGTCGCAAACAATGCAATAAAGCCGCACACTACCTTCGAAACTTTTAGCAGCTGTGAGGTTCTCATTTTTCGAAGCGACGATCGGGTGGTTTTTGCCTAACATGAACGCCACTGCGGCACTGTTTACGAATGGTGCATCGTCTCGCGAAATTGAAATATTGGTCGGCCAAAATGCGAAGAATTGCAATACTGCCCGCCGCCGGGTAAAGAACTACTGATGTCGAAATATAGAGATTTAGCAAGGCAAGTCACTCGTCAGAAACGGAGTGAAAGCGACGAGCGCCCTTCAGAGGCAGAGGAAAAGGCCCGGCTAAGGGCGAGTCAGCTGAGGTTTAACGAAGTCGCAAAGGACTACGCCGAAACTCAGTTTAAGGATATTGCTGAAGATATTAGCAGCCAGGGGGTCGCAGTTAAGTCCGGCTTTCATGACAACAGGCCGACCGGGGCCCAAAACGATGAAACGCATCCTGAACCCGAGATTCCCAAGCTCCATTTTTACGCAGAGATTCTCGGACACAAACTGAGTGTCTATTGGTCGGACTACAACAAATCGGTCATTTTCAGCAGCTTTCTCTTTCCAATCCGAGACAAGCGCGCCAAGCACAATACCCGAGACCTGATGGTCAGCATCGACGATTTAGACAAAGCGGCGTTTGACGATCTGGTCGGGCGATTTCTCGACCTGGTCTTCGAAAAAGAGATCAATAGCTAGCGGAGTGGAGACTCGCGGTGCCTTTCACTCGAGGGACACCAGCCTCCCAGCGTAGTACCGCAGCTCAAAGGATTGGCGAATCGTGGTTGCCGTTTCCGATTGGTCATCCTCAATGGCGGCCAGGAGTTCGGCCCGGACCTTACCGCCCGCCACATAAGCCACGGCAAGACGGCCTCTGACTGAGTCACTCTCGGCAGTTATCGCCAGCTGTTCCTTCGCGGCACCGTGGTTTCCGGTATCGGTATAAGCCTCCGCGAGAGCATAGCGCGCGTTTCTGAGCGGCCTGGAATCAGCTCCGCCGAATCGTTCGATAATCGGCAGCGCTTGTCTTAGGTTTCGAATGCCGCTTGCGTAATCTCCGCGATGCACCGCCGTCCGCCCAAGCAAGGCCCAGGCGCGTCCAACCGTTGTGCTGCCCTCAGTAGCGGCGAGGCTCTCAACAATTTCTTGACCCAGCTGCTCCGCGTAGGGGGCGTCTCCCCGATGGTAAAGAGCGAGTTCGGCCATGCGCAGTTTATGGGTATTGAACTGAACGGTATCGAAATTGATGTGAGTATCAGACACCGTTCGGTAGCCCGCCTCGGCGGCGCGGTAGGCCGCCTCTGGATCGTTCAGCAGCAGGTTCAGTATGGAAAGGCGGTTGTAGAAAAACAGCATGACGTCGACGTCGAAACGGCCTTCGGTCGCCCGCTGGGTGACGCTGATAGCGTTGCGTAGGTCAGCTTCATCTTTGGTCAGCAACGCCAGGCGCGCTACCGCTGCGACGTGGTCGGCGGAGAACATGCTGGTTGACGCCTCAAACCGCTCTACTTCGCGGCGTGCGTAGGGGAGCGCCTCCTGCTCTCTTCCGGTATTGATCAAAGCAATCGCCAGCAATGATTCCCCAAGCTGAATCATGCGCTCATCACCGTACGGTTCGTCGAGCCAGGGCTTAAGAACCTCAAGGCCGGCCAGATGGTGGTTTTTGAACACAAAGTGACGGCCGACGGAGTAGGCAACCGCGGCAGCACCCTTCGGATCGGCGGCCGCAGACGCGTGCGCTTCAAGCGCGATGGACTTCAGCTTTCCGTCCATTTCCGTTTCCAGGCCGAGCTCCATGGACGCACGCTGGAGCAGGTTGGCGTAGGTTGTTCGCTGCCGCGAAAGAATATTTCCCTCCTCCAGATAGGATTCGGCAACAGTCAGCGCATCCTGCGCTGCCACCTTCTCCTGATTGGCGCGCTCCATAAACACCAGGCTGGTGGCAAGGCCCGCGAGCAGAGCAAATACCAGTCCCCCGCTGAGGGCTGAGACGGCCGGACGACCGGCAACGAATTTCGACAGGTGATACAGGACGCCGCCCCTCCTGGCTTTTACCGGCGCGTGGTCGAGAATAGCCCGCACGTCCTGCTTCAGCTCGAGGACGGTCTGGTACCGCGCATCTGGTTCGCGCTGCGTAGCCTGCTCAACGACGGCCTTGAGGTCTCCGGTGGCAAACGTTCCCTGCTCCAGCTCAAGTGCATGATCAGCGGCACGGACAAGGTCACGCCCCGACGTCATGCGATAGAGCGTGGCGCCCAGACCAAAAACATCCGTTTGCATGGTCAGCTGCCGGCCTTCGATCTGTTCGGGAGCGGCGTAGGCTTTGGTAAGCGGTCCCGGCTCCGCGGAGCCGGCGTCGTCCAGGACTGCAGCCACACCAAAATCGATGAGCCTCACTCGGCCATCCTGATCAACCAGCACGTTCGACGGCTTCAGATCGCGGTGGAGAATAAACCGATCGTGAGCATGTGCTACCGCGTCACAAAGAGCAGAGAACAGACTAAGCCGCGAGCGGGCGTCCAGCTGCTGCTCTTCGCAGTACCGGTCGATGGCGACGCCATCGACGTACTCCATGACAACGAAGGGCGTGCCCTCATGATCCTCACCGGCATCGATAATTCTGCTGATATTCGGGTGGTCCAACGCGGCGAGCCGCTGCCGCTCCGCCTGAAATAGCGAGCGGAACCGCTCGTCGGCATGTGCAACGCGCTTGAGTGCTACCTGCTGGTCGTAACTCCCGTCTGCCCGCGAAGCGAGGTAGACAGCGCCCATCCCGCCCTGACCCAGCGGCGCCTCGATGCGCCACGCGCCTATTCGATCACCGGGTTGATAGGCGTCGCGTCGAGAGCTGACCGGATCGGGCGACCCGGTGAGCAGGAAATCGGTCGGCACCGCGGTAAGCGTGTCGTCAGAGGGCATTCCTGTGCCGATTGATTTCCCGTCAGTGGTCATCTGGTGGGCTGCTCATCGTCTTAGCCGGTCTGCGAGCCAGGCACGCACGGCTTTCCACTCTCTTCTGACCGTTCGCGTCGAAAGCCCCATCAATTCAGCGGTTTCAGCCTCGGTAAGGCCCGCAAAGTACCGGGCATCCAGGATACGAGGCCAACGCGCATTACGCTCGGCCAGCGACTCCATCAGGGCATCGATGGCAACCACTTCCTCTGGTGTTTCAAGAAACTCGGGCAGCAGATTACCCGCCTCTTCCTGCGGGACCTCAATTTCCCGGTTGCGCTTTTCTGTCAGCCTGGCGCGAGCGTAGTCGGCAATGACCTGACGAATTGCCAGAACCGCGGCATTCAGAAAATGGGCATCGGACTGCCACCCGTCACCTCGCTGAAGTTTCAAGAAGCTCTCATGGACGATATCCGAGGTCAGCAGAGAAATCGGATTCTGATGGCGACGACGCTTGCTGCGCGCCACGCGGATCAGCGCGTCGTAATGCTCGGTAAAGAGCTGCCGGGCCAGCACCTCCTCAGACGCCGAGTAGGTTCGGCCGGCGGTTTGGGTTGTGTCGCTCGGCTCGGTGGACGACATCAGCAGGCTTCCTCGCACCCGTATGCCGAAGTATTTGCTTCCATTGTGTCCGCTATCGGCGTTGTAACTCGTAAGACCAGTATGGGTGGTGGATTTTCGCGCGACAAGCTGAGGAGAAAACGATGACCCCGCGCACTGCGATGTTTCGGTCCAATTTGCCAAGGACAGTCCTGGCCGGATTGTTGTGCTGGGCGGCCCCTGCAGCCGCAGAGGTCTCTGTGACCTATCTGTTCGACAATCTCAAGGACATTAACGGCACCCCCGGAGTGACGAGGACCATTACCGCGACCGGTTTGAATCCGGCTTCCGTCAACCTGGGACGTTGGGAGCCTCCCTTCGGAAACCCTCCACCGGGCTACGCGGTGTCTCCTGAGTGGACAGCCACCTTTGTGTCGACAGCCAATTTTGGCTCGCGGGTCGTTGCGGGCCCGCAGAACGTGTCACTCCGCAACTTCAGTGGCGGCATTTTCAGCGGATTCTTCGCGCGGAACCCTGGCACAAATGTCGTCACCTTTCGGTTGAGCGATTTGTTTACCGACCTCGTCCGAGGCTCGATCAGACAGACGTTTAGTAGTGATGCGGTGCAATCGACCTGGGAATTCGCTATTGCGCTGAACGGCGTTCCGGTGTTTGAGGATGCCGGAGGCGTGCGTCTGAACTACTTTGCGGGGGATTCCGGTGAGTTTGAAGAGATGACGCCGCAGATTTTGCCCGCCGGTAACTGCAGCACCAGCGCTCTCGGGGCGGATAGCTACTTTCAGTGTGCCTGGGATCCCTATGTGGGCATTATCGATCTCTCCGGGATCCCGGTGGGTGAGCGCTTTGAGCTCACTTATTCATGGAATACGGAGGTGCTGCTATCCAATTTCGAAAACTTCGGTGAAAGCGGCAGCGCGTTCTTTTTCGATCCATTGAACTTTGATGGAGACGGCGGTGGCGGCGATTTTGACCTTACCGGCCTGACCTTTTTAGGTGACCCAGCTCAGGGCGATGACCTGATTCTGGCCGACGGATTTGAAGAACCTGATCAGCAAAAGCGCGTCAATTTCGAGATTGTGCGAGGGAAGTTCAGCGGGTTTCCCTAACGCTTTTCTGGCCTGGACCCGCTGATCATGCGCGCTCACTTGGCGCCATCTTTCGCCGCTGCGCGAACGAGCAATATGGCTAAGGTACGCTGGCTTTCTCTGACCCTTAACGTCGAGGCGAAGCGGCGGAACCAGGCAACCGCCCTTCTCTGAGCGCCAGGAATCGCATAAAATCCCGTCCTTCCCGGGTTCCAAAGGCGCGAAACGCCGCAGACCCGGGGCAAATTTTTCACGCGGTCCGGACAGATCCCCCATATTATTGAGCGTCGCTGAGCGACAGACGGCTGCGCCGAGACCGCTGCAGAACTGACTGAGAACGATGAACAAGGTCTTCATAAAAACTTACGGCTGCCAGATGAACGAGCGAGATTCGGAACAGGTCTCGCAGATGTTCCTCGATCAGGGTGGCTACGCCATGACCTCGAAAGAGGAAGAGGCGGACGTGATTTTGATCAACACCTGCAGCGTCCGCGATCAGGCAGAACAGAAGGCCCTGGGCAAGATGGGTCTGATGGGGCGTTATCGAAAGCGCAAGCCTCACGTTGTGTATGGCTTTTTGGGATGTATGGCCCAGAGCCGCGGTGATGAACTCATCGACAACATCGCGCACCTCGATCTGGTGGCCGGTACGCAGAAGTATCACAAGGTCGTCGATCACGTGGACGAGATCCTGAATCACCGCCTGCAGCGGCAGATGGACGACGTCAGGTTTTCTATCGTGGACGTGGCCGAGGAAGAGGGCTCGCAAAACACCATCCGTAACCACAAGCTCAAAGAGCAGCAGGCCACGGCCTTCGTGAGCATCATGCAAGGGTGCAACATGAAATGCACTTTCTGCATCGTGCCCTACACCCGAGGTCGCGAGCGTGGTCGTCCGATTGCAGAAATCACCGATGAGGTTCGCCAGCTTGCCGACCGAGGCGTGCGTGAAGTCACGCTGCTCGGTCAGATCGTCAACCTTTACGGTCGCAAGGAGTTTCCGAAAGTGGACGGCAAGTCGCCGTTTGTTCAGCTGCTCGAGGCTGTCCACAAGGTAGACGGGATCGAACGCATTCGATTCACCTCGCCGCACCCAATCGGCTACCGGGACGACCTAATCGACGCGTTCCGATATCTGCCGAAGCTGGCATCCCACGTGCATTTTCCGATGCAGTCCGGCAGCGACCGCATTCTGCGCGCGATGCATCGACCCTACAAGGCCGAAAAATTCATCAGCATCTGCGAAAAGATGAAGGAGGCGCGTCCGGACATTGCTATCAGCACCGACATCATTGTCGGCTTTCCCGGCGAAACGGAAGCGGACTACGAGGCCACCAAAGAGGTCGTGCGCCAGCTGCAGTTCGATAACGCGTTTGTTTTTCGCTACAGCAAACGCCGGGATACACCTGCCGCTGAAATGCCAGATGAGCTGCAGCTGCCTGAGCACGTCAAAGAAGAACGTAACCAGGATTTGCTGGAGCTGGTGAACCAGATCGCTCTCGAAAAGAACCGCCGCTACGTAGGGCAGCGGGTCCAGATCCTGTGTGAGGGGGTGAGCAAGACCAACCCGAACACCCTGATGGGCCGCACCTCACAGAACAAAATTGTGATCTTTGAAGGAAACCGGCAGCGTCATACGGGCGAGATGCTCGACGTGTACGTGAATGAAACCACCGGCTTTACGCTTTACGGTGAACTGGCGATGGCTGGGGACACCCCGCCGGTACCCAACCTCCTCAAGGACGTCGCGCTACGCTAAGCTTGCGACCAGGCTCTGGCGAAGCGGCGCGTAACGTCGAGCACGGCCGCCTATTCAAACCCATCGCTGAACACGGGTTCGGGCCGTGCTTCGATCGCCCCGATGTCGCAGCGCAGGGGCGCGTCCGGATCCGTTTGCGCCGAGCCGCGCTGGGGTCTCGGCTGGGAACGTTGGTCAATTTCCACACAACCAAATTGATCGGGATGAAACGCCATCGTGCCACCGGCATCAATCAAAGGGCTCTGCACGTTCGGTAGATCGATCCGGTGCCAGCTGAGCGCGTCCGCTGCTGGCCCACGGAGCCCTGCTGGGCGCTCATTCAGATTGGTAGGGCCGGCGGCGAGCTCGCTGCAGCTAGCATCATCAGAAAGATTGAAGTTGTCGGTGATTAGGAAAACGGTCTCCGGGTCGAAATCGCAGTTAGTCTGCGTTTGATTGGCAAATACCGTGTGCGAAAGGAGCAAGCGGGGCGGATTGGGCGCCGCGATATCAAACTGCAACCGGATGGCATTACCCGCATTGGCGGAGACGGTGGCATTTTGCAGCTGCACCAGGGTGTCCCCCGAACCGAAAACACCACGCGGGGCGTCGTTCTCCGTGATGGTGCTGGAAAGTACTCGCAGCCGAGCGTCGGTCGGGCCGGACGATTGCACCCGGACCACCGAGCCGTCTCCGATGATCTGGTTGCTGTAGAGGGAACTGAACCCGATGGTCAAATGCGTGCCGAACGCCTCGACGATCGATCCAAAGCCGTCTCCATCGTTCAGGTTGTCGCGAATCCGACTGTCAAAAATGTTCAGCGGAGAAGAGGTTGCGACAGCGGCACCGGCGGAGGCGGTGTTGCCAAACAGGTCGACCTTGAACAACGTCACCTCGCCCGTCCCGTTGGCGACCGCAACGGCGCCGCCTAGGGAGCCCGAGGCGTCACCGCCAGTGAGAGCCAGGCCCTGCAGTCGAACATCGTCCATCCCGGAGATCTCAAAAATTCGATCCCCCATCGTGGTCGCGTCGATGACCGGCAGCAGCTCGCCAATCTGCCTGATGTTGCCGATCAGAATTGCTGCAGGGGATATCGAAACCTGCAGCTCCTGACTGATTTCCAGCGGACCGAGCGCGAGATCAATCGGTTGGGACACGGGCAGTCCTTCGAAGAACGGGTCATTGAGCAGCTCGGGCGACAAGATTCCCACGGGGTCACGCCAGGGTATGAGCACCGTATCGCGCCCCGGATTGACATTGCTTTCCATGATGGCTGCCCGCAGCGTGCATTGCCCGCCGGATTCGGGGCTGAGTAAGGAGGCCGAGCAAACGCCGTCTCCGGGCAATGGGTCCGGCGCGTCGATGCTGAACTGATCGACCAGGAATTCTGCTGCACCGGCGGTCGGCGCCGCGCTGACCATCAACACAAGAATGAAGAAAACCGCATTTCGCACAACCTTACCTACGTTTTTCGCCGCAAAATGCGTCAACCACTCACCACGGCAGAAGAGAGCTAACTGTGGCTTGAACGTTTCCTGGCGTCTTTATGACAGCCTTACGATTACCTTACGGCGCAGATTTTCAGAAAAAATTCGCCAGACACGACACTCGAGTCTTCTCGCAGCGGTAAACTTCATGGCGTTTTTCGTCACGAGAGTGAACCCATGGCCGCCAGGTACCTTTCTAGTGTTTTCGTTCTGCTGTTCAGTGCGTCGGTGGACTCAAGGACTGCCGAGGACCCCGATTCTGTCACTGCAGCGTTGGACTTTTCCCATGCAACCTCCCTGACGGCGGCCTCGGTGGGGGATCGCGTCGCATGGGTCAGCCATTACCGTGGGGTTCGGAATGTCTGGGTAGCCGAAGGCCCCGATTGGCAAGGCCAGGTGATCACGGCGTTCGAAGCGGACGATGGACAGGAGATCACCGCCCTCGCCTTCACGCCGGACGGCGAGTCGGTGCTCTACCTGCGTGGCGGACGAGCCAACAGCAGCGGTGAGTTTCCAAATCCGACCAGCGATCCCGAAGGCGTAAAGCAGACGCTCTGGCTGGCGCCCTTCGACGGCACCGAGGCGCCGAGGACGCTGGCTGATACGGGGGCATTCGACGTTTTCCCGGACGGCAAAAAGGTTGCGTACCTGAAGGACAAGCAGGTCTGGGTCATGCCCTTGGCGCATGGACCTGATGACACGTCCAGCTCGGAGGACACCGAGGAAGCTGCACCGCCGGCTGCGGCCGATGCTGGCGACCGTAACGGGGCAGAGCAGGCCTTTTCTGTGCGACGCGGCGTTGCCCGGTTCATCATCTCCCCAGATGGTTCTCACATCGCCTTCGTTTCCGACCGAGGAGACCACAGCTTCGTTGGCGTTTACGAGATGGCCTCGAACTCGCTGACATGGCTGGATCCCTCCGTAGATCACGACACCTACCCGGCATGGTCTCCAGACAGCAAGCGCGTTGCGTTCCTGCGCTTCCCGCACGAAGCGCAGGTATTGCCCTTCATGCCGCGGCGTGAAGGGCTGCCCTGGTCTATTCACGTAGGCGATGCGCGTTCCGGCGAGACGCGCGAGATCTTCCGCGCCTCACCCGGGCCGGGCAGTGCGCCGGGCGCAGGCTACTGGTTTGTGGGTGACCGCCTCTGGTGGGGGGCTGATGAGCGCATCGTGTTCACCTGGGAGAAGACCGGACGGCTGCACCTCTGGTCGATCGCCGCGAGCGGCGGCGAACCGGTCGATCTCACGCCCGGCGAAGGCGTTGTGCAGTATGCCGAGATCACGCCCGACCGTCAGGCGATGCTGGTCGCCTCGAACCATGGCGATATCGACCGACGCCACATCTGGCGCAGCGAGGTCGGCGGTGGCGCTTTCACCCGCCTGACCAATGGCGACGGTATCGAGTGGGCACCGAAAGTGACGGCAGCGAGCAAGACGCTGGCATTCCTGGCGTCGGGTGCGCGGCAACCCGCCCATGCGGCCGTGAGCACGCGGTCCGGCCGTCGCGTCCTCGCCGAGGCAGCGGGCGATACCTTCCCGGAAGAATCCCTGGTCACGCCCGAGCCGGTGACCTTCCAGGCATCCGACGGCATGACCGTCCCCGGCCAGCTTTTTGCGCCGCCTCGGCGTTGCGGCAAAGGCCCGCATCCAGGCCTGCTCTTCCTTCACGGCGGCTCCCGCCGTCAGATGATGCTCGGCTTCCACCCAAGCAACTACTACTCGAACGCCTACGCCTTCAACCAGATGATGGCCCGACGATGCTTCGTCGTGCTGGCCGTGAACTTTCGCAGCGGCGTCGGCTACGGCCTTGAGTTCCGCGAGGCGCTGGACTACGGCGCGCGCGGAGCGTCGGAGTTTCGCGACGTGCTAGGCGGCGGGCTGTACCTGGCCAGCCGAGCGGACGTCGACGAAAACCGCATCGGCCTCTGGGGAGGCTCCTACGGCGGCTACCTGACGGCCATGGGGCTGGCCCGCGCACCGGGCCTGTTCACCGCGGGTGTCGATCTGCACGGCGTTCACGACTGGAACGTGGTGATCGGCAACTTCGCTTCGAACTATGATCCGCAGGTTCGTGAAGAGTTTGCGCGTCTGGCCGCCGCGTCATCTCCCATCTCGGACCTGTCGAGATGGCGTGCGCCAGTGCTGCTGATCCACGGCGATGACGACCGCAACGTGCCGTTCAGCGAGTCCGTGAGTCTGACCGAAGCACTACGTCGCCAGGGCACGCCCGTCGAACTGCTGGTTTTCCCTGACGAGGTGCATGGATTTCTGTTGCACCGGAACTGGGTGGCCGCTTACGAGGCCTCGGCCGCATTCCTGGAGCGCGAACTCGCGGTGAAATCGCCCTAGACAGAGTTTCAACAGAGCTGGCGCGAGAAAAACCAGCTCCATCGCGGAGCTGGTTGGGAAGCTCGAGGGCAACACCGCTACCGCGTCTTGCGCCGGGCTTTCCACGTTCCCCCGTAGCGATAATGCCCGTTATCGGCGGAGAGCCTTTCCTGACAGTCCGGGCAAACGAGCTGCCACTCCCCGCCCGCCTCGTGCACGATGCGGTAGCGGATCAGCGACGGCGCGCGACAGTGTTCACATGGCTTTGGTTTGAGAGCGCCCACGGGCGCCAAACTGCCGCATAGGTTGTGAACGGGCCGTAAGAACGCAGGCGGAACTGTAGGGGTCTACTTTTTGACTCTGGATATGAGGTCTACGAGCTCGCTGAACTTTTGCCGCTGTGCATCGGGGTCGCCGGAGGCGATCGCCGCTTCCACGCAGGTGGCCGAGTGGCCCTTCAACACAGCGTCTTCCACTTTCGCCAAGGCGGACTTCACCGCCTGCACCTGGTGAAGGATATCGATGCAGTAGCGCTCTTCTTCAATCATCCGGGCGATACCCCGGACCTGACCCTCAATTCGGTGCAGACGTTTGATCATGGCATCGCTACGCATCGGTCACCCTTTTGAGTTGACATATACCCCATGGGGGTATGTAGTTTCGCACATGAGCCGAAATAACCAACCCCTTAAGCCATCTCGACGACGTTTTCTAACTCAGGCCAGCACACTTGGCGCCGGGTTCGGGCTGCAGTCGGTATTGCCCGCCTGGGCGCGGAGCGGCGCAGCGAACAGCATGATTGGTCTTCAGCCGCTGTCTGGCACAGATTTTGACCTTACGGTGGGAATGGCAAAGACAGCGATCGACGGTCGCGTCGGTCGGTCCATTCTGGTGAACGGGCAACTGCCCGCTCCGCTGCTCCGATGGCGAGAGGGTGATGAGGTCACGCTCCGCGTTCACAACAACCTGCACGTGGATACTTCCATTCATTGGCACGGGATTCTCCTACCTTTTCAGATGGACGGGGTACCCGGCGTGACCTTCCCGGGCATCAGACCAAGAGAGACATTCACCTATCGTTTTCCGCTGATGCAGGCCGGGACCTATTGGTATCACAGCCACTCCGGACTGCAGGAACAGGCCGGGCACTACGGTCCGATTGTGATCGAGCCGAAAGACGCAGATCCGGTGGCCTACGACCGGGAGTACGTCATCCTTCTATCTGACTGGACCTTTGAAGACCCACACCGAGTGTTCGCGAAGCTCAAGAAGATGAGCGACAACTACAATTACCAGCAGCGTACAGTCACGGAATTCTTTGATGATGTTCGCCGAGACGGCTGGGACCGCACGATAGATGATAGGGCGATGTGGGGACAGATGCGGATGAACCCGACCGACATCGCCGACGTGACCGCAGCCACCTACACCTATCTGATCAACGGCCACGGTCCTCGCGATAACTGGACCGGAATGTTCGTGCCCGGCGAGCGGGTTCGCCTACGGATCATCAACGCCTCGGCCATGAGTATCTTTGATGTGCGCATTCCGGGTCTTCCGATGACCGTTGTCCAGGCCGACGGCCTTAACGTTGAGCCGGTGGAAACCGACGAGTTTCAGATTGGCACGGCCGAGACTTTCGATGTGGTCGTCCAACCGACCAAGCATCAGGCCTATTCCCTCATCGCCGAAAGCAACGACCGCAGTGGGCTTGCCCGCGCCACGCTGACACCGGAAAGGGGTCTCAATGCCGCCGTTCCGGCACGGCGCGCGCGCCCGACACTGACCATGAAGGACATGGCGATGAAACACGACATGGGCTCTATGGATCATGGCTCTATGGATCATGGCGCAATGAATCACGGGGGCATGGATCACAGCTCGATGGATCACGGCGCGATGGGCCACCACGGAGCGATGAAACACAGTGCAGGCCCTGCTGAGGATTGCGTTGATGGGCAGGATCCAGCGAAAGATTTTCCATCGGGCCCCGGTATTGTAGGGCGTGCGATGTGCCCGACCAATCGTTTGGGTGAGCGGCCTTTAGGGCTTCAGCACGTTGATCATCGAGTGCTGGTGTACACCGACCTCAAAGCGCTGGAGAAAAACCCGGACACCCGCCCACCGGGTAGGGAACTTGAACTCCATCTGACGAGCAACATGGAACGCTACATGTGGTCGTTTGACGGGCTCAAGTTTTCCGAGGTCGATGAATCAATCGTTTTCCACAAAGGAGAACGTCTGCGGCTCACGCTCGTAAACAACACCATGATGCCGCATCCGATCCATTTGCACGGCATGTTCTTCGACCTCGTGACGGGTGATCACGATCACAAACCGAGAAAACACACGGTCGTCGCCAAACCCGGCGAAAAGCTGTCGGTGGATATCACCGCCGAAGCAGTCGGCGATTGGGCGTTTCACTGCCATCTGCTCTACCACATGCATGCCGGCATGATGCGCATTGTGTCGGTCGTCGACTCCGAGGCGATGACTTGAGGCGGGTTTTTCTTTGGCTGGCCCCATTGCTTTTGGCCGAGACTGCGCTGAGTCAAACGGCAGCGGACGCCTACTATGACCCAACAGCCATGGCCGCAGCCCGCGCCGCTCTAAAGGCTTCGCATGGTGCTCAGATCAACTCGCTGATTCTCGGTGAGCGCATCGAGGCCCAAACCCGGGACGGCGACACCGAAACGGTTTGGGAGGCGCAAGGCTGGATTGGCGGCGATGAGCACAAACTCTGGTTCAAAACCGAGGGTGAGTATGCTGATGGTCGATTCGAAGAGGCTGAACTCCAGGCCCTTTACAGCCGAGCAGTAAGCCCATTCTGGGACCTACAGGTGGGCCTGCGCCACGATGTTCGACCGGATCCGTCCAGAACCTACGCAGTAGCCGGCCTCCAGGGCCTGGCGCCGTATTGGTTTGAACTCGATAGTCAGCTCTTTTTGAGTGACCAAGGCGATTTCTCCCTGAGATTCGAGGCCGAGTATGAGCTGAGGCTCACGCAGCGCCTCATTCTCCAACCCCGCATGGAGCTCAACGCCGCGTTCTCGGATGATGCTGAAATCGGTGTGGGTTCCGGCCTGTCCTCGGCAGACTTAGGGGTGCGCCTGCGCTACGAGGTACGGCGCGAGTTCGCCCCATACGTGGGTATCAGCTGGATCGAGAGCTTCGGCCAAACGCGCGACCTTGAGTCAGTGGATGATCCCCAGCGCGACGAGTTTGCATGGGTGGCCGGCATTCGATTCTGGTTCTAGCACCTCGGAGCAACCACCTCAGGGCCGGTGGCCGGATCGGTAATCCGAACTCCTGGAAACTGGAATCTCGTGCAAAAGGACCCGACTCGCAGTGTCAGTGACCTGACAGACAAGCGGTGAGTCTCGAAGTTAAGCTCTTTGCCGAATGGAGGCACTCGCATGAAAACAAACCTTGCAGCGACCATACTCAGCCTTGTCATCCTCGGGGACTCAGGTGCGGCTGAACGTTCGACGGGTCGCTTCAGCGAGGCAGGCGCGGGCAACCCGATCGCAACTGCCCACGCTGTCTCCGGGGCGCACCCGGTGGGAAACGCCGTAGACCCGGTTTTCTATTATTTCGACGAGGCAAAGTTTCTGGCCGAAACCGGCGCTACCGATCTAAGCGGGGCGCTGCCAGGCAGCACCAGCAGCACGTCAGCTCAGACCGTGGGCGGTGTTGAATTTGTGTCTCACCCGCCATCAACACTGAATTTCAGCAGCTGGTCAGCCGGCCTGCCGGACAGCTTCGAACTGGCGCTCGACGGCGATCAAGAACTCAACATTGTACCCGAATCCGCAGTGCTGGCCATCGGATTTCAGATTGAAGAAGCGGGCTCCAATCATCCCAACCTCAACGCGGAGTTTCGAGACTCTCTGTTTACCGTCACGCTGTGCTCGGTGCGATTCAGCCGCGGCAGCGAATGCCCGACACCAGCAATCATTGCCGTCAGGGAGTTTTCACCGCCCGACAGCAATCCGCCCCTGTACACACCGTCATTTTTTGGCGTGTGGGCCAATGAATGGATCGAGCAGATTTCGATTCGTGAGACCACCCTACTCACCAGCGACGGCAACGAGTTTTTCGGTCGGGTTTTTGCCGGCACCGCGGCGCGGCCGCAGCCGAAGCTGGATCAGTTTGAGATCGATCCGACGCCGGAAACTGCCAAGTCGCTATTTCAAAGCATTGCCAGCATCGTTCCCAGAGTCGGATATCCCATCCGTTACGTCCAGGACCGATCGTTCCACATCAATGGCGACAACGACTGGGTTTATTACGACAGCGGCAGAGATCGGGATTTCCAGTTGAATCTGACCAGCAACAACCCTGAATTTCATCCGGTCGTGGAGCTGTATCCTTCTGAACGATTCGGTGATCCCGATGTACCACCCGTGGCCGTGTACGGCAACTGCAGTGGACCACCTGGTGACCTGACGGTCGATGTCGACGATTACGCAGCCGGACGTTACGTGCTGGTACGGGTGCGCAACTGTCTCCTCACTGGAGCGCCAATGCGTTATCAGTACGAACTTCAGGTAACAGACTCCTATCAGGCCGGGTTTGACAATCCAGCACGCCTGAGCGGCCAGGTACTGATCGCCGGATCTATGGAACCGGCGGGTGCCTTTATTCAAAGCAACAATGGTGAGGTGACCTTTTCCAACCCTGTAACCGGCAACTACTTTATGGTCCTCACGCCTAACCTTGAGCACGTGATGACCATCTACTCACCGGAACTGGATCAACTGCAGATCACTATCCCGGCGCCGTTCCCACTTCAAAACATCCAGCAAGATTTCATCGTCGGCTCGGATGGTGGCGTGGTGTTTGTGAACAGCTTTGAATAGGCTTGGTTGACTGACTCGGCGCTGACGCTGGTGTCACTTACCGACACCCGGAGCGTTTTCTTTGGTCTCATAGCATCGCTGTTGAGGCCGAGCGGACTCATGACGAACAACCGGTAGGGAGGCACTTTCCTAATGCTCGACGCTATCTTGATCTTTTTTGGAGCCGTTATGATATTTGCCGGATGGCGTAGCTTCACCGAACACCGTCGGCTCCAGAAAGAGGGCGTCGAAACCGTGGCCAGAGTGGTCGAAATCAAGGAGTTCATGGGCCAACGAAAGCGACTGATGTACAAGCCCATCTGGGCCTTCCTGGACGAAGAGGGAAACGAGCGCCGAATTCCGGGAAGTTCAGGCCACTCAACGAATCGCAGTTCTTACACCCTCGGCGCGACAAGAAAGGTGCTCTATGACCCCACTGCACCCCACAAGGGTGCATTTGATACGGGCACAAGGTTTTATTTGAGTATCGCGCTCTATCTGTTGGTCGCCGCAGGCGTAATCGCTTTCGCCATAGCCCGTATGAGCGGATGGATTGAATCGGTGTGAGAGAAAGAACGCCGGTCAGTTAGCACCGTTTGTGGCTGCGACCTGACGCACCCTTTACCCGGCCCGGACAGCATTCGAGCCGGAAACAACATGGCTTTCTCCAAAGCCTCCCAGATTTATGTGCAGATCCGAGGCCAGACGCGTTGTCTGGATTAGGACCATGGAGAAAACCGTGAAAAAACTCACCGCTGCAATCCTGTTTAGCGCTTTGTTGGCGCTTGCCGCGCTGCCCCGGATGGCTTTGAGCGGCGCAGGCGATATCCGGCTGCTGCCCCCACAGCTTTACCCCGGAGCTGAGATCGCTATCTCAGTCGCCAATCAACCCGGTGGGGTAGAGCGTTCGCTGAGGGTTCGAGACCCCGGTGCTGACGCTGTGTTTCCCCTCGGAGACTTCACGACCAACCGGGCTGGTTCGGGAAGTCTGCGAGCTGACCTGCCGGAACTGACGCCCGGCCTGTATCTAGTTGAAATGCTGACGTCCCGGAGCGGAGTCATCGATGGCGCCTTTCTTGAGGTGCTGGAGCCGCCGCAGATCAGCGTCGATCGTGACAGCGCCTTTTCCGGTGAAACCGTCGGGGTGAGCGTTACTGGGCTGCCGGCAGGCCAGGCGACGCTGTTTTTAGACGGCCAGGCGATCGCAGGACCCGTCACCGTTCAGGACGGCGGGCTGGAGCGACGCTTTGTTGTGCCGAGGGGAGACGCGGCCGTCCTGACGGTGCGGGTTGAAAGCCGCACTGGCAACCGCGCAATGGCCTCGGCCGAAACCACCTTTCGACGGTCAGAAACCGCAAACAGCCGGTTTGAATCGCTTCGCGTCACCCTGCCCAGCGAGCCTCTGCAGCGGAACGCGTTGAGTGCTCTCAGCGGTGAGTTGAGACTCCCGGACGGAGCAAATCCTGAGCTGTTCCTTTGGACCCTCGTGCTGATCAGCCAGGACGGCACGCTGACGCCAATCAACGTCCGGCCCGTCGAATGGACGCCGGCAGTCAACAAAGGGGACGACAATATTTTCAACTATGCGGTGGAATTTGTTCTGCCAGGGCTGTTGTCCGGCCATACCCAGATCGCCATTGAGGGAAGCGTTGACGGGTTGGGTCTGGTTTACCAAATCCCCCAGTTCGTCGATCCGGAGCCAGCCGATCCCAATGGCGTCGCGTCAATTGCCCAGAACGCCTACGTTGACCCGCAAGGCAACCTCATTATCCTCCAGGAGGGCCTACCCTACGACGATGAGCTGGGCATCACGATCAACGGCCGGGTGGTCGGCAACGTTCCCGGTGAATCCGAACCGGTCCCTATCGAGGGCGCCATCGTTTCCATCGATGCGGACACGCAGCTGATCTACCCCGAGCAAATCGGCCGAAACCCTCAAGACATCTTTTTTGGTATATCCGGCGTGGAGGAACCGGGCCCTGGCCAATCGCTCGTCAGCCGCACCGCAGCACCTTACATCAACAACACACAGATGAGTGATGCCTTTGAGGTGATCGGGATTGCGGAGCTGCCCCAGGATCCGCCGCAGGACTTTCGCCCCGGCGACTGCCCGCTCACGCTGGATACCTTTACCACGGATGAAAACGGGGAATGGTCCTTCACCTTTTCCCCGGCGCTTACCGACTATATTCAGGCTCTGCGAGCGTTTCTGCTTGAGCAGGCCGAAGCGGGCGTGGCCTACGTCACCGCACCAGAGCAGGTGCAAGACTACTTCCGGGTACGCATCTCCGCGCTGCACCTGGACGAAGCGTTCGGGGTCTTGGCTTCTGACATCACTCAGACAGGCTCGGAGCCGAAGTACCGGGGTATACGCTACGACTTCGAGCGCAAGAGCAGCGGCCAGTATTTTGTTTGTCTGGATTCGGATCTGGACTGTGCCCAGAATGGCATTGAATTCAGCCCGAACGACATCCTGTTGTCTGATCAGTTTGGACCTGTTCCGCCGGGCACCCAAAACGAAATCCTGTCAGACATTCTGATCGACGGGCTGGCGCCGCCAGCGGATGTCCCTGGCCTGAATGATCCGGAGTTCTCGACCTACGTCTGGGACGGGCTGCTGACGTTTCCGGACGAAAAGGACAATCCCAGTCTCAACACCCAGGAGATCCGCCTTCATCTGCTGTGGTCCGGAGAACTCTACGGCAACCCGGATGAAGGTCCAGGAGGTTCTTTTGTCACCCTCGACGGTATCGGTGAGTTTCCGTTGGTCCTGGAGGGCAGCAACCCCTGCGCTGCAGAGGTCACCTACTCGGCGGACATTCCCGGGTTGGCGGTTGAAAAGGGTCCCATCAACGGCGAGGTGATTTTGGTTGTCGGTGAGACGTTTTGGCGAAAGCCGATTCAGATCAACACCATCGATGGACCAACCTGGTTTAATGACAGCGCTTATCAGCAGCCAGTGTCGATTTCGTGGACTCCGCAGCAGGCCACCATCACGGCTCAGGAGCAACCCAAGGACGTCGACGCCAGCAACAACTTCGGCAACACGCTCGATCTGGGGAATATCCAGAACGACAACGTTGAAACCGCCGAAGTGAAACAGACCTTTGGTGTGGCCCAGCAAAACCAGCCAACGCGCAGCCGCAATGCCGCGGTCACGGTCTTTGACAACAACAACGAGTTGCCCAAGTCCACACAAAAACTGAGCCACATCACCGCCATCGCCGAATCCTACGGCTTCGTGGATTTTCTTGACCCGGAAAAAGGTAGCGTCCAATCCTTGCTAGACCGGCCGGGCCCGCCAGACGTCGGCAGCAAGATCCCAGAGGAGCTGTTCTTTTCCTTCGTGCCGCTGTTCCGCTATGCCTGGGGCGTCCCGCCTATTGCCGCTGCCGTGTTGGGCGCGGACCTGATCTATGGCGCCTCGTTTGTCTATTTCGCATACATCGAAGCGACCGATTTCAGCATCGTTGTCGACTCGCTGACCGAACCCTCCAGCTTCGTCACGCTGTCGGTATTTTTCGACTTCAGCGCGATCTTCGGTCTTGTTAAGGCCAAGGTTTCCGCCGGCCCGGAGATCGCTGTTTCCATGCCCATGGTGGTCATCGCTAACGAATTGGACACCGTCGCCTCACAATCCTGCTTTCAGTTTGGACTGGAGCTTGAGTTCGAAGTATCGGTTGGCCCCTGCCCGCTTTGCGTCAAAGGGTCCTACTCGGATACACCCTTACAAGAATCACAGCCTGACAATTGTGTCATCGCTGCCAACGCCAAAAGGTCGCAGAAAGCGATCGCCGAGGCGCCTTCGGCCGACAGCATCGGCATTGCCACCAACGGCTTCGGCTTCACCTTTGTCGCCAGCACCGACAGCAGCGGCGTTAAGATCCAGGAGATCATCGCCGGACAGTTTCTTGGCACGGTTTATTCCCTGGATTCCGGCCGAGGCGCCATGCAGCCCGAAGTCATCTTTTATGATGCCGGCAAAGCCGTCGCCGTCTGGTCTCAGAGCGGGCTGAGCGACGAGGATTTCGACCTGCTGGTCAATTCCGACTTCCAATGCACTCGTGACGACACCGCCAATGACCAGGTATGCACCGACCAGGAATTGTTCGACGCGCAACAGTCCCAGCACATGGTGTACTCGCTGTGGGACGGCTTGGCGTGGAGCCAACCCATGAACCTGACGTCACCCCTGAATATGAACTCCATGGGCGAAGGCGGCGTTAAGCTCGCTTCCTGCCGGAGTGAAGACGTGGACTGCCCGCTGGGTGGTGAGGTGTTAGCGGTATGGCACCGATCGTTGAGCGCCAACCTCGACGACAATCAAATCAAGTTGTTTTATGCCTATTTCAGCAACGGTGTCTGGACGGCCCCAGTCGAGATTGATTCGGGAGAAAGCGTCAAAGACGTCCAGCCCTCACCGCTCTACCTGACGGGCGATCCCGCTGTGGTCTGGGTTCGCAACAGTGATGCCGGAAACAGCGCAACGGGGCTCCAAACCGAAAGCCGCCGACTGGTCTACCAGTTTCTTAGACGAGCCGCCGGGACGCAGGAAGTCTTTAACCCGAACGCCTCCGGAAACTTTACCGAGCCGGGCGAAAATCGTATTGCTTCTCCAAGCGCAGCCGCTTTGGATACCGGGATTGCAATCACCTACACCAGCTCAGGTTCGCAGGACCCGTTCATCGGTACCCGTCGGGCGCTCTGGGGGGTACGCGGTGCCTGCAACGCGCAAACCGGAGTCTGCGGCACCTGGCTCAAGCAGAAGCAGAAAGACCAGCACGGCCGTGACATTTTTTCTGAAAAACCCCGGATCCTGGTTAGCAAGGGCGGTACACCCATGGTCGCCCACCGCTGGCTGGGGACCAGCGGAGAGATTCAGGACGGCGACCCGTTTGGCGTCACGGGCCTGGGCGATACCGCTATGCAGCTCCTGGCGCTGCCTGATTTTCCCGAAGCGGAAGAACAGGCGGTCCAGGTTAATCCCGTCACGATCGACGGTCTGGTCAACTGGCAAACAGCCGCCATCTTTGATCCGCTCAACGACACCGCCGTGATTATCAGCGCGCAGGCCGATCAAATCGCTGCTAAAGCGGAAAAGTTCGGGTTTGTTTCGCAGCCTTTGGGTAGCGTTAGTCGGCAAAAACTGGGTACCGATCGGGCCGTCACGCTTTTCCAGGCAACCGACGGGCCAGACCTCATCATCGGGTCAGCCCGGGTCGTTGGCGGCCACGTCGTCAGAGGCGATGAAACCGTTAGCGTACGGGCCTCGGTAGCAAACCTGGGCGCGCCGCTGCAAAACGAGTTCAGTGTCAATGCGTTCATTGACGGACCGCCCGGCATCGGCATTCCGGTCGGCGGTATCGATCAGGCCACCCTGACCGACCCGGTCGGCACGGTCGTGGAGTTCCCCATCGACATCCCCGCCGCAGTGGACCCCGACACCCTCCGGCTGCTGTATGTGGTGGTGAACGCCGACCAGGCCATCACGGAATCGATTGGCGACAACAACCAGATTACGCTGGCGCTGAATCAGCTGCTGCCGCCCGACAACATCGATTCGTTCTTAGATAGCGCGGGAACCACCTCATTCCTCCAGTGGGATCCAGTAGCAGACGAACGAATCACCAAGTATCGCGTGTATCGGCGCAACAACGGTGAGTCCGAAGTCATCCAGGTGGGCGTGACCCCGACAAGCGGTTTTATGGATATGCTGTCCTACCCAGGCCAGACCTACGATTACTGCGTTGCGTCGCTGACGGACTCGTTGACCGAGAGCGCGTGCTCCGAATGGCTAACGGTGGAGGTCAAGTCAGTCCCCGGCATCCTGATTTTCCGGGAGGATTTCGAAGAATGAGGTCCACAAATACATCGATCAGGTCGGTTTGTTGCCTAACCGCCGCAGGTGCCGGGTATCGGCCCGGGAAAGGTCAGCGGAGAAACTAAAGTGAGGTCGACGGCTGAAGAGTCCACGCCCACAATCAGAGTACCCATTAGCAGTACGGCGGCCACAAGCCCCCCGCGGGCATCCCTCAGGTAGCTGCGACGGTGCCGAACAAGCGCTCGGGTTCGCTGCGTGACCGCCGGCTCGGTGCTGACGAAAGCTACGGAAAGAGCCTCTCGGCCGCCAGCCGCTCCGACCAGCGCCGCCGCGTACCCGCGCAGTTTCGCTGGGCTTTCATCCTCTAGCACCACTCGATCACACGCCATCTCCTGGTCGTCTCGAAACCGGCGTTCGGCCCAGGTCAGCAGGGGGTTGAACCAGAAGACACAGCGCACGATTGCAACAATCAGATTCGCCCAAAGATCACGCCGGCGGAAATGCACTAACTCATGGCGAATCACCAGCTCAGGCTCTCGGCTGGACTCAAAAAAGTCCGCTGGTAACGCCAGCAGCGGCTTGATGACGCCCAGCAGCACGGGGCTTTTCACGGCCTCCGAAAGCCGGCAGTCGATCATCGGGAAGACCTGCATGCGATCGAAGAAACGACCAAGCAACTTCCGCTGTTGCGTGGAAAGCGGCCGACTCGCATCAACCAGTCGCCGGCGAAACTGTGCCTGTGCAACGACGAGGCGCGTGCCCATCACCAGCATACCGACTATCCAAAAACCTAGGAGCATTCCGGCAAGGCCCGCAGGAACTGCCGGCAGCGACGCCAGCCAGTTCCCTGACCAGGCGCCCAGAGTTATGTCCATACTCTGTGCGACAGCAGCCGGTATAGCGCTGAGCTCGGCCGGCAGCAGCGCCATAGACAGCCGCACTGCGGGCAGGATCCAGATCAGATAGGCCCAACGAACGTTCGAAAACCGGGCAATCGGCTCTCGAAGCACAAGAACCAGCAACACCAAAAGACTTACCTCGATGGTTACTTCGAGCAACGAGATCAGGGTTTCAGTCATCATCGGGAAGCTCCTTGAGGATCGATCTGAGTTCCCTCAGGTCCTCTTTCGAAAGGCCCTGCTCCTCAACAAAATGGGCGACAAGCGGCGCAACCCGGCCACCAAAAAGGCGGTCGACGACGTGCATGGCGGCGGCTTGCGAGTAGTCGGCGCGCTCAACCTGCGGGAAATATTGGCGCCCCGACCGGTGCGGCGTGAACCCCACAGCATTCTTGCTGACCAGCCGGCTGATTAAGGTATTGACCGTCTTTCGATGCCAGCCGGTCTTCGGACTAAGCCGCGCATCAATGTCTGCGGCAGTCAGGGGCGAGTTGTCCCACAGCACATTCATGATGTGCATCTCGGCGTCGCTGATGTTGATTGAGTTGGCCATAATAGATTACAGCTGTAGTCTAATGGACTACATCTGTAATCACAAGCGTTGAATGACGTTTCCGGTTGTTAGGCCTTGGTGAAGGCGGCCCGGTTCTCACCTTTCGAATTGGTCACATGAAACCCGATGACCTTTCCCGCCTCGTCGCGGGCAAATTTGACGCTTCTAACCACCCCATCGCCCATGAACAGATCCTTCTCGACGGCGATCAGCCTGAAATTGCCGTGGCGGATACTGTTGGCGAACAACCCATGTTCTTTCAACACAAAACTCAGCATCAGCTCCAGCTCCACGCTGTAGTAAACGCCTTCATACTCCGCGTAGCTCGCATCCTCTTCTCGCTCGTTCAGGACGATCTTTGGCGCCAGGATATTGTTGTACTCGACAGCGGAGGCAATGCCGTCGGCATCCTGCTGAAAGGTCATGGTTCTGTTTCCGTAGGCTCGAATACGAAAAGTGCTGTCGCCGATAGGCGTCATTGGAAATGTCTCCTCGCCATTCGCCTTGGTGAATAGCTGATTGCCGCTCCGGGTAATCGTGACTACCCAGGCTTTGCCCAATTGATAGACGCCGAGGAACTCGTCCAGCTGTTCGTTGGACAGCTGAACCACCTTTTCTGGGCTCGGCGATGCCTCGCTTCTGTTCTTGTCAGACGTATCTTCTGGGAGCAACGTATCGACATATTGGTTGATAATTTCCCGCGTATTGGTTCTGAAGTTATGGGCCACAAACAGGGAAGTCTTCAGGTCAGGCAGAAGCACCATGTGGGACGTATGCGAAGCCCAGCTGCCGGAGTGATTGATGTAGCGGACTCCTCGGTATTCCTCAATGTCTATACCGTAGGCGTAGGTGTTCACTCCACCGTCGTTTAAGGGCATTGTCGTCATCATTCGATTCACAACAGCTTGTTTTTCCGGCGACGGCGACATGAGGAAGTTCATCCATTTCCTCATGTCAGCTCCGTTAGAAATCAGGCTGCTGGACCCAAGAGCGGTCGTGTTGTTGGTATCTCTGACCTGCTTGCCATCGCCATTCAGGTAGTAAGCGCCGGCCAGATTGGCTATCAGCCGGGATTGATCGTCGTTGAAGAACGTGTTTTCCATGCCGAGGGGTTTAAACACGTGCTCTTGAGTCCAATCAACAAACGACTCACCGGTCACCTTCTCAACGATCGCGGCAAGGAGGACATAGCCCGTATTGGAGTACTGGTACCGAGTTCCCGGAACAAAATCGAGCTCGGTTTGTGCATACGCCATTCGGATAATCTGGTCGTAGGTGATGCGGTCGCTGGACGGCCACTTCATTTGCCACAAGAGGCTGGTCCAGTTTTTTACGCCGCTCGTGTGATGAACGAGATGCCCGACCGTGATGGTATGGCCGTAGGTCGGGAAGTCGGGCAAATACTCACGAATGTCCGCGTCGCCGGACAGCGCTCCGGCTTCCTCCAGCTCCGCGATTGCATATCCGGTGACGGTCTTAGCGATCGACGCCAGGTCGAACACCGTATCCTCGCTGACAGGCACCTGGTGTTCAGCGTTAGCGACGCCGTTGACACTTGTGTACACCTCCTTTGAGTCCTGAACGATGGTGATGTAAGAACCAAAGGCCGAGTAACCTTCTCGCCGTTCGTAAATCTCCTCCGAGACTGCTGCAAACTTTTCAGGGGTCGTCTCGCTGAGCGATTGCCCTGAGAGGACAAGAAGAACTAGTAAGAGGTATCTCATGGACGATCCTTCGATTGATCCGTATGTGTTCGACGACGATGTGTGGCGTTTGGTTGGGATAGCCCTTGATCAGCGGCTCAAACGCGCTTGTCGCTCTCCGTCGCCAATCGTTTATGCTGTTGGGCCCTGCTCTTTTAGGACCTGTCCATGCGCCGCACCTGCAGTTCGTTTCTCCTTGTCCTGATCCTCGCCACAACCGCCTTTGCGCAGGAAAGCTCTGAGCTCCGTGCGATCTCTCACGAAGACGTCTGGCTGATGAAACGCATCGGCTCGCCGGTCGTCTCCCCGGACGGCCGCCACGCGGTTGTCTCGGTCGGTGAGCCGGCTTACGAGAAGGATGACGAGGTGTCCGACCTATGGCTGATCGCGGTTGACGGGAAAACGCCGCCGCGGCGGCTGACCTCGACCGCAGGTGGCGAAGGGGGTGTCGACTGGTCGCCCGACGGGACCCAAATCGCGTTCGCCGCCAAGCGAAGCACGGCAGAGGACGCGAAATCGCAGATCTACATTCTGCCGATGGATGGTCCTGGCGAGGCGGTGGCGATCACCGACCTTTCCACCGGCGCCTCCAACCCGAAGTGGAGTCCGGACGGATCGCGCATCGCGTTCGAAAGTCGCGTCTATCCCGACGCCGTCGACGATGAGGCGAACCAGGCCGAGAAGAAGGCAAGGGACGATCGCGGCATCAACGTTTCACGGTACGAAATCTTCCCGATCAGATACTGGGATCACTGGCGCGATGATCTCGAGACGCATCTGTTTGTTCAGGATGCCGTAGCGGGCCAGCCGGCCAAAGACCTGCTGGTTGGCACTGAACTGGTCGCAGGACCCGGTTTTGCCGGCGTTTCGTCACTGTCCGGCGACTCGCTGCATGCGGTTTGGACCCCGGACGGCGAAGCCCTGGTTATTTCGGCGACCGAGGAGCTGAACGTTGCGGCGCACGATGAGGTTCACTTTGGCCTTTACCGGGTACCGGCAAGCGGCGGCGAGCCGGCGGCGATCACGTCCGGGGATGACTACAGCTGCGTCGGCGCTAAGTTCTCCCGGGACGGAAAATACCTTTACTGCAGCTGGAGCCCCAGCAACGAACATGTCTACAACCATACAGAGATCGCCCGCGCACGGTGGTCCGGCGACAGCCTGAATAGCTCACTCGACGTGCTTACCGCAGATTTTGACCGCTCGGTTGGGGGCTTCGAATTGTCGGCCAACGGCAAAACGCTGTATCTGAATGCCCACGACCATGGTCGCACGCGTCTGTTTACGCTGCCGTCAAAAGGCGGAACCGTGCGTCCGCTCGATGCTGACTCATCCGGCGTTTACGGCACCCCGATGCCCGCCGGCGATCGACTGGTGGCGAACTGGCAGAGCTCAGCGACGCCTGCAGAGATCGTGCGCGTCAATCCGAGAAGCGGGGAACATGTGGCGCTAACTGAGTTCAACACCGAACTTGCGGCAGGACTGGACCGCCCTGCTTTCCGCGAATTCTGGTTCGAAAGCTCCAAAGGCCGGCGTATCCATAGCTGGCTTGCACTGCCGCCCGGCTTCAGCGAGGAAGAGCAATACCCGCTGGTCCTGTTTATCCACGGCGGCCCGTTCTCCTCCTCAAGAGATACGGACCACGTTCGCTGGAGCCCCCATCTGCTGGCGTCGGCTGGCTACGTGGTGCTGCTGACGGACTACACCGGCTCGGTCGGCTACGGCAGCGAGTTTTCGCGAAACATCGAGGGCGACCCGCTGGCGACTCCCGGCGAGGAGCTGATCGAGGCCGCCGACGAGGCGACCCGTCGCTTCAGCTTTATCGATCCCGATCGCCAGGCGGCCGCCGGCGCGAGCTATGGCGGGCATTTGGTGAACTGGCTGCTCGCCACCACCGACCGCTTCGACGCTCTGGTCGGACACGCCGGGCTTGTGGACCTGGAGGGACAGTATTCGAGCAGCGACGGTGTCTACCACCGCGAGCGTATGAACGGCGGACCGCCCTGGGGTGACAGCGAGGTCTGGAAAGCCCAAAGTCCTTCGACGTACGCCAATCAATTCAAAACGCCGACGATGCTCACCATCGGCGAAAAGGACTTCCGGGTACCGGTAAACCAGACCATCGCCGCCTGGACGTACCTGCAGCGAATGCAGGTGCCCTCAAGGCTGCTGGTGTTTCACGATGCCAATCACTGGATCATGAACGGCAAGGAAGCCAAATACTTCTGGGACGAGGTGCACCTTTGGCTGAATGAACACCTGCGGCCGGAAACTGATGCAGAACTCTCCCGAGTTCACCAATCCCCAAAACGCCCGACGACCACGAAGTAACAATGAGCCAGGGAGATCAGCCGCTGCACGCGCCCTCCGCCTCTGGGCGCCGCGGCGCGCAGCCGAGCCGATAACTTCCCGCCCTGGTACTCCGACGTGGATTGGTTGCGAACCGTTTAACCGAAGCTACACTCAAACCAGTGAGCAGTGCGCTGTCTGTGAGGGGCAGAATATGTTCATGCGAACTGTATTGACGTTAGTAACTCTGGCAACGCTTTCATCCGTCGGTGCGCAACCCCGACTTGTCCTGGACGTCAACCCCGGACCCGGCGGGCAGCCACTTCCGCTCGGGCAAATCAGCAATGGCCTGGTGTATTTCCAGGCAGCAAACCCGGCATTCGGTTCCGAAGTTTGGGTAAGCGACGGTACGGCGGGCAACACCATGCTCGCCGCTGATCTGCGCCCCGGGCCGCCAGGCTCCTCCGCGCGCATCCTCGGCGTCGACAACGGCCTGGTTTATGTTTCGGCCAGCAACGATGCCGGTGTGTTCGAGCTTTGGTCAATCGCTTCGCCAGGAACGCCGGCGACCTTGTTACCTGGCATTACCTCACCCGACTGGCTCGGTGCGGTCGGAGGTCGCCTGCTGATGTCAGGTTCCAGCATCAGCGTGGACGATGAGGTGTTTTGGGTGGACGCTGCCGGCGGCCCCGAGCTTTGGATAGACGTCAACGGCACGACACTCGCATCTGCCCCATGTTGCCTGATTACAACCGGGGCTGACTCGGCGCTCCTGTCAGCTCGGGCCGCCACGAATCCCATTATTAGTGCTGCCCCTCATTGGCTGGTCGGCAACGCTGCCACCGAAGTTCGCTCCACCGATGACAACAAGGTCTCGCCACGCGGCGTTTTTCGTCCTGTTCTGAATGGCTACTTTTTCTTCGGAACCGAAGATGCCGGCTTCGACACCGCCGGTACGGAGCCGTGGCTGATTGATCCAGCCGGATCCCAAGCTACGCTGATTGAGGATATCAACCCGGGCACCGCTTCAAGCGGAGCGGTGAGCTTCCCCATCAGCCTACCGTTCAAGGGTGAAGTATATTTTGCCGCCGAGTCACCGGGCCGCGGACTGGAAATTTGGCGATCCAATGGCGTTGGCGCAGTGCTGGTTCAGGATTTTGCCCCCGGGGAAGATGATTCTGACCCTATTGCCTTTCTTGAATTCGCCGGAGAGCTCTACTTTGGCGTAAAGACCCGAGAGGGCCCGCAGCTGTGGAAGACTGACGGTGCGGCTCTGACCCGGATTGCAACAATCGGCAGTAACCCAAACTTCGAAGCGCCCTGGCCGGCGGTCGTGTTTGACGACCACCTTCTTTTTCGTGTTGAAACCGAGGAACACGGCCAGGAACTCTGGGCCACCGATGGTCGAACCGGTCAGATTGCCTTGGTCGCGGACATCAACCCAGGCCCTGACGATGGCGTTACCAGGCCGATCACCTGGGTGCCGAACAGTTCGCGGCTCTTGTTTATGGCAGATGATGGAGAGCACGGGCGGGAGCTTTGGCGTCTGGAAGCTGGCTACCTTGCAACTCTCTTTCCAATCTTCTCAGACAGCTTTGAGTGCCGTTTGCCACTCTGCCCGTAGCTGCACTCGCGGGTGAACAGGCCAAGGTAGCTTGGACACCACTGCCTGAGCAGAGCATGAAGCACCTTTCGGCGTCCGCCGGAGTCGATGAGGTTGCGTTGGCGTGAGAGAAAGCTCTTCACGCGCCCAGCCGGGTCGACTTCATCGCGAGGCTACGAGCCGTCTCTAACCCGCGCGACGCAAGGTCTGCCACTTAGCGTAGGTCAGCGAGCGCCAGAGCCATTCCAGCGGTCCGTAGTGAAATCGCGCAAGCCACCAGGGTGATACCACCAGCGCGAAAGCCCAGACGCCCAGCACCACCAGGAGCTGCTGCCAGCGTTCTGTCTGTCCGAACCAGCCCAGACCGTGTCCGTAGAACAGCAGCGTACAGATAAGGCTTTGGGCGATGTAGTTGCTGAAAGCCATGCGGCCGGCGGCAGCCAGCCTCGCTCGCAGCCCGACCCAGCGCTGCCCCTGACACCACAGCATAATCGCCGCCGCATAACCCAGAGCTAACGCA
Organism: Lysobacterales bacterium; assembly: GCA_028285525.1. Taxonomy (GTDB): domain Bacteria; phylum Pseudomonadota; class Gammaproteobacteria; order Xanthomonadales; family SZUA-38; genus JANQOZ01. The sequence goes on from JANQOZ010000085.1 coordinate 130,412, forward strand.
ATGCTGCCCCAATAGTTGTACTGAATACCGAGGAAAAAGGAGTAGTCAAAATCCCATCCGTTTTTATGATGTTGGACCAGTCCGAAGGTGATGGTGCTTAGGCCCAGCAGTAGGCCCCACGTGAGCAGCTTTCGATAGGCGCCGGCGGACCAGCGCGAAGACAGCAGCCCCCAGCGAAACAGCGCCATGCCGATCAACATCAGCCCAGCCGAGCGCCAGAACCCCCAAACCAGGTACACCACCGTATGGAACTCCGCCGCGTGTGGCACCCGACCTGCCTGCTGCTCCAGCCAGCCGCCTCGGTAGATCCGGGTTTCCTCGGCAATTTGGGCGGCGTTGGGCGCCCAGCTTTTGAGGGTATCGGCATAAGCTTCCGGCGGCCAGTTCTCCAGTGAAAGACCCGAGGCAAAGTAGAGGGCGGAACCGATAACGAGTAGCAGGCCTCCGATGACCAGCTGAGTAACCGGTGAGCGTCGGCGAAACCACAAGACGAACAGTGTGCTCATGGCATAGATCAACAGCACGTCACCAAACCAGATCAGATAGGCATGGACAGCACCAAACAGACCAAGCCAGAACGTTCGCTTCAGAATGAGCCAGGTTGGCGATGCGCCACGCGCTTCCGCCCGCTCCCCGATCAGCACCAGGCCCGCGCCGTAGAGGAGCGTAAACAACGTCATGAATTTCTGGTCAGCAAACACGTGCTTGAACGCAAAGACCGCGTAGTTGATCGCGTCGGGGGGGCCGTAAACGGTCGGATTGAAGTAGGCCGCCTGCACCATGGCAAACATCTGGATGTTCATCAGGAGGATCCCAAGCACCGCAAAGCCCCTGAGCACGTCAAGACCTTCGAAACGTTGAGATTCAACCGTCGGCGCAATGCCGAGCGCTTCTTTCGGTAATGCGCCGCTGGCATCAACCGACGGATTCTGGGTACTGCTGACCATTGCGTGCCTCCAGATCTTCGGGCTCAGGTTACTGTAAATGCGCTAGCTTCGTACTGACCGAAGCAGCAGGATGCACGGTCGTGAAGCGCTGCAGTACGAGGACGGACCGGGTACTCCGGTTCCTCGACCGCGGCGTCCCTATGGCAATCCGGAGCGAGTTTCACGTCTGCCAGCTGAGCTGGTCTTAGGAAAGGAGGCCCGCAAGATTCACTCGGCAGGGCAAATCACCCAAATGGCAATCACTGATATCGAATTTTGGAAAGAAGGAAACTACTCAAAGCTGTCTGCAAAGATGTGATCAACCAACGCAATACCTTCGCCGCTCAGCCGGAAGCTGTAGGGATCTTCGTCTCCGTCATTGCTGGCAATACTGACCGTCGCGCTGGCCGGGCCCGGCGAGAGGGGCGTAAACGAGACGCGGAAGCTGGTGTTTTGTCCAGGACCCAGCGATGACTCCATCGGTTGCGCTGAGATAGAAAATCCCTCGCCCGCAGCCAACACTTGGCCCTGAATCTCGATCTGGCCCAGCGCCACGTTGGCGATAGTGAATGACTGAATAACGTTTCCGCCGACGACAACCTGACCAAAGTCGGTTCCGTTGGCCAAAGCCGTAGCTGTGCTCCCGGAAGGAATGCTCAACCCGTTCCCGGCCACGTCGATCTCTCCGACCGCAACCTGCCAACCGCCGAGGGTACGCGCAGGACTGGCGTTGGCACCCGTGGATGCCGTGTCGAATACCTCATCGGCAACCAGGGCGATGCTGTACTGGCCGTTGTCGACGGCATCCCAGGTTCCGCCCGGCGGAGTCAGGGTGTACTGAACGCTCGCGAGCTCAGCATCACCACTGACAGCGATACCGGTCACTGGCATCGGACCCGGCAGCACGGTCACGTCTCCCGTATCGAAGGAAGTAAGGTCCAGCGGCGCGTCCGCGTCCTGGAAATTCACCGTGACGGTGTAGACGGTGCCTCCACCCTCGCCAACGTCCGGTGCTGAGGCGAGCTCGGCGCGCGGGCCGGTCACATCGACGTATTCCACTGCGCCTATGTCACAGTCGCTTGCGCCGTCAGCGTTGCCGTCGATCGGCCTGGGCATGCCGGTCTGATCATCAAGCTCGCACTCTGCGAGGTCCGCTGCCTCGATCAGCGGGCTACCGGGAAGTGGCAGATGGGTGGAGGTAGGCCCACCGTTGCTGCTCAACGCCCCAACCTGAATATCCACCACCCGAGCGTCGATCTCGTCCGCAAAGCTACACGAGAAGTCACCAAAGGCGCTGCTGATACTCGTGCTCAGCGTGCCGCTCCCGGCGCAGTTGGCGGCGCCGGTGGAAAGCGCTGAGTTGTAAAGGCAAACATCCCCATTCAGGCCAATCACACCCTGGTCCGGATCGGTGATGGTGTTTTGCGCCAGCGTAACGTGTCGCAGGGTGGCGGTAGTTCCCGTCGACGCCTGCAGCGCCCAGGATCCGGTGTTGCCCGACACCGTGCTGTTGCTGAGTGAAAGACTTGCCCCGTCATACAGGCCAACCGCGGAGCTAAGGCCACCCGTGTTGGCACTCAAGGTGCTTGCCTGAACAGTGATCGCCGCAGAAGCCTCCGCCAACACCGCTCCACCAGCGGCGTATGCAATGTTCTCATTCAGCGAGCTGCGGACCACTTGGGCATCATGATCGGTGAGCCGCAGGCCGCCTCCACCGCCACTCTGAGCAACATTGTTGGCGATCACCGTATCGTCAATTTCCAGTTCACCGGAGCTGCCGGAAGTGTCGAGCCCGCCACCGTTGCCTAGCGCCAGATTGCCCGTGATGGTGGATGTGCTGAAATTAGCAGTGTAGCAGTCATACAACGATGCGCCGCCACCGTCTCCGCCCGAAGAATTCCCTGACAAGGTCAGGTTGGTCAGAGTGATCTCGCAGAGCTGGCCCAACATTCCACCGCCGTCGCCGCTGGCGCTGTTGCCGATCACCGTCACTGAGCTGATCTCGCCGATCGATAGGGAAAGCGCCATACCACCCCCTGAAGCGGCCGAGTTGCCGGAGACGCTGCCGCCCTCAATGTTGATGCTGTCGCTGAACTGCAGGAGTCCGCCACCAATCCCGGTGGCCGTGTTGTTGGTGATCTCGATATCGGTTAGGACCAACGAACCCGAGGACTGAATCCCGCCACCGCTGCCGCCGCCGGCAACATTGCCGGAGACGGCAGAGTTGAGCAGGGTGAGGTTGCCCAGATTGCGAATCCCGCCGGCATTATCAGTCGCGTAACTATTGAGCACCTGACACCGATTCAGGGTCAGATTTTCGCTATTAAGAACTGCGCCACCGCTGCCGTCGGCGCGCCCGTCGCGAAGCGTCAGGTTGGTCAATGTCACCGTCTGGCTGCCAGCGCCCGAAACCTCCAGCACCGGCGAGTCATCATTGCCCGAGACCACAAATGATGAACCGGCTGCGTTGATGCTAAGGGATGAGGAAATGGTCAGCGGCCCAGACTGCAGGGTGACTCTTTCACCCTGCACTTCTCGGGCGAACTCTATTTCGTCAACGCCGGCGCCCGCTGGGCAGCCCAATACCGGCGCGTCCTGATTTGCAGCCTCGATCGCGGACCGCAGCGTGCAAGCGGTGGGACTGAGACCGTCGCTGGCGGAATCGACGGTAATGGTGGCTGCCTGAACGGCGGGCTGGGATAGCACCGCCAGTACGGGCAGCAAACCTCGGTCTACAACGCCGATTCCCGTGAGACTCCGCCGCACGCGCCGGGACCGGTTAGTCACGTGAGCCGCGCCCTGGCAAGCGCGGAAGCCTGCGAGAACCCGACGAAGACGCAGCGCGCCGTGGCGACCGCTGTGACGACGGTGAAACGGCGTGACGCCATCGTAGCCCTCCTAAACACAGTACTTCTTGATTATTTATCCAAAAAACACCCTCCAACACCCTAATTTTTGGGGTCACGTCCGCGTATTTGGCGACGATTTCATCGCATCGAATGAACTACGCCGCCTGAGCGTGCGTACGTGGCAGCAGGTCGAAGATCAGATGAATACGTTTCTCCGCACTGTTGTTCCAGGCTTCATGAACCTGCTTGTTGTCGAACCACCACAGCTCGCCTTCGCCTAGCGCCTCCAACTCATCGCCCGCTCTCAGGAAGCACCGATCGTTGGAGCGAAGAACGAGATGAAAGCGGGCGTGCAGTCGATAATATTCGCCACGGTCAATGTGCGGATACACGTGCGCCCCTGGCGGCAGGTTGACGATCTTGGCGCGTCCAGGAGTCCACCCAAGTTCATCAGCAATCTGGCTGATGAACTCACGCGCGTGAGGAAACGATGCCGAACCGGTTGTCCAGCGGCTTTCCAGGACATCGCGGCGCTCTCTTCCGCGAATGCAGGACTTCCGCAGTCCGCGCAGCGGTATGGCCTTGGCCTCTCGCTGTACGCGGATCTTTTCCTGGCGCCCGGTCGCCGCAGCCCAGGCATCATCGACGGAGGCTATTTCGTCGAGAAACGGCTCGGTAGCTATGCGGTCACGGATGAGGCTGAAGTAACGCATGGTTTTGCTCTCTCTAGGTAAATGGGTGAACGGGCGGCGTCCGGCGAGGTTTGCCTGACACAAATACGATTCCGCCATCGGGCGACGGCGGCATGAATAAGTTCGGTTGACACATCTCCCGGGGCCAGGCCGGCGGCGGCCATCGCCACCATGGCAGCGCTGCCGGAGGAGATCGGTTCGATTGCGAAAACCCGGGTAACGGTCACCCGCCCCTGAGCCGTGCAGCGTAAGTCGACACGCGCGAGGTCCCTGCATTCCAGCGTTTTCAGGGCGGCAGTGGCTGCTTTTGAGACTGCGTCGGCACATTCGTTTGTCCAGCCGCTGGCGTCTGCCACGAGCGTCTCGAAGCCACGCCCGGTTCTGGTTCGTTCGAGCAAGGGAAGGATGCGCGGCTGGTCTGTTTCTGGTGCCAACACGATCGCGGTTACGCGACGACCTGAAGGGATTCGTTCAAGCAGCGCCTGGCCGTAGCGCTGGTTCACGTGATGAAGAGACCGACGCAGATCCGGAATGTCACTCACGGTGATGGGTCCCCGGTCTGACTGAAACCTTGGACGGACCCAGACCGCGCGATCCGAAGCGGCAAGCAGCCGCTCTGCTTCTTTGAGCGAGAGCGCCCTGGGAACGCGCAGCCCGGCGGCTGTTAAGAGCTGCAGCTGAAGTTTCCGGTCATCGAGTAGTGCCGGCGCCTGCGGCCCCGGTCCTGAGTAAGGCAGGCCGAGCATCTCGCAGATGGTGGCAACCTGCGCGAGTCGTCCTGCCCCCTGCGATCCACCGGCAAAATTCAGGACAACCGGGGCCTCATCTTCTCCCGGCACTCCGCCACCAGCGAGGTCGCGAAGTTTTGCCGGCAGGGAGCTGTCGCCTTCGAGGATGGCAACGCCGAAACCGCGTTCGCGAATGCCGTCGATCGCGCGCTGTAGCCCAGCACGCTGGTAGCGTCGCGGCGGTTCGGGGGTGGTTCGATACAGCGGCGGCTCGCCAAATCGACTCCTGACGATCACGACCTCGGGCTGCTTGGCGTTTCCCCGCGTCGCGTTCGGGCTGCCGGGCTGGAACCCCTCCAGCAATCTCAGGTCGAGAAACTCTGATACGAACACAATCAGCACGAGCTTGCTGATCAACAGCTCCGGGCAGGCGAGCACCAGTTCGCGAAGTACGGTTACCTGGCTGAGCAAAGCGATGACGCCGGCCAGAGCGATGGTGTTGCCTGTGCGCCAAGCTGCCATGGCCGGATTTTCCTTCGCGAACGTGGCGGCGATGCTTTCCGCCAGCATCGCCAGGATCACTACCGGAAAGAAGGCCATGCTCCACAGGGTGGATGAGCCAAGCCAGTTCCCGGCGAAAAGGCCAAACACCATGGTGAGGGCGACGATGCACAGGATCACTGACACCCGCGCGTAGAGCGGCATGCCAGAACGGCGCATGGCGGGACGTACCAGAAGCACGGTGCCGGCGATCAGGGTGATCAGCAGCAGGCTTGGCAGCAGCCCGATTTCCTGAAAGCCGATGGCAATCAGAATCGACCGGTACCCCAACACCCGGATGCCCAGCGTGAGGCGCGTGAGTGCCACCAGCAGTGCAGCCATTGGCAACAGCAGAATAAACAGCACAACTCGGCGATCGTCGTGACCCACCCAGGTGAGGCTGATGTGGCTATTGAGCCAATCACCGACTGCCAGCAGACCGGACGGATCGGCAGATGCGAGTGCCAGCATGCGAAGGTTGACGCCGAGCAGCGGGAGAACCGCCAGGCCCAGCAACAGCAGCAGCCAAGCGGTAGGAATTCGCTCGCGGTCGCGGGCAATGCCGTCGCGAAACGGCTCTGTCAGAAACTGGCTGATCATGATTGATTCAACCCGCCTCGCGGCGAATGTCCACCACGGCCGACATGCCCGGGAGGAACGCAGCCGGAGGGGCATCCAGCCGTATCTCCACGCCAACCTGCGGCGTGGGTCGCATGCGTGACTCCCGCGTCTGGGGCAGATAGTCCGCCGGCATTTCGAAATCGGTCGCAAGACCGATTTGGGAAACGACCCCAGCGAAACGCTCCCCCGGCACCGCCGGGAAACTCACCTGTACGGGGTTACCCGGCGCAACAGCCGCCAGCTCTTCCTCGGGCACCCAGGCTTCGATCCAGGTTCGGTCAGTCAGCCAGAGGCTCAGGATAGGCGTGCCGGTGTCTACCGCCATGCCGGGCTGTGCCAGGCGGCGAATCACTGCACCAGCAGCCGGCGCATAGACGCGGGTGCTCTCAATATCGGCCTCGACCTGGGCCAGCTCAGCTTCGGCCTCCTGCCGCGTGGACTGAAGGACGCGAAGCTGCGCTTCCCGCAGGGCCAGAGAGTCCAGCGCAAGCTGCGACGCATCACGTTCGGCCAGAGCACCGGCCTCCGCGGCCGACGCGGCAGTCGCCAGTGACTCTGCCGTCGCGGCCTTCGCGGCCGCATCCCGGATCGTTTCCGCGGAAACGCCCCCGCGTCCCGCCAGCGCGCGACGGGCGGCATGAAACGCTGCAGCATCCTGAGCGCGCAGCTCAGCCGCTTCAGCTTCTGCGCTCATCCGCTGGTGTTCAGCGATAGCCCGAGCCAGTTCCGCCTGAGCCTTCTGTGTATCGAAGACCAGTTCGGAGCGCGCCAAAGCGATGCGTTCGTTGAGCTTGGCAACAGCGGCTTCACTCGCTGCTCGGCGTGCCAGCAGGTGCTGGTCGGCGAGCTGCGCGAGCAGCTGCCCTTCAACCACTCGGTCGCCTGCATCGACATGGACGGTCTGCACAACCCCCCCTTGGCGAACACCCAGCTCCGAAACGTGGGCCCGTACCAGCGCATTTCGGGAAACCACATGCGTCGCGTGAAAGTAGCCCCACATAATTCCTGTACTCGCCAGGACCACAACCAAAACGAGAGCACTGAGTGTCGCAAGGCGACGTCGCCCGTTGCCGGAAGGCCCTTTTGCCGTCGAATCAGCAGGCGAGGTGCTGTCCGGTGCCGGCTGCAAGGCTTCTGCATCGGGGACTGGCTGCGGCGCGACCGCAAACTGTTTAGGAGAGTGCATCATTGCTGCTTGACTCCTCTGTGGCGGCACCTTCGGCAGCGACTGCTGGCCCGGGATCTTCGATGGCGGCCAGGACCAGTTCACGGAGGTATCCGGCCTTTGTGAACTCATCGAAGCTGTGACCGATCTCAGGAACCTCCTGGTAGCTGATGTCGGCATCAACGTGATAGAGGCGCGCCGCCATTCGCATGGCTAGCACCCAGCGTCTGGCGCGCTCGACGCGATCGCTCCCCTGCTGTCGGTCGAGATGAGGGTTGCTCCGCAGATTTACCGAGGTGCGATCGCACGATCCGACCAACACGGTCATCGGTATGCGTAGAAATACCTCGGGGTTCATGCTGACCGCGCGGAGTTTTCCAGCGGTTGCCATGCCGCGGGGGAAGGCTACGTCGGGATCAGGAAAGGTATACCAACCAGCGGCGACGGCGATCAGCCTGGCGACGCGGTGTGGGTGAACCATCGCATAACGGTGGCAGAACTGCGCGCCGCCGCTGTAACCGAGTAATACGCACCGGTCGGTCGGCAAACCGTAAATCAGCGACACCTCGTCGAGGCAGGCATTGAAGTAATGATCGGCTCGGCTGCCGTCGGTGCCTTTGCCCAGACGCTGGTAGCGCCGGTGCCGGGATTTAGCAAAACAGGGGGCGAGCAGCGCTCGTCCTGTGCTGTCGCTGAGTAAGCGCAGCTGCCGAAGCTGCGACTGCGCCCGGCGAGTGTAGCCATGCACGAAGACGATGGGTTCCAGCTCCCGATTGAGGTTCTTCGGCAGATACACCAGGTATTGCAATGACGTCCCGGTGTGTTTTGCCGCAAGGGTTGTCGTTGTCATGAAAGGTGCCGGCATCTCGGCCAGCGGCAGGGTTTGCATGTTCATCAGCAGGCCTCCTGTTTGACGGTTGCGTGAAGCGCTTGTCGTAAGAGCTTCTCGGCGAAATCGGGTGCGGCGAGTTCCTCGCGATTGGCGGTGACCAGTCCTGTTTCGGTTTCGGCCTCCTGCCGCTGCAGGGGTGAGGCAGTCAGCAATCCGCTCAGGGCTAGGACCGGAGGTTTACAGCGGGCGAGCGAGGCAACGCCCGTAGCGGCGCCCATCGAATCGCGGGCCGCCAGAACCACGCCGTTGACCGTTTCTGAAAAGGCGTTGCCGGCAATCAGCCGCGAGGTCTCTCGTTGATAGACACCGTCAGCGACCTCCATCACCACGGTGTCCATGCCGTGACCGGCCATGTCCTGAACCAGGGTGTGCATGGCCTCCTCGATCTGCTTGACGTCCGCGAGGTAGGTTGACGCCATCCCGGCATCGGTGAAGTCGAGAACCCGGTCCGCTCCGGCATCCTTCAGCAGCCAGGTATCGCCCCCGGCTCCGGTGCCTGTGACCTTGATGTAACCCACGCGCTGGCCGGCGGCCCGGAGGCCCCGGAGGAGAAACGCGGCGGTTTGCGTCTTGCCTGCATCCATCGCCGTTCCAAGTACGGCAAGAACCGGGGGAGCAGCTAGCTTTGTACCCGCTGCCTCGAGCGCAAAGTCCTGGAGGTTGACAGGCCTTCCCGCATCGTCGGCCAGGAGACCAATCGGGGAAATGCGTGTCGGACCGCGCGATATACGAGCGTGCCAGCTCAGGGCATGGGCCGCGATCCCGCCCCCGGCCACCAGATGGCAGGGCCCGAGGCCGCCAGGTACGCGGCCTTCAAACTGCTCACACGCATACCGGTTGCCGTAAGCCACCACGATGGTGTCGCCCGGAAAGAGGCGTCTGCGGCGACCGTCGGGAAGCTGCAGATTAGCGTGATGCCCCAGTGCATCGACTTTGGCCAGTACAAGGTCTCCCGGCTTGGGTTCTCCCTGTGTGATCAATGACCGCACCGTTTCCCGCTTGACCCGCCGGGTCGTGAATGCCCACGGCGAACGTTGAAGAAGTTTCTCCAGGTTCGCTTGCGGACCAGATTTTGCGGTCTCGCTGGTTGCCACCGTGTTATTGGCCTCATCGGCCAGCCCTTCGAGGATCGCTTCACTGCTCTCCAGCAGCTGGTGTCGCCACTGCTCAATCTCCTGCACGTTGCTCATCGTTGAGTGCTCCAGTTCGGTTACTGATTCAGGTTGTTGGTCGGCTACCAGCATTGCTGGTCTGTATCTGCATTTTTTGTAAATTTAATTACAATTTATTTCCATGTCAACAGCCAAAAACCAAAAACCTGTTTTTTTGGTGAGCGGTTGAACGCGGCCCTATGCGCCGGCCGGTTAGCCGCAGGCAGCAAAATGAGGAAGGCGCTACGTTGAGCACGCCTGACGGTGGAAGATCAGGAGCTGCCGATGTTTCTACGGAACTTATGCGGTGGATCCGTCTGCTGGACGGATCCTAAATTCGCAGAGAGTTGTCAGCGATGAACGGCGACTGCCCGCATGCCGGAATGGCTGAAAATCAAGCTGGTTCAGGAAAAAGAAAGCCAGAAAACAAAACACTTTTCCTCGCATCCGGCTCGCGCAGTTGCGCACGGAAAGCGACTGCAACGGCCCTGGATGTGTCTTTGGTAGCGCTAGGGAAAACTTGAGTTGACGGGTAGAGACGCCAAAAGAAGGGAGGCGTTTCCGCCTCGCCAAGGGACCGACTTACGGATTTTGTAGCAACTAAACGCAGGCCAACCGGGCAAGTTTGTTCAGCCGACCAGGCGATGGAATGGCCTGGGCCACCCGGGATGTTTCACCTGCAGCTCGGGCAGCTACTGACCGTCAACGAAAAGAATCTGCCGGCGGTTGAACTGAAAAATGGGTCCGAGCCCCTGCAGCTGAATATCCACCACAGGGCTGCAGTGCACCACCTCGATGAGATCTGACGGAGGCGGCGCCAGAAGGGTAACGCCGACGTCATACGATTCGCCTGCCCTCAGCAGCATGCCCTGACTCAGGCCGGTAACGTCGACCACGCCCACCTTCGAGGGATCCAGGTACAGTCGGCACAAGGAATCGGCATGAATAGAACTGACGATTCTGTCCTGGCCGGCGACCACCAGCTTATTGGCCTGCATCAGGCTCACATCTTGCCAAAGATCAGATGGTCCACCCGTTACCAGCCAAGGTCCCGTCGCGAGGTTCTCTGTATTCGGCCGGGGAGCCAAGCCTGTAGGTCTGGGTTCACACGTAGCGGGATCAAAATCCGCCACGGTCCCGTCGGGGTTCAGCGGGCACGTATAAAGCTGAACGCCCGCCAGCTCGGGATCGAGGGAGGATCGACATCGGGCGCTCACGTTACGCGCGATCCGCTGCAGCGAAAGAGTCTCGGCGATCCCCCCGACGGGTACGAGCTCAACCGACAACGCGTCACACTCGGTAAGCGCCATCGTTGCACTCCCCCACTGACTCGTAGAGGGCTGCACGCCAGGCGCAGCAAAAGCCCCGCCGTCAAAGCGAAACAGGTCGACAGACAGCGTTTGGGCACTCCTGTCATCGCTAAAACCATAGAGCCAAAGCGGCGACTGATCCTCATCGAAGGTGGCCAGATAGACGAAGTAGCCTCCGTCGCCGCGGCTGCCGCCCGAACTGAACTCGCGCACCAGCAAACCCTGATTAATCAGATCCTCGTCGTTCCAGATGCCGTCAAAGCCCTCTTCAAACCGCTGAGACTCGAGGTCCGCGGGAGGAACGGGTACCACTGGATTCACCGGGGCGTCGGCCGACACCTCAACCCACAACCCTTCCGTTGGTTGGTTCACGCCGTCGCCGATAGCCAACACCAGGTATGTCGAACCATCCTGTACCTCCTCGGAAACGGTGGGGAACTCTACGATGGGCTCGCGCGGAGTAAAAATCGCGTCACAGTTTCTGGGCCCGGCACTTCCACCAAAACCGCTCGACCCTAAGGTTCCACTGCCGAGCGTGTTTCTGCCGAAGCGGCGAAACCCTGCCCCAGCCTGCGAGCTACCGCACCTGAGCCGAAACTCAATCTCTACCGCAGAGCTGTTGATATCTGCAAACGGCGCAAGGTGCACAGTAGCCACGGCGGAGTTGATCTGGTTCTGGGGCTGAAGAACCGGATTGGGCACGACAAACCAGTCAAAACCCATATCGCTTCGCTGTCCATCACCGGTCACAACCTTGCCAAGAATCAACGTGCTCTCGGAGTCGAACGCCTCAAGCTCAAACTGAACGGACGACTCAAATGAGGACAGGGCACGCTGGGCTAGGAGAGCCCCCGAGCTACGTCTGGCCACCACTTCCTGGGCACCGACAGGCACATCAAAAACCGCGAACTCCCGATAGATCAGCGTCCCCACCTCGACGCCATCAAAACTCACGACAATCGGCTCAGCGTCATCAATGACGGGCGCAACGTGGCCTACCAGCACCGCAACACCCGTAGCGTTTGTCGCCAGGACCATTCCGACCGTCAATACGGCCAACTGTGAGAAGAATCGATTCATCGAAGTGCTCATGTGCGCTCTCCACATTGTCGGTGTCCACAGCCGAAAGATGGCTCCCTGCTGGCGCGGCGACCCTCTAGGCGATCGCCCCTCGCAGACCTTGGGTTGCAGTATGGTTGACCCCGCCAAGGTCAGTGTCCCCAAGTTCGGGGCTTGAAACTGATACCTCAGCCTGCTAACAACGCTGACGGCGGCGTGCAGGCCGGACCGGTTCAAAGAACCCATCAGGCCCAACAACTCAGCAACTGCGTCCTTTTGCGGCACTCTGAGGACTCACCACCTGCCACAGAAGCGGCAGTGAAGCGTGTGGTTCTTGCGTATCCCAACGCTACCTCAACGGGCAAAACGTGACTCGCTGAGCTCCTTAAGATCGGAACCCCGGTGTATGCTCAAGGCCGTAAACCTCTTTTCCTGTTTGGTTGTTTAGCATGAATAATCCGCTCTCAGCGCGCCGGATTTTTATCGTAGAAGACGATGCGGCAACGCGCAGCGCCCTTGTCGATAAGATTGACGTCAGCTCACATCATCAGGTGGTTGGGGCGGTGGGGATGCTCGCCGAGGCGCGACAATGGCTTAGCAGCTCCCGGGCGGACGTTCTCCTCGTGGATCTGGAGCTGCCGGACGGCAACGGCATTGATCTCATTGGAGAGCAGGCCCGCGCAAACCAGCAGCTTCCCATACTCGTGATCTCGGTTTTCGGCGATGAGCAACGGGTGGTTCGGGCGATCAGTGCCGGTGCCCAGGGCTACCTCCTGAAAGACGACGAGGGCGAGGAGATTGTGCACGTGATCGACCGGCTGCTGGCCGGCGAATCCCCGATCTCCCCACGCATCGCGGCACATCTCATCAGCTGTTTCCGGGAACGCATTCCCGGTGAGCCTGCAAGCCAGCCACTCTCCGACCGGGAGCTGGAGGTGCTGAAGCTGGCCCGCAAGGGACTGAGCTACAAGGAAACCGCCGCTCTCATGGGAGTAAGCGTCAACACCGTAGGAACGTACACAAAACGCATCTACGCGAAGCTGTCCGTATCCTCGCGCGAGGAAGCAATTTTTGAAGCGCAGCAGCTCGGCTTGATGCGCGAGACGCCAGAGTGAGCATCCCGGTTGAACGATCCACCGAAAACCTACTGGGCCGACATCCCGGAGTCCTAAGCTGGCCTGTCGTTCTAACGTGCCTAGGCTGTCTTCTGCTTCCACCGCTTGGTCTTTTCCTGCTCTTTATGCTCGACCAACCGATCGAACCAGCTGAAAAATATCGCCTGACCGGCCTGGAGTACGTCGTCAGCGATGCAGTGGCTCCCCCGAGCCAGCAGACCAGCTGGCAGCCGCTGGATGGGTTTGTCGAAGTGGCAGATCAGGATCCGTTCGTCAGCTTCTGGGTTCGAGTGCCAGTCAGAGACCTTCTGCAGGTGAATCGTGTGAACCTGCTTTATCTGGAGGCCACTTTCGCAAACATCGAGATCTGGCTGGCCGGCGAACTGCGTTATCGCGCTGGACCCCACACGATCCCGCTCCCCTATATTCGTTCACCGCTACTGATCCCCCTTGGACAGTTCGGCTCGGAAGTCCCCGACTGGGCCTACGCAAGGGTCACCAAGGAGTGGGGGTTTCTCCAGCCCGGGCCAGCCTACCTGGGGCCGCCAGAAGCGCTGCGCCCGGCCTACGAACGTCGACTCCTGATGCACCGGACTCTGCCGTCAGCCACGCTTGCAGTCACGCTCGCTATTATCGTTCTGGCGAGCACGCACTATCTGCTCCGCCAACGCGACGGTGCAACGGGCTGGTATGTCCTGACTCTCCTTCTCTGGGCGGCCCACGCCGCCCACCCTCTTGTCGATTATCCGCCGGTGACCATCAATCTGTGGCTGGCCTTAAGCTATGCGGCCCTCTGCTGGGTAGCATTGATGGTGGTGTTTCTCAACCGGCTGCTCGGTTTTCGGATGCCCAGAGTCGAAAGAGCCTTGCTGTGGGTCTGCGCACTGCTGGTGGCCGCCATGATCGTGCTGGCCGCAAGTGGTCAAAGCTCAACCACGTGGCTGTTGGTGCAGTGGGCCTGGCTGCCTTTTATCATGCTGGCAGCGCTGATGGTGTTCGGTCAGTGCCTGGTAGCGATCCGCAACCGCTGGTCTCTCACCAACGCCGGCCTGCTGGTGATCTCCTGCGTTCTGGTCACCTTCGGCATCCGGGACTACCTGTTTGAGTACCGCCTAGTGCCCGGCAGCACTTACTATCTCCAGTTTGTCGTACTCCTGCTTCTGCTGTTTTTTGGCGTTGTCCTGCTTCGCCAGCACGCTCGAGCGCTTCGACACCTCAGGCTCTTTAACGTAGAGCTGAAAGACCGGGTTGCCAAAAAGGCAGCGGAACTGGAGCGAACCTTCAGGCAGCTAACGGAGATTGAGAAACGGCGTGAGGTGATCGAGGAGCGTGCGCGGCTGATGCGCGACGTTCACGATGGCCTGGGCATGCACCTGATCCATGCACTGTCGCTGGCAGAGACCTCTGAAGATGATAGCGAACTCAAAGTGGCGCTCCGTGACGCCATCAACGATCTACGGCTCATCGTCGACTGCCTCGCGCCGGCGGAGGATGGGCTTGCCGCACTGCTTGCCAACTTCCGCCATCGAGCGTCCCGGGCCGTACGGCAAGCCGGGATTGCGATGGAATGGTCCATCGCCGAACTCGATCAGGTCAGACTCGGGCCCGATCGCTCTTTGGCACTGTTGCGAATTGTCCAGGAGGCCACCACCAATGCGCTACGCCATGCAAAGTGCACCCATCTCTGGGTCGATATCACCGTCGACGACACGAAGCTTACCGCCAGCATTCAGGACAATGGCCAAGGCTTCGCCGCAACCTCCCGCAAGCGGGGCTTAAACCATATGCAGATTCGAGCTGACGGTATAGGCGCGACGCTTTCGGTGGATTCTGATTCTGAAGGGACCCGAGTCTTGTGTCGGGTACCCCTTGACGGCAAGAACTAGTGGACGGATATAGGACACCTTTCACCCAGAAAACAATTTGAGGCTATGGGCTGGGAGTGAGGCTCAGTTACTGTCTCCGCGGGCCTTTTCATCGGCTCGTGACGTTTTCCTTGGTCGGTTTCGTAGATCTTGGTTAGGAATTGACCGAGGACTTGCCATGCGTTTCTGGCTCATCGCCCTATGGCTGGCGGTTTCTGGACCTGCCGGCGCAGACTCAAAGGGCCTGGTGATCCTGAATCCGATCGCCGGCATCAACGGTGGCCCCTGTGCCTATACCTCTATCGCTCAGGCTGTGGCGGACGCCGCAAGCGGCGATACGATCATCATCGAAGCGGGCCAGCATCCAGGCCTGATTGGGGAAATCGATAAGGACCTGACCTTGGTGCCCGGACGCCCCGGACCACCTGGCGCCACCGGGTGCGAGCTGGAGAACGTCGGGGCCGACTTTTCCACCGTGCGGCTGAGCGGCGATGGCGGATGCGACGACCCTGTAGGCGGCCTGGTAGAGGTGCTGGATGGCGCCCGGGTGACTTTCCGGAACCTCTCACTGCAGTCAGCCACAGCGACCAATGGCGGAATCCTGGCGGTCACCAACGGCGCGCAGGTGGTACTGGATGGCGTGCAGGTGTTCGATGGCACAGCGACCCTCAGCGGCGGTTTGGTTTACGTTGCCGGTGGTGCAGCGCAATCGAGTCTTCAGATCCGCGGAAACAGTAACCTCGCCGCCGGTAGCGTCACGCCGGGCGACGGTGGAGGAATTGCCCTGTTCGACGCCAGCCTCAGAGTGGAAGATTCAACCATCGGACTGCTGGGAATGTCGTTGTCCAGCAGCAGCAACAGCGCCGAGCCGTTTGGCGGTAGCCCGGCGGGAGGTAATCAGGCGGCTGGCGATGGCGGCGGAATTTATGCAAGCGGGTCGACGCTGAGCATTCTGGCCGGTAGCCGCTTCACGGAGAACCAGGCCGGCAATGACGGCGGGGGGATCTTTGCAATTAATTCTACGATCTCCGGCGTTGCCAGCACCGTTCGCGGCAATACCGCAGCCAACCGCGGCGGCGGGCTGGCGCTCCGCGGCGGATCGGCGGGGTTTACCGACAGCACCTACCTCGAAAACGCCACGACCGAATCCGGGTTAGGCTTCGGTGGCGGTGGCATCTTCGGAGCCGATGATGCACAGCTTGAGCTGACAAGCGTCACGCTGGAACAGAACACCAGCGAAGCTCAGGGTGGCGCAATCTGGCTTTCCGAGGCGCAGCTCACCAGCAACATGAGCGACTTCAACGGCAACAACGCGCCGTTTGGCGGAGCAATTGCCGCCGCGACCGGCGCAATCACCATCGAGGGAGGAATGTTCAGCAGCAACGTAGCTCTCGGCTTCGGTGGGGCCATCGCCGGCACCGGATCGACCATATCGGTTGGGGGAACAGCCAACTTTGCCATGAATTCAGCGGCGGACGGCGGCGCGATTTACCAGAACACCACCGATGGATCTGATCTACTAATCGTCGACGAGGCCGTGTTTGTTGATAACGATGCTTCGAATCCTGTTGGCCTCACCGGTCGAGGCGGCGCCATTTTTTCGGGGCCTGGCACCGTGGAAATCCACCGATCGCAGTTCGAATCAAACACGGCCGCCGACGCTGGCGGCGCCGTGTTCCTGAGAGACCCGGACCAAAGCGGCTTAGCGGCGACGATCACCAACTCGGAGTTCGAGAATAATCGAGCCTCAGACGGTCCCATGACGGGCACCGGGGGCGGGATCGCGGCGTCCGACGTAAGTTCGCTGGTGATTGCCGATACGCGATTTGTCTTCAACATTACCAGCCTGGCCGGAGGCGCACTCTGGATGGAGAACGTGCCAGCGGGGCTGCTGACCAACGTTCGCTTTGAAACCAACGTATCGCCCCGGGGCGCCGCCATCTACAGCCGCGACAGCAGCTACACGGTGGCCACCCGGTTTTCCACCTGCGACCCGTTTGCGCTGGCCGCCGACGAATACTGCACGTTGTTTGTGACCAACAACGCCCTTGAGTCTGGTGGCGGAATCTATATCGACGATGTTTCAAATCCGGGCACCATCAGCCTGGACCGCGTGGCGATGATCCGCAACAACTCCAACAGCTCCAGCGCCAGCGTTGGGACCGCGATCGACGGGCAAAGCATGGTGCCGTCCTTAGTCACCCTGCGTAACGTGCTGGTGGCGGACAACGGCGCCGACGACACCCAGGACTCGGCCATTTCGATAAGCAACAGCCAGCGGCTCCACCTGCAACACGTAACGATGGCCGGCAACGTGGCGAGACCGCTTTGGGCGATAGACCCTCAGGTGGAGGTGGAGATCACCGAGTCGATCATTTACCTGAACGGCCAGGGGCCGCGGATTTCAAATGGCGTTGCCTCGTTTATACGAAGCTGCAACAACTCGCAGACGCCTGATTCCGGCGGTCAGTCGATGGGCGGCAATCTGGGAAACCCGAACTTTACGATCACCGCCCGGGGCAACTACCGGCTGTCAGCCGCGTCGGTGAGCGCAGATCAGTGCGCCATCTCGAGCCTGCGAGACCTGGACGGGCTGTTTCGCGTAGGGCCGGATCTGGCCGACCAGGGCGCATTCGAGCGGGACGGTCAGGTGACGGGGCCCGATCCGCTTTTCTCCGATGGCTTCGAAAGCCTTTAAAGGCACCGGTCGATAAACGGGCGGCCGTTCTCGTCTACGCGTTTACAGCTCGTCGACCGTTCGCGGAAACATGGACTGGAACCCCTCCGCGTACTCGGCCTTTCGGCCGCCCGCCTGCCCGCCAGAGTTGCGGCGAAAATGGTTCGCTCGGTTCTTAGCCACGTTGGTGTAGAAGTCCCACAGGTGCTCCTGCCCTTGCATGCATTCAATCGCCGCTCGCTTCTTTTCCCAGACCTCTGTGATGTCCAGAAAAGTATCCGGCTTCCAGCCCATCTGCTCGGTCTGATGGGGCTCGAACAGGTACAGCTGGGGCGCACCTAATACCTTTTCGCCAGGATTGTGCCCCCAGGCCTGCGCAACCATACGAGCCTCGAGGACAAATCGGGTCGTGTTCATATGGTCAGTGTTGTAGGGATCCCACAACGAATGGCTGACCATAAAGCTCGGCTGAACGGCGCGAATGCTGTCGACCAGGCGATCGCGGGCCTCCGACGATAGATCCAGCGGGTAGTCGCCAAGATCAAAGAACTGAATATCATGCACGTCGAGGGCTTTGGCGGCGGCTTCAGCCTCCTTCCTGCGGGCAACCTTGACGGTCTCGAGATCCATGCCTTCCTGCTTCCACAGCTTGGCACTTTCTCCCCGTTCGCCGTACGAAAGGCAGATGACCGTTACGTCATAACCCTTCTTAGCATGCAGGGCGATGGCCCCGCCTGCTCGCCAGACAAAATCCGCGGCGTGTGCACTTACAATCAGTGCGGATTTGCTGCTCATTTGCTGCTTACTCCCATATGCTTAAGTGCTTTATCTTTGCGGTCAAGACTTGGCCCGAGGACACTAGCTGGGGATCGCGTTTATGGCAACAGTGCCGAATTCTGCGTGATTACCTTCGACTTCAGGAGGAGTGCGAAGGCGCGCCAGAATCCAACTCGTTTCTAGCTCGCCGTTTCGCTTGATACATAGCACTGTCCGCGCGGTCGATCAGGGTATCAACATCATCACCTGGTCTGGCCAGTGTGCCGCCAACCGACGCCGAGAGCGGCGTCTCGTTCTCCGATTTGTCTCCGAGCGCGAGCTCGATCGACCCAATCGTGTCTTGAAGCAGCGCCTGATCAGCGTTCTTCATCACGAGCAGGAACTCATCTCCGCCCCAGCGAATGGCCATATCGCCAGGTCGGGCAATGGTTTTCAGAACGTTGGCCAGGGTCCGCAGCGCATGGTCGCCCGCCTCGTGGCCGTGGAGATCGTTAATGGGCTTTAGGTTGTCCAGATCGACAAAAAGCGCGCCAAGCGTCTCAGTGCCCATCGCCTGGTCGACAAGCTCCCGTCCAGCGCGACGTTGGTAGAGTCCAGTCAGACCGTCATAGCGCGCCTCTGTGCGGTACTTGATCAGTTGTGCCCAAAGGTCAGCGATGAACGTCGCGATTCCGGTGGTTGCAAGAATCAGCGGACCAAACGCCAGGAAAAGATCGATGCCGCGCGGGGTGATGAGTTGGTCGATATTCGTCAGCAGATAGATGGCAGGCGGCATCGCGAGCGGAACGAACAGTCGAAAGTTCAGCCGCGTTGCTTTGTCAGGCGGCAGGAACAGGAAAACGCTGAGTGCCGTTAACGCCAGCATGCCGGTCACAGGCGGCATTCCCTCTATCAAGGGCGGCCCATCGAAAAACACGGCCTGAACCAGGGGAATATAGACGCCGGCAACGAGGCTCGAAATCAGAACAATCAACGAGGTCCGCGCCACGGGGCGCAACAGCGACGAGTTGAAGTACATAATCAACGCGGTTACGCAGAAGTACATCCCAACCAACGGCGGGAGAATCAGGTGAATTGCCGGTTCTTCGGGCCTGGCGTAGTGGTAGACCGTTGCGCAAGCAAAGCCGGCGGTTGCGCAAAGATGAAGCATAATCATCACGCCGCGACGCGGCGCAAAATCATTATCTGGGTACATGGGCCTGCTCGCGATTCCTGATGCGGCGAATTACACGAGGGGCATCAACCTCACAACTTCGCGTAGACTGAGGAGCGCCTATGCGGAAAAATCGCACGCCGGCTGCGACGTCGGCTTGGGGAGAGGTGTCGTGGCCCCCTGAATCCAGTGTTGGGAGACATCCGCAGTAAACCGAGTGCGCACTCAGCGACGACGGCGATCGATTTTTGTTTGCTAGTCCGTTCATGGCGGCAGGCGCCCTTACAAAGGTTAGACACTGTGACCTCGCGAAGTTTGCGCCCCCCGACATTAGCTTTACGTGAAAATTTTCCGACGTGACGGTCACAGCATAGACGGAGAAGCTCTCTCCTGATCGTGCTGGGCTCTGATCGCCCTGCAGATCAGCCTTTGCCCAAACCGCCTGCGGAAACCCTAACCGCGGGTGGTTTCAACAGCAATGGATTCGCTCATGTTTTTCTCAACGCCCAATCGGGATCCGAGCCTGCGCAGACTATTCATCGTTAGATTTTTCAGAGCTTCTAGCCTGAGGAAATCCGAGAAACGACGACACGGGTCTGTATCGACCCCGCGATAAGCCAGATCGGACCGGGAACGAAGGGGGCAAGCTGACGTGGTCGTTCGACACTAGGTCGTTCGAGGGCGATCCTGCCCGTCAGCGCTGGCGCCGGCGTCGGTCAGCCGATCAAGCGTGCGGAGCGCAGGCGCTCGCAGGTATCCGCCAGCGACGATACCTGCGGCCATCAAGCCGCCAAGCAGCACCGTCGCCACCGGACTCAATACGGTCGCCACCGCGCCGGCACGGAAATCACCCAAATCATTTGACGTGGCGATGAACAGTGCGTTGACGGAGTTGACCCGACCCCGGAGTTCATCCGGTGTGGCGAGTTGAATGATCGTGAGCCGGATGTTGACACTCACCATATCCGCCGCGCCGTAAACGAACAGCGCAATCAGGCTCAGCCAAAGGGTGCCCGACAGTGCAAACACGAAGATCGAGGCCGTGAAAAGCACCAGCGAGACAAACAGCAGGGTGCCGGCGGGCCGAACCGTTCCCAGTCGGGTGAAGACCAGACCGGCAGCCACGGCACCCGCAGCGGGCATCGCTCGCATCAGCCCGAGAGCCTCCGGACCAACCTTTAGAACGTCGGCGGCAAACACCGGCAGCAGGGCGACCACGCTGCCGGCCAGCACAATCAGCAGATCGAGCGATATCGACGGCAAAACCAGCGGGTTTCGCCAGACGTAGCGAATGCCGTCAAGCAGCTGGGAAAGGCCTCGGCCACTGGGTCGCCGCACGGCGAGCGCCGGCAAAAATAGGTAAAGGACGCTCGCTGCGAAGGTCAGCGCCGCCAGCAGCTGGTAGATATCGGTATCAATCCAGGCCACAAGAAGGCCGGCCAAAAACGGGCCTGCTGTACCTGCGGCAGTTCGCACGGTGCTGCTGATCGCCACAGCTCGAGACAGGTATTCTGCGACCACCAGCCCCGGCAGCAGGGATTGCGAGGCCGGCATCTGAAACGCTCTGGCCACACCATTCAGGAACAACAGACCAAATACCGCCAGGCGGCTGATGTCCTCTTCGCCAAAGCTGAATGCCAAACCGACAAGCACACAGCCCTGTAGCGCTGCGCACGCCATCAGGATGTACTTTCGCCGCAGATTGTCGACCACCCAGCCCGAGACGATAAAAAGACCGGCAATCGGGAAAATCTGCATCAATCCGACCAACGCGAGGTCGAACGGATTGCCGGTGGCGATATAGATATGCCACCCCACCGCAACGGACAGCATGCTCGATGCGAGGGTGATAAACACCTGCGCCGCCAGGTACAGGGAGAATGATTTATTCAAAGTGGTTCTTCTTTTTCGTTTTATGGGCCAGACCGTTTCGGCAATCCGGCGTCGCGTGCACCCGACTGGCCGATTCGGCGGTCGCTGGGGGACGAAACTTTCCTAGTCTATACATTCAGCATGTCAACACAGTCTGATGAACGGCAGCTGTTGGCCCAAACCCACTTCAGGTTCGGTGCCCCCTCCAAAACGGTGTTGGAGAAGGACGTTCGACTGGTCCTGTGCTAAGTTCACCGCGCTGCAATTTCCTCAGGTGATCGCTTGTTCCTTTCCCGCCTCCTGCGTCTTCGCCCGCTCCTGGAAAACCAGGCTGGCCGCTACCTGCTCTATGCGGCTGGTGAGACGATCCTGATCGTGCTTGGCATCCTGATCGCCCTGCAGATCGACAGCTGGAATCAGGATCGGCAGGACCGCGGGTCGGAGTTGAGGTACATGGGGGCGCTGATTGAAGATCTTGAGATAGACATCGCAGAAGCCGACCGCATTCTGGCCGAGCTTCAAAACCATATTGAGGCGACTCAGGACCTGGTTGATGCTCTGGCAGGTTCAGAGATCCTCTCAAACTCCAACAAGGCTTACGCACTGTGGACCGACAATATGGGTTTCCCGGACTTCCTCAGCAATGATCGGACGCTTCAACAGCTGAAAAGCGATGGCGGTTTTTCGCTCATCCAAACGCAAAAAGTGACGGTTTCCATCATTGAATATGAGCGACTGCTTAAGGAGTTCTATGGACAGCAGGTCATCTGCAACCAGCTTCTTATTCAGCAGGGGCCCTACCTTCAGCTTTTCGATACGGTCGCCATGGCGCAGGCGCCCGCCTCTCTTGTACCGCTGACCGAGCAAGGAAAGCGCTCGTTAAGCCAGGCTTTTACCGATCGGAAACTCTGGATGCTTGCTCTGGGCGGTCTTGTTCGACGGCTGCAGGCGGTACGCGCCGCCAGCGCTGAGCTGGCGACGCTCATCAAGACCGAATATGCGCTGTAGCAACCCGAGCCCTGATGGTTTCTTCTTCAGCGCCTGAGGACCGACCGGAGATTTTGCTGGTCTATGACCGGGAATGCCCGGCCTGCAATGCCTACTGTCAAATCGTCAGAATTCGCGAGAGCGTTGGGGAACTGCGGATTGTCGATGCGCGCGAAGACAGCGAGGTGCTGAAGGAAATCACGGCGGCCGGTCTCGATATTGACCAGGGAATGGTGCTCAAGATGGATGAGCAGCTTTACTATGGCGCTGACGCCATTCATGCGCTGGCCCTCATCGGCAGCCGCTCAGGAATTCTTAGTCGATTCAACCACTGGATCTTTCGATCCAAAGGGCGCGCCGCGGTTCTGTATCCGATGCTCAGGTTTTTCCGAAACCTACTGCTCAAGCTCCTGGGAAAAACCAAGATCAACAATTTAGGTGTTGACGGCAACCAGCGGTTCTGATCGAAAAGCCCAGCCAGCAGGCGCACGAGGAAGCGGCGCCAACTTTGGCCCCCAATGGAACCGAGGGCCGCATATGGCAAAGACTTCGGTCCGGATAGCCAAACCTGACGAAGTCGGCCAGCTGAGACACTGTCAGCACCGACGTTTCCCCAATTCGGAGGCAGTCAGTCGATTCCGGCGAGACAGCTCTTCTCCCAAACCGGCGACTCCATCCCTATTTGAGAAACCTGGTCCGAGAATCCGGCAACCAAAACCCCGTCCGAATCTGCCAAGGCCAGGTAGGCCGTTCGACCATCCGGTGACGCCGTCACGTGCCGAGCAACATAGAAGTTATCGGTAGTCCCGGGTATAACCAGATCGCGGTCGAGGACCGTCTGGCCCGCCCCCAGAGTCCCGTCGTTTAGGACGGAGAACCGAACCAAAGGCGAAACGTTTCTGAACGTGCTGACCACATAAAGTGCGGTACCGTCCTCGGAAAGGGAAAAAGAGCTTGTATCCCATCGCGGGCGCGCATACTTGGCGAATCCATTAATGAGACTAAAGGTTTGCGCTAACCCAAAGAGTCCACTCTTCGAATCCCGCAGGTAGACCAGTAGCGACGTCTGTCCGGGACCCATCGCGTAAACGGCGTTCCCATCCAGGGCGACCGCCAAATGATCAACACTTGGGGCAGGAGCACCTGTCGGATCGCTCTCCTCTGCAGAGATTTTTTGGGTGCTAGTGAGCGATCCATCCGGGTTGACTCGAAAAAACTCCAGACCGAGCACCGAGCCGGTGACCAGCAAGTCTCCAGCGGATTCGACGGCAATCGCTCCGACTGGCAGTGTTTCCAATAGCTCGAATCGTCTGGTTGACGGATCAAACCGATAGCGATGAAGCTCGAATCGTTTACCGACGAAAACATTCTCACCTTGCGAATGCAAGGCTAGAGGTGGTCCCACTTGCGAGCCGTCAGTCCCCAAGACCGGATTACCGGCTGGAACGCCGTCCGGTCCCAATTCGATTGACGTGAGCTCAGTTAGGACAAGCGTCTTTAGCAAGATAAAGATCCATCGCCCATCTTCCGACAACTCTACGGAAGCCAGGGGGGACGGGTCTGATGTGAAAAAAGCTTCACTGGGTTCGCCTAGAGGAAGCGTATGCATCCAGGTCAGTCGGCGGGTGACGTTGTTTACGTCATAGGTCAACAAAGAGTTTGTGTCTGACGAAACAACGTAAAGCCGAGTCCCTGACAGGTTCAAAGCTGTTGCCACAGGGTTGTCCAGCCTAGGACCCGATATACAGGGCTGACCAGAATTGGTGACGACCTCGACGACGGCGAGCGAACCTGTTTCGTTGCGCCGTTCGAAGACCACCAGACGGTCACCGAGTGAATCACTCATGTAAACCCTCGACTCGTCATTGTTAAACATCATCGACTCAAAAAAGTACTGCCCAATCGGATTTCCGTCCGCGTCTGTAGTCGACCAATTTTCCGCAAAGGTTGGTGCACCGGTGTCCGGATGCAGGCTATGCCTGACCAATGCACAGCATGACTGAGCGTACAAATTGAGACCATCAGCCGTTACCTTCAGATTCACGATTCCACCGATAATCGCCCTACGGTTTTCGCTCAGCGAAACGGTGCTCACAAATGTCACCAGGCCTGTATCAGTGTCTTGCCTGAACTGCGAAATTGTGTTGGAACCCGAGACGTAAAACGAACCGTTATTCGGCGAAAAAACCAGGCCACTCGGAAACGACAGTTCACTGATCGATCGACCGTCAGCATCTGGCAGGCCGTTTACGAGCTCTTGTGCCAAGCTCAGTTCTCCGGAATCCGGCTCAACAGAAAACAGCAGAATTCGATCGTCAAAAGCCGAGACCGTGAATAGCCATCGATCATCGGGACTGACGTATACCCGAGTGGGCGAATGGACCACCCTCCCGAAATTGACAGGATTGCCTGCTGGGTCCGTGTCCCCGGACCTGAGCGTTTGCATCACTTCGAGTACACCCGTCGCTGGGTCCCGACTCAACGCAACCAGCGAATTGAAGCCAACCGCAAATATAAAGTTTTCGTTTACCGTGATGGCAAGGTGAACTAACTCTGGTACGTCGGGCACCACTAGCTCCTGTCTTTGAGCTAGGCGGCCTGATGCCGGATCCCGCGAATAGACCGTGATACCGCCGCTGACGCCTATCGAGTAGAGAAACCGATCGTTCCCCGCCAACAACGCATACCGCCCGACATTTGAGACCCGCCGATCACCGGACTCGAGCCCTCCCTGTGTCAGAATTTCGATCGGCATAATCCTATCGACGTCGAATAACGTCAGCGTCCCACCTAGGGAACTGCGCTCCGACGAAAGGTATCCGTGTCGCCCGTCCGCGGAGAGCGTGAAATTGACGGGCGTGTCTATACCGTTGCCGACTCCGGACCCCACAAACTGGATGGGGGGAAACGCTAGCGGCTGCGCCAGGAGTCCCGGGGGCTGCGAAAAGCAAAAAAGGATCAGGAGCGCTAGCGGTGCAATTTTGGATTTCAAAACAGCTTGGCCGGATACATAACTGAATTCGCGATGGTAGCAGGGAGAGATGTGGCCTTCGACATCGCTACCGTTCACCTTATTTGCGAAGCTCGGTTGTCGCCGAGCGCGGAAGCGCGAGAGAATCAGGGCCTGGCAGATTCAAACGCAAGCAGCGTCGGGAGGCAAAGGTGATTCGAACGGGCTCTTCAAACACGAAGGACAAGACCATTCGCTGGCTGTCACTGGTTGTGCTGACGGCCCTTTGCGCTTCCGCCGCCGCGCAGGAGCGCAGCTACACGCTGCTCGAGCGCGAGCTTGAATACCTTATGGAGATCTGGCCCGGCGACTACGATAACCGGGAGCAGGTGCAGTTCGACTTTAACGTCGGAAAACGCTCGCCCGATCAGGGCGCTCACATGCGGGTACACAGCCAGGTTCGGCGAGTCAATCTACCGGCGTTTGGTGACTACGTGCTGTATGTCGAGAGTTTCGCCGCCAACAATCCGAAGAACGTCACCCAACATCACCTTTACGAACTGGAAGCCGACGAATCAGCAAAAGCAATCCGAGTCCGGAGACATCGATTCAACGACGGCCAGCAATTCCTCGGCTCTCACAACGATTCCGGCCTGCTCGACGGGCTGACCCGGGACAATACATCGACCGACCCTGCGTGTGACCTGCTGTTGACACGCGACGTCGACGCGATTGCCGGTGGTACAGAGCCCGGATCGTGCGACACCGGCGGTACGACCGGCGGCATTAACGCTTACCAGGTAAGGATCACGGAGGCGGGATTCTGGTTTCAAGGACAGGCAGCAACCGGTGAGCAGGAGACGAATCAAATTTCTTCCTGGTATCAGCTGGAGCGAGTCAGGTGGTTTCAGTGCATGCTCGACTTCCCGCGCGAAGACGGTGGCCGACCGGTGAATACGGTGTCCTATGTGCGTATCCACGATCAGGGAGGGACCTACCCATTCACCTACCGGGATGGACGGGAGATGGTCTTTACGTTCCGCAATACCTGGTCGTACGGCATGCAGCGCGAGACGCTGGTTATTGTGATCCAGGAAGGAGACGAGTCCGGCAAGACGCTGGTTTACGGCTGGGGCGAACCGGGCGCGGACCGCATCGGCGTTAACCCAGGCTGGATACGGCTGCAGTGCGATCTGGACACGCCGAAGACGCGGAAATTCCAGCAGTGGCTGCGACCCGATAGCTGACAACAAATCGATAGCGGGCCGGGCTGCTATCGGGTATGCCCCATCTTTTCGACAACACTGTCTCGATACGTGTCGCCGATCGGGATCTCCAGTTCCCCGAGCTCCACGTCATGGCGGGTCAGGGCGGTGATTGCGCTTTGGTTAACGAGATACGACCGATGCACGCGGAGAAATCCTTCTCCCATCCGTTGCGAGAGGGACGTCATGGTCTCTTTGACCGTAAATACACTGTTCCGCGTATGAACCCGCACATAGTCCTTCAGCCCCTGGACGTAGACGACGTCGGCGAGCGCCAAGCGGACATCTTTGCGATTGACTCGGATGAAGATCGAGGCGTTGTTGGATTCTCCCGAGTCCTCTGGCGTCAGCCGACCTGCCTGGGCGCTTGCCAGGAATCGCTGGGTCGCCCGGAAGAAACGCGCAAAGGTAATCGGTTTTAACAGGTAGTCGACCGCCTCGAGCTCAAAACCCTCCAGCGCGTAGTCTCGATAGGCCGTGGTGAAGATCACTCGGGGGCGATGCGCCAGCCCCTGGTAAAAGTCTGTGCCCTTCAGCACCGGCATCTCGATATCCAGAAACAGCAGATCAACCGGCTGAGTGGAGAGCAGCTCGCTGGCCTCCACGGCGCTGGCGCACGATGCAACGAGCTCAAAACTTGGCAGCTGCTTCAGGTGTGTCTCGATGAGCTCTCGGCCCAACGCCTCGTCATCAACCACCAAACAGCGGTATCGGTGCTGGGTCATGCGGCAGTGGGCACCAGTTCGAGGCGAGCCTGGTAGCGGCGATCAGATTCGTTGACGACCAGCTCATGCTTAGCTGGATACAGCAGGTCGAGCTGGCGGTTCAGGTTGGCCAGTCCAATGCCGGGCCTCGCGTCGTTATTATCCGACGACTGATCCGGTTTGCTGTTGCTGACTTCAAAAACCACACGGTGCCTATCTGCCTCGAGCGACAGATCAACCGACGCCTGATTCAGCTCCTGCCCGGCCGAGTGTTTGAAGGCGTTCTCAAGGAGCGTCAGGAAAAGCAGCGGCGCAATTCTGACGCCTTCGTCGACATGATGCTCGAAGGTTACGCTGATTCTGTCGCCAAACCTGAGTCGCTCAAGGTCAATGTAATCTTCGATCATCTGGATCTCTTTGTGCAGCGAAACGTCGGGGCTGTTGCATTGATACAGGACGTAATCGAGGATGCCCGCCAATTTCGCCACCGCCTCGGGAGTCTGGTCCGAGTGCTTGATCGCGAGTGCATAAATATTGTTCAGCGTGTTGAACACAAAGTGCGGGTTCAGCTGGTTCTTCAGCGCCTCGAGCTCCGCCGCCCGTTGCTGTTCACGCAGCGCGAGCACGTTCTGCTGTCGACGATAGTAGCTCACCGCAAGAAGGACAGCGGCCGGAAAGAAAAGCACCGGCAGCTTCGACAGAACGATATATCTTATGATCCACGAGAAGCCGAGCCGCTCGATCAGAGTGAGGTCGCTGATCGCCTGATACATCGTGGCGTAGGTGTCTGGGTAAGCTGGCTCCAGATAGAAGTAGCTCAGCAGGATGTTGAGTTCTGCCGCCAGCACCAGTACCGCGATCAGGAGCAGAGAAAAGGTCTTGACCTGACCCCGGTCCAGCCAGCGGGGGACCAAGTATCTGAGTGCAATCAACGCCACCATCGCCTGCAGTAGGGTGATGGTTCCGACCACTTCCACCACCTCCCGTGGCGATGAGTAGCGATACCACGCAGGTCCCACGTTCAGCAGGAACACGACGGACCAGAACCCGAGGTGGAACAGGGCGGAGCCGGAAGAGAAACGGGCGGCCACCGGGCGGCAACTCCTTCAAAAGACAGGCGGAATAGACAAGCAATTTAGCGGAAATCCCGGGTGCCACCAACGGTGCCTACCGCGACGCGTGAGCTTTGTCGACGAATCCCCGCATGGCATCGACGAACCGCAAAAGCTGGCAGCCGCGAATAGGTTCGGACCCTTCGTCGATGCGACCCGGCTGTCGGTCTTCGAGCGCATTGGAGCCTCCGCTCCTCAGGCGATTCTTGGCGCTCGATTTCCGGTCTGGAGACCCACCATGCATCGACTCAAGCTGGAAGGTGTTCTCATCTTCCTTTTCGCCACCCTGCTCTTCGGCGATACCCGAGCTGAAGACCATTCCTCCGAACTCAGAAAGGGGGTGCTGGTCACTGGGGCCAGCTCAGGCATCGGCAAACAGATTGCACTGACCCTTGCCGAAAACGGTTTTTTTGTCTTCGCTGGCGCCCGCAAGGCAGAGGATATCGCTCAGCTTAGTGAGCTGGAGAACGTCCAGGGAATTCGGCTGGATGTGACGATACAGGCCGACATCGATTCAGCGGTTGAGGCCATTCGAAGCCAGGGCAACGGCCTGTTCGGCCTGGTGAATAATGCCGGGGTATTTGTCTTTGACCCACTGATCGAGATCAGCGAGCAGGATATGCGCTTTGTCCTGGACGTGAACGTGCTGGGCCCCTACCGCGTCACCAAAGCCTTTGCGCCTTTGCTCATCGAAAGCCAGGGTCGTATCAGCACCATCGGTTCCATTTCGGGCGTGACCTCAGGGCGCCTGATGGGCCCCTACGGCATGAGCAAGCATGCGATTGAGAGCTTCACCGATTCGCTGGCAGCAGAAATGGCGAAATTTGATGTTGCCGTCAGCGTGATCGAACCGGGCAATTTTCGCTCGAGGATTATGAAGAACATGCGGCAGCGGGTCGACGGACAAAGCAACGCGGGCCCTAACAGTCTTTTTGGCGAGGAAATCTCCCGCTTCGCAAGCTTTACTCAAACCGATCGGTCTAAGCACCTGGCGCCAACGCCGGTTGCTGACGCCGTGCTGAGCTTTATGGAGTCCGAGCAGCCGAAGCGCCGCTATCTCGTGGCGCCCAATGCAGGCGAGGCAAAGTTTGCCGTCCAGGGCGCGCTCCGCCGGGTCGTTGAGCTCAATCATGACCAGCCCTTTTCACAATCCCGTGAATCGTTGATCACCCTGCTCGACGAGCTGCTGGATGAGATGCCGAGTGGCGACGTTCCGTCAGCCAGCCCCTAGCAACATGCTTATTGGTACCCAGGTTTTACCTACACCCGTCCTAACCTTTCTCCGGAGTGAAATGATGAAAACATCCCACTACCTTGCCGGCCTCGTTGCCCTGATTGTCTGCGCCACCGCAGCAGCAGACAGCGAAAACGTCTCCTCTTTGCAGCTTCAGCGTGAGGCCGCTGAATTCTTTGATGCCTATCTAAGCGTCTACAACCGACGTTTCGGCCGCCCCGAACTCAGCGAACGCTTTCGGGAGGAGCTGAGCGATCTCGTCCACTTCCCCGTCATGCAGTCACCAGCCATGGGCACACCCCGCGTTCCAGACTCCATGGATTCGTTTACACAAGGGTTCGAGGGATTTGTAAAGATGCTTGAGCGAAAGAACGTCCATCGATTGGCCTGGAAGGCACAGGAGTTCCATCAGCTCTCGGATAACAAGGTCCTGGCCAACAACGTCGGCGTCGGTTATTCCGTCGAAGACGAACCTGTCTATCAGACGGCGTCACTCTACCTGCTCTATCGGACGGAAGACGGCTGGAAGATTACGTTGTTCAGCCCATACGACGTCGACAGGCCGCTTCACCTGAGTGGCGAATGATTCGCGAAATCATGGTATCTCACGAATTCACTGCCTGCGCCAACTAGCGCTTTTTCCGGCTGACTCCCGGCAGGTTGCTGCCGCAAGGCATCGACCTGCCGGGAGTCATCACATTTTCTGGTGTCAGCTCGGAGAACAGAAAAAGTTCAGCTTGTTCCCGTCCGGATCGCGAAAATACCCGGCGTAAAAGCCTTCGCCGCGGGGTCCGGGTGCGCCCTCGTCGGTGCCGCCAAGCTCCAGTGCTTTCTTGTGCAGCGTGTCGACCTGCTCAGTCGACTCCACCATCAGCGCGACCATCACTCCGTTACCCACCGTTGCGGCGTTTCCATCAAACGGCTTGGTAAGCGCCACACCCGGCTTGGCGGGATCAACGGCCCACGCCACAAATACACCCTCGTGTTCCATAAAGCGTTTGCCGCCCATGGCGCCAACCAGCGCATCATAGAATCCGGCAGCCCGTTCCATATCGTTGGTGCCCAGCGTCACGTAGCCAATCATTTTGTTTCTCCAACCTGACTTGATTCAGGATTATCGTTCTCCAATTAACTGTACACATATACAGCATCTAAATGCAACGATCACGAGACTGTAATGCGGCTTTCACAATGTGGCACGAGGATGTGACGACATGCGAATTGCCATTGCTACCGACGCCTGGTCGCCGCAGGTCAACGGCGTGGTTACCACCCTCAGCCGCACCCGAGACGTTCTAGAGATGCAGGGTCATGAGGTCCGGATGGTAACGCCCGAGGGCCGCAAGACTTGGCCGCTCCCAACCTATCCGGAGATCCGGCTGGCGCTGTTTCAGGGTGGCGCAATCCGTCGCGAGCTCGACGAGTTCGATCCCGACTGCGTACACATCGCTACCGAGGGCTCGCTGGGACTTTCGGTGCGCCGCTACTGCCTGCGTCAGGCGATCCCCTTTACGACGGCTTACCACACCCAATTCCCGGAGTACGTTCGGGCGCGCTTCCCGATTCCCATCTCGTGGACCACCCGATTGCTCAAGTGGTTCCACGGCCCGGCAACCCGCACCATGGTGCCCACCGAGAGCATGCGGAATACGCTCGAGCAGCGCGGCTTTGACCCGGTTGTCATCTGGACGCGCGGGGTGCTCACCGACGTATTCAAGCCGGATAACCCGTTCCCCTACAATCTCCCCAAACCCATCTGGGTTTATGTCGGGCGGGTTGCGGTCGAAAAAAACATTCAGGCGTTTCTCGATCTTTCGCTGCCCGGGAGCAAGGTGATCATCGGCGACGGCCCCGATCGAGAAAGCCTTACCGAGGCGTACCGGGACTGCCACTTTCTCGGCTACAAGTTTGGCGAAGAGCTGGCCAGCCATATTGCGGGCGCCGATGTGTTTGTGTTTCCCAGTCGTACCGACACCTTCGGTATTGTCATGCTCGAAGCGATGGCCTGTGGTTTGCCTGTGGCTGCCTATCCGGTGACTGGACCCATCGACGTGGTGCAGCCTGGGGTGACCGGGTGTCTCGACGACGACCTCGCCGTGGCCTGCACCGGCGCGCTTGAGCTCAACCGTGCCGATTGCCGACGCTTCGCCGAGAGCCGAAGCTGGCTGCGATCGACCCAGCAGTTTGTTGCGAACCTTGCACCCCGACGGCCGTCGACCGTCACGCAAAGCTGAGGTGCACCCTGGCGATCAGCGCAAAATCTGTTGCTCAGCTGACGCCAGCGGAAAGACTCAACTTTTTGCTGACCAACCGCCTGCCGCGTCGCTGGCTGACGCTGTTTATGGGTCGCTTCTCCAAACTAGAGAACCCCATCATACGAACGCTCTCCATCAGGATCTGGCAACTGTTCGTTGACGACCTGCGCCTTCATGAAGCCAAGAAAAGCCACTTCTCCAGCCTGCACGACTGCTTCATCCGGGAACTCAAGACTGACGCGAGGCAGGTCGACAGGAATCCAAACGTTCTCACCAGCCCCTGTGACGCGGTGGTGGGCGAACACGGAACGGTTTCCTCGGGGCAGGTTTTGCAGGCAAAAGGCTTTCCCTATTCCGTTGCAGAGCTGCTCGGAACGCGCGACGCAGCCGCCGAACTGGAAGGCGCCTATTTTGTCACGTTGCGCCTTAAGTCGAGCATGTACCACCGCTTCCACGCGCCGTGTGACGGCAACGTTGCCGGACTACGCTACATTTCTGGCGACACCTGGAACGTCAATCCCATAGCGCTCAAGAAGGTCGAGCGCTTGTTCTGCAGAAACGAGCGGCTGGTGCTCACGCTTGAGCGGGAGCCGGCCGAAGCGCCGACCATCCTGGTAGCGGTGGCGGCGATCCTGGTTGCGAGCATGCGGATTCACGGCCTCGACGAGACGCTAAACCTCGAGTACGCGGGCGTCAACGAGATCCCGTTCGAGCGTCATGTTCGGAAAGGCGACGAACTCGGTTACTTCGAACATGGTTCAACCATCGTGATGTTTGCAGATCCGTCGTGGACCTTGGTCGACAGCGTCGAAACCGGCGACGTCATCCGTATGGGCCGGCCCCTCTTGCAGCGAACCAAGGGTAATGAAGTCCAGGCGTAGCGAGGGTAAGCGTAGTCGAGCCCACGCGTTCTAATTTGATAAAGGTGTTAATCCAACATGACCATTGCAGCGACCAAAGATAAGCTCAGCTTTCGCGAAGAACTCCACCTGCAGCGCTGGGACGACCACCGCTATTACCACCACAGCCGCATCAATCAATCGCTGCATCTGCTGAGCGCGATTTGTTTCCTCGCCTGCTACATCCTGCTGTTTTTCAACCCCGGCGCCGCTGCAATGTTGGGTTGGATCGTTGCCATGTGGGCACGGCAGATCGGTCACTTCTTTTTTGAGCCCAAGACCTATGACGACGTCAACAAGGCAAGTCACCAACACAAAGAAGAAATCAAGGTCGGCTACAACCTTTTCCGGAAGCGGGTGCTGCAGTCGCTGTGGGCAGTTTCGCCGATCGTGCTTTGGTGGGAGCCAGAGCTGTTTGGACTGTTCGAGGCGCACACCAACTGGGATGAGTTTTTTGCCAACCTGGCTGTACTCTGGCTCCTGCTGGGAGTGGGTGCGCTGATCTTTCGCACCGTGCACCTTTTCTTTCTGCAGGATGTTCAAACCGGCCTGGTGTGGGCAACCAAAATCCTCACCGACCCGTTCCATGATTTCAAGCTGTATTGCCGGTCGCCGATTTACCTGCTGCGTGGGGAGCTTATCGATCCGATGATCCACATCCAGCATTCGGTGGAAGCTGAGAACCCCGAGCCGACGAAATCGGCTCTGCGTTAAGGTTTTGCAGAGCGGGGCAACTAACTGGCTGCGCGAGGCCATCGCCGAGACAGCATTTCGCGCAGCACCGTTCGGCTGATGTTCTTATCCGTCAGCCCTTCAGGTCTTATCCACCAGCCGTCGTCACGCATCCGGCAAGCGGCGGTGACAATGCGTCGACTCACCTCGGCAACATCTTCATCCGAATAGTTGTGGCTGAAGATAAACCGCCCGGTGCCCACCCAGCTCAGAGCGAGCCCTTCGGCTCGAAGGTAGTACTGCAGCAGCCAGTGGAATCGGCTCGGCGTCGCATAGGTGAGCATCCAGATGGACGCGAGATTCTGAACCCTTACCGGTAAGTCTGCCGCTTCGAGGGATGCGTTGACCACTGCCGCGCGCCGGTCCCAGAGCGCGAGCTGCTCCCGTGCCTCATCGGCCCATCCCGGCGTGGTGACGTGGCGAAGGAACTCATACATGCTTCCCATAACGTAAGGATGCGAGTTGAAGGTGCCGCGTGCAAAACAGAGGTCGGTGGGTCGATCTTCACGATGACGCCTCATGAGCCCTGCCTTTCCCGCCAGCACCCCGACAGGCAAACCGCCCCCGAGCGTCTTGCCGTAGGTCACCAGGTCTGCCTTGACGCCAAAAAATTCCTGAGCACCCCCAAGCCCCAGGCGGAAGCCGACAAACACCTCGTCGAAGATCAATACGATCCCTCGGTCCGTGCAAACTTTGCGGAGTTCACCGAGCCAGCTTGCGTAGGCCTGGCGGTCCCATGTGCCGTGGTTACGGCCTTTGATCAGCATCGCGTCGCTCGAAGCGCCCTGGTTAGGATGCAGCGCCTGAAGCGGATTGACCAATACGCAGGCGATATCTTTGCGCGTTCGTAAAACCTTGAGCGTCGCTTCGCTCATATCGGTCAGCATGTACATATCGTCGACCGACCGCTGATGGCCAAGCCCCTGCACGCCGTCCCACCAGCCGTGGTAGGCCCCGCAAAAGGTCACCAGCTGTGAGCGCCGAGTGTGGAACCTCGCCAATCTGACGGCCTGCATGACGGCCTCGGTGCCAGACATGTGGAACGAAACCTCGTCGAGACCCGAGATCTCCCGGATCATCTTGACGTTATTGGCGATCAGCGGGTGATAGGGACCGAGCACAGGCCCCAGATCCCGGACCCGGTTTGCCCCGTTGTCGATACACCGTTTGTAGAAGTCATAGCCCAGCAGGTTTACGCCATAAGATCCGCCGAGATCATAGGACCAGTTGCCGTCAAGATCGCGGATCCTCACACCCTCGGTTGTGTCACTGACCGCACCAACAGGCAGGTTTTCACGGACCAGGTTGCGAAACTGAAACGGGACGCGGTTAGCGTTGGTGAACTGGAGATCGGATATGGCCGGCTCGAGCTCTCGGGTCGCTTCGCGACTGCGCGGGGACTTGGCAGCCAGGCGTTCCTTCAGCTGATCGAATCCCGCCTCACGGCGCGCCACGACTTCATTTTCGGCGCCGTCGCACCTGAAAGCCGCTTCCCGCTCATACTCATAAAAGGGGACGAGTCTGGCCAACCGGCGCGACATTCGAATATGCCCCCGCAGCGACGGATGTTTCGCGCGCGACAGACGGAGCCGAATCATAATCTTGCGGCCAAGCCAGGCCACAAGAACGGCGGCCATAATCCATACCAGAGTCGGGTTCATGATGACCGAGAGGAGTTGAGCGTATTGAACGGCACACTGGAGCGTAGTGAGGGCGTGTTACAGCCCGGTGAAAAGCTGTGGTGCTATGCCGGTACAAATTTCGACTTAATCCGTTGTGATGCTGGACAGCCCGGTGATTAAGCCAGTGGTTCAGAGATCAGCGGCCTTTGAGTCTCGGCTCGAGCAGCTCGATAAAGTTGTCGGTCGCCTCGATTGCCAGCACCCGCTCTCGCTGGTCCGCCATGTCCTGCCTCAACTGCGCCATCAGCGCCATGAACGTGGGCTGATCGGCTAGCGGCTCCACACGCGGGTCGAAAAGCATCTGCTGATAGTGTCGGAAGCCTGCGGCGTAGGCTTCCTGAAACAGGGCCAGCGCCGCTTCGTTGTGGCCGAGGAGCACCTGGTTCATCGCGCGCACCGACAGCATTTCCGGGTTACCGCCAAGCCCAAGCTGCTGCAGCTTGTCCAAGGCCTGTTCGATCTCGGCCAGCAGCTGATCCGCGCGGTCATGGTTTCCAGCCTTCTGCTGGGCGAATGCCAGGATTTGAACCAGGTCGATCATGACCAGATCCTGAGTCGTTGGTATCGGCCAGCGGATCGACCTTTCCAGATACTCGACGCCCGACTCAAAGTCTTCGTTGACAGTTCGAATGGCGCCCACTACGGCCGCAAAAAAAGGCGGCGCGCGATCCAGGTCGAAACCCTGTTGCGTCATCATTTGTGTCAACGGCGCCTCCATCCGCTCGGGTAGTCCCTGTAGGCGGTAAATGAAGACCCGCCGCATCCAGGTGCCGGGCGCCACGGGCGGCATGGATTCCGCGAGGTCCTGCCAATAGTGCGCCTGTTCAAAAAGGGCCAGCCGCGCGTAGCCATAGGCGATAAAGGAGCAGAAGAAATAGGGGTCAGCATTGTTCTCTGCCTCAGCGAGAATCCAAGACTTGCCCGCCGCAATGAGCTTGTCGAAACGGCCGTAGCGGTCGTAGAGCTGAAACAGCTCAGAGTAGGCTGGCTGGGGCGGATTAGGCAGATCAAGCAGCCGCAGCAGCATCGCTTCAGCTGCCTCAAAGTTACCGGTATTACTGTAGCGGGTAGCCACGTTGGTCGCCAGGCGAGGATCCAAGGGGTTTCGCTTCAGGGCGGCGCTGAGCACCTCCCGCGACTCGTCTTCCTTACCTTGATTAAACAGCGCATTGCTCAACCAGGTTGGTACACCGGCGATATCGGGGTCCAGACTCAACGCTCTTCGAAGCGGTTCGACGGCTGCCTCGTCCTGGCCACTCGTCGACAGCACCAGACCCTGCGCCGCCAGCACAAACGCATCATCGGGATTGAGCGCGAGAGCCGCGGCGACGTCTTGAGCGGCCTCGCCGCGCGGGTCGTCGCTGAGGCCGCTGCGCACGGGCGCCAACAGGAGCGCCAACGCGCGCCCGGCGAGCGGTGACGCGTACTCCGGGTCAGCAGCGATAGCGGCATCGAAATGACCCAGCGCCGCCCTGGCAAACCCGGGAGTTCTCGCCCGCAGGTATTCGCGGCCGAGCAGAAACTCCTGGTAGGCACTCGGTTTAGGTTCATGCAGCGCCGTCAGCGTCTGAGCCGCGAGAGTGGCTGAAAGCTGTGCGGCGACCGCCGCGGCTACGTCGCTCTGCAGCGAAAAAATATCTGCCATGGTGCGATCGTACGTCTCACTCCAGACGTTCTGGCCAGTGTGATCGGTCAGAAACGTGGTGATACGCAGCTGATTGTCGACCTGGCGAACGCTGCCGCTCAGCAGATAGCTGACCCTGAGGCGGCTGGCGAGGTCCTGGGGTTCCAGCTCAGCACCACGAAACGCGAAAGACGAAGCTCTGGCAACCACGTTCAGGTCCGGAAACCTCGTGAGCTGATGCAGGATTTCTTCGCTCAGGCCATCGCTGAATCGGCTGCTGTCCTCGTTATCTCCCAGGTTTTCGAGCGGCAGGATCGCAATCGAATTGGGTGGCCGGTCGGTGACCTCGACAACTTCGGACGTGCGGTCGACCATCTTGACGCCTGCCAAGAGCGCCAGCGCAACCAGCCCCGCGGCCAGCGCCTTTCCTATCTGTGCAGGGCGTTTAGCGGCACGGGCCAACGAAACCGAAACCTCGGCCACGGACGGCCGCTTTGCCTGCTCAGACGAAAGGCATTGAAGAATGAGTGCACGCAGACGCCGCGGCAGCGCTCCGCCATCCACCGGCGGACCTTTGCTTCTCTCGGCAAGCTCCTCAAAAGAAGCGGAGCCCTGCGGGTACCTCCCGGTGAGCAGGTAATACAGCACGACGCCGAGCGCGTAGACATCACTTTCCGGCGACAGCGGCATACCGTCCAAGAGCTCGGGCGCGGTCGCCACCGGCGATCCGGTAACGGCGGGAGTGCCTGGCTCTCCACCGGAGCCGAAGTCCATCAGGATCGGCTGCTGGTCGGACTGGAGCATGATGTTGCCGGGCTTGATATCGCCATGAACAAGCCCTGCCTCGTGGATCGCCGCCAACGCGTCGCTGAGCGGTCGAGCGATCTGCAGAGTTTGCTCGAGCTTGAGAGGCCCGTCCCGCTCGACCATCTCTCTGAGCGTGTCTCCCTCAATCAGCTCTGACCAGATGCCGGCCTGCCCGCTATCAATCTCGGCACCATGAATTGTCAGGACGTTAGGGTGGCGGACCCGGGCCATGCGCCGGGCTTCCTCGACCAGGTCTGCGGGGCTGGGACCAGTTCCCTCGCGGTCCTGCCGCGCCAGTTTCAGGGCCACATCCCTTTTCAACGTGGAATCGTATGCGCGGTAGATCTTGCCGAAGCCACCCTCACCAATCTCCTCGCGCGCGGACAGGTGTCGCCAGCGGAAAAGATCCGGCGTGTTCGGCTCTTCATCGGGGTCACTCAGCTTGAAGGCCTGGACGACGCGGCTCAGCTGGTACAAGCCGGGCGACACACCTTCAGCGTCGTCCGCAACGGGCTTCCCGTCAGCGATTGCTTTCAGCAGCCGG
Source organism: Lysobacterales bacterium (assembly GCA_028285525.1). Lineage (GTDB taxonomy): Bacteria > Pseudomonadota > Gammaproteobacteria > Xanthomonadales > SZUA-38 > JANQOZ01. The sequence continues at coordinate 168,599 of JANQOZ010000085.1, forward strand.
TCTTTGTCCTCCTGGCCCATCGGTTAAGTTGCCGATTCACCGCCAGAACACCGAACCCGCGGACTTGTCATCGCGAAACCTTCCCGATCAGCCGTGCTTGAGAGCGCCTTTTCCCGTGGGCGGCCGGAGTTCGTCGGCCGCAGGTTTCCACGGATGCCCGGGAGTTTCGGGCGCCACGTCCTGCGAGTAGGCCGTCCAGGTATCGAGCCTGGGCGAGGAACTGGGCCAGCCGTCAACCGGCTCCAGGTACTGTGGCGCATGATTTTCGAGGTAATCCAGTACCTTCCGGGGCACGTCGTCGAAACCCGACAGGCCGTTGTGGCTGTGCATCCGCCCACTGAGCACACCGGATTCGAATCCGCTGCCGCCCATGCCCATCCAGGGCCACCACTGCGACGAACGGGAAAAACCAGCGTACATGCGCACGGTGGGCAGATCGCGATCCTCCAGCTCTCGGCGCGAGACCTTGAAGGTGAAGTGCTCGGCGGGGCTGACGATCGGCCCGGTAGAGGAAACAGGCCAACCTTTCGGCGTGACCGGATTCTTGTGGTAGTGGGTGTAGTCCCAGGCGAGCAGCAGATCGTCGCCGTACTGCTCAAACGGCATCAGAAACGGATAGCGACCGTTTTCGTCCGGAAAGATCGACCCCTCGTTCATCAGGGTCGGCGTATCCGGATTGCCGGGCACGACAAACTTGGGCATCTCCACCCCCAGTGTTCCGCCGCCGCCGGAGTTGTAAAAGTGGTATACCTCGACCTTCTTGCCTGTGTAGGGATTGTCCCAGACCTCCAGCACCTCGCGAGTACGCAGGTCGGTGAACAGCCCGACTTCCCGGGTTTTGATCTTCAGGTCCCGGTTCTTATCGATCTCGGCCTGAAGGACTCCGATCCCTTCAAAGTTGAACAGCGGCCGCATCCGATCGGTACCAACCCGGCCGTACATCAAACCGTGAAAAGCCCCGATCACCGGCTCTCCGTAACCGGCCCAGATTTTGCCGAAAGCGTAGAGATTGTCGCGCGGGTCGCTGTAGTCCAGGCCGCCGGCGCGCGACTCGACCTTGCCGTGACCGGCCTTTGCAGGACCCGCTGATCCCAGCATTAAGCCCGCTCCGGCCACGCCCGCCATACGCAGCGCTTCGCGACGGCTCACCAGATGATCGATCAGGAAAGACTGCATTTTCCACCCTCCAGGCCCGATGGGTCACGACCGCAAGTTGCCACAACCATAGGCAATTCCTTTTACGCGGGCAATGAAACGAAATAGACCGACCAAGCGCACATCCGAATATCCGAGAGCGGGCGAGCGGCGAACCAATTCCGTTTTCCTGCCGCTGATCGCTCGGCTGTTCATTTCGAGACGCATCGTCGTTGTATTCCTAAGAGAGGCCTTTTTCGGGATCCAGAATGCGCTGCGGTGAGCACAGCCGACTGCCGGTTGCGTTGGTTGCCTGAGCAGGACCGTTTCAGGTTGCTCGCTCCGCGAACAAAGGGATTTATCATGGTAAAACAACATCATCGCCGCCGACTGGCGATTGCGATTTCGGTAACACTCTCCGCGAGTGCACCGCTGTCGGCTCAGGACACATTTGAACTGGGTCTGCTTAACGGCAGCAACGGGTTCGTTATCAACGGGGAAGACTCAGCGGACCTTCTTGGCATTGCCGTTAGCGGCGTAGGCGACATCAATGGCGACGGCATCGACGATCTGTTGATTGGAGCTAACGACGCCGAAATCGGCAATGGCGACAACAATGGAATCAGCTACGTCGTTTTCGGTTCGGCCACAGGATTTCCCGCGAATCCGGAAACTCAACAGCTTAATGGCTTAAACGGCTTCGCCATAATCGGGGAGACCGCAGGGGACCAGTCTGGTAATGCCGTCAGCGCAGCAGGTGATGTAAACGGGGACGGCTTCAACGACCTGCTGGTTGGAACGAGGTTTGCCAACGTTTGTTATGTGCTGTTCGGCAAAGATACTGCCTTTTCGCCAAATATATTTCTATCCTCGCTGAATGGGTCTAGCGGATTCAGCATCACCGGCGCCCCTTCAAACGAAAACGCTGGCTACGCTCTGAGTAGTGCGGGTGACGTGAATGGCGACGGGTTCGACGACATCCTTATTGGTGCCGATTTCGCGGACCCGAATGGCAATATCAATGCCGGCGCAAGCTATATCGTATTCGGTACGGACTCGGGCTTCTCAAGCAACATCGACCTGACACAGCTCGATGGCTCAAACGGGTTTGCGGTCAACGGAGAGGCAGCAGGGGATTTTTCCAGCCGTGCGGTCAGCGGTGCCGGCGACATCAATGGCGACGGGTTTGATGACCTTCTGATCGGCGCACTCTACGCCTTTACTGAGGGGGCTGCGCAGCGCGGCAAGAGCTACGTCGTGTTCGGTTTCGACAACCCTGCCGTTACGTCCATCAACCTCTCAAACATCGGGCGTGCCGACGGCAATGCCATAGGATTCGTGATCGAAGGAATGACAGCCAATGACCGACTGGGGGTTGATGTTAGCGCCGCGGGGGACATTAATGGAGATGGCTTCGACGACATTCTCTTAGGCACCTATCGCCCGATATCCATAAGCCCTGGGGTTACGTATGTGGTGTTTGGCTCGGATGCCCCATTCGCCCCCACCCTGGATTTAGCGATGCTCGATGGTTCGAATGGCTTTGAAGTCATGGGCGTGATGAATGAAGATCAAGCCGGGCGAACGGTCAGCAGCGTCGGAGATGTGAATGGCGATGGGGTCGACGACTTTCTGATCGGCGCCCGAGGGTCAGATCCCGGTGGCAGGGACAACGCCGGAACAAGCTACCTGGTCTTTGGTTCAACCGCGGGGTTTCCCGCAACGTTCGATTTGACTTTACTCGACGGCGTTAACGGCCTCGCGATCAATGGGGTTGCACCTGCCGATAGCTCCAGCCTCGCGCTCAGCGGCGCTGGCGATGTTAATGGGGACGGACTTGACGATCTCATTATTGGCGCTCCGTTCGCTGACTCAAGCGGAGAGAGCCTCAACGGCAGTGCCCACGTCGTTTTCGGCAACAGCGCGCCCTTGACCAGAGCCGCCACAGCAGCATTATTCTCTCAGTTCGAGGACGATACCGCGCCTTTGGGCAGCCCCTTGGACAATACCGTCATCAATGCCTACCTCGATGCGGATCCGTTTGCTGGCATGGCGGTTATTGCCGATACCAGCACCGCAAGCCAAGGTACCTGGCAACACAGCCCTGACGGCAGCAGCTGGAGCAGTGTCCCAGGCACGGTGAGTGATCAGTCGGCGCTAGTCCTCGCGGCAAGTGACCTGCTGCGATTTGTGCCGCAGCCCGACTTCGAGGGTGTGCCCGGACCGCTCAGCGTGCGACTGTGGGACGGACGATGGCGCCAGCCCGGAACCGACGTGGATATCACTTCGGCGATCGGGGCCTTCGGCGGGTTCTCCAGCGACGAGGAGCTGCTCGACGTCTCGGTCGAGATCATCGGGATCAACGATGCCCCGTCCTTCAGCGCCAGCAGTCCGCCGGCGATCAATGAAGACCCGGGGGGCGTCACCGTTTCCGGGTGGGCAAACTTTGATCCGGGCGCGCCAGGCGAAAGCGGCCAGTTCCCGCTGGTTTACCAGGTTGAGAATATCTCCAACCCGGGCCTTTTCGCAGTGCTGCCCACCATCGGTACGCTGGGCAATCTGGTCTACAACGCCGCCCCGGACGTGAGCGGCACCAGCACCTTCGACGTCCGCGTGGTCGACAACGGCGGTATCGCCAACGGCGGTGTCGACGTGTCCGGTTTCCAGACCTTCACGATCACCGTGAACCCGGTCAACGATCCGCCGGCCTTCAGCGCAGACGATCCACCGGCGGTTACAATCGATGCCGGGCCGCAGATCGTCAACAGTTGGGCAACGTTTGATCCAGGCGCGCCGGATGAACAGGCTCAGCAGGCGAGCTATCAGGTGCTCGGGGTCGAGGATGTCAGTCTGTTTGCGATACAGCCCTCGGTGGATGCGAGCGGCAATCTGACCTACACCGCTGCACCGGGAGTCGAAGGCACCTCGGAGTTTACGGTCCAGGTGAGCGACAGCGGTGGTACCGCCAACGGCGGCAGCGACACCTCCGGCACTCAGACCTTTGTGATCCGTATTGGTGACGAGGCCATCTTTGCCGACAGCTTCGAAGACTAGGGAAGAAAGGGGTGCGCTCCCGGTGTGGTAGCCTGAATTTTGCCGTCAGCTGGAGAACGCTATGCGAAACGTCTGCGCCAAACTCACTGACCTCACCTTGCGGCTGTCGCATGAAGCTCGTTGCTACCGAGTCCCCGCATGATCGGCCAGCTAACCCGACGCGACTTGCTGGCAGGAGCCGGCATGCTGAGCCTGGCGGGTATGACCATACAAACCGCGGCGAGCGCTCAGGCTGCCGGATGGCTGCCCGATGAGGGCAAAGAAAGCTGGCGCCACACCGTGCGCATGCAGGGAAGCACCAGGACGGAAGACGTACTCTGGTGGTATACGGGCCGGATCTACGCCCAGGTTGGAGAAAGCGAGCCACGCCACCTGTACAACCTCGAAGGCACCGAGATCTACTGGTACGAAGAACAGGCCAACGGCGAATTTGCCGTCAGCTCCCGCACGCTGACCTTCTTTCGCGACGTGCAGACCGGAGCGATGCTGCGGGATTACAAGAACCCCTACACCGGGAAAACCAACACGGTGGAAGCCAACCGCCTCGGCGGGCGCCACAACACATACTACGGACCTGACGGCTGGCGAATTGTCGGACCGGGTATGGCAAAGGAAAAGGACAACGAGCCCTGGCAGCTTGAGTGGCACCGTGCCGAAGACCTCGCCTGGTTTACATCCAGTCGTTTTATCAGGGAGTTTCCTCAGCCCTGGCTCGAGTCCATGACGGTGTTCTGCAACAGCGATGCGCTGCTGGACACAAAACAGGGCAATCTGCCCGCCCACTTTACCTCTACCTACCTCTCTCCCTGGCCGCGCTGGATGGAGATGGGAGACCACCCTGGACACGTGGTCTGGCACTCATCCGGCCGCAAGCTATCCTCGAAGGCATCAGTACCCGATGAGTACCGCCAGCGCGTCGAGAAGGAATACGGCGGCGTGCTGACGGCGCACCCCGACTCCTTCGGTTAAGGCCGAAATTCCTCACCCCGTCCTGCTGAACCGGGGTGATCGACTTCCGTTCTCGACAGCCATACAGCCTGGAAACGAGATGCGCACTGGCGTGAATCTGCCAGCGAATACGCATAACAGATCAGGGACAAAGGGACGGAGATGTCGGCCAATGGCAAAACGCGATCTCAAGATACGCCGGATAGCGCTGCTGTGCGGCGTGGTCGCCGGAGCGGCGGCCTTAGCGGAAACCTATACCTACGACGAGGCTGGCCGACTGACCAGCATCGTCTACGACGACCCCGACCGGACGCTGATTCGGCTGGAGCTGGATGACGCCGGCAACCTGCTAAGCCAAACGCGCAGCACAGAATTTATTTTTGTCGACAGCTTCGAGGAGTCTTCGCCATGAGGCCCGCTGCGGCAAGTACGGCTTCGCGAGCGCTCGTGATCGCGCTGCTGGTTCTTTGTCAGATACCGATAGCTTCGGCGCAGGACGCCTATCGCGTCAGGGACCTCCGGCCCGGCCCGAACAGCTCGACGCCGGGTGGACCATTCGAGGTTTCCAACGGGCTCCTCTACTTCTCCGCCAACACCGGGACCGACGGGAGCATTATCGTCGATCTCTGGCAAAGTGACGGAACAGCGCTCGGCACGCGCATCGCGATGGATTCCGTGGGTAGCCAGAACCCCAAATTTCTTACGGATGTCGATGGAGAACTCTACTACGTGGCCACCGAGTCCAACACCGGTCGCGAACTTTGGCGTCTGGTTGGCGGCAATCCACAGCGCGTCACCGATATCCGCAGCGGCACCCTGTCTTCCAACCCCGAGGGTATCGTTAACGTCAATGGTACCGTCTACTTTACCGCCATCAGCGACACCTTTGGCCGGGAGCTCTATCGCACCGATGGCGTGGGCGCGGTTCAGGTCGTCGACCTGACCCCCGGCGAAAACGGCACTGAATTTTCAACCAACACCACTGTTCCAAATTTTGTCGCATTGGGTGACCAGCTCCTGTTCGTTGCTGACGACGGAGTAAACGGTCGTGAACTCTGGCGTACCCAGGGCACAGCAGCGACTACGGTGCGATTGACCGATTTCGCTCCGGGCAGCGAGTCGACGCTATCTTATCGAATCGACCCGGACGCCGGGGACAGGGTTGAAAACCTGCTGACCGTCGGCGACCAGGCCTTTTTTGCCGGCGTGATAGCAAGCGGCAACAGATTTCTCGGGGTTACCGACGGTACGGTGGCCGGTACCCGGGTGCTGCGAGAATTTGAGTCAAGCGAGCCGGACGATTTCGCCGAGCTCAACGGTGAACTGATCTTCTCCGCTGGGGAGCTTTGGAAGAGCGACGGTACCATCGCCGGCACTATGGAATTAGCCGACATCAATCTTGTTGGCCCGTCTTTTCCAACCTTTCTCACCACCGTTGGAAACTTTACTTTTTTCACAGTTCTCGGCGAGAACGGCGACGAATTCTGGCGCACCGACGGTACTAGCGCGGGCACCACTCGGCTGGCGCCCGTAGGCACCGGCAAGCCTATTGGCCTTGACGGTGTCGCTTACTTTTCAGCCGCGGACAATGACTTCGGCCAGGAGCTTTGGCGCAGCAACGGTCTGCCCAATGGCACCTTGGGCCTAACCGATATCAACCCGGGTCCTGGCAGCGCGGTGTTTAACCAGCTAGGTGCCGTGAACGGTCGGGTCTTCATGGCTGCTGACGACGGCGTCAGCGGCGAGGAGCTTTGGGCTATACAGGTGGGTGAAGTCACCGAGACCGACAGCGCAGCAAATTTCGAGCTCAGCGGCAGCACGGGCGACCCTATCAACACATTCACCGGCGAACTTTTTGAAAGCCCGGCCCCAGATCTCGATCTCGGTGGACCGCTGCCGCTGACCTTCAGCCGGTATTACGCCTCGGGCCTCAGTGCAGACGGCATCGTTGGCTCGCTTGGCCGAAACTGGCGACACAACTACGAGTGGACTCTGATCCGCAGCCCGGGCACGGCTGAGATCATTACGCCATTTGGGCGGAGACTCCAGTTTCTTGACGAAAACGGCAGCTGGATTCTCGTCGGAGTATCGTTGGATCAACCCTGGCAGCTGGTCACCGAGGGCACCGGTTTGGTGCTCGGCGATCCCGCCACTCAGTTGCTGTATGTGTTCGACGCCGACGATCGTCTCGCCCAGATCCAAGACATCAGCGGTAACACCCTCACGCTCAGCTACACCGGCGCAGGACTGCTAACCAGCGTCGCCGACGGGCTCGGCCGCAGCCTGACGTTTACACAGCAGCCCAGCGGGCTGCTGACTCAGGTCGAAGACGACAACAGCAGAGTTGTCGCGTTCGGTCATACTGGGGAGGATCTGACCACGTTGACGGACGTGAGGGGCGGGCAGACCCTCTACAGCTATACCGGTGCCGGGCTACTCACCAGCACGGAACTGCCTGAGGGCAACGTTCGATTCCGGCAGACCTGGGACGACCAGCAGCGGGTGATCTCCCAGAGTGACGATGACGGGAACACCACAACCCTGACCTACGACGGCGCGCAAACGCGAATCGTCGATCCGTTGCTGAACGAGCAGGTGCATGAACACAGCGGCGCCGGCCAGCTCACCGGCATAACCGACGCGGAAGGTGAGACCACGGGCTACGTCAGCGATGGCGACGGACGACGGGCCGGGGTGGTGGATCGCCTCGGGGGCACATCCTCGTTCCAGTACAGCCCTGATAGCGGTCTGTTGGAGCAGCTCACACGGGCTGACGGCCAGTCCATCACCTATGAACAAGCCGACTACGTCGTGCGCGGCATCACGTTTCGTAACTACACGTCGATCACCTACCCTGACGGCACCAGCATCGCCTTTGGCCGAGACGGCGCCGGGCGCCTGACCTCGCTGACCGACCAGGCCGGCGGCGTCTGGACATTCTCACGAAACGCCGCCGGCCAGCTGCTCAGCTCAACCAATCCGCTCGGCGGGACGACGACCCAGACTTTCAATCCAGACGGGACCCTTGCGACCCGCACGGATCCTGCGGGCAACGCCACGTCGTTTTCCTATGACGCGCTGCGCCGGCTCACCGGCATCACCTATCCGGGCGGTGACTCGGTCACGCTAACTCGCAACGATGCGGATCAGATCACCGCCGTCACCGACCCGAGGGGAAATACGACCAGCCTCAGCTATGACGCCAATGGCCGCCTGACGGGTTTTACCGATCGCGCCGGTGAACCCCGTTCATACGGCTATGACAGCAGCGGGCGGCTGACCAGCGTGCAGCGGCCGGGCGGTCATGTCGTCAGTCTGGGCTATGACAGTCGGGGGCTGCTCACAACACTCCAGGACAATCTGGGTGAACTCATGAGCATGGACTACAACGCGCTCGGACAGCTCTCGGGAATTTCCGACAACGGCGCAAACCGCACGAGCTTCAGCTATGACGAGGAAGGGGGACTGACCGAGATCCAGGACTCAGATAATGCGCAGGCGCGGATCGGGCTGAACGCCACGGGTGGGCTCAGCAGCCTGGCAACCGGTTCAAATGCCCCCACATCGGTGAGCTTCGACAGCAACGCGCGACCGATCGAGCAGCAGCTGCCGAGCGGCAGATCGGTTTCCCGAACTTTGGACGCCCAGGGACGCGAAAACCAGGTCCAGGTGGGTCCGCTGCAGACCAGCCGCAACGTCGACGCCCTCGGGCGCGTCACCAGCGTCACGAATGCCGCGGGAACCAGCGCCACGGCGCAGTATGACAATCAGGGCCGTCTGACGTCATCCACCGATCGGCTGGGTCAGACCACCAGCTACAGCTATGACAGCCGCAGCCGAGTCTCCGGCGCGACCTTTCCCGGCGGCGCCGGCTCGGTCAGCTACACCTACGACGCCAACGGCAACCTGACGCGCGCGCTGTATTCCGACGGGACAGACATCAGCGCCACGTTTGATGCCGAAGACCGGCTGGTGTCCGGCTCTGGGATTACGCTCGCCTATGACGGAAACGGCGAAATCGTGCAGTCCAACGGCCTGCAGATGACTCGGCGCGCCGACGGCCGACTGCTCACCGTCGCCTACCCGAGCGGGATGACCGTCAGCTACACGTATAACGCTCGCGGCCTGCTAGACACCGTCAGCGACAGCATGGGCAACAGCGCCAGCTTCAGCTACACCCCGGCGGGGCGACGCAGCGCAATCACCCGGTCGAACGGCGTCACAACCAGCTACGATTACGACACCTCCGGACGTCTGACGAGACTCCGGGTTTTCAGCAGCGGGTCACAAAAGGGACAAAACGAATCGGCGAAAGGTGGCTTTGGCCTCATCGACCGACGCCTGCGCTACGACCCGGACGGCCGACTCGCCGAGGTCTCGGGTCAAGAGCCGCTGGCTCCAGACTTTGCCGCCCTGCCCGATCTGGATTTCTCGTTTAACGCCGCAGGTCAAATCAGCAGCAAGTTATTCAATCCGCTCGGCCAGGTCACTGAGGCTGACGGCACGCAGTACAGCTGGGATATCGCCGGACGCCTGAGCCAGATCTCGGACGCAGCCCAAACGATTGACCTTGGCTATGACGCCACCAATCGGATGGTCAGCATGAGCCTGAACGGACAGCAGAACGGTTTCGACTGGAACTATGCGACTGGAAGACCGAGTCTGGCGGTTCAGTCCGTGGACGGTCAGGACTGGTTTAACTGGACCAGCACTCCAGAGGGCGAGCCGCTGTGGCGCAGTAACACCGATGAATCCGGCGTTTGGTTCACGCATTTCGATGAACTGGGGAACGCGGTCCTCGCGACCAACGAAAACGGCACCGCGGGCAGCGAAGCCAAATTCGACGCTTTTGGCAAGCTGCTGGCAGGCACGCCGCTGTGGCCGCTTGGGCCACGCGCTTTGCAAGGCGCCCTGTCGCTGACCGGCGACATCTACAGCGACGCCCCCGGTGAATACATCCATAGCGGTGCCCGCACTCGGATCAAACCACGAGCCGGCGGTGATTTCGATCCGACCGACCAGAATCCTTACAGCATCGGCCGCGCCGGATCACCGGTACCAGACATCGCCATTGAGATCACTATCCCATCGACGCTGGCGGAGGTAGCGCAACGTGAAATGCAGCTGGCGGGCAACACGATTCAACGGTTCAACGTTGACTTTTTAGGAGGGCTAAATCTTCTCGGAGGATCGGGGCTTAAACTGAAAGGCAACTTTGGTTTGGCTGACAACCCATTTCTGAATTCCTTTAAACAGGACTCTGAAGTGTGCACGCCGAACCGCCGAGCCAGCATCGCAAAAGAAATTCGCCGACTTGAGGAGCAGGATCAGGATGTCGCTCGAGTGCCATCAAACCCCTTCTTTGGTGGACTTGGATTTTTCCCTATTCCGAGCCCGACCAACCAGGATTCGCCGCTGACCTTTTTCCCGGAAGGGAGTTTCTATCTGCTCTTTTTCGACCTGGAAGCTTTCATTCGCCTGTTTAACAGAAGTATAGAAACCCTGCGGCAGCAGGCTCCGTTGGACGAGTCGGACAATGGGCCAGGGGTTCCTCCCTCGATCGTGCCGGGGCTGGGCCCAATCGTCATCATCTGCTGAAGGTCAATAGAGCGCGAACCGGTAACGCGGCGCCGCGCGTATCGGCCGCGCAGCCTGTTCGAGCTACCCGTCCAGCGCCGCCCGCGGGTCTTTCAAAATCTCCGGATGCCGCATCTTGATCATCCCCGTCAGCTTCTTCGGAAACGCGTCGAAGCTCGACGTCTTGCGGCCAAAGCCACGGGACATGAAATCTCCGGGATGGTCGCTCATCTCCAGCCAGGGCGGGAAGCTTAAGATATCGTTGAAGTGCCAGGTGGCCGGCGCATTGAGCACTTCAGGATTGGCGACATCCGTGACCGAGCCGTGGTAGGTATTCCAGTCCTGGACACGAAAGGCCGGACCCGCGTCTGCCGTCATGGGTTCCATGAACGTGACGTCGTCGTCGCGGACCCAAACATCGTCGCCGATGATCATCGCCGGCCCCAGCGGGTGTCTGGACGTGACTTCGTAGCCCGGGCGCTGAGGGCCCCCTTTTTTGTCGTCGAGCGTGCTGACGGTTGTCCTGGGTTTTGCCGGAAAGTAGCCGATGTCTACCGTCTTGCCGGTAATCGGGTTGTTGAACTTTTCCATGTATTGGCCGGTTTTCACGTCGGTGTAGAAAACCATGCTGATCGCCGTGGTCTCGTAGCCGCCTTGATCGTCGATCGTATTGGTCTTCAGAATCGCGCCGACCCAAACGTCCCACATGGGCGTGCTCTTTTTTTCCAGCATCACCATGCGGGACAGCTTTGCCCACCAGTGGACCACGTCGTCACCTATGGTGTGCGCAAGCTTGCGGGTGATCATCAGGACGTCGGCGGGCTCAAACGGGTTCAGCTTGAGCTGCGCACCGCGGGCGGTGGGAACCCCAAAAACGGATGCGGTTGCGGCGGCGCCGAAGGCACCTAGTGCTGTTCTTCGTTTCATGGTCTTAACTCCCTGCGACTACCAGTTTCGCTTTGAATTGAAATAGCGAGCCGCTTCCTGTGGTGTATCGGGAATGTGGTCGAGCTGCAGCCCCGGATCCAACGCCGGCCGATACTTTTCATATACCGGCATCACCAGCGCCATCGGGATGTCCGGCAGCTTGTGCCGCTTGCGGAAGTCGCCGATCGGGATGGAGGCGGCAACAAACTCCTCGTGAATCGATTTGGCCATGGCCACTTCTTTGCCAAAGGGGCCGTAGATGCTGGTCCCCCCGGAGCCGCTGTAGTCTGGGAAGCCCGGCTGATCGGGGGACAGCGACTGGTTGATAGTGATCGTATAGTTCTGGTTGAACAGCGACGAAGACTGCGAATCGGTGGCGTTGAAGCCGCCGGACGAAAAGCGGACGCCGATCTCCATGCCCTTGATGCTGAGGGCGCGATGGATGTCCGGATCATAGGGAGAAATCAGCAGCGACAGGTTGCCGATGTCGGTACGCGCCACCGGCAGCACCGCGTCGGCGCCATACGTCTCGACAAACCGATCCAGCACGTCGTAGACCGATGTAGTGTACATCGTCCAGTCAGGCCGCAGCCGGACGTTGTGCTGTTTCCAGTGCTGCGCGACCACCTCGCCGTCAGGGCCGATCAGCACACCGTTGAGCAGCAGATGGCCAGGCCAGTCTTTGTCTCGCGCGTAGGTACCAAACGCGATGTAGCAGCCGTATTGTCTGGCTTTTTTGCCCAGCGCTTCGGTCTCTTCCCCGGGCACTTCAATCGCAACCTTCAATGCCTCTTCGCGAGTCCAGGGGTTCCAGCCCATGATCGGCTGTTCGTGAAAGCAGATCAGATCCTGCGGACCGGGAAAGCCATTTGCGCTGTCGATGAGGTCCAGCATCAGGTTCAGATTCTTGGTCATCACCGGCTTCGGATTCTTGGCGTCAGCCGCGTGGATGGACGACTGGATCGCGGTCACCCGGATCACGTCTTTGCGTAGCGCTGCGCGTTCATAATTGCCGTCCGCCGCAACGCTGATGTCGTTGTCTACCGGCGGACGCTTAGTCTGGGCAGACGCCGCCGGAACGGCGCCAAGAACGCCAGCGGCCGCGGCCGTGGACGCCGTCCCCATGGCCCTTATCATCTGGCGACGACTCAGCGACGAGCCTTGATCTTTGGGTTCGGAAGCCATTGCGTGTTACCCCCTTGCTTCGTGAAGCCCGGCTCGGCTTCGACTAATAGCTGTGTAAAGCCTGAGCAAGTACCTTAGCACGCTGCCACGGCAGCCCCTTTTGTCGTGGTCTGGAACGACTCAACGAGGAGAACACCAACTGCGGCTTACGGTTAAACTGCCGTGCTTTAGCTTGCAGGACGGGCAACGCCTTGGGACCACTCAACGGATTCAAGATCATCGAAATCGCAGGGATCGGACCGAGCCAGCTTTGCGGCATGCTGCTGGCCGACATGGGTGCGCAGGTGCTGCGTATCGATCGGCCGGGGGAACTCGATCCCGGCATTGCGATGCCGGCGAAGTTCAATCTGATGAACCGCAGCAGGCCGACGGTGGAGGTAGACCTGAAGAAGCCCGAGGGCGTATCGCTCGTGCTGCGCCTATGCGCCGATGCAGACGCGCTATTTGAGGGCTTCAGACCCGGAGTAATGGAAAAGCTGGGGTTGGGCCCTGACGCCTGCCAGGCGAGTAATCCCCGCCTGGTTTACGGCAGAATCACCGGCTGGGGACAGGAAGGTCCGCTCGCTGACGCCGCTGGCCACGACACCAACTACATTGCACTTTCCGGCGCGCTGCACAGCATCGGCGACAGCGACCGCCCGCCGCCGCTGCCGCTGAACCTGGTCGGCGACTTTGGCGGCGGGGCACTCTATCTGGCGATGGGGATGCTGGCTGCCATGCTGGAGGCCAGCCGCTCAGGACAGGGGCAGGTGGTCGACGCGGCGATGGTGGATGGCGTCGCGTCCATGATGACCCTTTTCTACGGCCTGCAAGCCGGAGGCCGCTGGCAGGACCAACGCCAGAGCAACCTGCTGGACGGCGCCGCGCCGTTTGCACGCAGCTATGAAACCTCGGACGGTGGATTCATCGCCCTGTGCGCCCTCGAGAACCGCTTTTTCCGAAATCTGCTCGAGGCTTTAGAGGTCGACGATATCGATCCCGCTGACCAGTACCGCTTTCAGGACTGGCCCCGGCATACCGCGCTCTTCACTCAGGCCATCGCCGGCAAAACCCGGCAGCAGTGGACAGAAATTCTGGAAGCACGCGACTGCTGCGCGGCACCGGTGCTGTCGCTCAGTGAGGCGCCAGAACACCCGCACCTCAAGGCACGCGGCACGTACGTCACGGTGGACGACATCGTGCAGCCGGCTCCCGCGCCGCGCTTTTCCCGTACGCCGTCATCGACGCCAAAGGCTCCGCAGGAGTCTGGGGAAGGCGCCCAACGTGCCCTGCTGGACTGGGGACTCAGCGAGGCGGAGCTCGATGACCTGGCGCATAAAGGCGTACTCGGGTCAGGTCCGGCGGCCGCGGCAAGCTAACCAGATTTCGGTGTCCCTACTCGAACCCTGAAGCAAAGATCAGTCCTCCGGCATCGGGAGCCCCGTCGCTCTCGATCTGGATGAACTTCACCGAATAGCCATCCCACCAGTCGTCGCGTCCCGCCGCGCAGGCGGGTCGTTCGCCCACCCGCCAGGTCAGCGTATTGTTGCCGGCGACCAGCCAAGCCGGGTCGAGCGGAAGGCGGAAACTCTTCCAGTCGCGCCACTGGCCGCTGACGCAGTTCTGCTCAGCGTATTCGTAGGGATTCACCTCCAGCTCCGGGCCGCCATTGATGCTCAAACGAACCTGTCCGCGCAGCGGCTGGGCCAGCTGGCCAAACAGCACTGGGCTGTTGATTTCGGCGGGGAGGTTCACGTTGACCGTGACCGTATCCCCGATCGGCCGATTGCCGTTGGCCTGTAGGTAAACCACGTCGTCAGCGGTGTACGCCTGATACCTGCCCACCACCGGGCCGTCAAAACGGATGTTGTCCCAGTGAAACGTGTAGGTGTCGGTGTTGCCATGCCCCACCGGGGTGTATGCATGGGTCTTGAACAGAACCAGCCCACGCGTGAAAGGAAGGCCATCCGGCAGGTTGACTGTAAAGTCGTCGAAGCTACCGTCGGCGGTCTCGATCCCCCAAACCACCCGATCATCTTCCAGGCGGATGCGCATGGTTCGGCGGATGCGGCGATCGGAGATGGCTGGATCATTCGGATGCAGCGCGTTCCAGTAGGCCCAGTCGTACTCGAAGAACTGACGCTCGTCGACTTGCCATCCGTAAGGATCGAGATCCCCGCTGCCCACCCGCACGTGACGCACCAGCTCGCTGAAGTTGAGCACGATGCGGTCCAGCGGATAGCGCTCGTCGATGGCGGACTGCGGTGAGGCCGCTCCCACACGAAGCTGGTCCCGCGGCGTGATCAGCACTTCCCACCAGACCCGCTGCCCGTGGCCGAGGTTGATGTTGACGTCAAACTCCAGCGTACCGCCATCGCTGAAGTCGAACTCCTGACGCGGCCAGAAGGCGCTGTTCGAGTAGGCCGTCACCTCACCCAGCGCCGACATCATGTGGTTCTTGCAGAGAAAGAAACTTTCGTCCGGCCGATCGCCGTTTGAAGTCTGGCTGGTGTTGACCAGATGCTGCGGCAGCGGTGACACGGCCGGATTGGGCCCGTCACAGTTCATGTTGTGGTCGGCAAGAAACCCGACAAAATTTTTGCTGAACTGCTCCTGCGGATGATTCCGGTGGGTCACCACGTAGTCGAAGGTTCGAGGCAAGAGATCCTGTGAGGGAGCCGGTGGATCGCCGTCGAAGGTCTCTTCAAGAGCCCACTGGACCGGCTGGGCAAAAGCACTGAACGTGGCGGCGAAAAAAAGCAGGACCAGCGACCGGTAGACGCGGGCCCGTTGACCATGAGTGGAAATGGACACGGGGCTCTCCTTGATCAGTCAAATTGTCGGGTCGGCTGAAGCGGGCCGACAGCGTCACGGTAGCGGCGCCGCCCACGAAGAAATGAGACCGCCATCGCAAATTTCTGGCTGTTTTCTCAACGCCAACAGAAACTTAAGCCCTTCCTAACGCAAATTTCACCGGCTTCACGGCCAGTGTCCTATGCTGCGGTCAGAGCATGGTCAGCGACGGCGGCGGCTGCCGTGTCGGCGGAAGATATCTTTACTCTCTCGAAACGCCTCCTCCGGGGCACGGACTTTTGCCATGCGGCGCCGGGCCGTCCTGGCGGCAGCGATGTGATCGACAATCGGCGCAGGGTAGTTGCCGGGAATTCGGCAACCCTGCGCCACCTGCATAGAGGCCGGCATGCGCCACGGCTCGTGAATCCACTGCGCTGAAACACCCTCGAGTTCCGGGACCCAGCGGCGGATGAAGTCGCCGTTCGGGTCATGCTCCATGGATTGCTTTACCGGGTTATAGATCCGCACTGAGTTGATCCCGGTCGTGCCGGACTGCATCTGCATCTGGCTGAAGTGGATTCCCGCCTCGTAGTCGGTAAAACACCGCGCCAAATGGAGCGCCGGCTGCCGCCAGTGCTGCCACAGATGGTAGGCGGAGAACGCAGCGAGCATGGCGCGCATCCGAAAATTCAGCCACCCCGTCGCATTCAGGTAGCGCATGCACGCATCGACAAACGGATAGCCTGTCAGGCCGTGACGCCAGGCTTCGAAGCGATCCGGATCGAACTCGTCTTCCCGCAGACCGTCGGTGCTCCGGGCCAGGTTCTCGAATTCGATTCGCGGCTCACTCTCAAATTTCTGGATGAAATGGCAGTGCCAGTGGAGGCGGCCCTCGAAGGCCTTGAGCGCCCTTGGCCAGGTTCCACCCCGGCCTCGCGCGCCCTGCTGAGCCCGCCAGGTGCGCTGCGCAAGCTCGCGCAGCGAGAGGCTGCCGAGTGACAGGTGAGCGCTCAATCGGGAACAGCTGTCCTCGGCGGTTTCGGGACTGGAAAGCTCCCGGTGATAGCTTTCGCCTCGCGATTCCAGAAAGCTGCGCATGAGCCGGCGACCGTGATCGGTACCGCCAGGCTGAACTGCACAATCCTCTTGCTCGAGCTCCGGCGACCAGTCTTCCCAGCCGGTGGTTGCCTGTTCCTGCTGCCACTCAAAGTGCTCTGGCAGCGTGACCAGCGGCTGCATCATCTGTCGCTTCCAGTGCCCGGCCCAGCCATTGCGGTCCTTCAGCGGCCGAAACACGCCGAACTGGCGGTGTTCGATCAGCGGCACCTGCTGCTCGCGGCACCAGCGTCGCAGCGCGATGTCGCGCAGATCAGTCCACCGGGTGCCGGTTTCCTCGTGCGCGTGAATCCGCAGGCTGCCATAGCGCTGTCTCAGCGATTCGAAGACCTCAAGGGCATCTCCAACTCGCACACACAGCTCGCCGCCCTGCTCGCGCAGCTCAGCATCCAGCGACTTCAGGCAGTCCTTAAGGAATGCCCACTGCCGCCAGGACCGATCGGGCTGCGTCCACAGCTCGGGCTCAATAATGTACAGGGCCAGCGTCGGGCCACGATCCAGCGCACCGGCGAGCGCCGCGTGGTCGTGTGTACGAAGATCCCGCTTGAACCAGACTACCTCGATCATGCCGCGTAGCGTGCGACAGCTGCCGTCAATCGGCGGTGAACGGCATTCTCAGCCGAGCATAATCCGGCTGCCCTTGGCGCCGGCGACAATCGACTCGAGATTGAGCTGCGGGAGCAGCAGGCCGAAGGTGGCGCGGCTGGCGCGGCTCGCCAGGCGGGCCGTGTAGCCAACCGGGCGCCAGGGCGAATCCAGCTGAGCCATGGTGGCGAGATACACCGCCTCTTTGCCAGCCGCCAGCAGCGGACTGGCGGCGGCTGCGTTGCCCGCCACGAGCCACGTAGTGATGTCGCCAAAGGCGATCAGGGTTGGCGTACGCGACGGCCGGAAGTCTTTAAGCGGCCTGCCGCGGAGGAAGCGATCGACGTTACCGCCGGCCAACTCTCCCATGTCCATCGCGTGATAGGCCTGCTTGGCGATGGGGGCCGCGAGCGCGGCGCTGTCGCCCGCAACAAACAAGGCATCGCTGGCGGCGCTCTGGAGCGTATCGCGCACCGGCAGCCAGGGCTCGTCGGCTGCCTTCAGTTCCGCGTCGCGCAGGAAACCAGGGAGTGAGAGACCGGCCGTCCAGATACAGAGATCGGAAGAAAGCCGTCGGCCGTCGTCGAGGGAAACGGATCGGGCACTCACCGACTCAACCGCAACTCCGGTGATCACGTCCACACCGAACGCCTTGCAGCGCTCGGCGGCATCCCGACCGACCCGTTCGGGTTGTTGTGACAGCAGCCGAGTTTCCTGCTCCAGCAGGTGAACCTCGAAGCGCTCGCCGCAGTGGCGTCGGCGCAGGATTTCCCCGACCGTTTCGACCCCCGTGATGCCGCCGCCGACTACCACCACCTTCGCCGGGCGCTTGCGGCGGCCCAGCCGGTCCAGGGCTGCGCCGATCCGTTCGGCGTCCGCCACCCGACGCAGCTTCATGGCGTGCTCTTCGACGCCAGGCACGCCAAAGTTTGCGCCCTGACTGCCCGCGGCGACCACACAGGCGTCAAAGTGGAAACGTTGATCGTCCTCGGTAACCACACTCTGACCCGCGACATCGATTCGCACAATCCGCGCCTGCACAAACTCATGGCCATAGCGGGCGATCGCGGGTCCAAAAGGCAGCTTGACCCCGTCAGCGCGTTTAACGCCCGAGAGGATTTCATGGATGTTGGGCGTCCACTCGAACTCCGCCATCGCGTCCAGCACGGTCACCCGGTAGCGGCAGGAAAGCTGAGCCGCCGCCCGGAGACCGGCAAAGTTAGCGCCGACGATGACAACACGGGGTTTTCTGGAACGGCACTGGGAGGACGACATAAGCGGGCGTGACACCTAAAGGAGAGCGTAGAGCTTAAATCACAGCTCTAGAGTACAAACACCAGAAGTGGGTTGGCGGGGGCTTTATCTCAAGGCCGCTTGACTGAGCGCCTGCAGGTAATTCAGTTGCGGCCATCCGTGGGGACAATCGCCTCCGCCTCGATTTCAACGAGGTATGGATCGCCGATCAGGCGTGCCTCGACCAGCGTGTTCGCCGGACGGATCTCGGCAAACCGTTCACCGTGAGCCCGGGCCACCGGCTCCCAAAGCTCCGAGTCAGCAACAAAAATACGGGTGCGCACCACGTCTTCCAGCCTACCGCCCAGCGATTCGATCGCCGCTTCGATCTTGTCGATCACAAAGTGTGTTTGCGCAGCCGGGTCACTGCCGCCGATAACGCGATCGCCATGGGTGGCCGTTGTGCCCGAGACCAAAACCCGATCCCCCGCCCTCACCGCCCGGCAGTAGCCCGCCAGCGGCTCCCAGGAGGTGCCGCTGAAAACGCGATGGCGGCCTCCCGAATCAACCTCTGCCGCAAACACCTTCGGAACCTCTTCGAGGTGATCGCTCAAGTCTCCCGCCGCAGTCAGGAACGGCGGCTTGCGGTATTCGTCGCCACAGTTACCCGGGATTGGTCCGAACTGACTGAGCACCTGCGCTAATTCCTCTCGATCTGCGTCGGACAGGCTGACCGAAAAAATCTTTTGGTTTTCCGACACGTGATCACCGTGGCCAAGACGTGCGCCGAGAATGACGCCGGCAACGGCCGGCTGATCGAGCATGTAGCGGCTGGCCAGCACCGGGACGCTGACCTGATGGCGATGCGCGACGGAAACTGCCACCCGCAGCAGGGACTGGAACGCGCGCCACCCGCCACCCGCATCGATGAAGCGCTTGTATTTCATCTGCGACCACGTTTCAGGCTTCACCGGCTCAGGCTGGTCCAGCCAGCGCTCGGACAGGAAGCCACCCGCCAGCGTGCCGTAGGCAAGCAGGCTTACCCCGAACTCCTGGCAGACGTCGCTCATCGCGCCAGCCGCGCGCTGGTCGATCAGAGAAAAGCTGAGCTGATTACTGACGATCGGCAGCCCGCTCGCCAGCGCGACCCGCAGATGCGCGGCGTCAAAGTTGGTCACGCCCAAAGCACCGATCAGCCCTTCCTCACGAAGTTCGGAAAGGTAGTAGAGGGCGTCCAGCCACGACGGGTCCGGATAGTGCCACGCGTGATACTGCAGCAATTCGAGCCGATCGGTTTGCAGCCGCTTAAGCGCTCGTTCGACGCCCCGGCGTACGTCTTCCCGGGTTGTAGGGCCGGGCTTCGGAACCCACTTCGTCAGCAGCTGGGCCGTGCGGCCTGCGGGGTGTGAGGTCAGGAACTCACCGGCGATCACTTCCGCCGACCCGTAGTGATCGGCCATATCAAAGGTTGTGAAGCCCGCCTCGACATAGGGCGCCATGTGCCGCGCTGCCGCTTTGGGGTCGAGGGCCGCACCGTCGCGCTCAAGGTCTGCGATTTGCCAAAGGCCGTTGAGGACCCGGGATATGACGAGCCCCGGCGCGAGTTCGGCTGTCTCTACCATCTGGTGTCCTGCAGCCCGACGCTCATCAGTCGGGAAGCTGAGAGAAACGGTCCCGCCAAACAACGCCGGAGCGGCTCAGCATGATGCGACGGAACAGATAGACGCTGGTGCCAAGACCCATCACCAGCAGCCAGACCCAGGTTGAATGGAAGTACCAGGCGCTCACCTCGCCGCTCAGGTCTTTCCAGACATGAATCACCAGAAACCCGGTCAGCAGCAGTGCACCCCCGATACCCACAACCTGCTGAGACAGACGTGAGGTCAGCGCCGTAATTTCCCCGGCAAGCCTGGCGTTCACGCGCGGCAGGGTCAGCACCGTCACGCACATCAGCAGAAAATTCACGAGCATCGCCGTGACCATGATGTCGATGCCCAGAAAAAAATCGCCGGCAAAATGGCTTCCCAGAACCCCGATACTCGCGATGGCGCCGCTCAAGGCCAGCGCAACGTGCGGCGTATGAAAGCGTGAGTGCACCCGCGCCACGCCTCGGGGAAAGATGCCGTCCTCGGCCCAGGCGAACATGAGACGCGACACCGCCAGCAGCATGGCCGGTAGATCATTGATCAGGGCCACGGCGGCACCCGCCAGTATCGCCGCGCCCAGACCCGCCGGCAGGAGGTAGGTCAGCAGCCCTGGCGCTGAGATGTCGAGCCCCTGCGCCTGCTCAGCCACATACCACCACGGGACCGCGTGGTACACCGCAAAGGCAAACAGAAAGTAAAAGGCGCCCACAGCGGTGATGGCCAGCAGGATGGCCAGAGGCAGGTTCCGGGATGGCTTGCGCGCCTCTCCGCCGGCCTGCGCGATCGCATCAAAGCCGATAAAGCTGGAAAACATCAGCGCGGCCGCTGACAGGAACGTCATCCAGCGCCAGGGCGCATCTGGCTCTTCGCCCACCGCCTGCCCGTCACGGGCCAAAACAGCCGCGGAGAAATCCCCGTGGTTAAACCAGAATCCGGCGAAAATCACGATCATGCCGAGACCAAACATCAGGAACATCATCGGGACGAGCGTTCGCGCATAGAGCTTCACGCCCAGCACGTTGATCAACACAAAAAGCCAGATCAGACCCAGCGCCAGGCTGACGCGAACCGAGCCGATCTTGAGGTCGGCCGCAAGGTCCGACCAGCCGAGCGCGGCCGCGATATCCCAAAGGAACGGGATGATGACGTAGGCAATCACGCCGATCACGATGGAGAGTCCAAACCACTGAGAAAAGCTGGCGATAAAACCCAGGTACGGGCTCAAGCCCCGACTCGCGTAGAGATAACTGCCGCCAGGCCGCGGCATGGCAGAAGCGAGGGTGGCGTAAGCAAAGGCAGCAAACATCGCCGGAATGGCGGCGAAAATAAACGCCGGCAACACGTACGGCCCGATGCCCGGCACGCTGCGATGCACCATGAACGGCACTACGTTGATTGACGCTCCCAGCATGGCGCAAATGCCGGTGGCGGTCAGTCCCAGCAGACCGAGGTGTCTTTTGAGTTGGGGCATTGGGCTTCCAGCGAGGGCCGGCTCAATATGCCGACTGCAAACCGTGAGCGCAACCTTACCAGCGGCCGGCTACTGGCCCGTGAACTGCTCCGGCGTTACTCGAACGTTGATATCGTCCAAGCTCGCAACCGTCTGCAGCGCCAGGTCCGCCTTTGGCAGCTCATAGCGGAAGAAGAACTGGCAACCGGCCAACTTGCCCTGGTAGAAATCATGGTCATGACGTGAGCCATCATCGCTGGTCGCCATGTCAAGCGCGGCCTGGGCCGCCAGCGCCTGCTTCAACCACAGCCAAGCGACGACAACGTGTCCAAACCCGTCGAGGAACAGGGTAGCGTTCGCCATCGCCAGCTCGGGGTTCGGGCAGGCGGTAACCACCTGAACCGTCTGATCAACCTGTTCCAACACGGCCTCCAGCCGGCGGGCCAGTCCGCTGAGACGCTCGTCCGCTGCAGCGCGGTCGAGGTCCGGCTGAATCTCGCCGCGCAATACCCGCAGCGCCGCACCGTCACCCATGCGAACTTTGCGACCGAGAATGTCGAGCCCGTGGATCGCGTGGGCACCTTCATGAATGGCGTTGAGCCGATTGTCGCGATACAGACGCTCCACCGGGTAGTCGCGCGTGTAGCCGTAGCCGCCCAGCACCTGGATAGCCAGCTTGTTGGCCTCGAGGCAGTACTCGGACGGCCACGATTTGGCCACCGGCGTCAACAGCTCAAGCAAGGCCGCCAGCGCCTGGTGTTCCTGACGGTCCGAGGTCAGCTTCTGTCGATCCAGCAGGCTGGCGCAGTAAAAAATTAGTGCCTGCCCACCCTCGACAAACGCCTTTTGTGTCATCAGCAGCCGCCGGACGTCGGCGTGCTCGATCAGCTTGACCTGCGGCGTCGTGGGGTCTTTGCTCCCCAGCCGCCGCCCCTGAGCGCGCTCGCGCGCGTAGTCCAATGCGTAGAGGTACCCACCCAGCGCAGCCGCCACCGAGCCAAGCCCAACGCCGATGCGCGCCTCGTTCATCATGTGGAACATATTGGCCAGCCCCTCGTTCTCACGGCCGACGAGGTAGCCCACGCAGTCTCCCGACTCACCAAAGTTGAGCAGGCAGTTGCTGGTGCCACGCTGCCCCATCTTGTGGTTCAGTCCGGCCACAGCCACGTTGTTGAAATCACCCAGGCTGCCGTCGTCGTTGACGCGGATTTTCGGGACCAGAAACAGCGAGATCCCGCGCACACCGGGAGGCGCATCCGGCGTGCGCGCCAGCACCATGTGCACGATGTTTTCGCTGAGGTTGTGGTCTCCCCCGGAAATCCACATCTTGGATCCGGTCAGGCGGTACGTACCGTCGCCGGCCGAAACGGCTGTCGTACGGATATCGCCCAGCGAAGAGCCAGCCTGCGTTTCGGACAGGCACATCGTGCCGAACCAGCGACCTTCGAGCAGGGGCCCCAGGAACTTCTCCTTGAGCTCAGCGCTGCCGCAGGTCTGCAGCAGGTTGGCGTTGGCGGCGGTGAGAAAAGCGTAGTTGGCAACGCCGGTGTTGGCGCACATAAAAATGCCGCTGATAGCCTGCGTGACCAGCCAGGGAAGCTGCATACCGCCGACCTCGCTATCGAAGCCTGCGGCCATAAAGCCCGCCTCGCGAAAAGCGTCGAGCGCCTCGAGCGCTTCCGGAAGCACTTCGACCTCACCGTCCACAAAAGCAGGTTCCGTGGCGTCTGCCGCCGCCGCGACCGGCTGGAACTTCTCCTCAGCCAGCGCCTGGGCGGCATCGAGCACCGCGGTGATCGTATTGCGATCATAGTCCGCATAACGCTCGGCCTCGAGCAGCTTCGGCAGCTGAAACAGCTCGTCCAGATAAAAATCCAGGTCACGACGATTGACGATCAAGGACATGAAGAAACCTGTTATCGATTCGGGTGTGACGCGAGCCAGCTCTGAGCCTCTCGCGTATACCAGTGGGTGGAGAAGTTTTCGGCGTCAACAATAGCGCGATAGTGCCCCGCTGCAAGAGCGGGTTTGTCCGCAGCGGCATAGAGCTCGGCGAGATAATAATGGGCGTAAGGGTTGTCCGGCTGTTCAGCCAGGAGTCTTTTACCGAGGGATTCCAGCTCTGAATCCCAGTTTTCGCGAAGGCGCAATTCGCGATGAAACGCCACGGTTTTGAGAAACATCACGGCGTGCATCACGTTCAGATCGCCCCGCTCCTCCCAGTCCGAACGGGTGGGCAGCAAAAGAGCGAGCGCATCCTGAGCCGCCTCAAAGTGAACTTCGTCAAAGCGCGCCAGAAACACGCTGGTCATCAGGTCGGCCTTGGCGCGCTGCGTCTCGCTCGGAAGCACATGGCCCGGCTCACTCAGGAAAGTTTCCAGAAACGCCAGCATCAGCGGTGAGCCCGACACGTCTCCATTGATCAGCCTTGCGGCGTCGCTGAGCAGATTGTTGTTGGCCAGGGCAATCATCTGCAGCTGCCTCGCGGGCACGATCACCCACAGACCGGCAAATCCGTCGTATTGACCGTATGCCCAGAGGATCTGGTGCCCGGCCACCTCCTGAACAAAAATCCCCAGGCCGTAGGGCAGACCGGGCTTATAGGCCGAGGTGAGCCGCGCCCAGGACCGACCGGTGAGCAGGTCGTTTCGCAGCAGCGCCTGCCCAAAGCGAATAACGTCCCGGGGCGTTGCCACCAGGCCCGCCGAGGCGGACACGCCAAACTCGTGATCCATCGCTTCGCTGCGACCGTCGAAGCCGTGGGGTGTGGCCAGGCGCTTGCGAACAGGTTCCGACAGCGTTCCCGGTTGATAAAGGTAGGTGTCGGACAGGCCTAGAGGTTGAAGGACCCGTTCCCGCAGCAGTTCACCGAAAGGCTTTCCACCCACCTTCTGCGCGACAGCGGTGAGCAGCCCGAAGCGGAAGCTATAGTAGAAACGCTCACCGGGTATGCCCTGGGAGGTATGCGAGAGCAGGTGCTGAACCTGGACATTGTCGTTAAGCCCACTGGCCGGCAGCCAGCGGGTGACCGGATCGGTGAGCCCCAGCCTGCCCTCCTCCGCCAGGTCGGCGAGCAGAACCGCACTGTAGACCTTGGTCAGGGATGCCAGGGGAAACAGGGTCTCGGCGGTCACCGCCTGCCCCGATTCAACGTCCTGATCGCCGAGGTAAGCCTGAAACAGGATACGGCTGCTTTTACTATCGACGCCGTTGACAACCTCAACCGCCACCCCGGGCACATGAAAGTCGCTCTTCAGCGATTCGAGCTGTTGAGTGAAAGATGCATAGTCATCCTTGGGAGTCTCTGCCTGCGACCACGACTGCGGGATGGTGCTCAGCCACAAAATGGCGGCCAGCCGCCGGCTGATTTTGCCGGTTCGGCGCGCGCTGGGAGCGGTTTTTGTGCTGCTACTGCGCCTGCTGCGCGTGGGCAATTTCCGTCTCCAGCTTGCGAACCTCTTCAGAACGGACTCGGCCAAAACGTCCGAGGAGCAGATAGATCACCGGGGTCACGTACAGGGTAAACAGCGCCGCAAAACCCAGACCGCCGAAGATCACCCAACCGATCGACGCCCTCGCTTCCGCGCCGGCACCGCTCGCTAGAATCAGCGGCAGTGCCCCGAGTACCGTGGACACGATGGTCATGGCCACCGGCCGCAGGCGCACCTCAGCACTCAACGCTATTGCCTCTTTGACCGACATGCCGCGGTCGCGCAGCTGGTCTGCGAACTCCACCACCAGAATCCCGTTCTTGGCCATCAGCCCGATCAACAGAATCAGCCCCACCTGGGAGTAGATGTTGATCGAGGTGCCGGTCAGGAATAGGGCCGCCAGCGCCGCCGCAACGCCCAGAGGCACAGTGAGCGTCACCACCGTTGCGCTGACAAATCCTTCGAACTGCGCGCAAAGCACCAGGAACACCACCAGCAGCGCCACACCGTAAGTCACCGCCACGCCGCGAGTCGATTCTTCCAGGGTGGCGGCCTCGCCGCGGAACATCAGATTGAGACCGGGCGGCAGGGCCTGCTCGGCCAGTCGCTCGATGTCGGCAACCGCGTCGGCCAAAGGCACACCGGTTGCGAGATCGACGTCCACCTCAATCGCGCGGCGCTGACCGTGCCGGTCGAGCTGGGTCGCGACGCCCGTTTCGGTTACCGTGACCAGGTTTGTGAGCGGCACCAGCCGGCCGTCAGCGGTACTCACATGCAGGGACATCAGATCAGTTGGGTCGTTGATCTGTTTGATGGAAGCCTCGAGCAGCAACGGGACCGCCTCGTCGTCGATGTTCAGATCAACCACCTCAATGCCGTCGATCGCGGCGGTCAGCGTACTGGCCAGTCCGGCCAGCTCAACGCCCAGTTCGCTGGCTCGCTGGCGGTCGATCTGAATCGCAAGCTGGGGCTGGGTCGGAGCAAACCCGATATCGGGATTGCGCACGAGCGTGGATTGCTCGGTAATTGCAGCCGCCAACTGCTTGGCACCCTCGAAGATTTCCTCGTAGTCGCTGCCGGTCACCGCAAACTCCAGCCCGCCGCCCTGACCGCGCAGGTTGAGGCTGTTGTCGCCGTAGACCGAAACTCGAGCGCCCGGCAGATTGTCCAGCTTGCCGCGCAGCTCCCGGATGATCTCACCCTGGCTGCGTTCGCGCCGACTCCAGTCGGCGAGCGGCAGCGTGACGCCGCTGCGGTGCGGATCCCAGGTGCCAACGACGGTAAAGATGTCGGTCACTTCGCCGCTGGCGCGGTAGGGCTCCAGGATACGTTCGATCACCTGAGTCTGGGTTTCGATGTAGCCCAGGCCGACACCGTCCGGTCCACTCGCCCTGACCCGCACGAGACCGCGGTCCTCGGTGGGCAGCAGCTCTTTGTCCAGCAGCGGATACAGGGCTGCAGCGCCGGCTGCGGTGCCCAGGGCCAGCAGCAGCGCCAGCAGCGGCCGCGCCAGCGCGGCAGAAAGGGTGCCGAGATAAAAGCTTCTTAGCAGTGAGCCGGCAGACTGCAGCAGCCCGCCGCGCGCCTCCGTCTCTTCAGTTGATTCTCGCTCGACCGTTCGGGTTGAGGCCAGGCGAGAAGCCATAGCCGGAACCAGCGACAGCGCCACAAAGCTGGAGATGGCAACCGCCACAGCCAGCACGAAGCCAAACTCGCGAAACAGGCCTCCGGCAGTGCCGGGCAGAAACGCGATCGGAATGAACACCGAGATCAGTACCGCGCTGGTGGCAATCACGGCGAAGTAAACTTGTCGGGTACCGATCACCGCCGCTGCACGCGCGCCCATGCCCTGGCTCGCCTTACGCTGAATGTTCTCCAGGACCACAATCGCGTCGTCCACCACCAGCCCCGTGGCCAGCAGCAGCGCCAGCAGCGTCAGATTGTTTACGGAAAACCCGCCGAGCCAGATCGCCGCGAGCGTGCCGATCAAGGCAACCGGTATGGTGACGGCCGGCACCAGGGTGGCCCGGGCTGAGCCGAGGAAGACCCAGATTGTCGTGATCACAATGGATACGGTCAGCGCCATGGAGATCAGCAGTTCGCGGATCGACTTCACGATAAAGGTGGAGCTGTCGTCAGTCACCGCGAGCGACAGGTCTTTGAACTGACGTTCGAGCTGCGCGCTGCGGCTGCGCACCGCCTCCGCGATGCTGATGGTGTTGGAGCCCGCCTGTCTAATGACGCCAAGACCGATCACCGACAGACCGTTGAGGCGGGAGTACTGGCTGGCGTCCGCCGGGCCGAAATACACGTTGGCGACGTCGTCCAGCCTGACCTGCGGCGTCAGCATCAGTTCGCGAACCTGCTGGGCGGTCGTCACCGAGGCATTGGCGCGCACCAGCAGCTCCTGCACGTCCGAGCGCAGGCTTCCGGCGGGCACGTCGAAGGGCGCCTCGCGCAGCACGGTTTCAACATCGTTCATCGACAGGTTGAAGCTGGTCAGGCGAAGCGGGTCGACGACAACGCGAAGCTGGCGGCGGCGGCTGCCGGAGACGGTGACGTCGGCCACCCCGTCGATGGAGATCAGCTCGGGAATCACATCCTGCTCAACAACCCGGGCGAGCGCGTCGTCGGTCAGCGTCTCGCTGGTCGCCGCAACCGTGATCACCGGCTGGGCGTCCTGGTCGGCTTTCACGACGAAGACGTTTTCCACCCGATCGGGCAGCTGCCGGCTGACCCGGCTGACGGCTTCACGCACCTCGGCGGCGGCGGCGTCCAGGTCAACGCCCGGGTTGAATTCCGCAAAGATCCGGGCGGAGTTTTCCTCGGATGCCGAACGGAGCCGGTAAAGCCCCGACACGCGCGCCACGGCGCCCTCGAGAATTCGTGTTACCTCGGCATCCATGGTCTCCGGGGAGGCCCCGGGAAACTCGGCGCGCACGCTGACCACAGGCCGGTCCACGTTCGGCAGCTCGCGGATTTCTACCGCCCCGAGCGCCGCCAGGCCCGCGATGACTATGAGCAAGTTGGCCACCAGCACAAGCACCGGTCGCCTGATCGCCAGGCTGGGCAGGTCGCCCGTCGTACTCTTTAAATCGACCATCTCAGCTGGCGGGAGCGCCGGATCCGGGGCCGGCAAGCCTGCTGCCGTCGCGCACCCGCTGTACGCCTTCGACGATAATCTGGTCGGTACCACGCAGCGGGGCGTCTACCAGCACCCAGCCCTCCTCGCGCTGAATGACCTGCGCTTCAACACGCTCGGCGCGGCCCTCGCTGTCGCGCCAGACGTAGGCACCTTCGGCCCCCCAACGCAATGCCACCTCGGGGATTCGCGCAAAACGCCCCTCGGCCGACTCAACGGCAACGGTGAAGCTCATGCCGGGCCGCAGTAAGTCAGCACTGTTGTCGAGCCTGGCCTGGACGCTGAGCGAGCGCGTCAGTTCGTTGACCCGGCTGCCGAGCTCCACCACCCGTGCCGTCAGGTCGGCAACGCCGGTGAAAGTCCGAACCTTAACCGCATCGTTGATCGACAGCTGACCCACCAGCTGCTCCGGCACTTCGAATCGGACGAGGAGCGTGCTCCGGTCATCGAGCGTGGTCACGAGCGTGTCGGGATTCACCCGGTCTCCGGGCTCAACGTCGGTGAGGCTGACCACGCCGGCAAACGGCGCGCGAACAACGCGTCGCTGAAGTGCGACCTCAGCCCGTTCGAGGGCAATCTCCGCTGCGGTGACCGCAGTTTGTGCCGCGTCGAAGGTGGTCGGGAGCACCGCCCCGGAATCCTGCGCACCGCGGTAACGATCCAGCAGGCGGGTCGCGTCTTTCAACGTCACCCTGGCAAGCTCAAGCGCGAGCTGCTCGTCGCGCTGCTCAAGCTGCACGAGCAGCTGGCCGGCGCTCACCGTCTCCCCTGGCGAAAAGTTCAGGCTCTCAACTTCGCCTGCGGCCTCGGGATAGATGTCGACCGAGCGGACGGCCCGCGACGTACCGACGACATCCAGGCGCGTGCGTCGCGGCTGAAACTGGACCGGCTCCAGGCGCACGGGGACGCTCCGCTCACGCCGATCGGCAGCAGTGGTTGCGTCGATGTCCGGATCAGAGCAGCCAGCCAGCAGACACAGCCCGGCAGCAGCCGACAGTGCGCTATTGACGGTCCGAAATCGGAAGCATTGGAGGGATGTGGTCCTGAACATGGCGGTCACTATATACGACGCAGCGGCGCAACGTAGCGATACAGGCGCGAAGAGCGCGTCTAGATCCCTGGTCTTACAACGATTCTTTGACTCCCGGCGAATGAGTACGAACCTGGCAGAGAAGCCTGTTTGCGGACTAAAAAAGAGGCTCTGTTATGCGGCCCATTCTGGCCTCACGTAACTCGACGCACTGCTGCATTTTGATCCTAGCTATTATGTAGTTGCCGGAAATGATTGGCATCGCCAGTTAGTTTTGCAGCCGGGGCAGTGGTGATGGTGGCATCGATCGCTCCCAGCTCGAGGGGTTGGCGGCATGCCGAGCAGACAAAAGCGAGCTCCAGCGGCTGATTGCACGATTGATGGGATAGCTGAATCGGCGCGCCCTGGGCCACCGGGTACCAGCGGTTACCCCAGGCCAGCAGAGCCACCAGAATCGGATAGAGATCCCGTCCTCTGGCGGTCAGCCGGTAGGCGTAGCGAGCGGGTGCGCGCTGATACGCCTGACGACAAAGGATCTTCGATTGGCATAGCCACTTCAGTCGATCTGAGAGTATGTTGCTTGCCGCATGGGTGGCGCTTAGCAGTTCGTCGTAGCGATTCATACCGCTGAAAACACTGTGTAGGACCAGGCCCGACCAGCGATCGCCGATCACCTGGAAACACGTATCGAGCAGGCCGCTCCGTACTGTTGTCTCGGCGCGGCGCCTCCGTCGCCGGGCGTACCCGCTTTGCATAAACTCAGCGCCCGGGCCCGCCTTCCACGCGCATGCTCTTGGGTCGAGTTCCTCGCGGCAGCGTCCACAGACCGCTATCGGCGCCATCGAGTCGCCGCAAGCCCTGTGCTTGAGCGTGATGACAAACTTGCTGTCCTTTCGACCCCAGCGTTCCTCCCACTGGTACATCGCCAGCGCAGCCGGGAACAGGTCCATCAGTTTTCGGGTGCCTCGATATTCGCTCCGAGGAGGCCGGCATGAATATTCGCGCTGCCGCAGCAGCTCCGCGCCGAGCAGAATTTTCAGCCGGCTGCTAAGAACCGTTTTGGGCAGGCCGGTCAGCCGCTCAATGTGCCCAAAGCGACGGGCGCCAAGCCAGTAGCTCTCCAGAATAAGCAACGTTGCCCAATCGCCGAGCAGATCCAGGGCACGCCAGATAGACCGGCTTTGCTGAGTCGCCGCAGCAGCCACTACCCGATTTCGCGAGCCGGTAAACGTAAACGGCTTAGTTGCGGGGTCACGCTACACGCGCTCAATGATCATAGCCGTGCCGATTCCGCCGCCGGCCAGCGCCACCGCCATGCCGAGTCCGGTATCACTTTGTTCCAGTGCGTTGAGCAGGGTACAAAGCAAAATGGCCCCGGTGGCCCCCATCGGGTGACCCATGGCGAGGTGCCCGCCGTTGACGTTGACCCGCTCCGAATCCACCTCGTAGCGTCGCTCAAAGCGCAGCGGCACCGCGGCAAACGCTTCCATAAACTCGATACGATCGAGGTGCGCCAGTTCGAGCCCCGCTGCGGCCAACGCCCGGTCCATCGCATCGAAGCCGGCGCCAAACTGCAGGACCGGATCGCCGGCCGTCTCGGCCAGCGCCACCACCCGGGCCCGAGGTCGCAGGCCCGCGCTCTTCCCGGCTTCGGCTGAACCGGTCAGCAGCAGGGCGGCACCATCCGCCATGCCGGGGCAGTTGGCGATCGAATGTACGTGGTGAACGGCCGACAGATCTGGGCGATGATCGAGTACACGCTGGTCCTGCCCGGCACGGCCAAGCTGTTCGAACGCTGGCGGCATCGAGGCGAGCTGCGCGTCGGTGAGCTCCGGGCGCACCAGCTCGTCCTGCGCCAGCAAAGTCTCACCATCCCGGTCGCGGACGTGAATCACGCTGTCGTCATAGCTACCTGAACGCCACGCTTCGGCCGCTCGCTGATGAGACCGCAGCGTCAAGGCGTCCAGCTCAGCTTTGCTGAATCCATCGTCGGTGGCGATCAGCTCAGCCCCGATGATTGGTGCCACCCAGTTCAGCTCGGCACTGGTGGCGGCGTCACTGTAATAGGCCGCCTTGTCCGCCTGAAACGGCACCTGCGAAAGCATTTCGACGCCGCCAGCCAGACTCAAACCCGGCTCACCGGCCCGGGTACGGAGCGCGGCTTCAATCACGGCGGTCATGCCGGACACACAATAGTTATTGATAGTTTTCGGAACCGTAGCCTCCGGCAGCTTTGCGGCGATACGGGACATCAGCGCCAGATGGCCGCCCTGCGAGCCCACCTGCCCCACGCACCCCAACAGCAGCCGGCTGACGCTTTCGCGGACGCTATCGCCGTGGCGCGCCGCAAACGCGTCGACCAGCTGCCTGATGAGTTCCTGAGGCGGAACGTTATGGAGCGATCCACCGGCTTTACCCTCTTTGGGTGCCGCGCCTTTGCCCCGCGGCGTCCGCAGCGCGTCATAGATATAGGTGTCGGTCAAAGCGGTTTCCTCAACTTGTTTGTCTCACGCCACTGCAGGCTTAACCGGCTCACGAAACTGGATGATGCGAAAGCGATCGGCCACAAACGCCAGATCGGTCAGGCAGGCGTTGCCGGCGGGGTTGAGGCCGGTGACGTGGTAGTCGCTGTAGGCAGCGGCGAAGTTGATGGGCATCGGCGCGGTCATGTTGCACCACAGCGAGGCGCCGGCATCCGCAAAAGCCTCCTGAGCCTGCGCGAGAAACTCCGGATCAGCGCTGTAGGCGTAGGAGCTGATTGCACCGAAGCGCCGCGCGTTGTCGGCAGCGTGCTCGAGCGCGGTTTCCGCATCCGGCTCTCTGATCAGAAACGTCACCGGCGCAAAATGTTCCTCCTGATACAGCTCACGCTGATCCGGCGTGACGAGGCAAACCAGCGGCGTGGCCGTTCGAGCGTCGGGAAAGTCAGGATGCTCGTAGCGACGGCTCTCCAGCCCGACTTCCCCACCCGCCTGCTTTACGCCCTCCGTCACCGATTCAAGCACTCTCAGCGACTGATCCGCCTGGATCGCCGCGCATAGACGGGAAGCGTGAAGGGGATCTTCGGTTCGGGACTCAATGGCCGAGATCAAACGATCGCTGAAGTCCTCGAAAGACAGATGGCCCTGGTCGCTACCGATCCCGGCAGCCGGCACGTGGACGTTTTGGGGACTGGTACACATCTGAGCCGAAAAGCCGCACAGCCCGTTAGCCAGTCCGTTGAGCAGCCCGTCGAGATTGTCGGTGGACTCCACGACCACCCCGTTACAGCCCGCGGTTTCGGTAAAGACCTGTGTATGCCGGCAGTTTTCTTCGATCCAGTGCCCAAAGCGCTGCGAGCCGGTGTAGTCAACGATGGCGCAGGCCGGGTGCTGAAGCAGCTCAACCGTAATCGGTTCGTCGGCGGTATCCGCCGCCATCAGCACCAGATTGGGATCAAAGCCGGCCCGCGTGAGCACCTCCCGGCACACCCGAACCGCCATCGCTACGGGCAGGATCCCGTTGGGGTGCGGCTTCAGAATCGCCGGGTTTGCGGTTACGAGATTGGCGAACAGCGCAGGATACGCGTTCCATAGCGGAAAGGTGGCGCAGCAGACGACGGCGGCCACCCCGCGCGGCACAGTTCGGTAGGTTTTACTTAAGGTGACCTCCCCGGCCCGACCAAAAGGTTTGCTCCAGCGAGCGGTCGGTTTGACCTCGCCGAGGGCTTTGGCCGCATACGCAACGGCTTCGACACCGCGATCGAGCGCATTGGCGCCGCTGCCGGAGAAAGCCATGAGAAAACTCTGACCTGCCGTGTGCATCGTCGCGTGGGCGTTGGCGAACGCCTGTTTTTCTAGCTCAAACGCCATTTCCAGGCAGAGGCCGGCACGTTCTTGCCACGGGACGCTTTTCCATTCCGCCATCGCCTTCGTAGCCGACTCATAAAGCGCAGCGACGTCGCACTTTGGGTAGCTGATGCCCAGCGGCTGCTGGGTATACGGGGAGACTTCCGCCCCGGTGCGGCCTGTTTCACCCGGCAGCTCGAGCTCAAACGGGCGGCCCAGCATAGCCTCAAATGCGGCTCTACCCGCCTCCGGGGCGCCTTCGGGATGCAGCCGCGCGCTGGGTGATTCGACGAACGGACTCCAGTATTCGCGGCTTTCACAGGCCGCAATCGCCGAGGCCAGCGTGTCCTGATGCTTGTCGAAAAAAGGTGCGCTCACGCTGCTCTCCTCGCTGGGGCGGTGCCTGGCGCGGGTGATGCTCTGCCGAAGCTTTTGCCGTGGAATGGGATGCTAGGGGAAGTTGGTTTGTTTATGCAAGTTACGCCATAATCCTTCAGAACTATCGGTCGTTATCCAGGAGTTCGCCCCATGGCCAGTCAGCCCGCTTTGGACCTGAACAGCTACAACCCCTACCTGCGCGGACCCTACCGTCCCGTCGAGCGTGAACTCACCCTGGGCGATCTCCCGGTGACCGGCGAGCTCCCCTCAGATTTTTCCGGCGCCTACTTCCGCAACGGCCCCAATCCCCGAGTGATGCCAACCGGCATGCATCACTGGTTTGACGGCGA
Source organism: Lysobacterales bacterium (assembly GCA_028285525.1). Taxonomy (GTDB): domain Bacteria; phylum Pseudomonadota; class Gammaproteobacteria; order Xanthomonadales; family SZUA-38; genus JANQOZ01. Next base: position 202,384 of record JANQOZ010000085.1, read on the forward strand.
CGGCATGGTGCACGGGGTCTACCTGGAAGACGGTCAGGCCCGCTACGCCAATCGCTACGTGGCGAGCGCTGACTTCGAGGCCGACAGCAGCGGCCAGCTCAAGAAGGGCGGCATCATGTACCCGGCAACGTTCGATGGTTCTCCGACCACCTACAAGGATACGGCCAACACCGACATCCTCGTCCACAACGGTGAACTGATGGCGCTCTGGTACGTCAGCGGACAACCCGTAAGAATGAATGCGCGCACGCTGGAAACGCTCCGGACCGAAACCTTCGACGGCAAGCTGCCCAAAAACGTGTCGGCCCACTCCAAGGTAGACCCCGCCACCGGCGAATTTCTGTTTTTCGACTATCAGCTGTTCGAACCGCGCTACAGCTTTGGCGTGGTCTCGAGCGACAACCGACTTGCCCACTTCACGGATATCGAGCTTCCCGGCCCCCGGCTGCCCCACGACATGGCGATTACAGAGAACTACGCAGTGCTCATGGATCTGCCGGTGGTGCTGACGGAACAGGCGCTCAAGGCAAAACGCTGGAACATTCACTTCGACCCGAAACTCAACACCCGTTTTGGCGTGCTACCTCGGAACGGGAGCGGCAGCGACATTCGCTGGTTTGAGTTCAACTCCTGCTACATCTACCACGTGATCAACGCCTGGGAGGAGGGCGACGAGGTGGTCATGACCGCCTGCCGCTACCTCGACAACGGACGTCCGCTGGACGACAGGTTCGGCCCTTACGCCGGGATGGTGGACGTCCTCGCACTGCGGGCTCACATCTACGTCTGGCGGATGAACATGAAGACCGGAGAGACCCGCGAAACCCAGCTAGACGACACCGTGAGCGAGTTTCCAGTCATCAACCTGGGGCATACCGGAAAAGCGAGCCGCTATGGCTATTTAGCAACAATCCCCGACACCAGCACCCAGATTTTCGACGGCCTGATGAAGTTTGACTTTGAAACGAGTATCGGGGAGACCTACCGGTTTCCGCTGAACTGTTACGGCTCCGAGCCCGCGTTTGCGCCGCGCAAGGATGCACAGTCCGAAGACGACGGCTACGTGGTCAGCATCATGACCAACACCGTGGACGACACATCAGCGCTGGTGGTTCTCGACGCCCAAGACATGGGGGCCCGGCCGGTTGCCCAGGTGCATCTGCCGCAGCGAGTGCCGCTGGGATTCCATGGCACCTGGGCCAACACTCACGAGATGGCAGCCGCTGAGGCTTAACCCTGCCGACCGGCCAGGTCGTACTGCTCTTTGAGTTCGGCAATGATCTCAGCCGCCGATTGCCTAGCGTGCACCGACCCGACGCCGTGGCCGGCCGACCAGACGTGTTTCCAGGCCTTGATCTGCCCCTGCGAATCGGACAGATCAAAACCCGACCCCTTTCCGGGGTTGTCAGGATCAAGCCCCATTTTCTCCAGGCTGGCGCGCAGGTAGTAGGCAGGCGCTCCGGTCAATTTGTCGCTGAGCACTAGGTCCTGAGGCGTGGCGGCAATCACCATCTCGCGGTATTCGTCGCTGGCGAGACTCTCCTTTGCGACGATGAAACGCGTACCCATGTAGCAAAGATCCGCCCCCAGCGCCTGAGCAGCCCGGATGCCCTGGCCGCTGCCGATGCCGCCGGCCAGAACGACCAGCCCGTCAAAGAAGCGTCGGACCTCGGTCACAAACGCGAAACCCGTCAGGAACCCGGTATGCCCACCGGCACCCGCTGACACGAGCGCGAGGCCGTCAGCACCCTTGGCCACCGCCTTGCGGGCCAGCGGCACGGAGTTCACGTCGGCGATCACCGTGCCGCCATAGCCGCGCACCGTATCGATCACCGGTTCGGGGCTGCCCAGCGCAGTGATCACAATCGGCGGCTTGTGCCGGCTGATGAGGTCGATTTCCGCGGCCAGCCTGTCGTACGAACGATGCGTCGTGATGTTTGCCGCAAAGGGCGCTGCACCGGGCTGCTGCGACAGGGTATGAGTCAGGCGACCCAGCCATTCATCGAGCGTGTCGATTGTGCGGGCATTCGGAAAAGGAAACGCGCCAATCACACCGGCTTGGCATGTGGCCTGGACCAGGTCGGGCCCCGATACCAGAAACATCGGCGCTGCAATCGCCGGCACGGTCAGCCGATCGACCACTTCCCTCATGGCTGTTTTTCCTCTGTTTCCGGGGCTCCGGGAGTTGCAGCGAGTATGGCAATCGAACCTAAAGGACGCCACCCCACGGTCGATATACGGTCTGGTGAGCTAACGAGGCCAGGCCGTGAGGATTTTTGCGTTAAGGAGTCAGCCCCTGACAGCAGCACTGCTGGGGACGCTGATGTGTGCCGCCGTCCAGGCGCAGGGAAAAACTGGACCGGAAGACTTTTTTGATCTGCCGCTCGAGGATCTGCTGTCGATCGAAGTCTCTTCGGTGTCGCGGAAAAACGAGGCGCTGGGAGACACCGCCGCGGCAACGTTTGTTGTCACCGGCGACTCGATACGACAACGTGGCATCACAACCATCGCTGAGGCGCTCCGAGGCGTCCCCGGGGTTCACGTCGGGCGGATCAACGCGTCACAGTGGGCGATCAGTATCCGGGGCTTTTCAGGGCGCTACACCAACAAGCTGCTGGTTCTCGTCGACGGCCGGAGCGTCTATGTGCCATCGTTTTCCGGCGTTTACTGGGACGAGCTCGATACGCTGCTCGACGACGTCGACCGTATTGAGGTCATCCGCGGACCGGGCGGGACGCTCTGGGGGCCAAATGCGGTCAATGGCGTCATCAACATCATCACGCGCAACGCTGCGGAGACCCAGGGCAGCCTGCTGGTCGCCGGCGCCGGCAATCAGGAGCGGGCCGGCGGCAGCATCCGCTACGGCGCCCAGCTCGGCGACCGCACTTTCGGTCGGATCTACGCGAAGTACACTGAACACGAAGGCTTCGAAAACCTGCTGACCAGCCGAGACACCGACGAAAACTGGGACAACGCGCGTCTAGGGTTCCGCGTCGACAGCGAACCGAGCGATCGCGATACATGGACGATCCAGGGCGACAGCTATGAGATCGGCGGTCTACAGCAGGAGGGACTGATTCGAACCAGCACCTTCCTTAACGATTTTGAGGCACAGGGCACCAACCTGCTGACGCGCTGGACGCGCACGCTCGATGAACGCGAGAGCTTTTCTATTCAGGCCTACTTTGACCACATCAAACGCGAAGAATCGTTCATCAAACAACGCCACAACACCTTCGATCTGGACTTTCAGCATCGCCGACCGCTGGGTTCGCGCCAGGAACTCCTCTGGGGTCTCAGCGCCCGCCATGTACGCGACGACATCAAGAGCAACGGTCAGCTTACGGTCTTGCCTGGCAAGAGGTCGGTGAGCCACTACGGAGCTTTCGTTCAGAGTGAGCTTAGCCTCTCCGACAACGCTCGGATGATCATCGGCTCAAAGTTTGACCGAAATGCGTTCTCGGGCTTCGAGTACCAGCCCAATCTCCGCATGATCTGGCAGCCTACGGATCGGCATACGCTCTGGGGGAGCGTGGCTAGGGCCGTAAGAACGCCCTCGCGTGCTGAAGAGGACGGCAGGTTTATTCTGACTCCTCCTCTGAACGCCATCGTCGGCAGTCGAGAGCTGGAAGCTGAGGACCTGATGACCGTTGAGTTCGGCTACCGTTTTACCGGGAGCAACGGCCTGTCGCTGGACGTCACCGCCTACTACAACGAGTACGAAAACCTGATTGGGACAGAGCTATTGCTGCCACCCAGTCGACCGCCGCTGCTGGATCTATCGTTTAAGAACAACCTCAAGGGTCAGTCCAACGGGATTGAAGCAGCACTGTCCTGGCAGGTCATGAGCCGCTGGCGGCTGAGCGGAAACTACACCTACGTCGATCTCGACGTTGAGCCCGCTGACGGCGGCGTGAGCGGGACGACGTTCTCCGGCCTGCAGTTCGGAACAGCGCCACATCAGCTGACCATCGACAGTGATCTCACGCTTACCGATCACTGGTTCCTGCACGTTCGCGGGCAATACGTTGATGAGTTGCCCGAGTCGAACGCCCCGGGAGCCGATGTTCCAGACATCTTGCAACCTGGCAGCTACACAGGGCTGGACACATCTCTTACCTGGCGGCGCAACGAGAGTCTGGAAGTGCTTTTGTCAGGCAAAAATCTGCTGGGCAGCCGGTTCGAGTATCTTGGCGAAACCTTTACGCCGGCCTCGGACATCGGTCGGATGGTGTATCTGCAGCTAAGAATGCGCTGGCAGTAGAACGAGCGCCTCCCCATCATGATGAGCCCTCATGACTTCGCCTCGAGGATCAGGCGCGCCGGTCTAATCCTTCTGCTGCCGCTGCTGACGTTCGGGACAGCCCATGCTACCGACTCGCCACAGCCCGAAAGCAGCCTGAAGGCAGCGCTGGTCTACAAGATCATGGCCTACGTAACCTGGCCGGACACGGCGTTCTCGCCCGACGATGAAGATCGTTTCAACGTCTGCGGCTACGGTGAAAACCCGCTGGAGGGCGCTTTGACGTCGCTGGCGACGCGACAGGCGGCAGGCCGGCAAATCGCGCTTTACGAGCTGAACGGCGAAGAACCCGCAGCGCAGCACTGCCATCTCCTGTTTGTCGACGATGTCGAGGACGTTGCTCAAGCCCTCGAATTGATCCGCGACCAGCCGACGCTGACGATCAGCGATGCCGAGGCGTTTGCTCATGGGGGCGGCATGATCGAAATCCGTAAGAAGCGAAACCGCTTCGGGTTCCTGATCAATCGCAACGCAGCCCTCGAGGCCGATCTCATGATCGCCGCGCCGCTCCTTGAACTGTCGACCGTAGTGGGAGGCGACCGATGACGGAAATGCATCGAAAAGGCTGGGGCAGCATGCTTGCCAATATGTCGATTGCCGCCCGGATCCGCTGGATGATTTTTGGGGTCAGCGCCGGCGTTCTCATAGGCGGTGCGGCCATCTACTCCTATATGGAGCTGTCGTTCTACCGCAGCTCGCTGCTCGATCGAGTATCGGTTGTGTCCGACGTGGTTGCGACCAACTCCAGCGCCGCGCTCTCTTTTGAAGACCCGGACACGGCCTCGCGCGTGCTGAACGCACTGGCGGCGGAACCCATGGTTGCAAAGGCGCAGCTAATGTTCGCGGACGGCGCACCGTTTGTGGCGCTGGCCGACGGGGACCTGACTACGGTGGATACCAACGCCGGCTGGCAGCGATCTGATGCAGGCTTTGAATACTCGATGAGCATGAGCCATCTCGAGATGTTGACGCCAGTCCGTCGCGACACGGAGGTAATCGGCGCGCTGTATGTGGAGGCCAACATGGCTCCGATGTATGAGCAGCTCACCCGCTTTGCGCAGCTGCTGGGAGCTGTAATCGGCGGCCTGCTGCTGCTGGTGTACTGGCTCTCAATCAGGCTGGCCAGACAGATCACCGGGCCGATCCACAACCTTGCCGACGGCATGGCGCGTGTCAAAACCGAGAAAGACTACACGCTTCGGGTGAAAAACGAGGGACGTGACGAGGTCAGCCAGCTTGTTCGCGGTTTCAACGAAATGCTGACCCAGATCCTCGATCGGGATCTGGAGCTGGCGGGCCACCGCGACTCTCTCGAGAAAACCGTCCACGAGCGCACGGCGGATCTGCAGGAGGCCAAGGAAGCCGCCGAGGCCGCCAGCCAGGCGAAAAGCGAATTCCTCGCAACGATGAGCCACGAGATTCGAACGCCCATGAACGGCGTCCTCGGCATGAACGAACTGCTGCTTGGAACCTCGCTGAACAACAGCCAGCGGCACCTGGCTGAGACCGCCTACCGCTCGGCGGAAAACCTGCTCGGCGTTATTAACAACATCCTGGATTTCTCCAAGATCGAGGCCGGTCGACTGGAGCTGAGCCAGCACGATTTTGACCTGCGAGTCCTCATCGACGACGTCATGGAAATGATGGCCGAACAGGCCGCGCGCAAGGGGCTCAGTCTCGTTACCGACGTCGACCGCCCGGGAGCACTTTGGGTCACCGGCGACAGCATCCGGCTGCGTCAGATCCTGATCAATCTGCTCGGCAACGCGGTGAAGTTCACCGAAACCGGCGAAATCAAGCTGATGCTTGAAACGGGGATCGGCGAAGCGGATAGTGAAATGACGCTGTCCTTTGCCGTCAGCGACACCGGTATCGGCATCGATCCCCAGCAGGCGGAGCTGATCTTTGAATCCTTCTCCCAGGCTGACGGGTCAACCTCGCGGGCCTTCGGTGGCACCGGCCTTGGATTGGCGATCTCCCGCCAGCTTGTTGAACTCATGGACGGACAGCTGACGGTCGTCAGCGATCCGGGGCGCGGCGCCTGCTTCAGCTTCTCGATTGCGCTAAGCACAGCGCAGCCGCAAAGCGACAACCCGCTGAACCCCGAATCGCTGGCCGGCCGGCGAATTCTCCTGGTGGACGATCAGCAGACCAACCTGGACATCCTGAAGCGTCAGGTCAGCGCCTGGGACATGCTGCCGGACGTGGCAGTGAATGGCGAGACGGCGATGGAGAAGGTCGAATCAGCAGCCCGTTCGGGTAGCCCCTATGACGCCATCCTGCTCGATTGGCATCTGCCGGACACCGATGGCGTCAGCTTGGCTAGAAACATCCGGACCGACCCCGACATTCCGCCTGCGGCACTCATTGTGCTCAGCTCGTCCGTCCAGGACATTCCCAGCAGCCGCATCGAAGCGGCGGGCATCGATCGCCACATGAGTAAGCCTGTCAGGCAGGACACGCTGCTGGCCGGACTGCTGCAGCACCTGCCCGACACCGAAGGCGCTGACTCAGCGGAGCTGGGTCCAGCGAACGACGCGTCGTTTCCGTCGCTGCATCTGCTGCTGGCTGAGGACAACCCGGTCAATCAGGAAGTGGCGCTGGCCATGCTCGAGGCGCTGGGCTGTCGCGCGGATGTGGCCAATGACGGCCATGAAGCTGTCGCCGCGGCCAGGACTACGCGTTACGACCTGATCCTGATGGACTGCCATATGCCAGGCATGGACGGTTTTGAGGCCGCGCGCCAGATTCGCCGGCATGAACAGCAGCACAGCGACTCACCGGTGGCCATCGTTGCGCTCACGGCCGACGTTCAGAAGGGTATCGAGCAGCTGTGTACCGACGCGGGCATGAACGGTTATCTGAGCAAACCCTTCGACCAGCAAAAACTGGGTGCGGAGGTCCGGCGCTGGGCACCGACCGCGGCCTCTGAGGTCACCGGTGCTCAAGAGGCACCGGCGCTGGAGCACGAAGCGCTCGATAACCTCCGGCAGGCCGGTGGCGAAGCGGTGGTTGAGCGCGTCCTCGGTAGATTCCTCGAATTCCTGCCAGAACAGATGAAGCTCCTGGGCGCTGCCGCGGCCAACGACGACTGCGGGGCGATGAAGGATATCGCGCACAGCCTCAAATCGAGCTCTGCCAACGTGGGTGCCGGCGAGTTTGCCGAGGTTTGCCGGACCCTGGAAACAGCCGCTTCTGCCGAGCTCCTGTCGGAGTGCCATGAGCAGGCGGGCCGACTGCAAGCCCTTGCCGGCAGCGTCTCGTCTGCGATCACGCTCACGTTGAATTCCGGTCCGGCACCGACGCCAAAGGCGGAACTCACCTTAGTTTCAACCCCGTCGGAGGCCGCTTTGGACCGGGATGCCGACCCGGGCGTCGACGCATCCGTCGTGCCCGCCGACGAGGCCCCTACCGCTGGACCGGTGATCATGGTGATCGACGATGACGCCAATTTCCGCATGTCGCTCGATGACGTCCTGACAGCCGAAGGGTATCGCGTCAGTGCGTTCCACAGCGGGAAGCAGGCCTTGGCCGCGCAGAAGCAGCTCAACCCGGACCTGGTGCTGCTCGATGCACAGATGCCCGGCATGGACGGCTTTGAAACCTGCCTGGCCCTTCGCGACTGCGAGGGATTTCATGACCTGCCGGTGGTGATGATGACCGGTCTGAACGACGCCAACGCGATCGAGTCGGCGTTTCAGGCCGGCGCCGCGGCGTTTGTTCACAAGCCGCTGCAGTACTCACTGCTGTGTCAGCAGCTGCGCTTTATCCTGCGCGCCGCGCGCAACGACGCGCTGCTGCGCGAGCAGCAGGGCCAGTTCCGCAATATCCAGCGAATCGCAGAAATGGGCTATTGGCAGTGGGATATCGAGTCCCGCCAGCTGAGCGTCTCGGCGCATCTTGCGAAGCTCTGTGGCTGGGCCGAGGCCGATCGCACGATGGACCTTTCCGAGTTTCTGCGTCGAGTGCATTTTGAGGATCGGGAACGCGTTGAAGCGGCGTTTCGCAACGACCGGGCAAAGGGGGCGGGCGCAACGCTTTGTTACCGGCTGCTGCCGCCGGGGGGATCTCCGGTGGAGGTCGAGCAGGCGCTCGAGACCAACCCGAACAACTCGCTGGTGGTGCTGGGCGCCGTGCGCGACGTGACTCATCGGCGGGAAACAGAAAAGAAGATCGAGCGTCTCGCCTCCTTCGATCCGCTGACTGGGCTGGCGAGTCGTCGGCAGCTGCTCAAAACACTGGCCGATCGGATGGCCGCCAGCGGCAGCGCACCATTTGCGCTGCTGGTCATCGAACTCGACAACTTCCGCGATATCAATGAGGCGCTGGGTTTTGAGGCTGGCGACACGGTACTGGCCACCGTCGCCGGCCTGTTCCGAACCATGCTTCGGCCGACAGACTTTGCCGCGCGCACTGGCGGAGACGATTTCTGCATCGTTGTCGATCCGCTGGATAGCGCGATGGACGCGGCGCATCTGGCGATGGATTGTCGTCGGCGCATCTGCCAGCCGCTGGACATCAACGGCACCCAGCTCGAGCCAACGATCAGCGTCGGTATCTCGCGCTTTCCCGATGACGGCGCGACGCCGTTCGACCTTCTCAAAGCGGCTGACTCGGCGCTCCAGGTCAGCCGCAAGCGCGGCGACGCCGGGGAAATCGCCTTCTATCAGCCGGAGATGACCGACCGGGTTGCTCAGCGGATGTCCATGGAGTTCCGTCTGCGGCGCGCGCTGCGCCAAAACGAGTTCCTGCTTCACTATCAACCCAAAATCAATCTCGGCACCGGCCAGGTATGCGGCCTGGAGGCGCTCGTGCGCTGGGATGATCCTCACCATGGCCTGGTCTCCCCGGCGCTGTTCATCGATGAGATGGAGCGGCTGGGCCTGCTCGGCGAACTCGGGGAGCGCGTGCTTAAGCAGGCCTGTGCTCAGGCCCAGGACTGGGCCGAGAGTGGGCTTGGCTCACTGGTGGTCTCCGTGAACATTTCGCCCACTCACCTGCTGAAGGCCGGATTCGTGAAGACGGTGCAGCAAACGCTAAAGGACTCGGGGCTGCCCTGCTCGCTGCTGGAGCTTGAGATCACCGAGGCGGCGGTCCAGCGTGCCGATCTGGCGCTGCCGGTGCTGGAGGAGCTTCGGGAGCTGGGCGTCAGCATCGCGATCGACGATTTCGGCACCGGCTTCTCGTCGCTAGGTTCGCTGAAGAAGCTGCCGATCGATACGCTCAAGATCGATCGCGTGTTTGTCATCGACATGATGCACAACCCGGGCGACGCCATCATGATGGGCTCGATCATCGGCATGGCCAAAGGACTTAAGCTTTCGGTGGTAGCCGAAGGGGTTGAGGAGCGCGACCAGGTCGCGGCACTGTCAGCGCTTGGTTGTGATCAGATTCAGGGTTACTACTTCTCTCGCCCGGTCAGCGCGGCCGAGGTGCCGGAGACGGTCAAGCAGATCAACGAGCGAACTGACAACGTTCGCGGGCAGGCGATCCATGTCGGCGCATCCGGCTGAGCAATCACCGGTCTCCGCTGCCCCACAGGTCAGCACCGACAGCCTGCCCGCACTGCTGCCCGCGTCGGGCTACCTCGTCAACCGCTTGTCCGACCCGGAGCTGGACGCACGAAGCCTGCCGAGCGTGATCGAGAAAGCGCCGGTGATCGCAGGTCGCATTTTGGCGCTGGCAAATTCCGCCTGGTCGGCGCCGGCGGTCCCGGTGACGTCACTGGATCTCGCCTGCCGGCGGCTGGGACTCAACATGATTCGAACCGTGGGTGTTGCCATGGCCGTCTCCCAGCCTTTTCGCCCGGTCCCGGTCAACGGCTTCAACGCGATTCGATTCTGGGCGAGCTCTCTTCTGGCCGCCGACGCCGGCTACATGCTCGCTGAGCCGATGAAGCCAGAGGAACGGGAATCGGCGCGCACGGCCGCACTGCTGGCTCGCCTGGGAATTCTCTGGCTGGTCGAGAACCGCCCTGACGAACTGGCCCGCGCGATAGCGCTGATGCGAGCTGACGCCGAGCTCCCGCTCAACGAGGCGCTGCGTCAGTGCTGCGGATTTGGGCACGTCGAGATCAGCCAGCAGCTCGCGGAACACTGGCGGCTGCCCGACGTACTGTGCGCCGCTATCGCCCATCAAAAGGACGCCACCATCGAGCCGGACGTCGAGCCGGTGACGCTGGTGGTCGCTAATGCAACCCGCATGTGTTTTGCCGTCACGCACGAAAAAGACTTTGAGCCCGATGGGCACTACCTTCCCTCGCTAAAAGTGGACGCCGAGTTCCAGCTCAGCGCGTTCGAAAAGCTGAGACAAGGGGCTCCGGCGATCCGCAACCTCGCCTTCGAGATCTCCGGCTGAGCTTTCTTGTGGGGGCGGTTAGTTGTCCGCCTCGCCGCTAAGCCCGCGGGACCTGGACAAAAAAGCGTCGAATCAACTCCTAAAGAATTAGTTGACGAAAAGCAGTCTTATCGGTAGCCTTTTTGAAATCCTATTTCATTAGGTTTTAAGTCAGGACCCGCTATGGCTCGACAAAAATCACCAACGCTGACCGACGGTGAGCTGCGCATCATGGACGTTGTATGGACGCTCGGCGAAGCCTCCGTACGAGAGGTCACCGACGAGCTGAACCGGCAGGAGCCGGTGGCGTACAACACGGTGCAGACCATGCTGGGTATCTTGGCCGAGAAAGGCTACCTCAGCCATCACAAGCAGGGGCGAGCCTTTGTCTACGAGCCGCTGATCGATCGCAGCACCGCTCAGGGGCGGGCCCTCAAACACCTGATGTCGCGTTTTTTTGCTGGCTCCCCGACAGCGCTGGTACAGAACCTGCTGAGCAGCGATGAGGTTGACGCGCTCGAGATCGACCGCCTGCGACGAATGATCGAGGAAGATGAGGACACACCATGATCATCACGGAACTCATCGTCAGCCACCTGCTGCTCAGCGCCGGCCTGGCGCTGGCCGTGTCGATGGCGCTGGCGTTTTGGCGCTACGAAAGCGCCGCCGCGCGACACGCGTGCTGGGCGCTGCTGCTGCTCGTGCTCCTCAGCATGCCCCTACTGCTCATCTGGCCGGACCGTGCCGCGGACGAACTCCCGTGGCCGACAGCCACAGAACAGGAGAGTACTGCGCCGTCGCTGGAGTGGACCGCCACCACCGCAGCAAAGCCTGCAGACGTGGCACTGACCCCGACCGCGGCCTCAAAGGCGCCGGACACCGATAGCCTGGATCGCTGGCTCGCAGCCGCATGGCTCCTCGGCGCCCTGCTGCAGATAGTGCTGCTTACGCGCGCTCTCCGCTACAACCGAATCCTGCGACGCCGGGCTGGCTGGGCCACCGAAGAATTGCATCGTCAGGCCAACGAACTGGCCAAACGTATGGGCATGAATCGAGACGTGTCGGTCCGGCTCAGCTCCGAAGTCGGCTCACCGCAGACGGTGGGCACGCTGGCGCCGATGATCGTGCTCCCGACGTCGTGGCAAACCCAGGCCACCTCCTCGATGGTCAGCCATGCGCTGGCCCATGAGCTGGCACACATTAAGCGCGGCGATCACTGGTGGGTCTGGCTGCAGTTCGGAGCGCGAATCGCCTTCAGCCTCAACCCGACGATCTGGTATGTCATCAGCCAGATGAACTCGGAGCGTGAGGCAGCGTGCGATGACTGGGCGCTGTCCCTGGGCACGTCACCGAAGCGCTACGCCTCCAGCCTGCTGTCGGTGGCCGCTGCGCTGCTGCCGGGTCGGCCGCCGGAGCTCGCCATACCCTGCCTGCGTTCCAAGAACCATCTGCGACGGAGAATCTCACACATGCTGGACGTTAAGAAAAACCACTCAACGCTGCGGGTCGGGCGCCTTACCGCCGCTGCGGCAGCCATCGTTTTTGCGGGGGCCGCGCTGGCAGCGCCGCATTGGGTGCACCTGGGCATCACCGCCAGAGAGACCGTCAGCAGTGTGATCAACATCAACATGAGCCGCGATCGTTCCCCGCGTGAGGCTGACGGGCTGCTGTTTGCGGCCTGGGAAGGTGACCTCGCGGCAACACGATCTCTGCTCGCTGACGGCGCGAACCCGAACGAGGTGAACCGACGCCGAGATCCGCGGACGCCGCTGGTCGCCGCCGCACGACGAGGCAACTGGGACGTGATGTTCGCGCTGCTGGACGCCGGCGCCAGCGTGGATTTCCACCACGATAAAGACGAAAGCGCGCTGATCGCGGCCAGCGCCCGGGCACCGGCGAACGTGATTGCTGCACTGCTTGACCGCGGCGCGCACGCGGGACGAACGGTGAGCGGCGACGGCACCCCCCTGATTGCTGCCGCCCGCCACGGTCAGCCTGAGAACGTGGCGCTGCTGCTGGCAGCCGGAGCGGACCCCAACACCTGGAGCAACGGCGACGAGTCAGCGCTTTTCCACGCGGTAGTCGGCGGCCATTTGACCATTGTTGAGATGCTGCTGGACGCGGGTGTCGACCCGAGCGTTACCTACGACGGGGACGGCACGCCGCTGATGCTCGCAATCCGCCACGGGCACGACGACGTGGCCAACCTGCTGCTCAAAGCCGGCGCCAGCGTCAACGACGCCGTCAGCGGTGACGGGACCGCCCTGATCGACGCCGCCAGGCGCAATGATGTTACGACCGCCATGGCGCTGCTGGCGGCAGGGGCTGACGTCAACCAGGCGGTGCGCGGCGACGGCAATGCGCTAATCAATGCCGCCAGGGGCGGGCATCTCGAGCTGGCTGCACTCCTCCTGGACGCCGGCGCCGGGGTCAACGCTCACGTGAAGGGTGACGACACGCCCCTGATCAACGCGGTCTGGAGCAACAACGCCGAGCTGGTTGCGCTGCTGCTGGAACGCGGCGCTGATCCCTTACTTGAGGGTGACTACGACAGCGAGCTCAAAACCCTGCGCACACCGCTGAATCAAGCGCACCCCCAGAGCCGAATCGCGACGCTGCTCACCGAAGCTTCGAACTCGGATCTTCGTTAGCAGCGGCCGTGGTCCTGTTGCATTAGTCGGACAGGCTGAAAGGGTCGGACAGGCCTGGGTCATGCCACTCCGGGCTGTCCGGAGGCACCACGTCGAAGGCGATGCTGATCCGCTGCTCGTCCGAGGAAAAGGGCAGCGTTCGGTGGAAATACCAGGATGGAAAAAGCACCAGGTCGCCGGTCACAACTCGCTGCAGCGAGATCAGTGGCGGCATGGTGAGTCGAAACTTCGGCTCTGGGTAACCGAGCTCGAGCGCCCCCTCGTTCGGATCGTCGCTGCTCGGCACCTTCAGGTAGAACACGCCGCTGATGACACCGTGTGGATGCATATGCGACCCCTGGAAGCCGCCGTCGGAGAGCGCCACAGCCCACATTTTTATGCGGCCCGAAGCGGGCAGCATCGCGCCATAGCGCTCATCCGTTCGGCGGATCTGGCCCGCATGAGTAACCGCCGCGGACTGCAGCTCACCCAGCAGCGCATCGATCTCGGCGCTGCCTGGCGCCAGCAGCGACTGGGTCTGGCTGCCGTTGTGGGTTGAGGTGGTGACAGGCTCAAACTCCAGACTCGGGTGACTGAGAATCTGTTTTTCCAGCGCCGGAAACAGCGTTGGGTCCAGCGTCGGGCGCGACCGCTGGACCAGCTCCGAAAATTTCTGCGCTCGTACCGCCCGCTCGCCGTCGCCCGACTCAAGCCACACCTGCGGCAAAAGCGACAGCACGATCATCGCGGTTTCCCGGTCGGTCCCTTCGACCAGACGATCAGCCTGCTCCAGACAGCTCGAGAAGTGGCCCGCCTGGAAATTGTTGAGAAAGCGCAGCCGCTGGGCGCCCGGATCGGGTGGCGCATGACCCGCGAACTCAGCGAGCCGATCGAGGACCGTCAGTGATTCATCAAAGCGGCTCTGCTCAAAACGCAGCGAGGCCAGATTCAGCAGGTAAACCTCATCGCCGGCGCCGCGCCGAGCGGCAATTTCGAGGGCCTCGTCAGCAGCGTCCAGCTTTTCGCGCTTCAGCTCTAACGCGGCGCGCAGAACAGCCCAGCGCGGCTCTTTTGGATGGGCATCGCTCAAGACCTGCCACTGGGCGGCGGCATCGTCGAACCGAAAAAGTCTCTCAAGGGCCATGGCCAGATTGCTGCGGGCATTCACATGCTCCGGCTGGACGGCAAGAAATTGCTCATAGCAGTCGGCTGCCGCTGCAAAATCGCCGAGCGTGTAAAAACAGTTAGCCAGATTGAAGCGAAGGTGAGCAAACTGGGCCGGCGCGCGCTCAAGTGCTCGCTGATAGGCGTCCACCGCGAGCTGAGGCTGGCCGGCCTGCTGGGCGATCAGCCCATATTTGGCAATCAGCTTGGGGTTGTCGGGCGCAATGCCCAGCGCCTGCTCGACCAGGGGCAGCGCGCTGTCGAACTGCTGGTTGGACTGGTAGATCTCCGCCAGCTGCACCGCCGCCAGCCAGTCCTGCGGATAGCGGCTCACCATCTCCTTGAGGAGCTCACCGGCACCGCTCACGTTGCCCTGACTCATGAGTTGCGCCGCGCGCTGATGCAGCTGCTGATGCTGAGGATCCATGGCCCCTACCGTTACCGGCTCAAAACTGTTCCCGACGCATATTCGCAGGCTGATTTCTTTGCCCGTAAACATGCGGTTATGATCCTGCTTAAGCCAATCTCGAGAGTGACCCCATGAGCGGTAATCCGGACGCGCAGCAGGAGCGATCGTCGCTCGAGTACCTTACCGGCTTTGGCAACCATCACGCCAGCGAGGCGGTCGAAGGTGCGCTTCCACAGGGCCGCAACTCGCCTCAGAAGGTCGCCCATGGGCTGTACGCCGAGAAATTCAGCGGAAGCGCGTTCACCGCGCCGCGGGCCGCCAACCTGCGCAGCTGGTTCTACCGGCTGAGACCCAGCGTACGCCACGGCGGCTTTCGGGCGGTGGAACACCCCACCCTGGCCACCGGCCCGATCTCCGCAGGAACCACACCCCCTGACCCGCTGCGCTGGTCACCGTTTGAAGTGCCGGACGAGCCAAAAGACTTTGTCGACGGTCTATATACGATAGCGGCGTGCGGCGACGCTCACGCCCAGTGCGGCGCCGGGATCCACTTCTATCTGGCCAACCGCTCGATGACCGACCGCTTCTTCTACAACGCGGACGGTGAGCTGCTGGTGGTCCCACAATCTGGGATGCTGATCGTTCACACCGAGTGCGGCGTGCTGGAAGTGCCGCCACAGTTTGTTGCGGTGATTCCCCGGGGCATCAAGTTTCGCGTCGAGCTGCCGGACGGCCCAAGCCGCGGCTACGTGTGTGAAAACTACGGCGCGCCGCTCGAGCTGCCGGAACGTGGACCGATCGGGTCCGACGGTCTCGCCAACAGCCGTGACTTTCAGGCGCCCGTAGCGGCCTTCGAGGAACGCAGCGGAGACTTCGAAACCGTGTGCAAAATGGACGGGCAGATGTACGCCTGCCACACGGACCACTCACCCCTGGACGTGGTGGCCTGGCATGGCAACCTGACGCCCTATCGCTACGACCTGCGGCTGTTTAACGTTATCGGCTCGATCAGCTTCGACCACCCCGACCCGTCCATCTTCACGGTGCTGACGTCCCAATCGGATACGCCCGGCACCGCCAACGTCGACTTTGTGGCCTTCGCTCCCCGCTGGCTGGTGATGGAAGATACCTTCCGTCCGCCCTGGTTTCACCGCAACATCATGTCGGAGTTTATGGGTCTGATCACCGGCGTGTACGACGCCAAAACCTCCGGCGGATTTGTGCCCGGCGGTGCGAGCCTGCACAACTGCATGGCGCCGCATGGACCGGATGCCGAAGCGTTTGCGAAAGCCAGCGAGGCTGACCTCAAGCCGCAGTTTCTCGCGGACACGATGGCGTTCATGTTGGAGTCGCGCTACCTGATGCGGCCCACCGCTCAGGCCATGCAGGCGGCCGAGCGGCAGCAGGATTATTGGCAGGTCTGGCGGGGGCTCAAAAAGCACTTTCAGGCGCCCTGAGCTTACGTTGATCGACCGTCAGCCCTGGACTCCGCGCTGGGCCAGGTACTTTCGGATGTTGCCTGTTTTTTCCCGGTCTTCCGGCAGCTCTGTGATTTCCATCGATACGGCCAGCGGGATGGCCTCGTAGACGGGCGCCAGAAACGCCTGCAGCCGATCAAAAATAAAGTCCTGGGCCTGCTTGCGCTCGCCCGCGGGGCGCGGCCCGATTCGGGCGTAAACGTTGATGAAGGCGTTGTCCGGATGCCCGTCTGCGATGCGATAACAGTCTCGGCGTTCCGCCCGGGTCCGGATCCCCGCTAGCGGAAAAACCCCGCAGTCGCTGGCCGCCTGATGCAGCACGTTCACCAGCTCCTGGATATCCAGATGCGCCTCGACGTTCGCGGAATACTCAACAACCTGATGCATTCAAAAATCTATCCGAGGTGACGTGGTCCGCTAGCTAACCGCGCCAGCCTTGCCCCGTCAAATCGGCCTTCGGAATATGCCGCTTTTCGCGGCACCCGGATGCGCGCTTTCGGCAATGCTGCTAACCTCAACCCGTGGCGCAACAAAACCCCAAACGACCCATGCGTGGGCTGGAGTCCTCGCTGCCGATCGCGCTCCTGCGAGCCCGCGAGTGCGCCATGAATCGCTTCCGCCCAATGCTCCGGGAGCACGGTCTCACGGAGCAGCAGTGGCGGGTGATCCGGGTCCTGGCCCAGCACCCCAGCATCGAAGTCACGGAACTGGCCGAGCGAGCAATCCTGCTCGGTCCGAGCGTCAGCCGCATCCTGCAGTACCTCCAGCAGTCGGGCCTGATCAAACGCAGCCCCGTGGAGAGCGACCAGCGACGTTCAGCCATCAGCCTGAGCGCTAAAGGTCGAGCTCTCTTCAAAGAGATCGCGCCCCATTCCGAGGCCATCTACAGCGATCTGGAAAAACGCTTTGGACGACGGCGCCTCGCCAGCCTCCTGGAGATGCTGCGAGAGCTGGAGCTGGCCCTCAGTGGTTCCGATCAAGCCGCCTGACGCGCAGGTCGCTTCAGAAGGTTTGCTGATTTGCTTGGAGGATTTGCTATGCCGCATATGAACCCACTGCCCTTTGACCAAACCCCGCAGTTCAAAGAACGCTTCGACCACTACCGCAACACCCGGGGATTTGTCCCCAACAGCATTCGCACCATGGCACGACGGCCCGCGATCGCTGAGGCGTTTATGGCGTTGAATCAGGCGGTACTCTATGAGGGAAGCGTCAGCGAAGAGCTGAAGATGCTCTGCAGCCTGATTGCCTCGCAGGCGGCGGGCTGCCGGTATTGCCAGGCTCATATGGCCAACCTTTCACACATCTATAAAGCCTCGGCGGGCAAGATTGCGAACGTCTGGCTGTTTGAGGAAAGCGACCTGTTCAGCGACGCCGAGCGAGCGGCCCTCAATCTCGCGCTGAAAGGTTCACTTGTACCCAACGACGCCACCGAGGCCGACTTTGCCCGTGCGGCGGAACACTTCAGCGAGGCCGAGGTTGTCGAGCTGGTCGCGACGATATCTCTGTTTGGCTATCTGAATCGGTGGAACGACACCATGGCCACCGAACTCGAGGAGCTCCCGGGGAAGGTGGCCGCAGACACGATCGGGCAAACCGGCTGGGTCGCCGGGAAACACGGCTGAGCGGTTCGGCCAGGGAGTCCAAGATGGGTCAACGGCGTTGCAGCTTCTTGTTGGCACCCAAGCGAGCCATCGCGCTGCTCGCTTTGCTCTGGATTTCTACGAACGGCCACGCCCAGGAGACCAGCCAGGACGCTGATATCCCGTTCGTCAACTGGGAAAACCATCCGGTGCGTCCCATTGCGCTCAGCCCGGACGCCACCCTGCTCGCTGTCGCTCACACCGCCGACAACCGACTGCAGTTGTTCGATGTCAGCGAGGGCATGCCGGTTGCTGCAGGGCACGTTGTGGTTGGCGTCGATCCCGTCTCGGTTCGGTTTCGGGGCAACGGCGAGGCATGGGTGGTCAACCACATTTCAGACTCCGTCAGCGTGGTCGATCTGGCCAGCCGCCAGGTGAGAGCCACGCTCCAGACCGACGATGAGCCCTTTGACGTGGTGTTCGCCGGCGACCCGCTGCGGGCGTTCGTGAGCTGCTCCCAGGCCAACACGGTTTTGGTGTACGACCCGCAGGATCTTGACCAGCCGCCGGCGCGTATCTTTCTGGGCGCTGAAGACCCCCGGAGTCTCGCGGTGAGCCCGGACGGCAGCCGGGTATACGCCGCGATCTTCGAATCCGGTAACGCGAGCACGGTGCTCGGCGGCGGCGCCGAATCGCTGGGCACTATCTCTTTTCCACCGAACGTCACCCGACAGACTAATACGCCCGGCGGCGGCGTAACACCCGCGCCGAATGCCGGCGACGGCTTCAGCCCGACCCTCAACCCGCTGCTGCCGACACCCCCGAAGGTAGGCACCATTGTGAAGAAAAACGCTGAGGGCGCCTGGCTTGACGATATCGGCGGCGATTGGAGACGCTTCGTCAGCGGCTTCCAGGCCAATCAGTCGGGTCGAATTGACGGCTGGGACCTGCCCGACCGGGACGTGGCGGTGATCGACGCAAACAGTCTCGACGTCAGCTTCGTGTCCGCCCTGATGAACATCAACATGGCGCTCGCGGTGAACCCGGCCAGCGGTGAGGTGACGGTCGTCGGCACGGACGCCACGAACGAAGTGCGCTTTGAACCGGTGCTGAACGGCCGCTTTCTGCGGGTCAACCTGGCCCGAATCCGCGGTGCCGACAACGCGGTGCTCAGCGTCAGCGACCTCAATCCGCACCTGACCTATGCTGCGTCGTCCACCAGTGCCGACAATCGCCTGCGCTCACTGGGAGATCCACGCAGCATCGTTTGGAACGCGGCCGGAACGCGCGGCTTCGTGACCGGCATGGGTTCGAGCAACCTGATTGTCATCGACGCTGACGGTCGCCGCGTGGGTGACCCGATCGACACCGGCGAAGGTCCGGTTGGTGCAGCACTCAACGAAGGAGCGGGACTGCTGTACGTGTGGAACCACTTCGAAGCGTCCATCAGCGTGATCGAACTGGCCAGCAGCAGCCGCGTCGGCACATTGGCGCTTTTCAACCCCCTGCCCCGCGCCATGCGCGACGGGCGCCGCTTTCTTTACGACACCCGACAGAAGTCCGGCCTGGGGCACGTTTCCTGCGGCTCCTGCCATGTCGACGGACGAACCGACCGGCTCGCGTGGGACCTGGGTGATCCGTCGGGTGACATGAAGGCTTTCAACCAGAACTGCGTGACCGAGGTCCAGGGGAATTCCTGCCCCGATTTTCACCCCATGAAGGGGCCTATGATGACCCAGACTCTGCAGGACATTATCGGCCATGAACCGTTTCACTGGCGCGGTGACCGGGACGGACTGGAGGAATTCAACGCGGCGTTTACGGGTCTCCTCGGGGCTGACGCCGAGCTGAGCGAAGCCGGCATGCAGGCGTTTGAGGACCACCTGGCCACAATCACCTTTCCGCCGAATCCATTCCGCAATCTCGACAATACGCTGCCCCGCGACCTGGCGCTGCCCGGCCATGTCAGCACCGGAAAATTTGGCCCGGCCAACCAGCCGCTGCCCAACGGGAACGCGCAACGTGGCCTGCTCCTCTACACGACCGCCGGCATGGACGAGCCGTTCCAGTGCTCAGACTGCCACACGCTGCCAACGGGGATGTCCCGCAACGGCCCGCTGCGGCTCCTGGGCGGCGCCGTTTCTGCGGGTGGTGAGCAGATCGCGGATGGCCCGCATGGCGAGGATCATCTGGGCATCGTCAGCGTGGACGGCAACACCAACCGGTCCATGAAAACCGCTCAGCTGCGCAACCTCTACGACAAGGTTGGTATGGATGCGCAAAGCACCGAAGGCCGCAGCGGCTTCGGCTTCCTTCACGACGGCAGCGTCGATACGCTCGCCCGCTTCGTCGCCCTTGAAGCCTTCGAGCTCGAGTCCGACCAGGAGGTCGCCGACCTGGTGGCGCTGATGCTGGCCTTCAGCGGCTCCGACTTCGGCCCTGACCCGTCGCCGGGTTCGGTACCTGCACCGCTAAGCCAGGACACCCACGCCGCGGTGGGTAAGCAGGTCACCCTGACGGGCGGTTCACCCACCTCCGAACTCAACACCCTGTCGATCCTGGCGGCCGCCGACGCAATCGATCTGGTTGCCCACGGCGACGGCAGCAGCTGGGTACAGGAGGGTCTGGAGTTCAGGTCCGCGGAGGGTGATCCGGTCAGTCTGATCGAACTGAGCAGTCGCGCAAACGCTGTCGCGCCCATCACCTTCACGGCGGTTCCCGCCGGCCTCGGTGAGCGACTGGGCCTGGACCGCGACTATGACGGCATCGCTGATGCTGACGAGCTTAGACAGGGGTCAAACCCGGCAGACGCTGCGTCGCGGTCCCTGACGCCCGTGCAGGGTCTCTGGTTCAACCCCGGCCGCAGCGGCCACGGCTTTGACCTTCAGCGCCTGGGCAATTTTCTGTTTATCACCTGGTATACCTACAACGATGACGGCACGCCCACCTGGTACCAGGCTGCGGGGGAGTTCGACGGCGGTCCCTGGAGCGCCGAGCTGTCGCGCTTCACCCGCGGCGCGACCGGAGACCCGGCCGGCAAAACCGTCGGGCAGGTGTCTCTCGAGTTTGCCGATGCCCGCCACGCCGCGTTCAGCTGGACGCTGGATGGGCGCAGCGGCAGCGAGCCCTTCGAGTTGCTTGCGGCCTCCAACGATTTGACGCTGCGCAACTACACCGGTACCTGGTACGACCCTGACGACAGCGGTTGGGGCGTGACCTTTTACAGCCAGGGCGACGTCAGAGTGTCGGTGCTGTACTTCTACGACGCCGACCGCCAGCCGCGCTGGGTGCTGGGCCAGAGCGACAACGGGCGTGCCGGCACCACAGCGATGCTGAGTTTCTCCGGCTTCTGCCCGGACTGCGATCGGGTCGAGCCGCAGTCGACGAGCGCCGGGGATCTCATGCTGAGCTTCGAAGGCCTGCGCAGCGCCACGTTCAGCTCAGCCGCAAGGTTTCCGGGTTTGGCCGGCAGCAGCTGGGATCGCAGCAACGTGGTGATCATTCCGCTAAGCGACCCCTGGATGGATCCTGCCCTCAACTGAGTTCCACTGCCAGCGGACCGGCGTCGTTGATTCAGGGACAGACGGCGCCGGCCGATACGAAGTTTAACTATCAGGAAACGTTCCCTGAAATACAATGGCCAGTGCCGTTAACCACCCCGATTTTCCGATGAAAAGACTGCTGCCCGCCTGCCTGCTGCTGCCGGCCCTGCTGTGTATCAGCAGCTGCACGCTCCGTGATGCCGCGAGCGATCGTCGCGCCCTCCAATTCCCGCCAGGGCGCCCGCTAGACGCCGGTCCGAAAGCACATCGAAACCGTGCGGTTAGCGCTCGTCTGAAGGTTGGCGTCACCCGAATTGAAGGACCCGCGAAGGCGGTCGAACCAGAGCGATTTCTGGCGGAACCGCCCAAGCAGAAAAAGCGGCGCAAAACCCCGAAGTTCCGCCAGGTGCCCGACTGGCCGGCGCCGGCAAAGCAGCGCAGCACAAAAGGGCTTGCCGGCAACACCTTCGACGCGCTGGACTATGACAGCAACGCCGACAACACAGGTGGCTTTGTCTTTATTCCAGCCGACCCCGTACTGGCGGCCGGACCCAGCCACGTGGTTGCGGTCACCAACACCAGCATCGCGATCTATGACAAGAGTGGGACGGAACTGGACAGCGAATCGCTGCAGGACTTCTTCTCGCCGCTCTCGCCGCCAACCTTTACGTTTGATCCCAAAATTCTCTTTGATCAGTTCGAAAACCGGTTTCTGGTGCTGACGCTGGAGCGGCAGGACATCGATGAGGGTGACTCCAGCAACACATCACGCATCCTGCTGGCCGTTAGCGACACCGACGATCCCACTGGGTCGTGGACGGTTACGGAAATCAACGGTTTTGAAACGATCGGGTTCCAGGATCACTGGGTGGATTTTCCAGGTTTTGCGGTTGACGAAGAAGCGGTTTACATCACCGTCAACCTGTTTCAATTCTTCAACCAGGCCAACGGCGGCGCCTTCGGCGGCACGCGGCTGTTTATCGTCGAAAAAGACGTTAACAACGGCTTTTACGACGGTCGCAGCGCGGACGTCATGCGCTTCAATCCGTTTACGTTTCCAGGGACCTTTGCGGGAACTCACCAACCAGCTCATCTCTTCGGAACACCTCCTTTAGGAAACACTGGTACGTGGCTCGTGCTGCAGAGTGGTCTTTTCAACGGCAGCAATGAAGAGGCCCAGGTGGTACAGGTCAACAGTCCGACGGGAAACACCTCGTTTAATTTCGAGTTCGTATCTCTAGGGAACATTGACAACAACCCGAACACACCGCTTGGCAATCTTCCCCAGAGCGGGAGCAACCTGGACCCTGACGCAGGCGACCGTCGGGTGCTGGACGCCGTATGGCGCGACAACTCTCTTTACTTTACGGCGACTACCCGAGCCAGGACGGGTCCTGATAGCGGTGAGACTACCGCCTACTGGGCAGAGGTGAATACGCAGACCGACAACTTAGTCCAATTAGGTATGCTCGGTGGTGAGGATATAGCCAACAACACGGAGACCGCCTATGCCGCTATTGCAGTGAATGAGGTCGGCGTCATTGCTCTGGGATTCACGAGCGCCAACGAGAACAGCTTCCTGAGTTCCCACTACGCACTGCACTTTCCAGGGGATGCAGCGGGAAGCAATCGAGGCAGCGAGCTTCTGCGGGCAGGCACGGACATTTTTGAACTGACGTTCGTACCTGACCAAGACCCACCACCTGATCCTCCACCGGAGGTTCGGTGGGGCGACTATTCCTCAGTGGCACTGGATCCAAACAGCGAATGCTTCTGGGTTTACAACAAGCACGCGATCAGCCGCGGATCGCCAACCGGCGGCGAAATCGGCCGCTGGGGCACGGCGGCGGCGGAGGTCTGCAGCAATCAGCCGCCGACGCCCGTGGCCGATGCGCTCACCGTCGCTGAAGGCGGCAGCGTGGATCGCACCGACGGCAACGAAAACAGCCTGCTCGACAACGACTCCGATCCGGACAGCGACAACCTGGACATCAACCGGACGCCAACCACCGATCCCGGAGTGGGCAGTGTGAGTATCGCCGCCAACGGGACGTTCGACTACACCCACGACGGCAGCGACTCCAGCAACGACCTGTTCCGCTATGAGGTGTGTGACGACGGGAGTCCGGTGCTCTGTGCTGAGGCGCAGGTGAACGTCACGATCACCGAAGTAAACGACCCCCCGGTTGCGAACAACGACATCGGCCCGACGATCTCCGAGGACGACGACGAGACGATCAGCATTTCCGGTCTGCTCGCCAATGACTCGGTCGGCGACATCGGCACCGGCCAGACGCTGGACATCACGGCGGTCGATGAAGAGATAAACGGCACCGCGGATCTGCTGTCATCGAGCATCCGCTTCACCCCAGCAGACGATTTCTTCGGCACGGCCAGCTTTCGCTATACCGCCACCGACGACGGCACCAACGACGGCGACAGCAATCCGCTGAGCGATACGGCGATCGTCACCATTACGGTCTCCGAGGTAAACGACCCCCCTGTTGTTACGGGAGAAACGATCGCCAACCTGGCGGAGGACGGGATCTACACCGTGCCCTTCAGCGTGCTGCTGGCCAATGACCTTCCGGGGCCGACCAACGAGGCCGGTCAGCAGCTCAGCATCAACCTGGCCGCAAACCCGGCGGGCGGCAGCGTCATGCTGGACGGCGGCAACGTCGTGTTCACCGCGGCGCCCGATTTCAACGGCAGCGCCGGTTTCGACTATCGTGTCTTGGACAACGGAACAACCGCGGGCAACGCTAACCCATTGACCGACGTGACTCGCGCCCAGTTTATGGTGATCGAGGTGAACGATCCGCCGCAGCCGGCAGCAGACGTGCTCCCCGACGTCCTCGAGGATTCCGCCGGCTTCACCTTGGACGCTTCGGTCCTGCTGGTGAACGACGCCCCTGGACCTGCCAACGAAAGCGGCCAGGCTCTGACGCTTATCGACGTGCGTGATCCGGTCGGCGGCACGGTCAGCCTGGACGGGATCACAATTACCTTTACGCCAGCACCGCAGTTCAGCGGCGTCGCCGGGTTCAGCTATACGGCAGAAGATGATGGTACCAGTGGTGGTCAGCCCGACCCCCTGTCTGCAGCCGGCACCGTAACGTTCAACGTGGTGGGCGACAATGATCCGCCCAGCGCGACTGACGACTCCCTGACAGTCGTCCGCGGCAGGGAATCGGTGATACTGGACGACGGTTCAGTACGGCTGACCGACAATGACTCTGACCCCGAGCAGGCCACGCTCAGCGTTTCTGCAACGCCAATGACTGCGCCCAGCCAGGGCACCGTCACGCTGGCTGCTGACGGCAGCTTCCGCTACGAGCATTCCGCGGCGAATCTGGCGGGCGACAATTTCCGCTATGAGGTTTGCGATGAGGGTCAGCCGGTGCTGTGTACGTCGGCTCAGGTCACCGTGACGGTGATCGAATCACCGTTTGCGCGCTGCAGCGCCGGCGGATCACGGGTGGTGGTCGGAATTCCGGTTGGGCTGCCTGCGGCAGACCTGTTCGACAGCCCTCGTGGAAATTTTGCTGCCCAGGGTCTGCCGGCATCGCTCACGATCGACCCGGGCAACGGCGTGATCTCCGGCACGCCGGCAGCCGGCGATCTGCCAAACTCTCCCTATTTTGTGACGGTAACCAGCGCCGGAGCACCCCGCTTTTTCAGCCTTCGGGTGGACGGTGACACCGACAGCCTGTTTTTCAGCGGGCTTGAAGACGAGTGTCTCTAGGCAGTGTCCAACATCCGTAGCCTTCTTTGCTGGACAGGCAGAGTTAGCCGCTTCCGGCCCTCAAGCTTTGCCTGCACGGGCCGATAATCGACGCACACTTTTGTTTGGCGGTGCGCGCAATGGACGACAAACGGCTCGAACTGATCAGCCCCCTGAAAAATTTGACGACCGGCCAGCGCAAAGATCTGCTGGACGGCGGCAAACGCGCGGTTGTCCCCAAAGGCACGATGATCGACTCGTTCGAAGAGCGAAACTGGTTTTTTATGCTGGTCGACGGCAACGTCAAGCTGATACCGGCCGAAGGCAAGGCATTCACCTTTGACGACAGCACCGAGCGTGCACTCGACCCGATCTTTCCCGATGTCCGCGGCGGGGACACGGCCAAGTTCACCATCGATTCGCTGGTGATTCGCATCGACCGAAAACGCGTTGAGCAGGCAGAGCAGTCGGTCGACCAAACCGTGGAGGCGCACGACACGGAACTCGACGACGTTGGCGCGGACGTCGTTAGGGCGCTGTTTGAGGACTTTCACAACGGTCGCATCAACGTTCCGGCCATGCCCGAGATTGCCGTGCGGGTTCGGAAGCTCATGGACGATGAAAACGCGGGCCTGGAAGACCTCGCCAAACTGATCGAACAGGATCCGTCACTCGCCGGAAAGCTGATCGCGGCCGCCAACTCGGCGCTGATCCGAGGGCGAACCGAGATCTGTACCGCCGAGGAAGCGCTGCTCCGCATGGGCATCACCCGGGCCTGCAACGTCGTGATATCGCTTGCTGTGCAGGAGATGTTTATCTTTCGCTCGCGCACGCTCTATGCCGTAGGCTCGGAGGTGTGGATGACCGCCACTCAAGTTGCCGCCACCTCAAAGATCCTGGCTCAGCACGCGCAGGGTGTCACGGTCGATCCTGAGAAGGCGTTTATGATCGGCCTGCTCCACAACGTCGGCGCGGTTGCGGTGCTCGGTTACCTCGAGCAGCTGGACATCGACGTGCCGCGCTCCGAAGTCAAAGAAACGCTGAACAGCCTGCGCGCAGTCAGCACCACGCTCGTGCTGAATAAGTGGCATATGGATGCCGACTTTCACGTGGCCGGCGAGGACGCCGAAGACCCAGAGACCCGGGAAAACCCCTACTTCCCGATCCTGCAGCTCGCTGTCCAGCAGGTCCAGGCCGCCAACAGCAGCGCGCCCGAGAGTCAGGAAATCCATCAGCTTCCTGGATTCATGATGCTCGGTGAACACCGTCAGGTGGACGAGCACGGTCGCCTCGTCCTGCTGGTCGATCACCCCGAACTGGCGGCATTGCCCAGCTCGCCGGGAGTGGAGAACGCCGCCTGACTTGCTCAAGCCGGGAGTTAAGCTCTCGATTTGCGAGTAAAGCTCCTGACCTTCACCGTCCCCTGTGGTAAAACAACAGAGCCATGGGGAACAACGACCGAACGCAGTCCACCGACGCGACGGCCGAAATGGATTACGGCAGGGCCCAAAGCCGCCGTGAACCCGGCCTGGTCATAATCACCGGCAGCAGTCTCGGTGAATTCTATTCGCTTGCCGACGGCGCCAGTCTGATCGTCGGACGTGATGCCGACTGCGATATTGTGCTGCAGCGGCCTTCCGTTTCGCGGCGTCATCTGCGGGTCGAACGCAACGGCGCACAGGTGACCGCGGCCGACCTGAACTCCAAGAACGGTGCCCTGGTCGACCAGCAGCCGGTACCGCTGGAGGGTCTGCCGCTAAACAATGGCGACCTGATCCGCGTGGGTGACGCCACGCTGAAATACCTGGACGGCCAGACGCCGGAGGCCCGCTACCACGAGCGGAGCTACCGCCTGGCAACCCGTGACGCTCTGACAAATCTCAATAACCGGCTACTTTTTCTGGACGCACTCGCGAGGACGCTTGCCGACTGGAACCGGCGCGGCGGCAACGTCTCGGTGGCGCTGCTGGATCTGGACAACTTCAAGCAGATCAACGATCGCTTTGGTCACGAAGCCGGCGACCGGGTGCTGCAGCTTCTCGCCAGCATCCTGACCAGCTCGCTGCGTGCCAGCGACCTGATCGCTCGGCTGGGAGGGGAGGAATTTGCCGTCGCATTTTCCGATACCGCGCCGGAAAGTGCCGCTGAGATCCTGACCAAGATCAATCGGGAGCTGACGCAGCGCTGCCAGGAATTCACCGGCATGCCCGCCGCCAGCTTCAGCGCCGGCATCGCCAGCCTGCCGCCGGCAGCGCCCCAAAATACTGATCTTGCTGCGCTGCAGAACGCACTGCTGCGAAGTGCGGATCAAGCCATGTACCAAGCCAAGGATGCCGGCCGAAATCAGGTGGTTATTTCAACCGAAACGCTGACCGGAGAAGAGCCGGCGGTGGAAACGAAACGCGAGATCAAACCCGGCTGAAACCCAGTAGGCCGATCTCAGAGCAAAGCCTCCGGCCTAATCCACGATGCCGGCTTCGGCCAGAATTTCGCGGGCGGCATCAACTTCTTTGCGGGCCTCCGGCCGGTCGCCGGCAAGTTCCAGAACCTTATAGATCAGATCCAGCGCCACAGGATCGCCCGGCTGCTTGATGAGTTCGAGCTCCGCCAGAGCCAGGGCGGTTTTCATCCAGGTTGGATGTTCCTCGCCGTGAACCTCGGTCATGCCGACCAGCGCCTCCCGCAGCAGCGCCATCGCCTCCTCGTTCTGGTCCCGTAGCTTCAGCATGGCCGCCAGATTGGCTCTGGTGCTAAGCGTGTAGTGGTTGCGTTCACCAAAAATCTCGCGCTGGATACTGAGGTTTTCCCGATACAGCGCCTCCGCCTCCCCGTGGCGCTCGAGTTGCCTTAATCCCATCGCCAGATTGTTGCGAGCGTGACTCGTGTCGGGCGCCTCGCGTCCAAGCACCTCGATGCGCACGTCGAGCGACCGACGTGCAAAGTCTGTGCCCCGCTCCAGTGACGGCACGTCCTTTTCCCGGATTCCCAGCGACAGGTACACGAAAGCCATGTTGTTGAGCATGGTCATCATCAGCGGATGAGTCGCAGGCAGGTTATCCGCGACGCGGCGATAGAGGTCTTCAAACTTTGGACCGAAGGTCTCGAGCTCCTCATAACGAGCCTGCGTCTCCAGCAGCTGGTTTTCCGCCGTAAGCGTGTCTTCGTGGACCGGCCCCAGCTCGCGGACGCGAAGCTCTAGAGCCCGCTTCAGCAGCGGCTCTCCGTCCCTCGGCTGTCCAAGCCCGGCGTAGGTATAGCCCAACGTTTCAAGCATGGTCGCCTCAAGGCTGGGCTGGTCGGCGAAGGTGCTCGACGCCTTCTCAGCAGCCTGCGCCAATAGGTCGACTACCCTGACATCTCGCCCGCCGACCCGAGGATCAGCCGACCGCAGCGTTTCGACCAGAAAACTGTTCATGGCGGTTGAGCGCTGCGCCTCGAGCTCAGCTTCGGTGCGCGCCGCCTGCGCTGACAACATGGCGCGCGTGGATACCACCACCGCCACCGCCAACCCGACGACCAGCAGCAGGGCGGCTGCGGTCTCAAGCCGATGACGCTGAACGAAGCGCCAGGCCGCGTGGGTCTTACTCGGCGGCCTCGCCGATACCGGATAACGAGACAGGTAGCGCTCCAGATCAGCCGCCAGCTCGCCGGTCGAGGCGTAGCGCGCGGACGGTTCTTCCTGCACGGCCTTCAGCACCACCCAGTCCAGATCACCCTCTAGCTGACCAAGGAGCGTATCAACCGCCGTGCTGCGCGCTTCCACCAGCGCCTCAACCTCTTCCTGATCCGCAGTGCGAATCCGGCTGCTGGGTGACTTCAGGGGATGGTCAGGCACCTCAGACCAGTTGTTGCGCGAGCGGCGCTCAAAAGGAAGGCGATCGGTCAGCAGTTCATAGAGGATCAGGCCCAGCGAGTAGACGTCGGTTCGGCTGTCCACGTCCTGCGGCTGCCGAATCTGCTCCGGGCTCATGTAGGCGGGCGTTCCGAGCAGCGCGCCCTCCATCGTGTGGTCGGCCTGGGCGTCAGCGATTTTTGCGATGCCAAAATCGATCACCTTGGGCACCGGCTGACCGTCCACCTCTGCCACCATTACGTTGCTGGGTTTCAGGTCACGATGCACCACCCCCTGCTGGTGGGCATAGCCGATGGCTCCGCAAAGCTCGATAAACAGTTCGATCCGCCGCCGGATCGGCAGTCGATGCTCGTTGCAGTACTTGAGCAGCGAGCTGCCGTCCAGGTACTCCATCACCATGTAGGGAAAGCCGTCGGGGGTTTCGCCGGCGTCGAAAACCGTGGCGATGTTGGGGTGATTCAGCCTTGCCAGAGTCTGGCGTTCGGCCTGAAACCTCGCGAGCCGGCGCACGGAAGTGAGGTCAAGGCGGGTGACCTTGATGGCCACCTCGCGGCGGATGGGCTGCTCCTGCAGCGCCCGATAAACCGCACCCATGCCCCCCTCTCCAACCACTTCCAGCAGCTGGTAGGGACCGATTTCTGACAGCTTCTTGGAGATCGCCTGGCTGTGCTGTGCGTCCAGGGTTTCGGTTGCGTCGGTCACGGTTCGCTCGGGACAAAAATCCAGTATACGACGAACTTGGTAAACTGAAGCGAAGCCGGACAGGGAAACAGGAAAGCCTCATGAAAGTCACCATCAATCTGGAATTGACGCCCAAAGAAGCCCGGGCCGCCATGGGGCTGCCGGACGTGGAACCCCTGCAGGAGAAGCTGATGGCTGAGATCTATGACCGGATGAGCGAATCGGTCAGGGACATGAGCGACCCCGAAAAGCTGCTGAAGATGTACATGCCGCTGGGGACCCAGAGCATGGAGCAGTTTCAGAAGATGATGTCGATGTTCACGCCGGGCGCCGCCGGTTCAAAAGACTGAACGACCTCTTCAGCCGGCCTGCCTACTGATAGCGCGTCGGATCAGGAACACCAGCCGCGAGGAAGCCGGCGGCGCGAAGCCGGCAGGAGTCGCAGCGCCCGCAGGCCCGGCCCTTAGCATCGGGCTGGTAGCAGGAAATGGTGTCCGCGTAAGGAACATCCAGCTCAATGCCTCGGCGGATGATCGCCTCCTTGCTTAAATCCACCAGCGGTGTGCGAATGTGGGTCTGCTGGCCTTCCACCCCGGCTTTCGTGGCCAGGTTTGCCAGGTCTGCAAACGCCGCGATGAATTCCGGACGGCAGTCTGGGTAGCCCGAGTAGTCCACCGCGTTAACGCCGATAAATATGTCCTGTGCCTCCAGCACCTCCGCCAGCCCGAGCGCCAGCGACAGCATGATGGTGTTTCTCGCGGGAACGTAGGTCACCGGGATACCTTCGGTGGGCGTTTCCGGGACCGCTATATCGTCCGTCAGCGCTGAGCCGCCGATTGCGCGAAGGTCCATCTTGACCACCCGATGGCTGGCGGCGCCCAGATGGTCAGCCAACTTCGCCGCCGCCTTGAGCTCAACCTCATGGCGCTGACCGTAGTCAATGCTGAGGGCGTGACAGTCAAAACCGTCAGCCCTCGCCATGGCGAGCACGGTTGCGGAATCCAGTCCACCCGACAGCAGCACCACAGCTTTCCCCTGGTCGGTCATCGCCCCGGCTCGTCGCCCCACAGCAGCTTGTGCAGCTGCATCTGCAGCCTGACGTTGAGCTGATCGGCCAGAATCCACTCAGCTAGTTCGGTGACGTTCTGCTCGCCAAAGCTCGGCGACAGCAGTACCTCCAGACCCTCCGGCAGCGTGTGTGCCTTGAGAATGCTGCAGGCCCAGTCGTAGTCGCCGCGGTTGCAGATCACAAACTTCAGCTGGTCATGGGGGGTGAGCAGCTCCAGGTTGGACCAAAGGTTTCGGTGGCTTTCGCCCGAAGCCGGCGTTTTCAGGTCCAGCACCCTGCTCACGCGGGAGTCAACTGAACCGATATCCAGCGCTCCGCTGGTTTCTAAAGAGACGTCGTAGCCGGCATCGCAGAGCCGCTCGAGCAGTTCCACGCAGCGCTTCTGCGCCAGCGGTTCGCCGCCAGTGACGGTGACGTGGCCTGCGTTGTAGCTGGCCACCTCATCCAGGATTCGATCAAAGGTGTACCACTCGCCGCCGTGGAACGCATAGGCGGTGTCGCAATAGGTGCATCGCAGCGGGCATCCGGTGAGGCGGACGAACACCGTGGGTTTACCCATGGAGCGCGATTCGCCCTGAATCGAGTAGAAAATCTCGGTGAGCTTGAGCTGGTCGACGCGGGGCGCCGCACCAGGCTCGGTTGACGGCGCCGCGGGTACCACGGGTCCGTGAATGGACTGACTCACATCACGCTCCGGTCAGCGGATGTGCCCTTCGATACGCATCGTGCGCAGCCGGTTTTCGGCCAGCCTGGCCACCGTCGTGTTGGGGAACTGCTGCAGCACCTGATTCAAGGTGCGCTCGGCTTCATCCCACTGCTTGAGCTCGTAGTGCGTGAAGGCAAGTTTCAGCGTTGCGTCCTGAGCTTTGCTGCTGCCCGGGAAGCGCGCGATCAGACCCTGGAACGCCTCTAGAGCAATCCGGTAATTCCCGGTGACGTAATACGATTCCGCCAGCCAGTATTGAGCGTTGTCGGCGTATTCGCCGTCGGGGAATGCGTTCAGAAACTCGTCGAAGCGGCGAGCCGACTCGGCGTAGCGTCCCTGCTTGAGCGCGTCGAACGCCACGTCGTAAGCGGCTTTCTCAGCAGCGGGGTCAACCACGGACGACACAGCCTGGTTGGGGTCTTCGCCAAGACCAGTCGTCTGCAGTCCCGCATCAATCGGGGGCCGGACCTCCGGTCGGTCCTGCGGAATCGACTGAACCGTGGAGCCCGGGCGGGTCACCGGTGCCGGGTTGGCCGCCGTGCTCGCAACCGTGTCACCGTTGCCCACGACGGTTGTCGGCACGGGCTCAAAGCTGCGCACGGTACCGCCGGCCACCGACGGGTCGGCGCCAATCGGGCTTCGGCTCACCTCACTCAGGCGACGGTCCAGGTCGAGGTACTGGTCCTGCTGCTGCGTCTTGAGCTGATCCAGATCAAATGACTGGTTCTCCACCATGCCCCGCAGCGCCTGGACCTCACGCTGCAGGTCGTCGATCCGCAGCAGCAGCTCGGATAACGTTCGCTGGGTTTCCTGGTTGCCGGCGCTGGCGGCCTGCTGTTCCAGTCGCGCGACGCGTTCAGACAGCGTTTCGCGGGGCCGCTGGGCTGCAGCGGGCTGCAGAAACACGACGGCAGCCAAAGCGGCTGCCGTCAGAGGAACAATTTTGGATCGTCCGGTCATTGCTGCGAGGTGTAAACAATCTCCACGCGGCGATTTTGACTCCAGCATCGCTCCTGGCTGCAGTTGTTGGCCGGACGCTCTTCGCCGTAAGAGACTACAGAAAGCTGCGAGGCGCTGGCGCCCTGAGCGTCGATCAGGTCGGATACCGCGTTACCGCGGCGCTCGCCCAGACCCAGGTTGTACTCGCGGGTACCGCGCTCGTCGGCGTGGCCTTCCAGGGTGATGCGAGCTCCACCGTTGGCGCCCAGGTACGTGGCGTGGGCGGCGATGATGTCGCGGTACTCAGGCTTGATGCGCGCCTGGTCAAAATCGAAGTAGACGACGCGGCGGGACAGCAGGCTGTCGCCCCGATCCAGGTTTCGAGGATCGGTATAGTCCGTCGGATCCACCGCAGTCACCGTCGGTTCAGCGGGCCGGGTCGGCTTCGCTTCCATCGGCTCGGCAGGCTCCACGGGCGCAGGATCTTTGCTGGCACATGCTGCCAGAACAAAACAGGCCGTCACCAGCATGGTGAAACGGGTCAGATTCTTCATCGTCTAACTCCCAATTACGATTGTTGGCGCGTTACTGTCTTATGGGCGACCACGCCGGCTCTCGGATGTCGCCGTCCGCAAAAATCAGCTGATGCGCGGTTTGTCCCGCCGCCGCAGCACCATAGATCGGCACCGCGGATAATACACCCTGCGTGCCACGTCTTGAAGCATACAGCACCATCCGTCCGTTTGGCGCAAAGCTGGGTGATTCGTCCAGCGGACCGTCCGAAATGGTCCTTAAGATGTTTCGTTCCGTATCCAGCAACGCAATCTTATAGTTATTGTCGTTACCGTGCACCAGCACCAGCTGGCTGCTGTCGGGCGACATTGAGGCGCGCGCGTTGTATTCACCCTGACGCGTGATGCGCTCCGCCTCTGCACCCGACCGTGGCTCGACCCGGTAGATCTGCGGCCGGCCTCCGCGGTCGGAGGTGAAATACACGTATCGCCCGTCCGGACTCCAGGCCGGCTCGGTATCGATGCCAAAATGCCGGGTTAACTGTACCGTGCGTCGCGTGGCCAGATCCATGACGTAGATCTCAAGATTCCCGCTTCTGGACAACGCCAGCGCCAGCTTCTTGCCGTCGGGAGAAAACGCCGGGGCCCCGTTGATCCCCTTGAAGCTCGCGACCAGCTGGCGCTGCCCGGAGGCCAGCTCCTGCGTATAGATCGACGAGTTGCCCTTTTCGAAGGAGACGTAGGCCACGGAGCGGCCGTCGGGTGCCCAGGCCGGCGACAGCAGCGGTTCTTTCGAACGCACTACCGGCTGAGGGCCGTAGCCATCCGCGTCAGCAACCATCAGAGAAAACTCGGTGTTGTCACCCTCTCCGCTGCGGGTCACGTACACCAGCCGGGTGCGGAAAAAGCCGGGCACGTCCAGCAGCGCTTCATAGACCGTGTCGGCAATGTGGTGCGCGGTGTACCGCATGCCGCCGGCACGTGAGGAAAACTCCAGACTCAGCAGCGCGTCGCCGGTGGTGACGTTCAGCAGGTGCATGCGGATGCCGTAGCCCAGCGTGTCGCTGCCCGTCACCTCGCCGATTACCAGATAGTCCACGTTCAGCCGGCGCCAGGTGCCGTAGTTGACGTCGCTGGGGCGGCTGGGTCGCTCGATCATGTCGGCCATGGGCAGCGTGCGGAACTGCCCGCTGCGCGACAGGTCGTCGGTCACCACCTTGGTCACGTCCACCTCACGAAGGGCGGTCTCCGCACTCCAGGCAAAAGGCACCACGGCGATCGGCACGGCCGCCTCGCCCGACGGCGTGATGACAATGACCACATCGTCCTGCGCGAGCGCCACGCTGCTGAACATGCAAAAAGCCGCACACGCGTGCTTAAAGAAATTTCGCATCCTAATCCACCACAAATTCAAAAGTCAGTTGGCGCCGGAACACCCGCTCGAAGCCCTGATAGGGCAACGGCTCGGAGCGCAGCACGGCGTCGACGATCGAGCGTTTGGTCACCTCATCGACGTTGCAGCCGGGCGCAACGGTCGCGCTGATCACGTCGCCGCCCGGGAGCTGGCTGACGTTCACCCGGCACCGCTCACCCGACCTTGCCGTCGGCGGCTTGCGCCAGTTCTGCCGGACCAGCGCCGCGATCAGGGCGACCCACTCTTCCATCTTGGTCATGTCCTGCTGGGCCTGACGCTGCTGGTTCTCAAGGTCGAGGAGCTGCTGGCGTCGGGCTTCCTCGATCGCCTTTTCCCGAGCCTGGGCATCCGCTTCGCGCTGCGCCTGGATTGCCGCCAGGTCGCGCTGCTGCTTTTCGCGTTCTGCCGCCAGCTTTTCCCGCTCGGCCTTGAGCGCCGCCTGCTTGCGCGCCAGGGCCTCGTTGCGCTCGCGTTCCTGGGCCATGCGCTGCTGTCGAAGATCGTCCGCGCGCTGCCTCTCGGCCTGCTGTTGACGCACCTTTTCCTGCTCAGCGCGTTTACGCTCGGCCTCAGCCTGCGCCTCAGCCTGGCGGGCCTGCTCCTGGCGCCGGCGTTCGGCCGCCTGGTCGCGCAGCTTCTGCTGGGCGGCCTCCTTGCGTTGTACCTGCGCTTCGCGCATGGCGCTGGTATCGACCACCACCGCCTGGATCGCATTCGGGAACTTGGGCTCGATGGTTTCGGAGGTCCAGCGAAGTCCGAAAACCAGGATTATGCCGATCACGCCGTGCAGCAGCAGCGACTGGGCTGCGGCTGAACCGTCGTGGATCAACGCTGTGCTCAAGGCTCAACCTCCAGCGGGTCGGACATCAGGCCAACCTTCGGCACGCCGGCCTTTTGCAGCGAGACCATGGCTTCGTAGACGCGTCCGTAGGGAACCGACTGGTCGCCGCCGATCAGCACCGAGATGTTCGGATTGTTGCGCACGAAGGCTGACACCTTGGTGATCAGCGTTTCGCTGTCGATCAGCTCGACCACCCCGTCGAGCGACAGGTAGAAATCTCCGTTGGCCATGACGTTTACCACGACCGGCTCGTCACTCTGCTGCTCCATCGGCGCGGCGTCCGCTTCCGGCAGCTCGATCTCGACGCCAAGCTGCAGCAGCGGCGCGGTGATCATAAAAATGATGAGCAGGACCAGCATCACGTCGATATACGGCACGACATTGATCTCCGCCATTTGCTTGCGCTTGCCGCGGGGCATCAGTCTTCCATGTCCGCCTGTCGGTGAAGGATGGTGGAGAATTCTTCTTTAAAGGTGTCGTAGCGGCCCTCGAGGCGCTCCACTTCGCTGGAGTACTTGTTGTAGGCGACGACCGCGGGAATTGCGGCGAACAGCCCCATGGCGGTGGCGATCAGCGCCTCAGAAATCCCGGGTGCCACCATGGCGATGGTCGCCTGATTAACGTTCGACAGGGCGTTGAAGGAAATCATGATCCCCCAAACGGTGCCAAACAGCCCCACGTATGGACTGGTGCTGCCGACGGTGGCGAGAAAGCTGAGGTGGTTTTCGAGGTGGTCGAGCTCCCGGTTTAGCGCCACCCGCATCGCTCGCTCAGCGCTCTCCAGCACCCGTCCGCTGGTGCGCTTACTTTGGCGGGTGCGGGCGAACTCTCGAAAACCCGCCTCAAAGATCGACTCCAGCCCCGCCACGCGATTCCGCTCAGCGCTGATTTCCCGAAACAGGGCCGCCAGGTCGACGCCGGACCAGAAGCGCTCCTCGAAGTCATCCGCATCGCGGCGGGCGGTGGCAATCACCTTGCGCTTACCGAAGATTATCCACCAGGAAGAAAAGGACGCCAGCAGCAGGATCAGCATCACCAGCTGCACGGGGATACTGGCCTGGAGGATCAGCTCCAGCGGATTGAAGTTACCCATGGGCCTTCAGACCTCGGGAACGGGAAAAATATGCATTGCGCTTCATTATTCGGCTGTTCATGGCAATTTAGGGGCAAAATCAGGGCGAATTATGACAGGGATTGCCCGCTCCCGCGCAACAAACTGCCTCCGTCACAAGCCGGTCAGCAGGCCGTCAGGATTGCGTTGAGACTCAAGGAGCGGCAGCGGCAAAGCTTACGTGGAATCCGGCGGGATTGGCCCGCCGAGCCGCCTGGAGGCTGCCGTCATGTCAAAGCTCGCCAAACCGTTCACTTTTTCCCGAATCCACCCTGCCCGGCTCGCCGCCCTGCCGCTGGCGCTGGTAATTTCCAGCGCCGCTGCCGGAGATCTGCCTGTTGTCAGCATCACCAGCGTCGATGCCCAGATGGCTGAAGCGGCTCTCCACACGGGCAGCTTTCTGGTCAGCCGCCAGGGCGGTGACCTCAGCCAGGAGCTGCGGGTGAATCTGATCTACGGAGGCACGGCTGTCGCCCTGCAGGGCGACTATGAGACTCCGCCGTCCCAGGTGCTGCTGGGCGCCAACGTTGAATCGCAGCTGATCGAGCTCACGCCACGGTCGGACAACCTGGTCGAGGGTACCGAAACGGTGGTGGTCACCCCTCAGTCGCTTCCGGAGTATGAGGTTGGACCGGACGCCACCGCAACGCTGGAGATCGAAGACGACCCGGCTGTCCTCACTATTGCCATCACCGACGCTACCATCTCCGAGATCGGACTGGACCCGGGCAGCTTTGAGGTGAGCCGCAGCGGCGGGCGAATTGAACAAGGTTTTGCCGGCTCCGTTGCGTACACCGGAACCGCAACTCCACTGTTCGATTTCGTGCAGGCCACGAATTTCAGCTTTGCGGGCGATCAGACCAGCACCAGTGTTGTGATCACCCCCGTGAGTGACAACATCGTTGAAGGTGACGAGACCATCACCGTGACATTCCTCCCCAACTCGCAGTACATCACCGGCGAACCGGATACCGTGACGTTTACGCTGACCGACGACGCGCCGGTAGTGGAGGTATCGGTGCTGGACGCCGACATGAGCGAGTCAGGCTCAAATCCCGGCGCGTTTCTTCTCACCCGTTCCGGCGGTGGGGACCCGACCCAGGGTATCGCCGTGAATTACACCCTCAGCGGCAGCGCCAGCTCGCCGCAGGATTATGTCTTGACGGGCGGCACCGTGATCGGCGGCAACGAGATGACCCTGCAGCTCAACCTCCAGCCCCAGGCCGACAGCGATGACATGGAGGGCGACGAAACCATCGAAATCACCATTCAGCCGTCCCAGTCCTATCTCATCGGGCCAGCAAACACCGCAACCGTGGTGCTCCGCGACTTTGTCGATCTCATCTTCGCGGCCGGCTTCGAAACGGCGGAAAAGGCCTGCTTCCCGATGCGTGGCAAACAGCTCAGCGCGCACGGGCCGATCGTCTTTGACCCGGCGAGCGGCCTGATGTGGGCCCGCTGTGGACTCACGGGCGTGTTCAGCGCTCGCTCTCAGCGCTGCTACCTGGCCCCATCTTTTGACTCAGGCCGCGCCGACGCGGTGTCGATCACCCATTTCAACGCCGGACGCGCAGGCGACAACGCGGGATTCAGCGACTGGCGAAAGCCAAAATCTGGAGAATTGAAGGGGCTGCCGGCAAGCTGCTGGTCAGAGCAAGCGGTGCGTTAACTGAGCCCGCACCGCTTCGAGCGGCTAAGCCGCGCTTAGGCTAAGACTCGCGGCTGAGCAGGACCAGGGTCATGTCGTCAGCCGCCGGCCCCGGCGGCTGAAACGCGACAACTTCCGACATGATTTGCTGGAAGATGGCCTGCACGCTTTCCTCTCGGTGGCGCTTCATCAGCGAACCGAGCCGGTCGAGGCCAAAAAAGTCGCCCTCGGCGTTGCGGCATTGAGAAACCCCGTCAGTCCCGACGACCAGCAGATCGCCGCGGTTGATCTGACACACCGGCCCGGTTTGCACCGGCTGAGCCAGAATGCCCAGCGGGATGCCGGTCGCCTCCAGCGCCTCGATCTCGCCCGTCTGCGCACGCAACACCAGTGCCGGGTCGTGCCCGGCGCTGAGCCATTCGAGACGGCCCGTACCCGCGTCCAGCAAGCCGGCAAATGCCGTCACAAAAGCACCCGCCTGCGTATCCCGCAGCAGCTGGTCATTGACGGCCTGGACCGCTTTCACCAGATCTCCGTGAGACTCGTTGAAGGTCGCATGCAAGACAGCGCGCATCGCGGTCATCAGCAGCGCAGACTTGAGTCCATGCCCGGAAACATCGGCAACGATGATGCCCAGCCGCTGATCCGGCAAGGGCAGGAAGTCGAAGTAGTCGCCGCCAGTCTCGTCGCAGTAGCGGGCCGAACCAAACACATCGTAGCCGTCCAGGGCGGGCTCGGACGTTGGCAGCAGATGTTGCTGCACCGCGGCGGCCGCCAGGAGATCCTTTTTCAGCCGCTCGCGATCGCGGAGGTCATCAACCATCGCGTTGAAATGTCGGGCAAGCGCGTCGAACTCATCGTGCGTGGCCGGGAAGTCGAGTGGCTCCAATCGTCCGCCTGCGACAGCATCCATCCCGCCCGCAAGTGCTTCCACCGGCTGCGCAAGCGCTCTCGAAAAGCGCCGACTTATCAGCCAGGAAAGCAGCGATCCGATGACAAATACCGCCACAGCGCCAGCGAGCGCTTCCAGCCAGAGGTTGTCGAAATAACTTCCGTTGAGGTCCATCCGCAGCAGCCCTTGGATTTCGCCATCCGCCGACCTAATCGGAACGTAGGCACGTAGAAGCTGCTCCGAGTCCGGTTGATCCTCAACCGTCAGTTGCTCCCAGCCCATGCGTCTGGCCTGAGTCAACGTCATATCATGATCGGACCCCTCCTCCGCTTCATCGATCGCGGCGATCACCCTTGCCGACGAAGAATCGCCGGTGCGCACCATGACGGCGATATTCGCAATCGAGTTCTGCGCGACGGGTTCACCCAACGCGCCGTCCAGTTCGCGAATCAGTGCCTGTCTGGCGTCGACCAGCCGAGAGCGAAGAAATCCCGAATCCTGCGCTGAGGGGACGGACGGCCAGCCCGCGGTCTGGATGCCTTCAGCAAGCTGCACAATGGTTGCCTGCATCCAGGCCTGAGCTTCTTCCCGCTCGTTTTCCTCAAAAGCCAGAAACAGGAGAACGGCGCAGGCGCCGGCCAGGCTGAAGCTGACCAGAAGCAGCCCAAACAGGAGTCGGTTGTGGAAGGTTTTTCTGGGTAGCGGACCCACGGCGCCAGTGTACCTGCTTGATCCGAGAGCCTAAAGACAACAGTCCAGATAAGTGAAGAAAGAAGAACGGGGCGGAGTAGGCTGAGGCTGCTGCGCCCCGTACCCCTTTCATCATCGTGAAGCTATTCCTCGAAGCCGTTCGCGAAAATCAGACGCGGGTCGTCGACCGCTACCGATACGTCGTCCAGCAGGAAGGTGCCGACGTTGCCGACCCCTTCGCCACGGTAGCAAAAGCGGAATCGGGTGGCATCCGCGGTGGCCGCGAGGTTGATCGGCAGCGATACCGGCGTCTGGCCGTCGATGCTGGCGGAAACGGTGTCCATGCCGAAGTCCACGATGAGCGAGACCTCCTGCCACACGCCGAGATCATCCGGATAGGTGGATGCCTGAATCAGCGTCGACGCCGGCGTGCCGCCTGAGCCGATCACCACCAGGTAAACGCCGTCGTTCCGATACTCGATACCCCAGGTGTTGGCAAAGCCGCCGTCGACATGCTGGATCGTGTACCGCGGATAGTTGTCACCACTCGCCGGCGGCGGTGCTTCGACCGCGTTAAAGAAACGCCACTCATAATTGGACTCAACAACGGCTTCAATAGTCGGTCCGTAGAACCGGTTCTGCACGTCATCCGGGTCCGCGTCGTGGATCCGCAGCCACTGGCTAGAGTCCATGCTGCGCGGCGTGGTGGTTCCCAGCACGTCGCTCACCGTACGGATCGTGAAGGCGCCGGGCGGGCTCGAGTCCACCACCGGCCAGTTTTGAATCACCGACACGGTGTCACCCAGGAGCAGCGACTCAAAGTCCTGGACGCCGGCCGGAAAGGCGGTGCTCGGAGGAATCGTGCCGGGCGTCTCGGTCTCAGCGCTGCCGAGCGAAGGCGTCTCGTCGACGTACCAGTCGAAGGCGGTGTTGCCGAAGCCGTCCCAGGAGAGCGTCATACCTGAGGGTGGCATTGGGGCAACGCTATCGGCGCCCGACCATTTGTCGTCCCCGCTGGCTAAACCGGCTCGGCCCGTGACAGGTGCGCCGTACTGCAACCCTTGGATGAGGTTGGCGGCGCTCCCAAACGGACTCGAGCGATAGATCCAGAGATCGCTGGCCGCAGGGTCCAGGTTATTGAGTGAAAAAGTCTGGATACCACCGGCACCGAACAGCGTATTTGCGGGGATGTTGTTTTGATAAACGAACCGATGGCAGAAGGGTCGATTGACGCTGGTCGTAAATTCGTCGCCGATATTGGTGACTTCAACCTCGCCGGTCGCAGGGTCCACCTCGGTAATCCGAAGATTATCCACCTGTGCCTGCGCCGCTACCGTTCCGCCCAGTAATGTCAGGGCCAATCCCGTCCGCCTCATCCGGTTGCCTCATTGTTTTTGGTTGAGCCAGGAACGCTAGCACAAGTGGAGCCATCAAAAATGGCCGCACACCTCAATCCCCAAAATCGCCCGCTGGACACGGCATGACTATCAGCGCTTCACTTACGGTCCGCTACGGGGCAATCTCCTCAGCCACTGTAACTTTTGCCAACCCTATCCGTATGCCGGATGGTGCACCGCGACGTGAATGCTAATGAAGACGATTCGACTCTCCCTGATGATCCTGCTCGCTATGCTCAGCAGCGGCTGTGTGATCGACGCCAGAACCAAAGACGTGGTGATCGGTCCTGAGCGGCGACTCGCGCTGCCCGTAACCGAAGACTCAGACGTTTCGGTGCGGATCCCGATCGGCGAAATCGAGGTGGTCTCCGGCAACGATGATCAGCTCCGGATCGACCTGCTGGTGCTCTGCCCGAGCCAGGACAGCGCCTGCGCGAGGCGGCTCGAAGACCTGGAATTTGAAACCCGCGAAGATGATGACGGCACGCTGCGCATCCGACTCAGCCGCAACGCGGCAACCTCGTTTCGCGATGCCCATCTGCGGGCTTCGGTGCAGGTGCCGCCTGTGCGCAAACTCGCGCTGGACGTCAGCGCCGGAGAACTGTCGGTGGGGCCGGTTGACGCGTGCGTGGAAGTAGACATGGGCGCCGGTGACGTCAACGTCCGCGCCCGGGCGGTTCGCTACGGCAACGTCGACCTGGATGCGGGCATCGGCGACGCCAGCCTTGCGGTCGACGGACGCCGTTTACGAACCCGCCGCTCATTGCTGGTCGGCGCGGAGGTCGCCTGGCACGAGGGCCGAGGCGAATGCGACATGCTGGTCGATCTGCAGACCGGCAACATCAGCGTAGCGCTGGATTAGCAGGCTAACGCGTCGCGCAGCACCGGCGGGAAACGGCAGGGTCGCCAGTTTGACGCGTTGAGGCAGGCGGCGCTGCCTCGCCCCTCAACCAGCAAAGTGTAGTCTGGCACTCGCCAGATTTGCTGGCTCACCTCAAAACTCGCGCCGCCGGTTTTTTCGAGCGTCACAGTAACCGCCAGCTCGTCGTCGAGTCGGGCCGGCGTGACGTAGCGGGCGCTGATGTCCCGCATGACCATCACCACACCCTGCTCCGCCTCAAGCCGGCTCTGGATCAAACCACGCGAGCGCAGCCACTCGGTGCGCGCGCGCTCCATAAACTTGAGGTAGTTGGCGTAATAAACCACGCCGCCGGCGTCCGTATCCTCCCAGTAAACCCGCACACGCCAGACGAAGTCGGCGTCGGGCTCAGCCATGGTTGCCGTCCGGGTCCTGGTCGCTGAACAGATCGCCGCCGGTACCCGGGCGGGGTTTCAGCCCGAAGTGCCGATAACCTTTGCCGGTGACCATGCGCCCACGCGGAGTCCGCATGATGTAACCCTGCTGGATCAGGTAGGGCTCCAGCACGTCTTCGATGGTGTCGCGCTCCTCGCTGATCGCGGCGGCCAGCGAGTCGACGCCCACCGGCCCACCGTCGAAATGCTCGATCATCGTCTTCAGCAGGCGCCGGTCCTGCGCGTCGAAGCCGGCAGCGTCGACATCCAGCATGCCCATGGCCTGCCGGGCGATCTCCGCGTTGATCAGGCCATTGCCTTTGACCTCAGCGTAATCTCGCACCCGACGCAGCAGGCGGTTAGCGATGCGGGGAGTTCCTCGGGAACGCCGGGCCAGCTCGCCGGCGCCGCTGTCGTCACACTGAATATTGAGAATTCCGGCTGAACGCTTCACGATCTGGGTCAGTTCAGGAACGCTGTAGAACTCGAGGCGTTCAACAATCCCGAAGCGATCCCGCAGCGGTGAGGTGAGCAGGCCTGCCCGAGTGGTTGCGCCGACCAGCGTAAAGGGCGGCAAATCGAGCTGGATCGAGCGCGCCGCGGGCCCCTCACCGATCATGATGTCCAGCTTGTAGTCTTCCATCGCCGGATAAAGCACCTCTTCGACCACCGGTGATAGGCGATGAATCTCGTCCACAAACAGCACGTCGTGAGGCTGCAGGTTGGTAAGCTGCGCGGCCAGGTCACCAGCCCGCTCCAGCACCGGACCCGAAGTGACCTTCAGCTCGGCGTCGAGCTCGTTGGCGATCACGTGAGCGAGCGTGGTTTTGCCGAGCCCCGGCGGACCGTAGATCAGCGTGTGGTCCAGCGATTCGCCGCGACCTCGCGCAGCCTGAATAAAGATTGCGAGCTTTTCTTTAACCTGCTCCTGCCCCAGACACTCTTTTAGGGTCTGAGGTCGAAGGCTGCGTTCAATCAGGTCGTCATCACCACCGGGGTCCATCAGCCGATCCTCCATCAACCGGCAACCTGCGACTTGAGCGCCTGGCGAATGATGTCTTCCGCGCTCAGGCTCTCGTCCGCGTCGCTCTGCGCCTGCTGCACCATGCGGGAAACCTCAGCCGGCTTGTAGCCCAAATTGCGCAGCGCGGCGCTGGCCTCACTGGCCGCATCGGTGGATGTCGGCGCAGAACCGGGCAGGCTGACGCTGCTCGCGACGCCCTCGGGCAGCCGGTCGCGCATTTCGATAATGAGGCGCTCGGCCGTTTTCTTGCCGATGCCCGGCAGCTTGGTTAACGAAGCTGGATCATTGTTGTTCACCAGGTTCACAAACTCGGCGACACTCACTCCGGAGAGGATCGCCAGCGCCAGCTTGGCGCCCACACCGCTGACCTTGAGCAAATTTCGAAACAGCTCCCGCTGGCTGTCGTCGGCAAAACCATAGAGCGTGTGGGAGTCCTCCTTGACCATCAGGTGGGTCAGGATGGTGATCGGCTCCCCGTCCTGGGGCAGATCAAAAAAAACGCTCAGTGGCGCCTCGACCTCGTAGCCCACACCCCCGACGTCCACCATCAGCAGCGGCGGCCGTTTGTGGACGAGCTGCCCGCGCAAACGGCCGATCATCGCCGAGCCCCGGCCGCGGCAAGCCGCACGGAAGTCGCCCGATGGTGGGCATGACAGATAGCGGTGGCGAGTGCGTCAGCAGCATCGGGCTGCAGAGGACCCTCGAGCTGAAGGAGTCGGGCGACCATGTGCTGAACCTGTTTCTTGTCCGCTCCCCCGCCGCCGACCAGCGCCTGCTTGATGCTGCGCGGCGAGTACTCAGCAAGCTGGCAGCTGCTTCCAGCGGCGACGATCGCCGCCCCCCGCGCCTGCCCCAGCTTGAGGGCGGCATCCGCGTTGCGAGACATAAACACCTTTTCGACCGCCACCTCGTCGGGCTGGTGCTGCGCCACCGCCTCGCTCACGCCCTCGAAAATCGCCTGCAGCCGAGCATGGAAATCGCCGCCGCC
Source organism: Lysobacterales bacterium (assembly GCA_028285525.1). Lineage (GTDB taxonomy): Bacteria > Pseudomonadota > Gammaproteobacteria > Xanthomonadales > SZUA-38 > JANQOZ01. The sequence goes on from JANQOZ010000085.1 coordinate 246,611, forward strand.
GGTTTTGATCGCAAGGTGGGCAACATGAACGAGCCGGTTGCCGGAAGCGTCGATGATGCCGACCCCGGTGACCACCGAACCCGGATCGATTCCCAGGATCCGAACCGCCGGAGGCCGTCGCGCCTCAGCTGCCGGCATAAGCCTCTTCGGGAATCTGAGCGTTGGAATAGACCGCCTGGGTGTCGTCGAGGTCTTCCAGCACGTCGAGCAGGCTCAGCACCGTCTGGCCGCCGTCCACGTCCAGCTCGACGCTGGTGTCGGGCTTCATGGTGACCTCAGCATCGTCGGGCACCAGGCCAGCGTCCCGCAGCGCGTCGCGGACCGTTTCGAAGTCGTCGGGAGTGGTAATAACCTCCACGGCCCCGTCTTCCTCCAGCACGTCCTCCGCGCCAGCCTCGAGCGCGGCCTCCATAATCGCGTCTTCGTCAGCACCGGGACCGTAGGTGATCACGCCGAGCTTGTTGAACAGATAACCCACCGAGCCGTCGGTACCGAGACTGCCGCCGTACTTGGTGAAGGCGTGGCGAACCTCGGCGACCGTTCGGTTGCGGTTATCGGTCAGCGTATCGACCATCACCGCCACCCCGTTGGGGCCGTATCCCTCATAGCGGATTTCTTCGTAGGTCACGCCCTCAAGATCACCCGTGGCCTTCTTGATGGCCCGCTCAAGCGTATCTTTGGGCATATTGGCGGCGTTGGCCTTTTCAACGGCCAGCCGCAGCCGCGGGTTGGCATCCGGGTCACCGCCACCCTGCTTTGCCGCGACGGTGACCTCCCGGATGACCCGGGTGAAAATCTTTGCGCGTTTGCGATCCTGGGCCTTCTTGCGGTGCTGGATGTTGGCCCATTTGCTGTGTCCTGCCATGAAACGAAAACCTGAAGCAAACTAATCCGCTAGTTTATCACTGCCGCCCGTCGATCGGTTCCGCCAGCTGCGCCGTCCAGCGTTCCAGCATCTCCAGGTTGACCCCCGCACCTCCGCAAACAACAACGAGCGGTCGGCGAGCCTCGACTAACCCCTCATAGACAGCGCTCAATGCTGCTCCACACGCCGGCTCAACGAGCCGTCGATGATCGTCGGCAAAGCGCCGGCAGCCTGAGAGCGCCTGCCGATCGGTCAGCAGCACGCTCTGAACCGGGTGCTCTTTCGTCCACTGAAACGCCCGCTCAGCCACCTGCCGGGCACCCATCGTGATCGCAATCGTCTCGATCGCCGGTAGTTCGGTTGGTTTTCCCGCGGCCATCGCCGCGTGGAGGGATGCAGCCCCTCGCGTCTCCACCGCGACCAGCGGGACGTGCGCCCAGCCCACGGCATGCATGCCACTCAAGACCCCGCACAGCAGTCCACCACCGCCCACCGCTACCACCACGGCATCAGGTGCCTGAGCCGGTTCGACCAGCTCGGCCGCACACTCTTCGATCAAGCTGGCGTGTCCGCGCCAGAGCTCCGGGTGATCAAACGGATGGACATAAAAGGCCCCGGAATCGCGACAGATCTCGCGAGCCACGCGATCTGCACCATTCCAGTCGGCGCCCTGCTGCAGCACCTCGGCGCCCAGCGCTTCCAGTCGACGGACGGTCAGGAGCGGCGTCGTTTCCGGCACCACAACCCGACATAAGAGCTTCAGCGAACGCGCGGCAAAGGCCGCAGCCAGCCCTGCATTGCCGCCTGAGGAGCTCACTACCGAGCTCGCGCCGCCGCGAGCCGCATGCTCACAGAGGCGCGACATGCCTCTGAGCTTGAATGAACCGGTGGGCTGATCACACTCAAGTTTCAGCAGGACGTCCTGCCGGCCAATGCGCTGCTCAAGCAGTGGCGTGTTGCGGTACATGGTTTCTGGCAATGCTGACGGTACTCACCGGTTGACCCTCATGGCAGGCTCGTTGTGCTGACGTATACTGATTCCAGAGTCGGCGTAACGACGGCCAAAGCCGCTTTTCCAACCGGCTCCAGACCCCCCAACTGCGTTGAGACCGACCTTAACGATTTGGGGGAAATGCCACCACCCCGCGTCAGTCGATAATGCGCATGGCCAAGACTGCTTTTCAACAATGCCTGTGTCTGACCCTCCTGCTTTGCTGCACTCAGACTCTGGCGGTCCGCCTCAGCCTTGACAGCTCCGGCCAGGTGCTCCTGTTCCCGCTGTTTCTCACCGGCGACAGCTTTCAGACTGTCTTTGAAGTACGCAACCAGACCGATCAGGGCAAAGCGCTGCGATTTGTCGTCAAGGACTCGGTGAACGGCCGCCCCACCCTGTCGCTCAACGTCTACCTTCGCCCCCGCGACAGTTGGTCCGGCGCATTGTTTGAACCCACCGGTGCCTCCGTGGACACCGCTGAGAGTCTGCTGGCGCCCTGGGTCGACCAGAGCTGCACGTTTCCTGCACGCGCCGACATTCCCGACGAGGGCATCTCCCTCAGCGATGAGAATTTCACGGAAGATCTGTCTGGCCTTCTGGTCTCTCGAAGCCGACTCGGGTCAGGCTACGTCGAGATCTACGAGATGGGCACACTCTCTCCAACCCTGGCTGGCGACTGCGCTGAGATCAATGCCCGCTGGTCCCCGGGCGGCGCCTGGGATCTGAATCCAGCGCAGGATATCGAGGCGCCGGGCGGCGGGCTGGAAGGCTACGCAGTCCTGGTGCAGGTCGACGCGGGGCGAGCCCATCAGTACGAGGCGCTTGCGCTCGCCGACTTTCGCGATGCCCCGCTCCACACCGATCCATTCAGCAGTCGCCAGCCGAATCTGGCCGACGTTTCTCCGGCCGAAAGCCGGGTCGTTGAAACGGTGGTGTTCGGCAACCGAACGCTCCAGGTCGAACGGGTATCCACCTGGAGCGAATTTCCCGTGCACGCCGTCGACGCGCTGCTGATGGCCACCGAAGCGCGCGCCGACTTTACCGCGTCCCGCGAACTGGACGCACTGGTTTTTGCCACGTTGAACTTCCCGACCCGCCCGTATCACGCCGACGCACAGACCTTTTTTCTTCCCGCGGAACAGGAGCGCGTGCTGGCGCCGTTCACCGTCTCACTGCCACCGGCGGACAACGAGACCCTTGAGCAGAATCGATTGACGGTCAGCTCCATCGACCGGGAAGGTGCAGCGTTTGATCTGCAGCCGTTCTCGGGACAGGCCAACTGCGACCTGGCCAACGGCGCGGTGACAACCGTGTTTTTGAGCCGCACCATCGGATTTACCCAGCCCTGCCCCTACACACAGGGGATCTTTCGCGTGCCCGACAACGCTTCGGAAGGAGAGGTCCGGTACCAGCTTGATGGTGAGATCGTGTCCGACGAAGGGCACGTGTTCTCTGGTCTGCCCATCGCGGGCTTTGTGATCCAGTCGATTAGAAATGAACAAATCGACATACGCCCGGGCACGGTCGGCGTCGCCGACTACGGCTGGGCCCGCGCGCTCAAGATCGAGCGCCAGGTAACCGATCCGCCATGACCACCGACCGTCGCCTCATCCTGCTGATCGCCCTCTCGCTGCTGGTCCATGTGGCGGCACTGGCGTGGTTCATTCGGCCGGTAGCGGTGCCGCTATCGTTACCCACCATGGAAGTTCTGCTGGTCAGTCCCCGGCAGGCGCCTTCATCGGCGCCTGTCGCCACCGCGCCGAGCGAGCGAACCGGCACCGGCAAAACCCGGCCCGACGAGTCGGCTCCAGCCACGGCCGCCACCGAGAACGCAGCGCCTACGCAGGCGTCCACCGACCGGGAGCTTAGCCGACAGGGTCCAACGCGGGATAGGGTCCGCCCCGCAACTGAAGCAACGCCGCTGCCGACGCCCGTTGTTGATCGATCGCGCGCGCTGGAACCGCCGAAACCCATTGCACCCTTCGCAACGCCCGGCGCTGGCGCGAGCAGCCGCGAAGCGCAGAACGCCGGCGTCATCCTGGCCATTCGGCAGCAGCTCGCTCGCTATCAGGCCTATCCCGCCAGCGCGCGCCGCCGAGGACTCGAAGGCGCGGCAACCGTCCGGTTTGTCATCACCCGCAGCGGCAGGCTAGTGGATTCAGAGCTGATGGAGTCATCGGGATCGCGGCATCTCGACCAGGCGGCCCTGAAGCTGGTGTCCGACGCCGCGCCCTATCCTCCCCTGCCCGCGGCCGTGTCGGCAGCCAGGCTGGAGGTGAAGATCCCCATCGAATATCGGCTGTCGCCACCCGCCACATGAGGATGCCGCCATGAACATGGCCGGGGCCGCGATGGCCATCGAGCAGCATCGACGGGAGCTGACGGCGTTCGCCGCGGCCATGGTCGGACCCGATCGGGCCGAAGACGTGGTGCAGGACGCATGCTTTCGACTGGCGCGGGCACTCGAACGGCAGTCGGTGACCAATCAGCGCGCCTACCTGTTTCGCATTACCGCAAACCTCGCGCGGGATCTGCTGCGACGGGACAAACGCGCCGATCAACACATCAAGACCCTGTCGCGCGACGAGCATAGCCCGGGAGCGGGTGAGGTCGCCGCCCTCGATGAACAGCTTGAGTCCTTGCGTCAGGCGATATCGCAGCTGCCGACGAAGTGCCAGCGGGCTTTTGTCGCGCGGAAGTATGAGGGGCTCAGCTATCGGGAGATCGCGACCCGTGAGGGCATCACGGAAAAAACCGTCGAGAATCATATCGGCCGCGCGCTGAAGCTGCTTCGTGAAGCGCTCGCAGGACAGCAGCATTGATTGAGCGCAGGACAAAACACCCGGAACAACCGGGGGAGCAGGACACTAATTGGGGGCAAAGCCGCAGCGATACGTTGTTATGACTACCAAGAGTGAAAATTCAGACGTGATTCAACAGGCTGCACAATGGATGAGTCGGCTGGCCGCTGACGGCAACCCAAGCTGGGACGACCCGGAGCTGGTCGCGTGGCTGAGGCAATCGCCAGGTCACCGGGAAGCTTTTGCGGAGGTCAGCGCCATCTGGTTTGCGGCCGATCAGCTGGAAGCCTCAGACCTGAACGACCACTTCGAGACGGCGCTCGGGCCAGAGCCCGTCCCTGCCGCGTCCTCGCGCCGAGGACGCTGGCCGCTGGTCGCGACCGGTCTGCTGGCCCTGGTGGCGGCGCTGCTGCTGCCGGCACTACCAAAGCAATGGGCCGGCCTGCAGGCGGACTTCGTAACCCGAGCGGGTCAGGTTCAGTCGCTGGAGCTGGGAGACGGCAGCAGCCTCCAGCTCGCCGGCGACAGCGCTATCAGTCTGCTGCCCTCAGGGCGCGGTGTGCTCCTTCACTACGGCGATATTTTTCTCGACGTTGAGCACGACGCCACAAGACCTTTTGTGGTGGAGAGCAGCGAGGCGACGGTCACCGTCCTGGGCACCCGGTTCGGCGTTTCCTGGCGCGACCGGATTCACCGTGCTGGCGTTATCGAAGGCCGCGTGGCGGTTCAGCACGGCGAATCATCGACCGTCGAACTCAGCCGAGGACAGTTTGCCCGCGACGGGCAGCGAATCCCAGATCCGGGGCGAGTACAGCGCTACTTTGGCTGGTCTTCCGGCAACCTGGTGTTCGACGACGTGCCGCTGTCGGAGGTGCTCGAACAACTGGCACCGTTTCTCGAGCAGGCTGTCGTCCGCGCGCCCGGCACCGGCGACCCGGCGGTCAGCGCCGTCGTAGCGATCGACAGCGGCCGCCAGGCACTGGAAACGCTGGCGTCGCGGGCGGGCCTGCAGCTGCTCTCTGCCGGGCCAGTGACACTGCTCTATTGATGCCCCCTCAACCCCGCAGGGCGTTCCTCGTCTTGCTCGCGGCTCTGTTTACCAGCGTCGCCAGCGCGCAGCCGCTGCTGCGGGACGTGCTTAGCGAGCTCAGTGCCCGCCTGGGCTGGAACTACGTGCTGGGCCCCGGCGTGTCGCTGGACACGCCGGTCGGGCAGCGCGTAGACAGTGAAGCAGCGCTCCAAAGCTGGCTGCAGACCCGGGGCATCGAGCTGGTTCAGCTCGATTCCGGCGACCGTGAGCTCAGGTTGCTCAGCCAGGCGAGCCTGAGCCTCCTCGCGCTGCCGGTGACGGCCACGCTGCCCGTTGCTGCGGGCGTGCCGCTGCGCAACGGCGTCAGCGCGACGACAGTCTCGGCGAGCGATATCGAAAATCTCAACGACAATCGGCTCGACCAGCTGTTCGCTCGAGCCGCCAACGTGTTCGGCAGCGGCGATGAATATTATTTCCGGGGTATACCGAGCGCCGGTGATCTCAACACGCTGGGCAATGCTGCGGCGGTGGTCGGCGATGCGCCGCTGGCGGGTGTGGTGCTCGCCAACCTGCCGCTCAGCACCTGGGATACGGCGAGCGCCGGCTTCGAGCGCGGCCCGCGCAGCGCCAGCGTCGCAGGCCCCTTCAGCACCTTCGGAGGAAGGATCAGCATCCGTCCCCGTCAGCCTCAGTTCACCAACGAGCGGGCACTGCGGGCGGGTGTGAGCGACCTGGGTGATACGCAGGCGTCGGTGATGGTCAATCAGCCGCTGCTGGGGGAGGAGCTGGCGGTGCGCGCAAGCTTCGATCGGCAGATCGTCGCCGGTACGCTCGACGACCCCGGCGAGCGGGGTCTTGGATCAGAGTTCAACTTCAGCCGCAGCAACACTGCGAGGCTGGCAGCTCTGTGGGAACCGGCGGCAAGGCCGGAATTTGCGCTGGCTCTGGACTTGACGGGCTTCGACGGCAGCGCCGGGCCGCAGCGGCTCAGCGCGGAAGACCCGTTCGGCCGCAGCGGTAGAGCGCCACCCTTCCGCGAACGGGAGGTCGATGGACACGTTGCTTCCCTGGAGCTGAGCTGGGAACCAGGGGCTGAAGAACTGTGGCGACTGGCGCTGGTCGACTCCGGCGGCAACGCCGAGCTGGAGCCGAGCCGGCTCCTGGTCAACGATTTTGATCCGACCGATCTCCTCATCGACGCCGAGCGGGAGGACCTGCGCTTCGCGCAGCTCACCTGGCAGGGCAGCTGGCGGGACGCCCGCATCAGCGCCGGACTCAGCACGGGCGTAAACCGAAGTCGGGACACCTACCTGCGGGAACAGCGTCGCTGGCGGCTAAGCAGCCGGCTGAGGCGGCGAACGGCGTCGATCGCGGTAGATACGCCGCTCACCGCCCGCTGGCGGCTGGAAGCCGGTGTCCAAATTTCCCGGGACCAGCTTCGCCGCGACTGCGAAACGCGGCCGGAGACGATGCAGGTCGGCAGTGGCGGCGACGACGAGGCGTTGGCCTGCCTTCAGGTCTCCGGACTGCTGTTGATTCCGGCTGACGGTCAGTTTGATCCGTTCCGGGAAACGTATCGGAACGTCAGTCCCGAGCTCGCTCTGAGCTATCGGCCAAACGACGCCGGCGAGTACTTCGGTCGGGTCGCCGAAGGGTTCAACGCGGGCGGCGCCGTCTCAGATGCAACCTTTGCCGGCACGCCGCAATGGCTGTCCTACGAACCGGAGCGAATCAGGAGCGCGGAGCTGGGCTGGCGCGGCGAGCTCAAGACGCTGCAGCTCAACGCATCAGGTTTTTATACGCAGCTTGATCAGCAGTGGCAGGTAATCGAAGACCAGCTCAATCTCGGTGCGGTGACCAACGCCGGCAAGTCACGAAACTGGGGGCTGGAGCTCGATGGGCGCTGGCGCCTCGGCGAAGCTCACGCCCTGAGCTTCAGCCTGGGCTGGCTCGACACCGAGTACGAGCAGTTCCTGCCGTTTGAACGCGATGCCCTGCTGGAGCCGGCATCCGGCAACCAGTTTCCGGGCGCGCCCCGTTACTCGGGCGCAGTGAGCTGGGCCAGTCAGCTCGGTGGCGGCTGGCGACTCGGGGCGGGCTTAAGTTTTCATGCGTCGGTGCAGGCCAACGCCAACAACCCGGAAGCGGGGGAGATTCCGGCGGTGGCGCTGACCGATCTCAATCTGGGCTGGCAGGGAAAAGGATTGGACGTTGCCCTGACCGCCAACAACCTGTTCGATCGTGACTATCACCAGACCACCCCCAACGTGGTGCGGCGCAACCAGCGAATCGACTTCCTGCCGGGGCGACCGCGCAACGTGACGCTCACCGTTCATTACCGGTTTTAGTGAGTGCTTTTTAGGGGACAAGCGCCGGATGCGCGTCTGCCGGGCATAAGACATCGGAGAACAACAATGCGATTGACCTCAACTTTTCTGACCCTGATGCTGATGGCGACCCTGATTCCCAGTGGCGGTGGCGCCGTCAGCCTGGACACGACCGGCGCCGACAGCCAGGTGCTGATCTTCCCCCTCTTTTCCACCGAGGGTGACAACTTGACCGAGCTCACGATCCGCAACCACACCGACCAGGGCAAAGCGCTTAAGGTCCTGACGAAAGACGCTCTAAGCGGTCGCCCGACCATCAGCATCAACGTCTACCTGAAACCCGGCGACGCCTGGAATGCCCGGCTGATCGGGCAGCCGCGCTTCACCGCCCGGATCACGACCGAGGACGAGAGCTGTACGGTGCCTCAGCTCGGCTCACAGCCAGCCACGGCGGTGCACCTTGACCGATCGCTTGACGAGAGTCTGCTGCCCCGCAGCCGGCTCGACAGCGGTTATATCGAGGTGTTTGAAATGGGAGAAATCCCGGCGGAGCTCGCCGGCGACTGCGATGCCATCAATCGACGGTTCGCCGACGGCGAATGGTCGGGCGGTGGTTTGTTCCTTAACGACAGCGTCAGCGCTCCCGGCGGCGGTCTTTCAGGTATCTCGTTCATCAAGGACATCGATTCGGGGCGGACCTTTGCTCTCCAGCCCACCGGGCTCGCCGATTTCAGCGACGAACCGATGCACACCGTCAGCCTCCGTGCCGGACGCCCGTCGCTGGCCGACGTCATTCCGCCTCAAGCCCAGATAGGCGGCGAGACTGCGACCTTCGCCGCCAACCCGATCAACGCGGTTGAAGCGGCACTAATGACCCAGCAACTGTCAGCTGAATACCATAGCGAAGAGGACGCTCGTGCCTTTGCCAGCGCGCTGGTACTACTCCCCACGCGCCCCTTTCACGCCAACCCGGGTTTCTATCGCAGCTTCACCGCCTCACCGTTTGCCCCTGACGACAGCCCAGTAAACGGCAACCTGGTGGACAACACGGGCGATCTGCTCGAGGATCTGCCGGCCCCGGTGGCGGGCATTAACTGCGATCGCTACACCGGCGCGGTCAACTTCGTACAGCTCGTGAACTTCTTTGCCTTCAGCCAACCCTGTTTGCTCGGCGACGCGCAGTTCTTTCTCTTCGACGACGACGTGAGGGGACTGCTAGAGCTGCCGCTGACCGGCTCCGTCACCTCGGACGAAGGAACGGTCTTCAACGGCCTGCCGGCGGTTGGCCACATGCTGCAGACAAACTTCGATGAAAGCGAGCAGAACGGTCGAGGTGCATACGCCGTGCCCATGCGCAGGCAATGATGTTTGCTCGTGGATCTCGTTGGCCAGGACAATAGCCTCTAGCATTCGCCCTGTTGCGGCCCCGAGGTTTGGGGCCGCTTTTTTATGCGCGTCTCCGGCGTTGGCCGCGGACTCGGCGGCAAGAACCCCTGAAGGTAAATTCGGTACACTGGCGGCATGACCGATCAGCGACCCAGCGACCAGCCGCCTACGGTACTGCTCGTGCTGGGCTGGCTGATCTGGGTGCTCGAGGTCGCGGGGTTTCTGTTTCTGGCCGGCTGCGCAGTGGTGCTCGCGCTCGGGGAGAACAAGCCGTTGGCCATCGTGGCGGTGGCGGTCGGTTTGGCGATCTTCGGGTACGCCATGGCGCTCACCTTCAATCAGTCCAAAACCGGACGTCCTCGTCTCCTGCTCGGCTGCACGCTGATTCTTGTCGCCGCGTTTGTGCTGTTCGGCGGCTGCACAATCGGGTTTCAGTAAGCGGTGCTGACCAGCCACCTGTGGTTCGATCTCGCCGCCTACGTCGCGGCCGCTGCTCTGACCCTGGGCCTGAATCGAGCCGAGCGGTCGCCGGTACCCGCGCAGCTCAAAACCCGCTACCTGCTGATCCTGACGCAGGGGGTGATCCTCGGAAGCCTGCTGCTCGGCACGCTGAATCTTTACCTGCTCGGCGTGACCAACGTCTTCGGCAAGTCGATTCTCGGCGCTATCTGCGGCGGTATCCTCGCCGTGGAAGCGTTCAAGAGCTACTACGGGATCCATGGCTCGACCGGAGCCCGGCTTGTCCCGGGTCTCGCGCTCGGGATCGTGATCGGGCGGATCGGCTGCTTTTCCGCCGGGCTGGAGGACCACACCCACGGCGTACCGAGCACCCTGCCCTGGGCGGTCGACTTCGGCGACGGCGTGCCGCGGCATCCGGTGCAGCTTTATGAAAGCGGGGTCATGCTGCTGGTGCTGGTGACCGCTCTGACCCTTCGCTGGCGCGCAGGACGCACGACCGCCGGCCGGTTATCCCGCTGGCTGGCCGGCAACGCGTTTTATCTGTTTGTACTGTGCTACGCGCTGCAGCGGTTCGCCTGGGAGTTTCTGAAGCCTTATGCGCCGCTGCTCGGCCAACTCAACCTGTTTCATCTGGCCTGCCTTGCCCTGGCCGGCTACGGCCTGGTCATGCTGCGCGAGACGGGCGACAGTCCGGCGCTGTCCGCCGGAGATGCCCGTTGAGCCAGGCCCAGCGTCAGCGACCTTATCTGTTCTATGGGCAGACGCAGTCGCTGTGCGAACAGTGTTTGGCGGTGGTGCCGGCGAAGATTGTGTTCATGGACAACTGCGTCTACTACCTGAAGCGCTGTCCGGAACACGGCAGCCAGAAAACGCTCGTTTCGACGGACATCGATTACTACCTGAAGTGCAAGGACTACCTGAAGCCGGGCGACCTGCCCCACCGCTTCCAGACCCGTATCGAGCGCGGCTGCCCGCACGACTGCGGGCTGTGTCCCGACCACGAACAGCACTCGTGCCTGGCGATCTTCGACCTGCTCGACGAATGCAACATGCGCTGCCCGATCTGCTACGCCGACTCTGCACCCAGTCTCGGCAACGCCAAGACCATGGACGAGGTCCAAGCTATGCTCGACACGCTGCTGGCCAGCGAGCTGACGCCCGACCTCGTGCAGCTGTCCGGCGGTGAGCCGACGCTGCACCCTCAGATTCTGGAAATCATCGACCTGCTGCACCGCTCGCCGGTCCGGCACCTGATGCTGAACACCAACGGCATCCGCATCGCGCGCGAGCCTGCTTTTGCCGACGCGCTTGCCCGCTACCCCAAGGGGTTTGAGGTCTACCTGCAGTTTGACTCGCTGCAGGCCGACGCTCTTAAGACGCTTCGCGGCATCGACGCCCGCCGTACGCGCGAGCAGGCGCTCAGCCATCTTGAGGAGCGGGGCATCTCAACCACCCTGGTGTGCACCGTTCAGCTCGGCGCCAACGATGAAGAAATCGATGAGATTATCAACTACGCGCTGCGCTGGCGCTGCGTTCGCGGCGTAACGTTTCAGCCGGTCCAGCGCGCCGGGCGAACCGAGAACTTCGGTAAGGCCGACCGGCTCACGCTTAGCGATATCCGCCGCCGGATCGCCGAGGGCAGTAACGCGTTCAGCGCGGACGACCTGCTGCCGCTGCCCTGCCATCCGGAGAATATCTGCATCGGCTACGGCCTGCGCAATCCCGATCAGCCTGAGATGCTGGCCCCGGTGTCGGGCATGATCTCGCGGGAGACGCTGCTGTCCGGCTCCGGCAACAGCATCACGTTTGAGACCAGCAGCGAACTGAAGCAGGCGTTTCTGGACACCTTTTCCCTGGACGCCCTGACGCCCGAGGTGGCCCAGCGCATGGAGACGCTGCTGTGCTGCCTGCCGAAGGTCGAGGCGCCGGACCTCAGCTACGAAAACGTGTTTCGCGTCGTCATCATGTCCTTCCTCGACGCCCACGATTTCTGCATCTCCTCGGTGAAGCGTTCGTGCGTCCACTTCGTGACGCCGGACGGAAAGATCTACCCGTTCGACACCTACAACCTGTTTTACCGATAAGCCGTAGCCAAATCACCTAGCGTTCGCGCCAGCCGCAGGACACGACAATCAGCACGTATTTGCACCGCACCTCCAGGCCAAAGTTGGTGACAAAGCCAAACTCCGGCGTGATGCGGTCGAAGGTTCGTGCGATATCACCCTTTACGCCTGCGGAGTAAAACTGCAGACCCATTTCCCCCGGCTCAAACGGGAGCTGCGGCAGCGGCCCGTCGAGCTCTGCCAACAGATTGGTCTGATCCGCCAGCCCCAGCGCAAGCGGCGCCGGAGGCGCCTGCGGACCTGCTGGCGTCAGCCGCGGCTCGTCGTCGATTCGATAGCGGCGCATGCGCTTGAGAATGTCCTCGGCTCGCGGAGCCTGGGCCTCTTCTTTGACGTCAGGAGCCTCGGTCGGCGGTACCCGGACGGTCGGGACCGGTTGAGCCGGTGCCGGGTTTGCGGGGGCGGGCTCCGCGGGCGTCGGCTCCGGGATCGTCTCGATGGGTTGCACGGAGATCGTCTCCGGCGCGGGCTCGACGATCGGAGCCCGCTCTGATTCAGGGGGCAGGGGCACAACACGCTCGGGCACGAGCTCAAAACGGAGCGCCGGGCGATCATCGGCGATTGGCGCCGGCAGGGGCAGTCCCGCCAGCCACCACAGCGCGACCAGATGGGCCAGCAGCGCCAGCCAGAACCACCGGAGCGGCCGCGGGTTACGCCCCCAGCGGACCGCGGGCCACTGCGGCAGGTCCGCCGTAGCCGTCAGAGTACCCATATACGAAGGCTATCGCAGGCAACCTTAATGTTTAGTAAACGCGCCCGAGGTGCTCTAGTGTCCTGTTTGGAAAGTTCGTTGCGTTTCAGAGCCCCGTTGGGCGCCAAGAACAAGGCGCATCGCGCCGCCAATGGCCGTAGCCCTTGGCAAGCGATGCAAC